>JBEBXH010000076.1:0-28758 GCA_040391785.1 Victivallis vadensis
ATCCCTTCGTACTCAAAAGGAGCTCTGAGTTATGGCGCAAACCGGAGAAGAGGCAAAAATACGGCTTATTTTCGCACTTTTTCCGAGGAAGAGTTTATGGCGCAAACCGGAGAAGAGGCCCTCGATACTTGTCAAAAGGAGATCCGCGAGTTTCCGATTCGCGTCCGGCGACTGCCGCCCCTTGCCCCTGCGGGAAATGTTCCATTTAGTCAGGCAGCATCCGTCAGGTGCAGGCCAAAATGCTATTTGCGGGGGAATTCATATGGGTAGAAATGAAAAGGAAGGAGAGCTTTTTTAATGTTCCGTAGGCCTCCAAACATCGCTCTACATCTTCAACCTCTCTGGCCTCGGAACGGCTCTCCTTCCCGTCTGTCACGCAACTAAGCGTATGGTTGTGAGTTTCTTCACTCGGGTTTGTACCCTGACAGACTTGATCTACTATGATTATACAACCGATCCGGGCAATGTCAATACCCCAAACGAAAAAAGTTGCCATCAAGCTGAATTTGAGGTAATATACTGGTGACGGGAAATCTGCTGATCCGCAAAACCGAATTAATGGAACCCTCTGAGACTTATGGGAAGCCGTTAACAGGTTCTGGAATCAATCTCCCATATGCCTCATTTGTCACATCCGTCCCATTAAAAATTACTTCGCCGAACTTCTCAGAATGCCAAAAAAGAAAATAGCGACTTTTTCTTGTTGCAGTATTGCTTTTTTTCTAAATATGGGTATAATATATAATGATAAATCGAATTATCATGAATTTATAACCTCAGGAATATTGTATATGCAGCTCGGTTCAAAAGTGAAAATTTCGGATATCGCCAAGCGTGCCGGCGTGTCCCGGGCAGCGGTTTCCCAGGCGCTCAATCCGCAGCAGAACTCCATCCGCATCGCGCCGCAGAAAATCGAGATGATCCGCCAGATTGCCGAGGAAATGAATTACCGTCCGAGCAAGCTTTCCCGCGCGCTGCGCAGCAATAACAGCCAGTTGATCGGGCTGATTCTCCCGTGGAATGCGCCGGAAACCATCGACACCATCGAGCATTCGGCGCATCTTGAGGGGTATAAATTGCTGCTGCAGTTCACCGGCAGCCCCGCTTCGGGGCGGGAGGCGGAGGCGCTGTATTCGATGCTCGACTGGAATGTCGACGGCATTCTCTGGGAGCCGAGCGCCATCGCGGAGGGGTGTGCCGCACCGCTGGCCGAGGTCCTTTCGCGCGGAATGCCGCTGGTTTTCCTCGAACGTACCGTAAATGACCCCGAAACATCCAGTTTTCCGGTCATCAAAACCGATTATTCCACTGCGCTTTGCGACTGTGTCGTCCATCTGGCCCGGCAAGGTTATCGCAAAATTGTTTATTGCAATGACCGGGAGATCCTGCCCATTGTCGGAGAGAACGCCGGCATACTGCAGGAAGCGGCAAAGCAGAATGGCATGGGGTTTAAAATGGCCGCATTGAGCGAAGGCGTGCCAAACCGTCAGGCCGAGTTCCGGAAGCTGCTGGAGCAGGAAACCGGTCAGGACACGGTCTTTTTCTGCAACAACTGGGATATTGCCGAACTGAGCGCGGCGATGAAGGAGCTTAACCTCAGTGCGCCCGCCGATTTCGGCTATGTCATGCTGACCGATCTGCTGTTGGGCGGCAGGCTCCGGATTTCCAATCTCACGAGCCCGACCGTGACCGCGATCCGGGTCGATTCCGCCGGACTGGCCACCGCCGCGGTCCAGCGGCTGCTGGCGGATATCCGTCAGACCCCGTTTAACGGTGCACTCAAACTGGACGCTCAACTGATTATCCAGCAATCGACAACCAGAACACTTGACTGAATGAAGAAATTATAGAATTGATCTAAATGAGCTTTTAGTAGATATAGCAAATTTAAACATAAGGTAAAATCGTATGAAACATCTTTCACTTCTCCCGATACTTCTCATCCTGCTGTTGCAGCTGAACGCCGGAGTTTACGAACTGCCGCTGCTGAAAACCGCGCCGCCGCAGATCGACGGTAAGCTCAATGAGAGCTGTTACCGGCAATTCCCCAGCCATCTGCTGCAGCCGATGAACGCAGCCGGCACCGCCAACCCGGCGACCCGTTTCGCGGCATTTACCGACGGCAAAAAAATCTATCTGGCCTTTGAGGTCGCCACTCCGCAGAAACCGGATCAAGCCAAGGCGGGCGCTTCGCTCAATTTCGACTACGAAACCATCGAACTGTTTGTGGCGCCAAAGACCTCGGAAAGCCTCTATTACCATTTCGCGTTTGACCCCTTCGGCCGGACCGTGTCGAATCAGGGGTTGGCCAATGCCGGAGACTACAGTTTCCCGTGGCCGGTGGCAATATCACAGCAGAAAAACGGCTACACCGCCGAGATCGAAATCCCCGTTTCCTCGCTCGATTTGCCGGAACTCCGGGAGGGCGACCGCCTGGCGATCAACATCGGGCGCGTTTCCGCCGCCGGACCGGACAAATACCAGAGTTTGGAACCCCTCGGCGGGTCCTTTCACCAGCGCGACCGCTTCCCGGAATTCATCGTCGGAAGCTACCGCGCCGGGGCCGAGCGCGCATTGCAGGAGTTGCCGGACGATCCCGCCCGAAAACAAGCGGTCGACGCCCTACGCCAGCAGGCGGCCCGGATCACCAATGCCGCCACTTATCAGCAGTTCTGCGACAAACTGAGCGCCGTCAGCCGCGAGCTGATCAGCAGCCAGTACCGGTCGAATGCATTTCAATTCTGGCAGGTAAACGCGTATCAGCCGCCGCGCGCCGATTTCCTGCCGCAGGTGGGCGATTTCAAGCAGGAATTCCGCCTGACCGCGCTTCGCAATGAAGTCGTCACGCTGGCCGTCGGCATCGCCAATGCCGGTTCAAAAGCGATCCGCTTCCGTGCAGTGGCGACCGCGCCGGTGCTCAAAGGCGAGAAAACCTCGAAACTTTTCCCGGAGGACTGCATCACCGTCCGCCGCCTGGTCGAGACCAAAATGCGCACCGGCGCCACCCAGCGCGACGCCCTGCCGGAAGTCGATATCCACGACGTGCTCGACAGCCGCCCGGGCGAAAACGAAGTGCTTTATCTCTCCGTAGATGCCTCTAAGCTGACGCCCGGCGAATGGGAATTCAAGCTGCGGCTGCTGCCGACCGTCGACCCCGAATGGGCCGGCGAAATCCCCGTCCGCGTGACCGTCAAGCAGACCGCAATGTCCACGGAAAATGTGCCGTATTCGCTGAACTTCGCTTATTACGGCCTCTACGCGGTCAGCGGCGTCGGCCAGAGCGAGGCCTACCGCAAAGAGGTGTTCCGGCAGCAGAAGGCCTACGGCACCAACGTCCATATCGTCAATTCGCGCCACGGCTTCAACCGCAAGGCCGACGCCAATGGCGAATTGACCGGCACGCCCGATTATTCCGGCTTCGATCCGTTCATCGAGGCCTTCGGCACGCAGCACCAGATGTTCCTGATCACCGCCAAGTGGCTGCAGTACGACCTCGGGCTGTCGAAGTCGGCAGAAGTTGCGGAGCGCAATTTCGCCAAATCGATGAGCGATTTCCAGGAATTCCTGCGCCGCCGCGGCATTCCGGAGAGCGCCATCGCCTGGTATATCCTCGACGAACCCCTTGACCCGGTCGAAACCGCCAAATTCCTGCCCGTTTACCAGTGGATCAAGAAATATGCGCCCGAACAACACATTTTCTGCACATTTTATATCAAGAGCCAGCTCAAAACGCTGGAACTGCTGAATCCGTATGTCGACCTCTGGATGCCGACGTTCGGCGCGTCCGGGGAGCAAATAGCGACGATCAAACAGGGCCGCGAACCGCAGCTGCGCATGTTTTACTCGGTCAGCAACCGCACCAGTGCGCCGTACAACATTTACCGGCTGATGCTGTGGCGGGCGCTTCAACGGGGAGCCGTCGGAGCGGGTTACTGGAGCTACGACGATATCGGCATCGGCCCCGGCAAATCCACCTGGGACGACACCGACAGCGATCGCAGCGATTTCGCCGTCATCTACGAGGGCAGCCGCGGACCGCAGAGCAGTGTCCGCCAGGAAGCCTGGTTCCGCGGCCTGCAGGACTGGCGGATACTCGAACTGGCCGACCCCAAGCTGAAAGCCGAGGCCCTGCAGAAGGTGCTGGCCACCACCCACGACCCGGCACTCGCCGAACAATGGATTGAACGTGTCAAAGAACACCTGAAATAACATCAACAGAAAGGAACACAATATGAATTACAGAAATAACACATGCAAGTTTTTCACCCTCATTGAACTCCTCGTCGTGATCGCCATCATCGCCATTCTTGCCGCCATGCTGCTCCCTGCGTTGTCAAAGGCGCGCGCCGCCGCGCAATCCGCCAAATGCCTCGGCAACCTCAAGCAGATGGGCTATTCCGTGATTTCCTATGCCGACAGCAACGTCAGCAGCCTGCCCTGGGGCCTCAATGCCGATCAATCCGATATCTGGACCTACCGCATGGCCAGAACCGGCTACATCCCGGACATCGGCGCAGATGAATTCAATGCCTGGATTACCCCGACGGACAGCCGCAAGAAAACGGTCCTCCTCTGCCCCGCCGGCGAACCGGCCCACCTGACCGACTTCCGCATCACCTACGGCATGCTGGTGACCAATGAACACGTCGGCTACCGGCTGGAAAACAAAGTCACGCTTAACCGGAGCTGGGGCGCATCGACACTGGAACTCGGTTCGCCGAGCGAAGTGCCGCTGCTGGCGGACTCGGGCCGGAGTTTGACCGATCCGCAGTATTATCAGATCAACGCGGGTTACGGACAGCCGATTTCGGCGCGGCACTCCAGCCGCTCAAACGTTCTCTTTGTTGACGGTCACGTGAAATCCGTCGCCCTCAATGAGCTCAGGAATTTAACCAAGACCGGCAAAAACGGCTGGCAGCTCGAATACTACCTTCTCCCCAGCGGCAGTGTGAAAATCCCGCTCCCCCTGTGATCAGGGCTTTTTCAGCTCTTCCACGGCTTTTGCCAGGGCTTCATCGGTAAGCGCGTCCGGCATATCCGGCTTGACCACGCCGGGGTAAATCGCCAGCTGCGAGTAGAGCGCCACCTTTTCGGCGGGCGGCACCGTCACGGTGATATCCGGGGTGATGCCGATTCCCTGAATGGGCTTTTTGGACGGCGTCAGGTATTTGCCGATGGTCAGCCGGATGGCGGAACCGTCCGGCAGTTCCTGAATGTTCTGCACCGTGGCTTTGCCGAAGCTCCGGGCACCGATGCTGACCGCGCGTTTATTGTCCATCAGCGCCCCGGTGAAAATCTCCGCGGCCGATGCGCTGAATTCATTGATCAGGATCACGACCTTGACGTTCGGGTCGACCCCGTTTTTGACCTCGTAGGATTTGATGGCTTCCTCGCTGCCCGCTTCCCGCGAGGATGTATAGAGAATCACCGAATCCGGCTTCAGGAACCGGCTGGAGAGGTCAACGGCGGCATTGAGCAGCCCCCCGGGGTTGTTGCGCATGTCGATGATCAGCGATTTGAGCCCGCCGTCGGTCCTTTTCAGCTTGCGCAGCGCCCGGTCGAAGTCCTTGGCGGTGTTGGAATTGAAAACCGTGATCCGGATATAGCCGATATCGCCTTCGACTATTTTCGCGCCATGCGGCGGAATCGACCCGTAAGCGATGTTTTTGCGGCTCAGCGTCACCGAAGACGGCTTCTCGTCGCCACGGTTCTGTATCGTCAGCTCCACCGCAGTGTCCGGTTTGCCCTGAATCAGCTTCAGGCAATCCTGCAGCGTGATGTTTCTGGTCTCGGTATCGTTGATTTTCAGGATCAGCGCCCCGGCTTTGATGCCGGCGGCCTCGGCGGGCGAGCCCTCCAGCGGAGTGATGACTTCCAGCGGTTCGCCGCGGCGCTTGTTGACCACGATCCCGACGCCGACCGTTTCGCCACCCAGCACCCGGACGCTCTCCTCGTGCTGTTCCCGGCTCTCGTACCCGGTGTAGTTGTCCAGGTCCTGCATCATGCCCTTGATTGCCGCCTGAATCAGCCGCTCATAAGAAACCTTGTCGGAGTCGATGTAGCGGCCGTGAACCATTTCCAGCACAGCCGCAAAAGTCGCCAGCGCACGATACTTGGCCTGATCATCATCCGGCGCTGCATCGTCGCCGCGGCACGGGAGCAGAAAGGCCATACAGAGGGCCAATGATAAAATTAGACGCATATTTTTCTCCACAACAGATTGCTTTTTCGGCAATAATATATATCTTAATAGTATGATTGCCAACTAAAACAGGAGAAATTTTTAATGTCCAACTTCGATAACTATCGCGAAGAATACCGCGAACTCGGCACCCGGCGCAACGAAGCCGTCACCGTCAGTTTCATCAATCAGGTCTACGGCTGGATGTGCGGCGGCTTGCTGCTGACCGCGCTGGCCTCGTGGTTCATCCTCACCTCCGACACCGCGTTGAAAGCGATCCGGAGCAACAGTGGCCTGGTCATCGTTCTGCTCCTCGTCGAACTCGGCCTGGTGTTCGGAATTTCCTGGGGAATCAACCGTATCAGCGCCGCGGTCGCGGGAGTTCTGTTCATCATCTACTCCATCGTCAGCGGCATAACCCTTTCGCTGATTCTGGTGGCCTACACTCCGGCGAGCCTCGCCTCCACCTTCCTGATTACCGCCTGTATGTTCGGCGGCATGTGCGTCTACGGCTTCGTCACCAAGCGCGACCTGACCAGCCTGGGAGCCCTCTTCCTCATGGCCCTGCTCGGCCTCATCGTCGCCTCAGTGGTGAATATCTTCCTCAGAAGTTCCGGCCTGGAATGGGCGATTTCCATCATCGGAATCATCATTTTCACCGGCCTGACGGCCTACGATGCGCAGAAGATCAAGAACATGAGCGTTTCGATGGACAGTTCCAGCGACCGCGAAAGCGTCGGCAAAATGGCCATTCTCGGCGCCCTCAGCCTCTATCTCGACTTCATCAACCTTTTCATCATGCTGCTCCGAATCTTCGGCAACCGGCGATAAACGGGACGGACTCATGGCTGATTTCATCACAGAACCCGTCGGAATGCTGGAAGTCAACTGCTATCTGGTGCCCGTGGGACAGACGCTGTACATCATTGATCCGGGTGGCGACGCTGACAACATCGTTCAACTGGCCCAGAGCTTTAACTGTACGAACCGGGTGATCCTGCTGACGCACGCGCACATCGACCACATCGGCGCAGTGGGCGAAACCGCCAAAAAGCTCGGTATCCGAACCGTCTATCTGCATGAACGCGACCACGATCTGTATTTCAGCCCGGCCAATGCGCTGCCGCCGTGGCTGCCTCCGGCCTCGGACCTGCCGCAACCGGACACGGCCTATCAATCGGCCGACTTCGATATTATCGAGACCCCGGGACACACCCCGGGCGGGGTTTGTTTCTATTTCAAACAATTTCCAGCGTTGTTTTCGGGTGATACGCTGTTTGCGGGTTCGGTCGGCCGCACCGACCTGCCGGGCGGCAATCACCAGCGCCTCATGAATTCGATTGCCGAGCAACTCATGACATTGCCCGCCGATTTGAAGGTGTATCCCGGCCACGGCCCACACACCACCATCGAACGCGAAAAACAAACAAATCCTTACATTTAAAGTAATTACGAATTAAAAATTACGAATTACGAATTGAAAAAGAAATTCGCCACCGGGTGCTACCCGGACGCAATGCAGCGCGCGGATAGCGCTGCTCGCCTGAAGGGCGAAACGAAAAGTAAGCCGCGCAGCGGCGCTATCCAAAATAATCACCACTCGCCCGAAAGCGAGGTTGAAAAACCGTGAAACCGTTTTTTCAACATTGAGCGAAAGGGTGTTCCCTGTTGTTCCGCATCCGGACACAACAAAACGCTGCCCGCTTAACGGTCAGAGAAAACAATCGGGTAAACAAGCGATTTATCAGCGCAATGCAGCTCAGCGGAAACGTATACCGCCATTGTACTGTTCCGCCCAGCGCTCCACCAGCGGCTGCAACACGAAATCTTCCAATTCGTTGTTGCGGTTCAGCCGGAAATTGCAGAACGGACAGGCAGAGAAGTTCTCAATGTCTATCTGAGTGATATACTCGCGGCACTGCGGACAAATCAGGAACTTGTGCGGAGACAATCCATCACTGTTCATAAATTCATATTTTTTCTGTATCAATGCCATAATTACTCTTCCTTTCCATGGCTCCGGACTCAACGCTGTGTTCCGGTTCCGATGTTCTATAGTATAGCATGTTTTCCGTCCTTTTGCAACATTTTTCCACACATTCCCACTGCAAAATCTTTCTCATGCCCTCCCCGCCAAACCCCATTTCCGGAAGTATGGGAAGTCATAAGATTGCGGGCCCGAACTCAATCAAATCGACTTTCCCTGATTTTTCTCCTTCATAACCAGCGGTTTCCGCCCCGATGACCATTCAATATTATTGACTATATCATCCCGAAGTAATGATATTTTTCTTCATTGATAATGAATATTACATTTTGATCATAAATAATATTTAATTGCTTGTGCTCAGCCGGAGCGTGCATAATTTTCAATAAAAATTTCACGAACAAACGGACAATTGCTTGACTTTAATAATTGACCGTGATATACTAGCATTAGAAAACGTATACATACTATGGAGAAGAACCATATGAGACTGCTGAAAAGGGCAAAACCCCGGCTGGTTTGCCGGGCTTATTATTTCACCATGGTCGAAATGCTGGCCGTGATCGCGATCCTGTTGGTCCTGGTAGGCCTGAGCATCGGCGCCTACAATGGCATTCAAAATTCCAAAGCCCGCTCGGTCACCGAAGGAAACCTGAGTGCGATCCAAGGCGCCCTCGAAGCCTTCAAAACCAAACACGGTTACTACCCGCAAACCGATGGAGAACTTCTCGCTGTAGCCATTTGCCAGGGTGTACCAAACACAGGCAAGCAAACAGTCAGTTTTGCTAAATCTCCAGACGTGCTCAAGTCAGGCCATTTAATTTTTGGTGCGGACTTCTACTCTCTGCTCCCTTCATCGTTAATAAAATCAGCAATTGCCGATGGGCAAATCAAGCTTGGCAGCACTAATCACGACGTATTGATCGTGCCGGACGGTTATAAAACATCAGTCGTTACAAGGCCAGATAATATCGACAGTGGTAGTAACCCTAAAATCAAAGTACCTGTCATTTATTATAAATGCCCCGGCGATACCAATCAAGCTTCCTATGATTTATTCTCGGCCGGTCACGATCGGAAGTATAATGCAACAAATGCTGGCCATAAAGACAATCAAGACAATATCTGGCCAGCGAATTTGAAGAAAGTAAGCAACACCAAATGAGGTTTTTGCCATGAACCGTAAGAAACAAATCAGACGCAGGTCATACACTTTGGTGGAAATCCTGATGGTTCTGGGGTTACTGGTTTTAGTTTTTGGTATTGGCAGTGCCTCGATTTCAGCAATAACCGGCAAACGAGGTCTGAATGGCGCGGTATCGATTGTCAGTTCGCAAGTGAATCTGGCACGCTCTGTAGCAGTCTCCCAAAACCGTCTTGTCGCACTCATTCTTCCCGATCCCAGCAGTCATACTACAAGTACTAGCAATTTGTTCCCGTTCTTTTGTAACAGAATGAGACTGTGTTTTGTCGAAAAGACAAGTCAATCTCCAGTGGAGTACACATGGGCCGGTTGGATTGAAGGTTATGATTGGGTGGGACTTCCTGCCAGAACTTGTGCTAATTTCATCACTGGGGAAGATAAAGCGGCTTTTGCCACTGGAACCGATTATTCGACGCAATCGATTCAGAATGTTCAGATATTTTCGAGTGGGGCCCAGAACTGTACTGGAATTGTTTTTTCCCCCAATGGCCGCTTGTCCGAGAACGACGACGTGATGATTCAAGTATATACAGCAGTCCCCAATGCCAAGAACGATGGCGATCCGGATATGAAAGACCTAGGTGTAACGAACTGGAGTAAAACTCAAAGTACCAGCCCCGGAAACCGCATAAACACATCCAAACTGGCGTTTCATCGCTGGTGTATAAAAATCAATAAATTCACAGGACGAACAAGGATCAGCTATGCGCAGCCTGAAGCAGAATAAGTTTTATTTCAATATGGTTGAGATAATCCTGGCAATCGGGATACTTGCTATTGGATTTTCCAGTATTCTCGGCATATTTCCTGTTGCCGTAAAAATCGTCCGCAACAGCCAGACCGAGGGGATTGTATCCGACATGATCGGCGACATATCCGCCCATTATACCAGTTGGGCCAATACACCATTGATCAGTACTTCCACGCCACGTACTCAACTGGATGGCGAATACTGGTATACAATATTATTTGCCGATTCAATTCCATCTTCTTCAACAGATGCAATTGCCCAGTATGGTACATATTTTAGCAATACCCGTGATCTGTTTTTTGAAGAAAATGATTTGGAGTCTGGCCGTAAGTTGCGGGAAGAAGTCATAAAGGCAATAGATAATAAAGACAATAATTATTTGAATGGTAATTTTTTTCTGAATAAGTTAAGAGAAAAAGTGAAAGCCATTCTCGATAATGATATAGATAATGATGTTCGCTATGATCTCAGCCAGGATTTAACTACATCGTCACCCTACTCTTCATCTTCATCCCCGCCAATCAGGATGAAGCCTCAACTGAATTTATTTCAACCGGAATTACCAAGCGCTATTGGCTCCAATCCAACCAGATACGTCATGTTCTATCTGGTCAAAGGCGATAGTAACTTCAACCGTATTGACCTGACAGCCCAGGTCTTGGTCTGGAAAACTCAAATGCGGCCGACTTATCAATCCGGAGATACATCTTTAGGAACCCTTGTAAGTTATGATAAAGCCGTCATTTTGAATTTTGAAGTCAGTTGGCCCATTAATGTGCCATATCATGAACGTGAAGTACGCTATTATCAATTTACCATTACCAATCCCAAGAAAATGTGAAAATTGCCCGGGTAAATAAATGAAAAAAAGCAAAAGAAATAAATTAAACTATACATTGATAGAAATTATCTCCGCATTGGCGGTTTTCATGATTATCTGTCTTGTCGTCTTACGTTTTTTCAATGGAGCCCAGCAATTGACGACAACATCCAACAGTTATAATGAAATGTACGCCGATGTACGTGCCATTTTTGACCTGATGGAAAATGATTTGAAATCCATTGTCTATAATAATGAAATCTCGTCAAGCGGCACATATCCTTTTGCCTTTTCCTTTTATCCTATTGATCTTACCTCTAATCAATCACCATTTAGACCCTTGAAATATCGAAATAATATTGAAAAATTCTATGACAAAGATTTTATTCCCGAAAGATATATTAAAGATATCGCACTGGAAGACAAGAGTGGACACCCAATGAGAGATTATGTCCCCCTGTTATGTTTTATGGCAAATCCAAGCAGTAGACCATCGAGTGCAACCTTACCACTATGCGAAATTCGTTATTCATTTTTGCCTATAGGAACAGATTCAAGCAATAAAGCAGATACCAGATATCATACAAAAAACGGTTCAATTACTTCTCTCTCAACGGAGAATTTATTCGGCGGCAGAATCATCCGTAGCATTACCTATGCCGATTCGACAAAAGAAATTTCAAGAGCTTCAACCAGGCACCCACATGATGCTGAAACCTTTCCCATGGTTGACGGTTCAGGAAACCCTATTGTAGAAGGAGCAACTCAGCCAGTCGATCCTATGGCCACTTCTGTCAATCGTAACAGAATTCATTTGGTTTTCGGAGACAACAGTTCCGCTAAATTTGAAAGTGTAGTCGACCGCGTTTACCGGATGAATATTTCCTGTATCAAGTTCGATACTTACAATGGAACCAATCGTTTCAAGAAGCTGAAAATGTTTGATATAAACAAAACAAGTATTACTAACGCAGATATCCGCAAGGAATTTTCAACTGACACAGACAGCACGACTCCTGCAGATAGCAGTTATCTGGTTTGGCCTCCTGAGGATAGTTCATCAGACAAGATATATAAGTATCCGAACCCCAATTCGGGCGGCGCCGAAGTTGATATCGAACTCCTGCAGATGGGGCACCCTTTACCGGATATGATCAAAGTTGACCTTTATATGTTAAGTGCCAAGGATTGGAACTCATTGATGAGTTATTATGATTGGAACGCCTCCACATTCAGAGACGAACGGGCAGCCAAAAAGATTCTGGATACGAAATTGAAACATTTCAGCCGTACATTCTACTTGAACACAAAAATGTAAACCTAATATTCGGGTAATTTATGATGACATATGATAAAAAAGAACAAGGTGTTGCCCTTCTGTATGTGTTGGGTATACTTGCTTTATTGATTGCGATGGCCCTCGCATTCATGAACTCGTCGATTTTCGATCAGCGCGCCTCGGCCTATGGTGCTGCTGGTATCTCGGCCGATCAGATGGCCATGTCAACCATCGAAAAAGTCATCTGGGCCATTCAGGAAGGCAGACCGGAAATCTCCACCGCTATGCCATACAGCTTTATGCCCAATATTCATTATAGCTATAATATATCATCAAATGTTCCCGGTAATAGTGATATTCCCAAAGATGGCCTAAGTGCACTTACTACTGTTGAATATTATGATGGCAATATTGCAAAATATCTTTTTCTATGGAATCCCTCTTCCGCAAGTGATCTGGATGGTGACACTGATTTATATGATCAAATGAAAGATGTCTATGATCATATCCGTTGGGAACTGCATCGAGTCAAAGTTGGTGAAAGGAGTTCTTCGGATCCGATTTACCGTGTGATCGGCAGAACCGCCTTTGTCTTGATCCCCTCTTCCGGCAGTCAGATCAATCCGTCCGATCTGGTGAAAAAAAATGTAGATGAAGGAGCCACCACCCCGCCTGAAAAGCGGGTCGGAATCGATATAGATGAAATAAGTGCCCAGGATATAAAAAATACCAGTTCCTATTTGGATTTGACGGGTTCAAACGCAAAATTCATGAATTTCGCCTCAAACACTGTTCCTGCTGTTGATCCAGACAATAAAATGCCCGACAGTGGCTGGAATTCCTTTGATGAATTCGTAACTACTGCTATTAAGGCAAATACTATTCAGGCTTCACAGGTAGCTGATTTCCGAACAATTGCCAAACGGCTTTTTACATTCGGCAATACGAAGAAAAATGAAAGCTATTCCATGAAGTACGGTACCAATAACCATGAAATACACCGGTTTTACCTGCCCGGCTTCATCGATTCGAAAAAGGACGGCAAGGGTGATACCGGCAACGAATTAACGTCCAATACCAAAAATCGCTGGGAAAAAACCGAAGTCGTCAGCGGCGAAGACCAAACCGTTGACAAATATATCCTAATGGACCCCGGTAAAACCGATGCGCCGACAATTGATTTAACCGCGGATATTAATAAATGGAAAGACGATGAAGGAAAAATTCAAACCGCTATAACAAATATAATCGACGGTAATAACGGTAGTAATGCAAATACTGTTTTTGGTGCCGGAATTCCCTGGCTGGCCGCTTTCGGTTATCAGAGCTCTGCAGCCGGCGGCGGAATTGATCCTTCATTAGCCGCACTTTGTACTTTTCAAGGAGCAAGTGATGAAGAAAAAATAGCAAAATGGAGACGCCAGATTGCGGCCAACTTGATCGATTATTGTGATTCAAACAATATTCCGACATCCAATGTACCACCGGGTAATTTATCCGGAGAAGGCACTCCTGGGAGCTGGGGATTGAGCAGCCATATCCCTGAGTATACTGGTAATGAAAGAACTCCCTATTTGAATGAATTCCAGATTACAACATCTTATCAAGGTTTGAGTATTACAACCGGCGCGATTGAAATTTCGGCCTCTCCTCAGGTCATAGAATATACCAGAACTGCAACCGCTTCTTTTTCCACAGCTGGCTTGCGTGCGGAAATCATCAATATTTATAAAGATATAAACAATTCGGATATCATAGGCAAATCCCCCAAAGTTAAATTGCTTTGTGAATTGAGCGACGAAGCTTTTGTAATCGCTTTGGATGGAGAAACCCCGAAATCGCACACTTTCAGTCTGCCAAGTGGCGGGAAATTCATATTGGAAGCAGACGGCACGAAAGACTGGGAAATGATTAATGACGGTTATTTTGTTTTCCCGCGGGAAGCAGATGAACCCGTTCCCCTCATTGACCTCGGCAGCGAAACTGAAATAAAATTGACAGCCACCGCAACTAATACTGATTATGATGCTTTACCAGGAAAATGTGATTTTACTTTAAAATTTACTTTGAAGATCACCAATGCCATTTTGGAGTATGACACCGGAAATGTTGATTATGCTAAAATTGATAAAGAATTAAAATTTACAGCTAAAAACTCAACGGATGGGAAAATAGAATATACCATAACGGCTAATAAACCTAGTCCGGGTGCCACTGTTAATGACTTAACTGCAGATCCTACCACCATTCATACATTTTCCGTACAGACAGAGGACCCGAGACAAAATCTTAACCCGGATGACTGGAATATTGAAACGAATGACTACACTACTGCAAGCAATATTGGCCAGATAAACGATAAAAGTGATCCGTCTGTTGTTGGTGACGACCGGGATCTGGAAACTGTTACGGATCCTGCTTCCAATGGAAGCAGTCATCTTTCCACCGCTTATATTCGGAATGCACCTATGCAGTCGCCCTGGGAGCTCGGTTTTATCCATCGCGGCAAAAAATGGCAGACCATTAATCTTTTGAATTATGATAAAGACAAGGCTGTTGATGCAATTGCCATTGGAAGCAAATATTTCATCCCCGGCGGAGGCAAATATGAAGACGGCGATGCCAATATCCTCGACCAGATCAAAATGACACAATTTGCCCAATCTCCGATGAAAGTAAATCTTAAAAATGGTGAAAAAGAATTACTCAAGGCGCTTTTGACCTTTCGTGACTTGAAAGGGAATACTTCTTTGAATCTTACGGATAAAAGTCGTAATTTCAACGAACTTATCGGAACAAATACTTTTGATGATTCATCAAATGAAATAACTGACATTGCGAATTATATCAATACCAATTCGACTGAGTTTATTACCCGCGCCAGACTGGCAGCTAAAAAAGATTCGCTTGGTGTTGATTGCACGGATCTTGCTAAATTAAAAACAGGCCTTACAAAAGCAGCAAAGGAAGAAATTATCGGAAAAATCATCAATCTTACCGATGTATATTCCGGGTTGCAATCCTTTGAATTGATCGTTCTCGCCCAGGCAATCAAGAACGTCGGAAATCCAGATGGGTCGGTAATTACAATTTCTAAATCCTATTACAACTCCACAGGGAATCTTCAAGGTCCTGTTAATATTGACTCCCAGCTGGGAAAAATCAATATGGATTCCGGGAAAAATACGATTGCGGACGAAATTCTTGCTCAACGGAAATATCGAGTTAAGGGTGTGATAGAGTCCAACGGAAGAGTAAAAATCATCAATATCAGAACGGAGTAGCGTCTATGAAGACTATCTTGATGCTTTGTTGTCTGGCGCTGACATTATCCGTCTGGAGTCAGGCAACACAGAAAAAAACGACTCAACCTCAACCCAAGCAAGTTACTGTTCAGACTAAAAAAACAGTAATTACCAAAGAGCCGCCAATGGGAAATGCCGTTTCACCGGAAATAGTTGAAAAATTCTATGAAAACCTTGTGTCCATTGCCGAAAAGGATCTGGAAAATTTTGCTACCCCTTCATATATGAAATACTCTTCTCTTCATGATGATTTGGTGAAATTGATGAATTATCAATTTCTGGAACTGGATTCGGAAATTGAATTGAGCTGGTTCAAAAAAGTAGATGATTTTATTTCCTTTTTCTACAAAACAAAGCGGACAAATGACCTCGGATTCCAAGCTGCAGATTCGCCCAAGAAAATCGAAAATAAAAAGAGATTTGAAACTGGGTTGGCGAATTTTAAGAAGTTTTTGGAGAAGGAGCCACCTAAGCCTAAGTTGGAGCGGTTGGAGGTTTTGAAGCGGCAGAAGCAGGAGTATGAGCGCGAAAAACGCCTCAAGGAAAAAACTCAGGGCAAGGGTAGTGACGGGAAGCAGAAGTTATTCGACGGGGACAAGTAGAAAAGAGTTAAGAGTTAAGAGTTAAGAGTTAAGAGAGAAGAGATTGGTTGATTTCTTCTCTTTTTTTGTGATTTAAAAAAGAGAGTGGTTTTTATGAAATTTGCGGTTTTGGGAAAAGGGGTCAGTGGGCGGTCGGCCGAGGCGTTGGCGGGGGCTTTGGGTGGCGAGGTTTGTTTTTTTGAGGATGGGGCGTTTGAGGTGGAGGCGTTGAGGGCGTGCGGGTTGATTGTCGTCAGTCCGGGGATTCCGCCGAAGTCGCCGCTTTATCAGGCGGCCGCGGCCAGCGGGGTTGAGATGATTAGTGAGCTGGAGTTCGCGGCGCGGCATTTTCCGGGGCGGATTCTGGCGATTACCGGTACTAACGGCAAAACTACTACTACCGAGCTCACGGTGCATCTGTTGTGCGGGCTGGGGTTGAACGCGGTCAGCGCCGGCAATATCGGCAACGGCTGGAGCGAACTCACAGCCGAGATCATCACCGGAAAGCGGGAAGTGCCGTTTGCGGTGGTGGAGGTCAGTTCGTTTCAGCTGGAGTTGGCGCGGGATTTTGCGCCGGAGGCGGCGGTGGTGCTGAACCTGGCTTCGGACCATCTGGACCGTTATCATGGCAGCATGGAAGAGTATGCGGCGGTCAAGAACCGCATTTTCGCCAATGTCCCGGTCCAGCACCGGATACTGGGCGAATCGCTGTTAAAATCGCCTTTGCGTGGGTTATTGACGCTTCCTGCGGACGGCAACCGGATCGTTTCGCCGGACGGCGATCGGATCGAGCTGGATGGGCGGTTGATTATCCGTTTGAGTGAGACGAAGTTGAAGGGCGCGCATAACCGCGAAAATCTGCTGGCGGCGCTGGAACTGGTGCGTTGCGCCTGCGGTAACGAGGCGTTATTCGGCGAGGAAATCCGGGCGGCGATGAAGTCGTTTTCGCCCGGCGAGCACCGTCTGGAAGTGGTGGCGGAGCGCGGCGGCGTGGTGTTCATCAACGACTCCAAGGCGACCAATCCGCACGCCGTGATCGCGGCATTGAACGCGGTCGGCAAGGATCATAATGTGCATTTGATTCTCGGCGGACTGGACAAGGGCATGGATTTTGCGGAGCTGCTGCCGGGGGCGAAGTTTATCCGCAAGGCTTATCTGATGGGGCAGAGCCGGGAGAAGATTTTGAGCGCGCTGCAGGAGGCTTATCCTTGTGAGTGTTTCGACAGTTTCGAGGCGACAGTGAAGGCGGCGACTGACACGGCGGTCAGCGGAGACGTTGTGATGCTCTCTCCGGCCTGCGCCAGCATGGATATGTTCAAAAACTACAAGGAGCGCGGCGAGCGTTTCCGCCAGATTGTGAGAAAATAGTTACACTATGGCGTGGCAAGCCAGCGTTTCGGCGCTGGACCCCGCCCGGGTACGACCCGGGGCGTTTGGACTTTAGAGATTTAACTCGAACTTGAAGGCTTTGCGTTCGGTTTGGATGATGCGCTGGACCTCTACTTGCACTTTGAGTAACCGAATCTGGCTTTCGATGAAATCACGCATTTCGTCCAGGGGCACGAATGAGGCTTTCAGCCGGGAATCCATGTGAAAAATCGCCCAGCCGTCGTTCTGTTTGACCACTTTGCTGTATTGGCCCTCTTTCAGGGGATCGACAATGGACAGGATATTATCGTCGAGATCGGCGCGGCTGAATTCGCCGTATTTGCCGCCGCGCCCTTTGGCAAGATTGGCGAATTTTTCGCCGAGGGCCAGGCGCGTGTACAGGGCGTCGGCATCGGCTTTGGTGGGCTGCAGAATCCGCGAGAGGGTGAAGGATTCCGGGATCAGGAACATCGCCTGATTGGCGCGGTAAAAGTCCTCGGCTTCCCTGTCCGTGACAACGATTTTGCTTTCGGTATTCTGTTTGACCCATTGGATGAAGGCGTAGCGGGTCACCTGATCGGGATCGTTGACCATTTCGCGCAGGGAATCTTCGTAATTGCTGCCTTTGCGGATGAGCTGGCTCTCGATGCCGGCGCGCTCGGCGGGCGGCAGGGAGTTATGGAGGTGGCGGAGTTCTTTGCGCATGGTATCGGGGTCGGGCTTGACATTATTCTCGCGCAGCATGCGCGACATGACCCGACGCTCGAAAAGGGTGTCGGAAAGCATTCGGACCTCGGTTCGGATCTCGCCCTCGGACTTGATGCTGAGCTGTTCGGGAGTGAACTTGGATTTCAGCAGCTGAACGGCCTGTTCGCGACTGATGCCGCGTTTGGCGCCGTCGTTGTTGACATAGGATGCCACGGGGTCGGGCAGGAAACTGTAGTCGCGTTCGGCGGCCGAAGCGCCCAGGGCCAGCAGCGACAACAGGCTACTGGCGAGAAGCTTCGATATTATCTTTCTCATACGCGATTTCGGCGGCGAGCACGCCGGCCAGGGCGGGTTCGGTTTCGGAGAGAATCCGGTATTCGTAAATCAGACTGTCGTAAGCGCGGCGGATTTCCTGTTTTTCCATGGCGGCGGCCTGCTGTTCCTTGTCGGCGATGAGCTGGGTCACGAAGGTGCTCTGGGGATAGGCCGCGCTCAAGGTTTTGAGCTTGGCGATGGCCGTCCGCAGCGAAGCGGCGCCAAGGGGATTGAGGGTGTCGCCGATGACTTTGCGGAACTCGCCCAACTGCTCGAGCTGTTGCTTGCAGCGCAGCAGATAGCGGTTCATGGGGTGGTCCTTGAGTCCGCGCTCGATGACTTTGGCGGTGCCTTCAAGGTCGCCGCGATCCAGCAGGGGCTGGGCCTGTTTGATATAAATGTTGCTGATTTCACTTTCCTCGAGTTGGCTCAGGAAAGAACTTTCCGGCAGAACGGTCCGGAGTTTGACGGTCTGCGCGAGCGCGGTTTTGTGATCATCCTTGGCCAGACTTTCGATCAGATCGTTGGTCAGCCGGAGGTTGATCAGCTGCGGGTCTTTGGCCTTTTTGCCGGAACAGCCCGCCGCCAGCAGCGCCACCGCCAGGCATAGTATCATCAATCGCATAAATGTTTCCTGTAATTTCATTTCGCCCTGTGGGCGATCCGCCTTCGTTATACTACGGCGGGCCAAGCCAGCGTATCCGCCGCTGGACCGCGTGCGGCAACGTGCCGCTGCGATATACTTTCTCAAACTATAAGATACTCCGTCAATGGCGATTTTTAAAGCCGCGATTGAAGATTTATTCAAAATTGACCGCCGCCGATTGATTTTTTGTTAAGTGAATGTATGTTATTTGTTTATAATTAAATGGAGAATTCTGGAATTATGGAAACTGAAAATACCAACTCCGCGCCGGTCGATTTCATCCGCGCGATTGTGATGAATGATGTCAAAAATAATAAAAATAACGGCAAGGTAGTGACCCGCTTCCCCCCCGAACCGAACGGTTATCTGCATATCGGCCATGCAAAGGCGATTTGCCTGGACTTCGGCATTGCCGCCGAGTTCGGCGGGATCACCCATCTGCGGATGGACGACACCAACCCGACCAAGGAAGACGTCGAATACGTGGAAAACATCAAGAAAGACGTTCACTGGCTGGGCTACGATTGGGGCGACAAGCTGTTTTTCGCCTCGGATTATTATGAGAAACTTTATGATTGCGCGGTGGAACTGATCAAGCGCGGCAAAGCCTACGTCTGCGATCTCTCGGCAGACGAAATCAAGGAATACCGCGGCACGCTGACCGAGCCGGGGCGCGAATCCCCTTTCCGCAGCCGTTCGGTGGAGGAAAACCTCGACCTTTTTGCCCGCATGCGCGCCGGAGAATTCGCCGACGGCGCCAAGACGCTGCGCGCCAAAATCGACATGACTTCGCCGAACATTCACATGCGCGACCCCGCCATTTACCGCATCCGCCGCGAGCACCACTACCGCACCGGCGACACGTGGTGCATTTATCCGATGTACGACTTCGCGCATTGCATCAGCGACTCCATCGAGGGCATCACGCATTCGATCTGCACGCTGGAATTCGAAATCCACCGTCCGCTCTACGACTGGTTCCTCGACGAACTCGAGATGCCGTGCCATCCGCAGCAGATCGAGTTTGCGCGGCTGGGCCTGACCTACACGGTCATGAGCAAGCGCAAACTGCTGACGCTGGTCAAGGAAAATATCGTCAACGGCTGGGATGATCCGCGCATGCCGACGCTGAGCGGAATGCGCCGCCGCGGCTATACCCCGGAAGCGATCCGCGCCTTTGTGGAAAGCACCGGCGCCACCAAAAACAACGGCATGTCCGATCTGAATTTGCTCGAGCACTTCCAGCGCGACGACCTGAACCGCCGTTCGCTGCGCGCCATGGCGGTCCTGGACCCGGTGAAAGTGGTGATCACCAACTTCCCGGAAGGGCAGGTGGACGAACTCGACGCCGTCAACAATCCCGAGGACGAAAGCGCCGGCACCCGCAAAGTGCCGTTTTCCCGCGAACTCTATATCGAACGCGACGACTTCATGGAGGAACCGCCGAAGAAGTATTTCCGGCTGGCTCCCGGTCAGGAAGTACGGTTGCGCTACGGATATTTCATCAAATGCGAGGAAGTGGTGAAGAATGCCGCCGGCAATATCACCGAACTGCGCTGTACTTACGACCCGGCCACCCGCGGCGGTACTTCGCCGGACGGACGCAAGGTGAAGGGCACGATCCACTGGGTTTCCGCCGCACACGCGGTCAAGGCCGAAGCACGACTTTTCGCGCCGCTTTTCACGCTGGAAGATCCGTCGGATTCCGAACTCGACTTCAAGGACCTGCTGAATCCCGATTCGCTGAAGGCCGTCGAATGCCTGATCGAACCGAGCCTGGCGAACGCCAAACCCGGCGACTTCTTCCAGTTCGAGCGCGTCGGCTACTTCTGCTGCGATTCCGACAGCACCGGCGACAAAAAAGTTTTCAACCGCTCGGTGGGCCTGAAAGACTCCTGGGCCAAGATCCAGAATAAAGAGGACAAGAAATAATCATGGAAAAGATCATGCTTTGGAGCGACCGCAAATCCTGCGGCGGTGAGAACGATTTTCAGCCGTATCTGGAAACCTATCTGCTGCCGGGCGATCAAGTTCGCGGCGCGGTCATCGTCTGCCCCGGCGGCGGCTACGGCGGCCGTGCGGACCACGAAGGCAAACCGGTCGCGGAGAAATTCAACGAACTCGGCTTCCATGCCTTTGTCCTGCACTACCGTGTGGCTCCGTACCGCTATCCGGCTCCACAGGAAGACGCGCTGCGCGCCGTGAAAATCGTCCGCAGCCGCGCCGCCGAATGGCACATTGCGGGCGACAAAATCGCCGTGCTCGGTTTCTCCGCCGGCGGCCACCTCGCCTGCAGCTCCGGGATTGTGTTCGACGAAGTCAAGGCCGACAACGGCGACGCGGCCGACAAGGTTTCGGCCCGTCCCGACGCCACCATCCTGTGCTACCCCGTCATCAGCGGCGTGAACATGTACCACGGCGGCTCCTTCAAAAACCTGCTCGGACAGGATCTCCTGCCGCAGGACCTGCTGCCCTATTCGTGGGAACGCCGGGTGAAAGACAACACTCCGCCGTCGTTCCTCTGGCACACTGCCGAGGACCAGGCGGTGCCGGTGGAAAACAGCCTGAACTACGCCGCTGCGCTGCGCGCGAAAAGCATTCCTTTTGAGCTGCACGTATTTCCGTCCGGCCGCCACGGGCTGGGCCTGGGCGTGGACGACACCATTCCCGAGATCCGGGTCTGGCCGGAACTCTGCGGCACCTGGCTCAAAAAGATGAATTGGTGAATTGGCCGCCGCCTGCGGCAGCTGAATTGGACGGCACTGCGTGCCTGAATTGGTGAATTGGGAGAATCAATTCAGGCGTGTTACTTATGCCTGCGATTATGTTGAACTTTTGCTTTTTCCATAAAGCCTTCCTGAATTGTTTTGTCCTTGATATAACATGCCATTGGTAAAAAAATAATCTTGAAATATTTTTCCGGGCTGTTGACAAAAACGATTGTTTGCGTTATAATATGATAACTGGATTGGTCTGGTCTGGTATATTAAGGATATGGCAATGATGAACGAAAGCAGTCTTCTGCAGGTTAGCAAAAATAAAAAAGATACGTTGGCGGTGCAAATCAGTAACACGCTCAGCGAGCATATACGACGTGGATATTTTTCTCCCGGCGCGGCGCTGCCGAGCGAACGGCGCCTGGCGGAGATGTTTCAGGTTTGCCGGACCACCATCATGGAATCATTGAATATCCTGGTCAATGATGGCATTATCGAGAAGGTTCCGCAAAAGGGCAATTTTGTCCGGCGGACCGATATTCCATTGAAAATCGTCCTGCTGTACCCCGGCGAGCATATTGTCCCGGAGTCGACGAACACGGAGACCGGGTTGATTTTTTCCGAATTTTACCGCGGAGTGCTGGCGGGAGCCTCGGAATTGAACGCGGAACTGGTATTCAAATTCCTGCCGGAAAGCACCGACCCGCAAGTGATCGTCCGGCAGGCGGAACAGCTTCAGGAATACGACGCCGTGATCTTCCCGTCGTGGCAGTTGCAGGGACTTCAGGCGAAATTGTTCGGGAGTAAGCCGCTGATCCGAATCGGTAACGATATCGTGAGCAGCGACCATACCGAATATTGTTCACAAGTCAGGTTCGACTTGAGCGAGGCGCTGGAAAACATCTGCCGTGCCGGTTTGGAAAAGGGATACCGCGAGGCCTCCGTCCTTTCGATGGACCTGCTGGCGGACTGCGCCACGCCCGAAGATTGCGAGGCTGCCCGCCACGGCGAGAACTGGTTTGACCATCGCCTGGCAATGTTTAAGGAAGCCGCCGCCCGGACAGGCCTGAATCTGAACCCGGAGAACATATTGAAATGCCGGCGTGTGGAAATTGCCAAAGTGCTGAAAAAACTGTGTGGCACATTTATTTTTCTCAACCATACGGAGGTCGTACCGGATATCTACAACGCAGCCCGGGCCACTGGTCTGAAAATTGGTCAGGACTTCGCGGTCACCACGCTTTGTTCCGGCCTGACGCTGAAAAACCTCTCCCCGGCGTTTTCGTACCTGCGGATCAAGTTTTTCCAGGAGGGCGTCGAATGCATGTCGCTCGCCGTGCGTCAGGCACGCAGCAAAAACATTAAAGTGGAAAACATCATCGTTCCCACCGAATTCATATCGGCTGAATCCATTTAAAAGATTTATAAATAAGGAGTAAAGAAAGATGAGTAATCACAACTCAACGAACGGGGCCAAAACGGCAAGAAAGCATTTTACACTTATAGAACTGCTGGTCGTAATCGCTATTATAGCCATACTGGCGGCAATGCTGCTGCCGGCTCTTAACAAAGCCCGGGAACGTGGACGGGCGGTAACATGTGTAAGTCAGCATAAGAGCGTCGGCTCCATACTGCTTATGTATGCCGAAGCGAATGACGGCTATCTGCCTCCTGTTCAATACACCGTTCCTTCCGAGGGCGTCAGATCGTGGATATATTCGATATCGATGGATCATTTTGGCTGGACTTTTGCGGAAGTTGAGTCTAACAGCTACGATCTTGAAGGTAGCGTTCCGGTTAAAGTCGGATCGAAGATGGTAGGACTCTGGCAATGTCCAAGTTCAATCGAATTCTGGGTTAACGCGAATATCGGTTATTACTGCTATGTGGGAAATTATTCTTTTAACTCCAGGCTGTTCGGCTGGAATTCATTAAGCTGGCCGTGCCGCAAAATCACCTCGATCTCCCAGCCATCCGGGACGGGTGTTATGTTTGACGGTCTTATCGGCGTCAATAACAGTCAGCCGCAACTTGATAACGCTTACTTTTTCATGCATCGTTCCTCATCAAATTATGCGAGTATCGATTACAGGCACAGCGGTATGTCAAGTATTCTTTACCTGGATGGTCATGCAGTACAATTCAAACCCGATGGAATTTACCCGCCGATCGTCAAAACCGATTCGGACAGATGGTGGAAATAAGGTTCCGCGTCCACAAAAATCTAAACCCATTTTATAATATCAAGGAATACCTGAAATGAAATTTCTCAAAGTAATCGCACTCTGCCTTGCGGCAATCTCCGCTTCTTTTGTTTACGGCGGCGCCTATTCCACGAATGAGCTGAACGAACATATTTTTCGTTCCAGCATCAACGTCAAGGATTTCGGGGCAAAAGGCGACGGCATAAGCGACGACACCGCCGCCATTCAGAAAGCTGCCGCGGAATCATTCAGAATCAATAATGCCTCGCTCTCTTTCGTCGGTCAGCGTTATCACAACGGCGGCATCGGCGATGGGGCGCAGCGTGAAATTGTCTTTCCGGATGGAACCTATCTGGTATCGGATGTTGTTTTTTTCAAGCGTGATGTTGTTCTCCGGGGAGTCGGCAAGGCAGTGATCAAGCAGACCGCTCCTACCAAGGATATTTTTTATTTTCACGGCGCCTTTCGCTGCCGCGTTACAAATCTTGAATTCGATGGCGGAAAACGTCAATTGCTTTTCTGGACCGCTAATAATGATTCCGCCAACTTGCGGGTCCAGAACTGCCGTTTCCAGAACTCTTCCGGCGCGGCGCTGGAAGCGCTTTCACACCGGATTGAAGAAAATGGGAAATGGAGGACGATCGGTGCTTACCGGATCGTTCGCGAAGATGGAAAAGAGTTTCTGAAAGAGGATGTCCGTGATCAAGCGAAACCTTTCGCAAATTCCACATTGTTGGTTATTGAAGATTGTGAGTTTACGAATTGCCGCCGTGCCGCGGAATTCCGCTGTGACGGTTCCGTGATCCGCAACTGCCGTGTCACCGCCCCGTCGGGCGCGGAGGGCGGAGTGTTCCGCATCGGCAGCAGGTTACATGCATATGACCTCGATATTCTCATCCAAAGAAATCCGGCGCTGAAGCAATATGCGTTTGAATGCTCCGGGGCAACCACCTTGTGTCTTGAAAAGTCCCGTATCCGGACCGATAGCGGCAAAGGCGTCTGCCCGGTCTATTCCGAAGCAGTTCCGGGATATATTGCTTCTTCGTTTATTCTGAGAGACTTGTCCGTGGAAGCGGCGGATGCTCCGGAAAATGCCGTCCTTTATTGCGGTCGTGGTACCGCTCCAAACCTGATTGCCATAAACGCCATAACGGAGACAAGCGGCAAAAAAGTGAACGCCGTTGGATTTGAACAGGAAGTCAATGACGAAATGTTATCGAAAAACCGGTATTCCCGGCATTTCTCCCCGAAGGAAACATATCAGTTCGCAATCGGCGAAAATTCGTCATCCGTGAATGGCGCCGTTCCACCCGCTTTTGAGAAATACCGTGTGGAATTCCCGGCACCCATACCTCCGTTTCCGCGTCCCGTGGAAACTGTATTCCGTGGCAAAGTCCTTTATGCGGAAGATTTCGGAGTGGATTGCAATTTGAATACGGATGACACGGCGGCGGTGAAAAAAGTGTTTGCGGAAGCGGCAAAACATGAAAATGCCATTGTGGTGTTCCCGGGAACATGGATCGATCTTTCCGAAAC
This sequence comes from Victivallis vadensis, assembly GCA_040391785.1. Taxonomy (GTDB): domain Bacteria; phylum Verrucomicrobiota; class Lentisphaeria; order Victivallales; family Victivallaceae; genus UBA5239. The sequence continues at coordinate 25,603 of JBEBXH010000076.1, forward strand.
AATCTCCATTCCCGACCGTGTTTCCGTTACCAGTGCGGGGGTCACAGGATTCCGCAGTAAGGAAGAGACCATTGATCTGTTCCATATTGACCGTGTTTCCGAAGTGAAATTTTCTAACCTCATGTTCCGCGGCGGACGGCATGCCGTCAATTTTTCTGCGCCGGAATCGGTGAAGTCCAGCCTGATCCTCAACAATTGTTATTTTTACGACTTTGCCTCCTATGCCGTCAATGCGCAGGCCGGCGAAGAGATGAAGCCCGTGAAGAATGAAATGAGCGTTCTGCTGAACGGCGGAGTCTCTTTTACCGCAAAGCTTTACCGGGGAAATGCTTCAGTGGCTTATTCGGACGCGCAATGGTTGAGTACGCTCCCGGAAACGCCGAAAGAGTCTCCAGCCCAAGAATGTGTTGCCATTCAAAATTATGGGGATTTTCAAATTCTCGACCTGCTGGCCGTTCCCATGGCCTTTTCCTGGACCCCCATGAGCGATGCCCTTTCGGAGAAGAACGCCGTCGGCGATTACCGCTGGATTGACAATTACGGCAATCTGCATTGCTACAATGCCCGTTTTGGAGGTGAATGGGGTGGAATATGCCCCGTCTACCAGTATGGAAGCGGGCGTGTTTCCCTGGAAGGCGGTTACGCCTGGTTTGAGTCGACCAAAGTTGTCCGCTGTCCGGTACTGGCGGATTCTCCCGGTGCAGATTGCCATTTGTTCAACGTTATCTGCTCGCCGAACCTTGGCAACCCCGTGAGATTTTATTGGCGTTCCGCCCCGAACGGCAAGCCCACCGTATCCGGAAAACAGAATATGACAAATGTATTTCCCGTTCCGCTGAAATAGAACTGGTTCGCAAATTGGCCGATAAAAAAATCCGGGTTTTTTGAGGCCCCGGATTTGTTTATTGCAGCGGTACGTTGCCGCTTATTTTTTGTCTTTTTTGTCTTTCTTGCCGTCGGTGTCGGATTTCTTTTTGCGGGGAGCCGCCTTCTTTTGCGGCGGGGGTTCCTCTGCTTCGAATTCCGGGAAGAAAAGGAGCTTCTGGTTGTCCAGCATGACCCGCATTTTCTTCGCGTCCTTCAGGTCGCCCTTCAGGATTTCTTCGGCCAGCGGGTCCTCGATGTAGCGTTCCACCGCGCGGCGCAGCGGGCGGGCGCCGTATTCCGGCTGGAAACCCTTCTGGATGATGAAGTCCTTGACGTTGTCATCCATCAGCAGTTCGATGCCGCGTTCTTTGAGCCGTTCACTGACCTTGCCGACTTCGATGTCAATGATCTTGCGGAGGTCGTCGCGGTTCAGCTGGCGGAACACGATGGCGTCGTCCACGCGGTTCAGGAATTCCGGCTTGAAATAACGCTTGGCGATGTCCATCAGCCGCTCGGTGGTTTTTTCTGCGGCGGCTTCCGCCTTGCCGGTACCGAATCCGAGGGTGGTGGTGCTGTTCATCTTTTCCGCGCCGATATTGCTGGTCATGATAATGATCGTGTTGCGGAAATCGATGCGGCGGCCGAGGGTATCGGTGATTTTGCCTTCTTCGAGAATCTGCAGCAGCATATTCATCACGTCCGGGTGGGCCTTTTCGATTTCGTCGAAAAGCACCACGGAGTACGGACGGCGGCGGACGCGCTCGGTCAATTCACCGCCTTCGCCGTGGCCGACATAGCCCGGAGGCGAGCCGATCAGGCGGCTGACGTTGAATTTTTCCATATATTCGGACATATCGACCTGAATCAGCGAATCGGGATCGCCGAACATGAATTCAGCCAATGCCTTGGCCAGCAGCGTCTTGCCGACGCCGGTCGGGCCCAGGAAAATGAATGAGCCGATCGGACGGCTCGGATTCTTCAGGTCCGCCCGCGAACGCCGCAGCGCCCGCGAAATACTGGTCACCGCATCGTCCTGGCCGACCACCGTATGCTTGAGTTCCTCCTCCATTTTCAGGAGGCGGATGCTTTCGCCTTCTTCCATCTGCTGGACCGGCACGCCGCTGAGTTTGCCGACGATTTTCGCCATATCCAGCGCGGAAATTTCCGGCTGGTTTTCGGCGCGCCCGGCTCTCCACTTGGCGTTGACGTCTTCGAGCTGCTGCCGCAGCATGCGCTCGGTGTCGCGCCATTCGGCGGCTTCTTCGAACTTCTGCTCGCCGACGAGCTTATCCTTGTTGGCCACGGCCTCGGCGATTTCCTGCGTCAACTGCGAGGTGTCCGGGGGCTTGGGGGCGTTGGCGATGCGGGCGCGGGCGCCGGCTTCGTCCATGACGTCGATCGCTTTGTCGGGCAGGAAACGGCCCGAGATGTAGCGGTCGGAGAGCTTGGCGGCGGCGCGCAGCGCGTCGTCGGTATAATGAACACCGTGGTGGTTCTCATAGCTCTTGCGCAGGCCGAACAGGATCTGGATCGTGTCCTCCACGGATGGCGGCTCCACGATGATCGGCTGGAAACGGCGCTCCAGCGCGGAATCCTTTTCGATGCCTTTGCGGTATTCGTCCAGCGTGGTGGCGCCCACGCACTGGAGCTCGCCGCGCGACAGCGCGGGCTTGATGATATTGGCCGCGTCCATGGCGCCCTCGGCACCGCCGGCGCCGACAATGGTGTGGAGCTCGTCGATAAAGAGAATCACCTTTTTCGAGGTGCGCACTTCATCGATCACCGCTTTGATGCGTTCTTCGAACTGTCCGCGGTACTTGGTACCGGCCACCATCAGCGGCAGGTCCAGCGCGTAAATCATTTTATCCGCGAGGATATCCGGCACTTTGCCGGAAGCGATTTCCTGGGCGAGGCCCTCAAGAATGGCGGTTTTGCCGACACCGGCTTCGCCGATCAGCACCGGGTTATTTTTCGTCCGGCGACAAAGCACCTGGACCACACGCTCGATTTCGTTTTTGCGCCCGATGACGGGGTCGAGCTCGCCGCGGGCGGCCATCTCGGTCAGATTGCGGCCGAAAGCGTTGAGCGCGTTCAGGTTTTCGGCACCGGAACCGCTGTTTTCGGACGGATTGCGCTGAGCGCTGGGCGCGCCTTCGCCATCCTGGTTTTCGTCGTCGTCCGGCTCGGGCAGATAGTCCGAGTCGAGCGCGCGGATCACTTCCTTGCGGACACGCTCCACGTCCACGTTCATGGCGCGAAGCACCTTCGACGCGGCGCTCTCGCCCTCGC
>JBEBXH010000077.1:0-28674 GCA_040391785.1 Victivallis vadensis
AAAATGGAAGAAATGCGGACGATGTGATATGTTATTTTATGAACGGACTACTAGAGTTTCCCTAAATCTGAAAGGAATGATATAAATGGTTAAAATCGGAACACCGTATTCGCCGACCGCGGTCCGGGTAATGATGCTGGGTTCGGGCGAACTCGGCAAAGAAGTGGTGATCGAGCTCCAGCGCTTCGGCGTGGAGGTGATCGCCGTCGATAAATACGAGAATGCCCCGGCTCAGCAGGTGGCGCACCGCTCATACGTGATCTCGATGCTCGACGGCGCGGCCTTGCGCGAGATCATCGAAAAGGAAAAACCGGACTACATCGTGCCGGAAATCGAAGCCATCGCCACCACCACGCTGCTGGAACTGGAAAAGGAAGGCTACAACGTGATTCCGACCGCCAAGGCCGCATACCTGACGATGAACCGCGAGGGCATCCGCCGGCTGGCCGCGGAAGAGCTCGGCATCAAAACCTCCGCGTACCGTTTCGCCGCCACCCGCGAGGAGTTTGACGAAGCGGTCAAGGCGATCGGTATTCCCTGCGTGGTCAAGCCGATCATGAGCTCGTCCGGCCACGGCCAGAGCGTGATCAAAACTGAGGCGGATATCGATAAATCCTGGCGAATCGCCCAGGAGGGCGGCCGCGCCGGAGCGGGCAAGGTCATCGTCGAGGGATTCGTCAAATTCGATTATGAAATTACCCTGTTGACGGTGCGCCATGCGAGCGGAACGTCGTTCCTGCCGCCGATCGGGCACATTCAGATCGATGGCGACTACCGCGAATCGTGGCAGCCGCAGGCCATGTCCGAAAAGGCGCTGAAGCAGGCGGAAGAGATCGCTGGCAAGGTCACCGGGGCGCTCGGGGGCCGGGGGATTTTCGGGGTGGAAATGTTTATTTGCGGGGAAGAGGTGATTTTCAGCGAAGTATCGCCGCGTCCGCACGACACCGGGATGGTGACGCTGATTTCGCAGGAACTCTCTGAGTTCGCGCTGCATGCCCGCGCCATTCTCGGGCTGCCGGTGCCGGAGATTAAATTCTGGGAGCCGTCCGCTTCCAAAGCGGTGGTGGTGGAAGGCACGTCCAACCGCGTGGAATTCGGCAATCTCGAGGAAGTGCTGGCGGAGCCGGGCACCGGAATGAGGATTTTCGGCAAGCGCGAGGTGAATGGACACCGGCGCATGGCGGTGCTGCTGGCACGCGGCAACGATGTCGAAGCCGCGCTGGCCAAAGTACGCCGCGCTTATGACAAACTCAGCATTAAACTCTGATAAGCAACTCTGCTGGTCCCATTTCCGCGACCGCATGCATGCGGACTGTCCGCGCGCCTATGAACTGTATTATTACGGCGGGCGCGGCGGACACGATCTTTATGCGGAGCGGGACCGCAAACTCATTTACCGGCTGAAAAAGCTTTCGAAACTTGCCTGGTGGCTGGACGAATTGTTCGGCGGCGCGATTCGCAGTTGTATCCCGTGGGAGGCGAAGGCTTTCCGCGCGGAATTGTTCCGTCAATTCAAGATTGGCCGCCGGCAGGTGCTGAGCGGCGACTGGCAGTCGGACCCCGGATTCCTGAACCTGGAAGAGGTTTATTACGGGGAGGGGGACCCGGGAGAACTGTTCGAACAGGCGTGGCAGGAAGTACTGCGGCGCTGCGAACTGTTGGAACAGGGAGCACTGGGGGAGCATTTGAAGAGCATGACGGAGCTGGAAACGGTCAAGTTCCGTCAGCCGCTGGCGGTGGGTGTGGGATTGGTGGAAGCGTGGATGTCGCCGGTGCAGATCTGGCGGCGCGGGAATCTGCTTCATTTCCTGAACCGGATGAATGCCGATGCGGAAGGGTATACGGGGGCGCTGCAATGCGTGTGGGCGATGCGGGCTCTGAAGACGCCGCCGGAACGGGTCTATTTCATCAGTTATGATTTTGGTGATGGGATTTACCGGGAGTATCCGGCGAAGGAGCTGGAGATTTCGCTGTCCTTGCAGTACATTGAGAAACGGGCGATGGAACTGTATTCGCCGGACTATCCGAGACGGAAGGATTATTGCCCACAATGCCGTTTCCGCGAGTATTGCCAGGGATAAAGAGGAAACACGGAAAACACGGAAAACACGGAATTTTTTTGTTTTTACCACAAAATATACAAAAATACACAAAAAATGTCAAATGAATTTTCCGTGTTTTCCGTGTTAAAAAAACAGTTTAGCGGGTGCTTTCCGGGGTGTTCCACTCGGCGAGGCGCCCGGTGATGAACTCAATGATCTGCTGGTGCGCTTCACGCCCGTTGCCCGTCACCTCGATCGGATCCGCAAACTCAAAATGAATATGGCGGTTCGGACGAATCGGTCCGAAATCATTGATCAGCTTCCCGCAGGCCAGAAAATCGGTCTTTAACGCCATCGGCAGGACTTTCACCCCCGCCGCCCGCGCCAGCTTCACCCCGATTGTATTGAATTCCTCCGGCACAAACTTTACGCTCCGCGTCGATTGCGGAAAGACCAGAATCGAACGACCCGCTTCCAGTTTCCTCGCCCCATCCGTCAGGATGGCTTTGAAGTCGTCACGCGGGTTTACCCGGTCTACCGGAATCGCGTCCAGCGTCTTCAGCGCCGCGCCCATATACGGCAGTTTCAACAAACTGCGTTTGAAAATAAATGTGAAATCCAGGCGCGGCCCGATAATCGCATTCAGCACGGTCGTTTCCACCGCGCTCATGTGATTGCCGATAATGACATACGGTCCCTGCGCGGGATCGAGTTTTTCCAGATGGCGGATATGGATGCGGGCACCGCAGCGCTCGAGCGTATCAATGTTTTTGTTGCTGTGGTAAATCTGGCGCTCGCGGTTCAGCTCGCCCTTGTGGGCGGAGCGCCCCACACCGTAGAATACTCCAATGGTCCGGGAAAAAAAGTAAAAGCGCGAATTGAACGTCAGCCTGGAGAAAAAGTCGCGTTTCCGCTCCGGCGAAGTGTCGTAGCTGTCGTTCGGAAACAAGTTCACATTTTCAAACATTATAATCGTCCCATTATTTGTAAGTATAATTGGATTAATATACTTCAATTATATGATTTTACAAGAATAAATAAATTTATATTCAGCAAATATCGGCCCTGACGCGCAGCTTTTCGTTGAAGCAGGGAAGTTTATTTTTCCTCGATTTTGCAGCCGATTTGCATCACGCCCGGCCAGTGTTCCGGCAGGGGCATGTCGAACTGGAAAATATCGCCGGGGTTGATGTCGGCCGGAGTCATGGTGCCGTAGCCGAAAAGGACATTGTTGTAATGTTCCTCGCCATTGTGGCCGGCAAAGGCCGTAAGCCAGTAATAACGGTCCATTTTCTTGAGGGCCCTGACCGTGAAGCGCACTGTATGCTGTTCTGGCACCGGCAGTACTTTGACTTCAAACAAATCACTGAAATACGCCAGGGAAATGCTGTGTCCCTGGGCGTCCCATTCCTGAGGGGGCATCTGTTTCAGCTTGTAGCGGCATTCGCTGACGGCGCCGCGCCGGAAGAAATAATTGATCGTGGTTTCGCCCACGTCGAACCACAGCAGGCCATAGTCGGGATTGTTCAGCATCCGGCTGTGGAATTCGTACCCCGGACCGACTTCGACGTCGCCGAGGTCGTAGAAGTAAGCGGCGCAGTCGGGTTTGGTGATCCGGACGACTTTGATTTTGCTGCAGAACATCAGGGACCCGGCATGTTCGTTGCAGCCGAGGAGGTCATTGTCGTTCAGGGATTCCAGGGCTTTGTCGCGGAGATACAGTTTGTCCGGCAGCATCAGGATCCTCTGAAGCGAGCTTGAATATTTGCCGAAAAACGTTTCCGCCAGGAAAAAATGCCCAAGGAAGGCGGCCGTCAACCCGGCGGCGGCGAGGGCCCATGCCAGATGGCGGCGCCTCGGCGCTTGAAGCCAGGCACAGAATATTTTGCGGCACCAGCGGGAATCCTTGCGGTACACGGACGAAATGGCGGCCACGTAGGCGAGGCAGAACAGGATGGTCGCTTCGACGGTGTACTGGATGTGGAGATTGATCCTGAATCCATGCTGTCCCAACAGGAAGAAGGTCATGAGAAACGCACAGCTGCCCAGCCAGAAGGGCTTCAGCAGCACCGCCGGCAGCAGCGGCACGATCATAAGCACAAGCAGCATGATTTTTTTCGGGTGAAGCAACGCGCTGAAAAATTCACCGGGCCGCAGGATCGGCGACAGCGCGATCTCCCACATGGTCGACCCCAGGGCCTGGTAGCGCTCCGTATACAGATAGGCGTTCTCCACGGCAAACTGGGGAATGATTACTTTCATGCAGAGAAACATATAAGCGCCGCTGATGAGAACATAAATCAACCCCCGCCGTTTGTGCCCGGTCAGAAACTGGCAGACGCCCCAGCCGATCCAGAAGGCTCCGACCGTTTCCTTGATGGTCAGCGAAAAGAGAAATACCAGAAACATCAGGACCCATTTCTGGCGCTCGTAAAGGCAGCAGAACAGAATAAATACCGGCATGAACAGATAGATGGCATGGAACCCGAGGAATACTGCCAGATTGTAGTTTGTCACCGTGGGGTACAGCAGATATACCGCGGCGCACGAAAACGCAAACACCGGCGGCAGTTTGCGCACCCGGGCGAAATAGTAAATCAGCAGTCCGCTGCCGGCCAGAAGCAGCGCGCCCACCACCATGATGGTCTGCGGATACGGAAACAACCACAAAAGCGGAATGAACCAGATGAAAAAGCCCGGCATGAAATGATCCCCCAGAAAGGAACCGTCCCAGTTGTGCCAGTATTCCCCCATGAAGTCGCCGCGCAGCGTGTTCCAGGCCGTTTCGGTGAACAGCCCCCAGTCGTAGAAATACATGTGCTGGCCCCGCCAGGCGGCATCATAAACCCAGATATAGTATACCGCGAACAACCCGGACAGTACGAGGGTGGCAAAAAAGAGATAATGCCGTTTGTCCCGGTACAGGAGGAAGGCCGGAAACGGCAGCAGGATCAGCACCCGGAACAAACAGATGGATAGCACGGCGATCACCGCGACAATGGTCCACAGGGTTTCGGGGGCAAGCAGCAAGGGGGTCAGCAGCAGCGCCGGGCACAACGCTTTGGCCAGGTCCTTAGCCGACGCGAACTTGCAGAGCCCCCACAGCACGACGCAGGAAACGACCACGAATATGGTGCCGGTCACCGCGTCCGCCGGGGCGAAGCTCGAGGTGAAATTGATCATCCGGGTCGCCTGGCAGCCGATCAGGATCCGGTAAAGGAACCACGCCAGAACCGCGCCGGACAGCCAGAGCCCCGGCAGGGCGTATCGATCAGAACGATGCATGACAAAACCTTGTATTAACCATTATCCGGACTCAATATAACAACCGGTAATTCAAGCCTGAATCTGAGCCGGTACCTTTACCGGCAGCGTAACGATGAAGGTCGTGCCTTTGCCGAGGGTACTTTCCACTGCAAGACGCCCGTTGTGCGCCAGCACGATCGCCTCCACCAGCGACAGCCCGAGCCCGTTACCAGGCATGCTGCGGCTCAGGTCGCTGCGGAAAAACCGCTCGAAAATATGCTGCTGGTCCTCTTCGCTGATGCCGCAGCCCGTATCGCTTACCTTGATCGTGGCCTTGCTGCCTTCTACGGTCATGCCGAGGGTGATCCGGCCGCCTTCCGGGGTGAACTTGACGGCGTTTTCGAGCAGGTTGGAGATCATGCGCTGAATCTTGAGCTTGTCGGCGCTCAGGGTAACAGATGTTTCCGGGAGTTCGAGCTTGAAGTCGATATTTTTCACCTCGGCCAGCGGCGAGAGCAGGTCGTGGCCCTGGCGCAGGATCTGGTTCAGATCCAGCTCGGCTTTCATCAACTCTTCGGGGCGTGAGCCGGTGCGGGTGATTTCCAGCATGGTATTGAGCATTTGCAGCATGTTGGTGCATTCGTCGGCCACTGCGCCGGCCATGTCCTGATACGATTCCTTGGTCTGCGGTCCTTCGAAGGTCACTTCGACCATGCCGCGCATCCGGGTGAGCGGGGTCCGCAGGTCGTGGGCGATGCTGTCGGTAACCATGCGGAGTTCGTCGAGCAGCTTTTCGGTATTGGCGTTCATGCGGTTAAAGGCGTCGACGAGGCGGTCGATTTCCTCCCCTTCGTTGCCGTGCATGACGCGGCGGCTGAAGTCGCCCCCCGCGATATCCAGTGCGGCTTCGCTCACGCGCTGCACGCCGGTCATGAATTTGCGGGCGATCAGCCAGCCGCAGAAGGCCCCCGCGATGAGGACGAGCGGCATGGAGAGGCCATACATTTTGCTGTATTGCTCGAGGCGCTGGCGCATCGGCTCCAACGTGGTGCCCACTTCCAGGACGTTGCCGTCGAACATGGTTTCGCTGTAAACGCGGAAACTCTGATCGGAAATCATCATGGTACGGCAGTTTTTGCCGGGGAGGGGATCCTTCGGCAGTTCGAGGCCGCCGGTCTGCTCCGAGCGGATGACCTGCCGTCCGTCCGGCCTGTACATGCGGATAAAAATGTTGTGGTTGCCCGCCCCGAACAGCTTCTGGTTGACGGTCCGCTGGACCACCGCGATGTGTTCGTGGGTGTTGAGCTGCCTGCTGAAGACGGTGCCGCCGGACTCCAGGCGCGCCTCAAAAAGTTTTTGTTCCGAGCTGCCGATGATGGTCTGCAGCTGGACGCCGTATGCTTCGCGCTCAAAAGCGAACCGCGGGGTAAAGCCGGCGATTTTTTTCTGGATTGCGTCGACGGCTTCGCGGGGGATTTCGCTGAGCGGGATTTCCTTGTCGAATTTCCGGTATTTGTTGCCGGTGAGGTATTCGAAAACGATTTCGCTGGTCATGGATTTGAGGCCGTTGTCGCTGAGCCGCAGCATGTTCAAACTCAGCATGTAATAAAATACGACGAAGGCCACCACCGCCGACAGTGTGAACAGCGCGGCGTACCACATGGCGACTTTGAATTTGACCGTGTCGAGAAACGGGAACCGCTCCGCGGAAATGTCCGGCAGGCATTTGGTGATGAACGCGGGGATGCGGATTTTGCGGAAAACGCCGGCTGATGGGGTTTTATTCGAGGACATAACCGAAGCCCCTTATTGTGCGGATCAATTTGCGCTCAAAAGGCTTATCGATCTTGTCGCGGAGCTTGCACATCCGCGCCTCCACAATATTGGTCTGCGGGTCGAAATTGTATTCCCAGACGTGCTCGATGATTTCGGTTTTGGAGACGACCCGGCCGGTGTGGCGGGCCAGGTACTCCAGCAGCGCGTATTCCAGCGGCTGAATGTCGATGACGGTGCCGCCGCGGGTCACCCGGCGGCTGATGAGGTCGAGCGTCAGGTCGGCTACGTTCAGCACTGTGGGGTCGGATGTCCCCACGGCGCGGCGCAGCAGCGCCTGGATGCGCGCCAGCAGCTCGGAAAATGAGAACGGCTTGGCGAGGTAATCGTCGCCGCCGGTTTCCAGCCCCCGCACCTTGTCGTCCACCGAATCGCGGGCACTGAGCACCAGGATCGGCTGCCGCAGCTTGGCGCTGCGCATGCGTTCGATGACCTCGAAGCCGTCCAGTTTGGGCAACATGATATCGATGACCGCCAGGTCGAATTCTTCGTTGCGGGCCTTGTTCAGTCCGTCCTCGCCGTCGGCGGCGTGGATGGTGTTGTAACCGGCCTGCTGCAGTCCCTTCAGAATGAAGGACGCAGTCGGCATGTCGTCTTCGATCAGCAGAATTTTCATTTTTCCTTTACCCTCAGCAAAGTCAGTGCATAGTGGTGATCAGGCACGGTTTGATCCAGTACCTCGAGCTGGTCCGCCCCTTTTACCTGGCTCAGCGTGCGCCGCCAGTATTTGGAGTCGGATATGATATACTTGAATTTAAAAGTGCCGTTGGCGGCATCATAAAACAGATTCTGGTCATCGTTGCACCGCTCGTAGTCGCGGTTGACGTAATACACCGCTTCGTCCACCCAGCTCCCCACGTAGGCGACATAGGCGTCCTTCGGCAGCATCGGCTGGATGCGGAGGCAGAAATCCTTGGTCGTGCGGGTACGCCCCGAAATCGGGTCGAGGCAGGCGTAGTAGAACACAAACACAATCAGCATGATGCCCATGAAGGTGCCGAGCGCCTTGAAGGACTCGCCCCGCTGCAGCTGTCTACCGAAGAAAAACAGCACCGCCATGGCGGCGGCCGCCAGAATCAGCGTGACCCACGGGTACGCCGAGAAAATTTCCAGATAATCGCGCATGGCCATGCCGTCGCGGTAGCTCATGAACTTGAGGCGGCGGTCGACCACCGCTTCGGCCAGCTCGGTGAACCAGCCGGCAATGATTCCGACCCACACCACAAACAGCAATCCGCAGGCCACGCCCCAGAGAATTTGCCAGTGCCAGGTGATGCGGAATCCTTTTTCGGTCTGCAGCGCCACGTAGCGGCCGATCAGCACGGCCAGCGCCGGGAACACCGGCAGGATATAGTCGCCGCGCTTGATGAACGAAAACGTGAGGAACACGAAAACCGCCGCCACCCAGATAATCAGGAACCACGTTTGCGGGCGCAGTTTGCGCCAGGCTTTGCGGTACTGCCACAGCATCAGCGGCACCAGCAGCGACCACGGGGCCGCCATGCCGAGAAGTTTCGGGAAATAATAGAGGTACGACATGCGCTTGCCCTCGCGGAACTCCGTTTCGACCCCGAGGAAACGGTCGATGTTCTGAGTCCAGAAGAAATCCCAGGCGAAGTTGCCGGTGCTCTGCGCCGACTCATAAACCAGCCACGGGATGCAGATCGCCGCGCAGATCAGGGCGCCCGAAATCGGTTTCAACTGCCAGAGCATCTGCACGCTTTTCCGGAAGTTCCACTCCATGACCAGCAGCACCAGCACCGTCAGCGCGATCAGGAAAATCGAGACCGGTCCCTTGACCGCCACCCCCACCGCCATGATCACATAAAACAGATAGAGCCAGTTATTGCCCTTGCGCTCCCTGAAATACCCCTCGTAGAGCAGCACCATGGCCGCCGCGTAAAAGGCGCACATCACGATATCGATGCGGGCGATTCGCCCGAGGTTGACGAACCCGAACATTGTCGCCAGAATGAACCCGGAAATATACCCCGTGGGCTGTCCGTAAATCCGCATGCCGAGCCAGGCCGCCGCCGCAATCATGACCAGTGCCGAGATCACCGAGGGCAGCCGCAAACTGAATTCATTGATGCCGAAGATCTTGCCGCACAGCGCATAGAGCCAGTAGCAGAAAATCGGTTTCTCGGTTTCCGGTTCGCCTTTGATCCGGACCCGGCTGTAATCGCCGGACTCGATCATGTTGCGCGCCACGATGGCCGCCCGCCCTTCCTGGGCCGAATAGATGCCGCCGGTGTGGATGTTGGTCAGAAGAATGATGCCCGAATATATAAGCAGGAGCCCCCACATGAACGAAGGCTTGCGGCTGAGTACCTTGAAATCCATCAACAATTATTCCTCTTAATGTAACTTTTTAAACATTATAATATAGTAATGTTTCGCGGTTTTACAACAAATCAACGCGACATTAGTTTGAGTATTTTCAATTTTCCCGCCAGACCGGGCGGGTAGCGCATCGGCAGGTCGAGCCAGATCGACTTGCGCATCACCGACTTATAATGCGTGAAGGTGTCGAAACTCGCCTTGCCGTGATACGCCCCCATTCCGCTCGCACCGACCCCGCCGAACGGCATGGCCGGGTTGATCAGGTGCGTCACCGTCTCGTCGAGGCAAACGCCGCCGGACGAGGTTTCCGCCAGGATCCGCCCGCGCCCGGATTTGCCGAAGTAATACAACGCCAGCGGTTTGGGGCGATCGTTGACGAAGTCGATCGCCTGGCTGAGCGTGTCGAAGGGCAGGATCGGCAGCAGCGGGCCGAAAATTTCTTCTTTCATCACCGCGTCTTTTTCCGTGGCGTCGGGCATCAGGGTCGGGGCGATGTATAATCCGTTGCGGCCGTGTTCGGCTTCCGGGCAGAGCTGCATCAGCCGGTCGAAGTGCGCATGATTGATGATCCGCGGGTAGTCCTGCGACAGCGCCGGGTTCTCGCCGTAAAATTGCCGGATATAATGCGTCAGGCGCTCCGTCAGCCGTTCCTTCAAGTCCTTGTGCACCAGAATATAATCGGGGGCCACGCAGGTCTGGCCGGCGTTCAGGAATTTGCCCCAGACGATGCGGCGGGCGGCGAGGTCGAGCCCGGCGTCGGCGTCGACGATGCACGGACTTTTGCCGCCGAGTTCCAGCGTCACCGGGGTCAGGTGCTCGGCTGCGGCGCGCATTACGGCCTTGCCGCCGCCGGGGCCGCCGGTGTAGAAGATGTAGTCGAACCGGTGCTTGAGCAGTGCTTCGGCGGTTTCGCGCCCGCCCTGAATCACCGCCACATGCTCCGGTTTGAACACTTCCTTCAGGATTTTCCCTACGACTTTGGCCGTGGCGGGCGCTTGCTCGGCGGGCTTCACGATCACGGTATTGCCGGCGGCGATGGCCCCGATCAACGGCATCATCAGCAGTTGAAACGGGTAGTTCCAGGCTGAAAAAATCAGTGTCTGCCCGTATGGCTCCGGGTAGATCCGCCCGAACGAGAGGAAATTGAAGGCGGCGGTCGGCACGCGGCGCGGCTTCATATAACGTTTCAGCTTGCGGCGCGTCTGGACCAGCTCGTCCATGACCACGGTGATTTCGCAGGCGCGGGCCTCGAATTCGCATTTGCCGAGGTCGATGTGCAGTGCTTCGGCGATCTCCGGTTCATAGCGTTTGACGGCTGCGGCGAGGGCGGCGAGGGCGTTCCGGCGGGCGTTTAAGCTGCGGAAACGGCCGGCCGTGTGCGCCATCCGCTGCTCCTGCAGCAATAAATCCAATGCTTCCATGCTGTTTGACTCCTTGCAATTTACGCTTTAATATATAATGTAAAAAGAAAGGTTGCAACAAAAAGGATTGAGATTATGGTGGATAATGCGACTCCCTCCTGGCGCTGCCAGTACGAAGTCCGCTACGGCGAGGCCAACCGTCATGGCCTGTTGAAACTGCGCGCACTGGCGGACTATTTTCAGGAAGCGGCGGCGGATCACGCCGAAAATCTGGGGGTGGGGTACAGTACGCTTTCCGAGGCGAAAATGCTGTGGGTGCTCTCCCGCATGGGCATCGAAATCCTCCGTTTGCCCGAAGTGAACGAGACGGTGACGCTGGAGACCTGGCCACGGCGCGGCACGAGCCCGCTTTTTGCCATGCGCGAATTCACGCTGTGCGGCGCAGGCGGCGAACTGCTGGTCCGGGCGACCAGTGCGTGGCTGCTGCTGGATGCGGAGAGCTTCCGGCCCCGCCGGATCAGCACGCTGCCGGGTGATTTGCCGCAGAACACCGACCGGCCGTATTTGTACCAGATGCTCGACGAGGTGCGGGATTTCGAGGCCGCCCCGGCCTTCAGCGAGCGGATCCGCGAGTCGAAAATCGACGTCAACCAGCATTTGAACAACGCCGAATATTTCACCTGGCTCGAAGATTGCGCGGCCGAGGCCGGATACCGGGCGGGCGACCTGCGCCGGATTTTCATCAATTTCGTCGGCGAAGTCAAGTGTTACGACACGGTTGAGATTTGCGTGGACGGGGCCCCCGGCGGAGCGGAATTTTCGGTGGCCGGCGTCAAACGGTCCGACGGCAAAAAAGCGTTCCGGGCAGTCATGGAATTCGGCCAGCCGTCCTGAATCGGCTGAAAAATGCCGTTTTCATCAGAATATTTCGATTTTTTTCGCCAGTTCGGCGATTTACGATTTGAAATTCGTTTTCTTTGATTATACATTTTGGGAAAGCTGAAATAGATCAAATAATAAAATTCAGATAAATAAACAGGAGCTGAATAATGAAAGTGTTAAATTACGTATTGAGTTCTTTCATCCTCTTACTGGCAATTGTCTCGGCGGTTTGCTCAGGTTTTCTCTATGAGAAACGGGAACTGCTGATCAAAGGCTGGGGTAGAATGGCCGATACGATTCAGACGGTAGCCAAGACTCTCGATACCGGCAGCGGTACCAGCGTCGCCCCCACCGTCACCCGCGAAATCCTGAGTCATGAAAATTATGACGGCCTCGACCAGACGCTGCCCAAGCCCATCGATCAGGCCAAACGGATCATTCTTCAGCGCGACAATCTGGCGGATCAGGTAATCAAGGCCGGCCGCGCCGCCACCATGACCAACGCTCCTTCCAAAGAAACCATGACCAGCGTCGAAACCTACGAACAGGCCGGCGATGGCGTGATCAAGTACATCACCGATGTCAAGCGCCGCTATGACGATACCGTCAACATGCTGGTCGCCACCGGCAACAAAGTCAAGACCCCCCTGAATGCCAATAGCCTGAAAGGCACCAGTTATAAGTCCGAATACGCCAAATTCGATAACCGCATCGCCGCGATGAACGCCAGAATGGATTCCGCCAACAACGGTTATCAGAGATTTGCCCAGGTGTCCGGCGTGGCCCTGACCGCCGCCGATCTGGAAGACAAGAATTTCAGCGCCACCGCCACCAAGATTTACAACGGCATCAACAAGATCAAAACCGATCTCGCCGCCGCCAACAATACGATCAAACAGCGCGACCAGCAGATTGTTTCGTTGAACAAGACCATCGAAGGCAAGAACAACGAAATCGCCGCCAACAATCAGGAAATCAAGAAGCTCACCGAAGAAATCGATACTCTCCGTCAGGTTCTCCTGGCCGGTGGTGTGCCGCTGGATGTGCCGCTGTGGAAGAAAGGCAGCAAAGAAGCCCGCCGCGCCCTCCAGGGCCGCGTGATCGAAGTGGACAATCACTACGGCTTCATCGTCATCGATATCGGCACCCAGACCACGGTCACCCAGCAGCTGGGCACCAAGCACTCGTCCGTCAATCCCGAGATCGTCAACGAAACCGAATTCATCGTGGTTCGCGACCTCGACAAGGATAACAGCAAGTACCTCGGCCGTATCAAGCTTTACAAGATCAGCGAACACAATGCTTATGCCCGCGTGATGGCCAGCAATACCGAAAAAGAACGCATCAAGCCCGGCGACTTCGTGTTCCTGCCGAACGATATGGTCGAACTCGCCGCTGCCAAGCCCCTGGAAACAGCCGATAACCAATAATCCGGAGTGATTCATGTTTAACTCAAAAGTATTTACCGGAATCATTGTTGTCACCTTTCTGATCCTGGGTGTCACCATTTATTTCCAAATGGTGGAGATGCAGGAATATAATCTCTTCGAAGCGATTCAGAAAGAATTCTTCGGCGAGGAAGAATCCGCCCCGGCGCCAGCTCCGAAGGCAGACACGCCCCCGGCTGATAATGCAGCTCAGTAACATACTTCTGATCCTGGCCTTAGCGGCCGGGATTTTTTTTATCGCCGGCTGTACGACCCAGGAAAAACAGGGCTACAGCCGCATTCCCCAGAACCGCCCCGCCGACTGGGAAAGACCGCAATTCAGGTAATTGGACGGAGCCGAAGGCTCCTGAATTGGCCGCTGCCTGCGGCAGCTGAATTGGAGAATTGGTCGGCGCAAGCGCCTGAATTGGAGAATGGGGGGAGGGGGCTTTCCATAGATCATTGTATTTGATTTCGTCATTTCCCATTCGTCTCATAGGTCCCATTTATCACGCCGTAGCCTTGGCGAAGGCGGATGCGTCCCATTTCCTATGTCCTATTCGTCTTATTGTATTTTTAGGTACACGGACTTACACGGACAGTCATCCGTCTTCGTTACACTACGACGGGACAAGCGGAAGCTTTTCCCAATTCTCCAATTCCCCAATTCAGGCGCTCGCGCCGGCCAATTCTCCAATTCCCCAATTCAGCCATGCAGTGGCGGCCAATTCAATAAGAGTTTGTATTCCCATACAAACTCTTATTACTATGCAAAGGGGCGGGGCGTGGTTTTGATGAGCTTTGTCCGCCTCGCAGATACTGGTATCAATGTTATAATAGATTATCTAGTCTCAATTATCATTTTCAGCAGGGAAAATATATTTTTCCAAAATTATTCCTATTTTATTTTTTATCGTTTGAAATTGGAAAAATAGGGTGCTATAATAAGTCCACCTGAGAAAGGATTAATAACCCCAAACCAATAGAAAGGTAGAAAAAAATGGACAAGAAAGCTGAAATTTTCGCAGACGGTATCGGTCAGATTCACTTCGCAGGCGGCATGGTCCGTTATGACTTCGTCACTCTCCAGCCCGATCCGGAAGGCAAAGCCAACCCGACTCCGGTCGTGAACGAACGCATCATCATGCCCCCGCAGGGCTTCCTTAACATGTTCAACTCCATGCAGAACCTGATCGACAAGCTGCTCGAAGCAGGCGTGCTCAAGAAGAACGAAAACGCCCAGCAGTAATCTTACTGTAAAGCCTGAACCGTTGCGGCAAATGCCGTAACGGTTTTTTTATGCCCCGATTTTTGTTGATGCCGGAAATATGAGGAGTAGTGCTTGCAATTTAACAATAATGGAGCTATAATATAATAATGAAATAGAAAATATTCATTAATAATGGAGATATTGCGATGGTTCAAGCATTATCACGATGTGTGGAAATCATGAAATACGTAGGCGACCGGCCGAACGGGGTTAATCCCGCCGATCTGAGCCGCGCCATGAATTTAAAGTATACTACTGTCTATAATCTGGTACAGTCACTCGAACGCGAAAAATTGCTGGAGCGCGACGCTTCCAACAACCTGCGGCTCGGCATCCTCGTCAGCAAGCTTCACGAGCAGCGCTGGCTCAATGCCTGCCAGCACGTGATTATCGAAAAAATGCGGGACCTCGACCGCAAATATGACTGCGCCATGACTTACTCTTATTATAACAACGGTCAGCTGCTCGGCCGGACTTTTGAGAACGGCTTCCTGAAGGATGCGCCGTCCGTGCTGAATATGTACGAGACGGTATCGGGAATCGCCCATGCCGCGTTCCTGCCGGTCAATGAGCGCCGTTATCTGCTCGAGCGGAACCGCTTCAGCAGCCAGGATGCCACGCGCTGGCATGATACCAATGAATTTGTTGAATCGGTCGAGAAGTGCCGCAAAACCCACTTTGCCGTGCTTCCGTACGAGCCTCGCGGCCGGGTCGGCATTCCCCAGTTCTGCGAAAACAAAATGGTCGGCGTGATCACGCTGGCCATCAAGGATGTTACCGACAAGGACTGGCTGGCGCTGCTGAAACGGACCGAAATGTTGAGCCGCATCCGGTTGGACGGTTTCTATATGGACAGTAACGAAAATAAGGAAATTTCGTAAATGGATTTCGAGGCAAGGTATGATGTAGTGGTGGTCGGCGGAGGTATCGCCGGGGTTGCGGCGGCATTGCAGGCCGCGCGAAGCGGCAAGAAAACCGCGTTGCTGGAAAAAACCGTACTGCTGGGTGGTCTGGCCACTACCGGCCTTGTCTACATTTACCTGCCGCTGTGCGACGGCAACGGCCGTCAGCTGACCTTCGGCATTTGCGAAGAGCTGATCAAGCTGAGCCTGAAATACGGTCCCGGCGAAATTCCCGAAGGCTGGAAGACCGGCAAAGATCTCGTGGAACCGAAGCGCTTCCGCTGTATTTTCTCGCCCGCCGCGTACATGCTGGTGCTGGACGAAGTGCTGGAGGAGGCCGGAGTCGATATCTGGCTGGATACGCTGGTTTGCGGCGCCGAAACCGACGCGCAGAACAACCTGACCGGCGCCATTGTGGAGAACAAGAGTGGCCGCGGCATCGTCCACGGCAAGCGCTTTATCGACGCCAGCGGCGACTGCGAAATCGCCCGCAAGGCCGGTGTGCCGTGCCTGGATGAGGATAATTATCTTTCAGTATGGGCGCTGCAGTACAATGCGCAGTGCGCTCCCGGCCTGGCCCCCGGGGTTCAGATGCTGGCGACGGGCGCATCGTCCACCGGTAAGCACTGGATGACGCCGGAGTTCATGGCGCGCTGCGGTTTGACGGAAGAAAATATCAACGTCGGCCGCGGCATCAACGGCCGGAAGGTGACGGACTTCATCATGAAGGGCCGCCGCATCCTGCGCGAATACTACAAGGATGCCTATGAAAAGGGTACTGCCGACCGCAACAGCCTGTTTTCTCTGAAAGTGCCCGCCATGGCGCAGTTCCGCCGGATTTTCTGCGTTGACGGCGAATACGTCCTGCAGCCCGGCGAAAACCATAAACGCTTCGAGGACTCGATCGGCATGGTCGGCGACTGGCGCGTATCCGGTCCGGTGTGGGAAATCCCGTACCGCACACTGTACGCAAAAAGCGGCGTGAAGGGCCTGCTGGCCGCCGGGCGCTGTACCGCCGCCGCCGGCGACGCCTGGGAAATCACCCGCGTCATTCCGACCGCCGCCATGACCGGTCAAGTGGCCGGGCTGGCCGCCGCCATGTCTCTGGACGCCGGGATCGACCCGCGCGACCTGGACGTAGCCAAACTGCAAAGCGAGCTCGTCAAGCTCGGCTTTAAGCTCCATCTGCCCGAAGTCGGCCTGCAGTATAATTAAGCCCTGATTCGCAGCGGATTTCCCGGAAACGAAAGAATGCGGGGAACTCCGTGCCCCTCCGATAAGCTCAAAATGGTTGATTCGGTTTGCTTATTTCTGCTTACAGAGAAAAATAAGATTTCAGTGAACCAGAAATAACCATATACAAAGATGAGAGGATATTTGGCACGAGGAGATATGAACTTTACATGAAGAAAACTGTTTTTGCTTTTTGACGATTGAAAAACATCATTGTGAAGATAATGTAATACCGAATTGCAATCATAAGGCTTGTAACCGCCTCGATCTTGCGGGCTCAAATCCGGTCTGATTCGCAGCCGCTAATCTATTAGCGTCAGCTCATTATACCAAATTTGCGCTCCACAATTCCATCGGCGGTTCCTAATCCTTAGAATGCAAATCGGTATAATAAGTAAATTTGGATTAAATCTGGCAGGATGATTTTGAAGAAAAAAGGCAACATTACGATTCATGATATTGCTGGACTGGCAGGGGTTTCACCGACTACGGTATCCGCTTACCTGAACGGACGCGCCAAGGAATATAACCTGGCCCAAAAAACCTGCGAACGCATCCAGCAGATCGTGGACGAGCAGAATTACCGGCCGAATTTCCATGCCCGCGCCATGCTGGAACAGAAAACGCATCTGGTGGGGGTCATCATCACCAATATCGCCAGCAGTTTCTGGAACTACATCCTGCAAGGCATCAACCGGGAGCTGGCCACGCGCAACTTCTATATGTTGCTGGCCGAAACCGGCAATGTTCCCGAAAACGAACGCAAGGCGTTCAATTACATGGACAACATCAGCGTGGACGGTTACATTTATGCGCCGGTGATGGACGGTAATCTGCCCGCCCTGCAGCACAGCGCCAGGCAACTGCGCGGCAAGCCGATTGTCAGCATCATGCATCCTGCCCCCGGCATTCCCAGCATTTTCACGGACCATACGGCGGGCGGTTATCTGGCGGGCGAGACCTTGTCCAAAGCCGGGCACCGCCGGATCGCTTATCTCGGCAAAATTTCCCGGAAACGCGACCAGCGCGACGACGAACGCTACAACGGCATGTGCAACTGCCTGAATCCGCAAGGAATCGAGGTGCCTGCATTTGACGACATTGAATCATTTCTGCCGCACGCGCGGGAATTCACGGCGGCATTCTGTTTCCGCGATGAAATGGCGGCCAGGCTGATCCTCAGCCTGCAGGATATGCAGATCCGTATTCCGGACGATATCTCGGTTATCGGCTACAGTTTCCAGCCGGATATCCATGAATTTGTCCGCCCGCAATTGACCACGGTCATGGAGTACAAAGAAAAAATCGGGCAACTGGCGGCCCGGCAACTGCTGGAACTGATCGGCAATCCGGAATTCACTCCCGAAAGCCTCGAAACCAAACTGCCGCCCTATCTCGTCGAAGGCCAGAGCGTCCGGCAGATTTAATAATTTAATAAATTTTTCAAAATATTTTTACCGGGTATTGCTATTTTCAAAAAATATTGTATAATAGATACTGAAAGCTTTCAGTAAATAAATTTGAGCAGGAAATCAGATGAAGATTGTTTTGGACGGCAACGACTGGGAAGTCGATTATTTTATCGGTACCGAGGAATATCTCGGCTGGAAACAGAGCGGGCGGCACATCCACCGGATGCTGATGGATAATGCCACCAGTTCGGGATTCGTCACGCCGGGAGCCGAATACGCCGGCGCCATGCGGGGCACCGTCCCGGGCTGCGACCGGACCGTGTTATGGGAAAACGGCCGGATCGACGATCCCTATATGGGCCGGAACCTCGACACCACCCGTTGGGTGGAAGACTACTGCTGGGGGTTCCGCAAGCGTTTCCGAGTCGGAGACAGCTGGAAAGATTGTCATCAACTGATGTTGAGTTTCGCCGGAATCGATTACGAAGCCGATTTCTTTTTGAACGGACATTACCTCGGGTCTCACCGGGGGATGTTCACCAAGGCGGAATTCGACATTACCGGCAGGGTCGAGTTCGAGTCGGAAAACCTGCTGGCGGTGATTTTCCGTCCCATCCCCAAGGCCTCGCCAAATCACCGGGACAATACCCCTGCGGAATTCGCTGAATACCACCGCATGCAGATGAGCTACGGCTGGGACTGGTCGCGTGGCTGCAGCGCCGCCGGGATCTGGGATTCGGTTTGCATATCCGGTTACCATGAGGTGAAAGTGAACGATTGTTTCGTTCAACACGATGGCAACGATATCAGCCTGGAACTGGCTTTGACGGCGTTTGAGCACATGACTTTACCATTGGAAATATCGTTCGTCCCGGCCAACTTCAAAGGTACGAAGCTTGAGTTCAGTGAAACCGCCGAGTTGCAGCCGGGCGGCAATCGAATGCTGCTCAAATACCGGGCCGATGATCTTGCACGTTGGTATCCCAACGGCCACGGCCCGCAAAATCTCTATACCCTGACAATCAATATTAGCGGCATGGATTACCGGAAACAGATCGGCTTCAAGGAAATCCGGATGCTGCGGAATCCGGGGTCGCCGGAGGGGGCGAACAACCTGACGTTCGAGATCAACGGCAAAGCGATTTTTGCCAAAGGGCTGAACTATGTGCCGCCCGATTTGATGATGTCGCAATGGAAACCGGAGCACTATGAACGGCTGGTTTGCCTGGCGGCGGAAGCCGGATTCAATCTGTTCCGGGTCTGGGGCGGAGGCCTCGTCGAAAAAGAGGCTTTTTATGACTGCTGCGACCGCCACGGAATTCTGGTCTGGCAGGAATTCGCGCACGCCTGCAGCTCGTACCGCAAAGATCCCGAATACCTGGCATTCAAGCGCCGCGAGGGCGAAGAGATTGTCCGTAAACTGCGCAACCATGTGTCAATTAGTTTGTTCTGCGGCGGCAACGAGCTGCTTTATTACGGCGAAATACCGGATAGCCCATTGTTATTGCAGTACCGGGATATCGTCAACAAGCTTGCGCCGCATTTGCCGTACCATGTTTCGTCGCCGGACAAATCGCGTCCGGGCGAGCGCGACCACGGCCCATGGAATTTCCAGGAACACGAGTTTTACAACCAACATTTCCGGCAACTGTGCAGCGAAATCGGCTGCAGCGGTTTCCCGGAAATGGAGTCGATCACACGCTTCATTCCGTCCGGCGAGAAATTTCCGCTCGGTCAAAGCTGGAACTATCATTTCCTGTACCGCAGCGGAGGGCACGACATCAGCCGTCCGCTGGCCTTTTTCGAGGCGAAAACGCTGCAGGAACACTGCCAGGCGCTGATGTACGTGCAGGCCGATGCCTGCGGGTATATCATGGAGCATTACCGTCGCAACTATCCGCGCTCATCCGGGTGCATCCTCTGGCAATACAACGAGTCGTGGCCGACCTTCGCGTTCAGCATCGTCGATTATTACAGTCTGCCGAAAATGGCCTACTACCGGCTGCGCCAGGCCAACCGCCCGGTCGCGCTGACACTCAAAGACAACAGTTTCTGCTGCAAAGACGGCGTTTTCGAGGCCGACCTGTATATCATCAACGATTTCGACACCCCGGCACTCGAACTTGAGGTCAGCGGCATGGACCTGAACGGAGCAATCTGGTTCCGCGAAAAAATCACCGGTTGTTACAAGGCCGGTTCAACCCTCGTGAAGCAGCTGGCCTGCGCCCTGCCTGAGCCGCTGTCCGGAAAACTGCTGACGGTATTCCTGAAGATATCCGATCGCGGCAATATCATTTTTACCGCGGAACGCCTCTATGGGGTACCGGACTATAAGGAAGTTTTCAAACTCCCGCAAACCGGGCTCGAGTCTTCCGTAAAACTGACTGCGGCCCGCAAACAGGAATACACGGCCGAAATCCTGCTCCGAAACCCCGGTCCGCACCCGGCGCTGGGTGTCCGGCTGGAATTCACCGGCCTTCCTTACCAGAAGGTCTACTGGCACGACAATTACGTGGCGGTGGCGCCCGGCGGCACACGCGCCGTCACCGCCCGGATCGCCGGCGGCAAAAAGCCCCTCGCCCTGCGCTGCCGCGGCTGGAACTGCGAAACCCGGGAATACCCGGTCGAGACCAAAACATTGGTTCCGGCCGCCACTGATATTGACATTTCACCAACCAACAATTATATTCCACAGGAGGCAAAAATGAAAAAGCATTTCACTCTCATTGAACTTCTGGTCGTGATCGCGATCATCGCGATTCTGGCCGCCATGCTGCTGCCGGCGCTGAACAACGCCCGCGAACGCGCCCGGATGTCCAGCTGTACCAGCAACTTCAAACAGATCGGGCTGGCCATGTCCATGTACGGACAGGACAACAACAGCTACCATACCGGAATTCACAATGGCAAATACAACTATGCCGGTTATTACGAAAGCCCGCGCAGTCTTGGCAAACTGCTTTTTTACAAATATATCGGTGATTACAATACGCCGGGAGGCGCCAAAGTACTCTATTGTCCGAGCAGCAATCAGATTACCGCAGAGCAAAACTGGGTATGGAAGAGCGACGGCACCTATCGCTCCGGTCAGGCCATTCTTTCCTATGCGGTGGTCGAATGGAAGTGGGATTGGACGGATAATCAGACAACATTCCGCATGGATGGTCCTTTTCCGCAGTTTGTTGAGGGAAAACAAAGTTCCACCAAGACCCCCTCCGCCATGCCGCTGGCCGCCGACACGCCTTATCGCGAAACCCCGCATACAATTGCCAACCACAAAGACAACTACAACGTCGTCTACTGCGATGGCTCCGTGGATACCTACAAGGACAGCGACTCCTCAATGCGTCTCAATACCAATTGGAAGTCGATCATGACCGATTTCGAAGAATTCATGGATTACCGCCAGGGCAAAACTTATTAAGAGCCAGGAATGCCGCATGTATAAATTGATATCCGCTGTTTTCAGCCTGTTTGCAGTGTTCAACCTGATTGCAGGCGATCTGATCCTGGAGTCAGAGAACGCCGTTTATCTGATCGACGACACTACCGGGGCGGTCAGTGTCCGCACCGGCCAGACTCCGGTCGCTTCGCTGCGCAATTACTATCAACTGATGGCCAAGTCCGGGGACCTCAAATCGGACGAAACCAAAGACAAGGTCGCCGGCAAGAGAATCTCGAAAAAAGAGATCATCCTGACCTGTGTAAATGCTGGCTTGCCGGAACTCAGGATCATCAAGCGCTACTGGATCGAGAACAACGGGTTGCGGCGGGAATTGACTTTTCTGAATGCCGGTCATGAAAAACGCTATATCATTCCGTTTACCGAAAGTACTTTTCAGCAGGAATTCCGGGAACGCTCCTACTATTTCGGCGCAGGCTATCTCGGGCCGTTCATCCCTGCGCCACGGGTCGGCGCACTGACCCGGGTTGACAAATACGTCCAGACCAGCAAAGGCATGGTACTGGTCAACGCCGATCCCAAGCTCGGCAGTTTCACCAACTACCGGGTCAAAATCAATGACGAAGTGGTTTACCCGTGGTGGCAGTCCAGCATCGGCCGTTACCGCGAGTACGACGACCGTCTTTATTATACCCCGCGCGGCTGGCGCATGTCGCTCGGCTGCCTGGACTTGAATCCCAATGGCGGCAGCATCCGGTACACCGATGCCATCGTCTATTTTCCCGGTGATCTCTTCACCTTTTTCAGCGATGTCTACGGCAAGGACCGTGAGGTGCAGAATGCGATTGCCGCCATCGAACCGGTTGCCCCCGAAACCGGAAATATCCTCTGTACCATCACTGGCGCCGGCAACGGTACGCTTAAATTTATTGCGGAAATGCTGGACGAGGGAGAGATCCTGATCAATAGCACCCTGTTGGGTACGTGGTTTGATTACAAACTGCCAGAAAAAATCATCGGCGCCAGCGGCGGCTGGTTCACGCCGGACGAACTCCAAAGGTTTTCCCAAAGCTATCGCGATATTTCGCCGCGCATCAAAACCGGACAGTATGGGATTACCGTGTCAGTTACTCCCAATGCCGCGGTGTTCAAGGAGCACCGCGAATGGTTCAGGATCTTTAACCGCGAAGGGAAAAAAGATCCGCTGTTCCCCGGCCTGCGGGAAAACTACCAGTCCATGATGAACAAGCCGGAGGTCCGTGAGTATTCCGCCGCCACGCTGGTTGAAATGGCCGAGCGCCTCGGCAATCGGTTCGTGTATGTGGACGAGGCCCAGCAGAACAACACCATCAACTGGCAGCAGAATGAACTGATTCGCGATGATCACCTGGTCCTTTATTGGAAGCTGCTGCGGCAGAAATCCCGTGCGAAGAACATGTTTCTTTTTTTCAACGGCAGCGGGCAGCCGTTTGCGGACATCAATTTCATGGAAAACGCGCGGATGATGTCGCCGGCCAACTGGCGCGAATACGCCGGTATCGCCCTCGGACTGGAACTGTTCGACCAGTACCGTAAGCATACCCGGATCAGTCCCTTGTATTGGCATTTGACCAGAGACAACGATTATTCGAACCGGATTCTGGCCTTGGGCTGGGTTCCCACGCTGCAATATTCTGAAGCAGGTAATAATCTGCGGGCTGTCCGCGCCTGTTTCGAAACCGGCAATACCGACCCGGTCAACGTCAAGTATACACCGGATTGGAAATCGGATCCGCGAACCGAAGTGGAATCTTACGCAGGACGCAGGCTGGACTCAAGCGATGTGATTATGTCCTTTATCAACCGTGCACAGACGACCAGCGATATTCCGGTAAAAATCGATCTTTCCACGCTCGGCTTCCGGCAGGATGAGCGCATCAATATCTGGAGCATGCCGGTACGCCGTTTCGGCGAGGATGTGCCGGATTATTTCTTGAGCAATCGCGAATATCGCGAAATTTACCGTAAACACGGCTGGAATGGCGGTACAATCGGCGCGCCGCAATTGATTTACAGCGGCAATGCGGCAGGAGCCTTGGAATACACCATCAGGAACTGCAAGCCGGACCATATGACACAGTTTATCGCAACCCGGTCGCCGCTGGCGCTGTACACGGTGAACGATCTTGGGATGAGCTATTTTTACACCTCATTTCATGATGTCAAAATCGATGGCTCAAAAGTTCATAACCCGAGGAGAAAAGTAGAAATTCTGCTGGCCGACAAGGATCTCGTATTTACCGATATCACGGTAAATAACGCCAAAACCGAAGTACGGGATGTCGACATTGGCGGACTGGTTTTCCAATGCGTAACCCTGCCGCAAGGCGATTTTGAAATACAGTACAAAACCACACCACGAACACCTACCTCAAGCATCCCTTTTAAAGTTGCTTTATCCGGCAGTCAAATCGAGGCCGATAAAGATGGCTTGTATGTCCTCGAACATCAGGGGCGCAGCATTTATACCGGTCAAGCTCCCATCGCGATACCGGAGCAGCACCCGGGCGGCGAATACACCGTTCGCCGGGCCGGTACCGCCAACCCGCAGACGCTCATCCTGCCGCCCGGCAAAGGAACCTCCGTCAAGCAGGATGATTTGAGCATCACCCATCCCGAACAGAAGAACACCGAAAAAGTCAATGCGGCGTCCGGAAACGTCACGATTACGCAGCAATCCACTTATGTCAGCGACTGGGTGGATGCGTTTGAGCTGCAGCGTGATATTCCGCCGTATATTGTTTCCGCCGATGCGGCGGTCAAAACACTGATCGCCGGAACCAGTCACCGCGAAAAACCCGGCTTCACGACGCTGATCCTGAAAACATATGCTGGGTTCGAACTCAATGGAGCCCGGCTGATACGCTTGCGCCTCGCCAATACATTTTACGCGAATCCGACCCTTGCCAATACTCACGTGACCTATAATTACAAGGACCCGTCGCTGGACTTCGCCGGACTGGTCATCGATTACCGGGTCAACGGCAAATATGCCAAACGCGTCGATCTCTCGGCCGGGCTCTATGACTCCAAACTGCGCAATCCCCTGCCGCCGTGGGGTTGTGCCCGTCCGCAAGACCAGCATTTCGACCTCGGTCCGCTGGTCGATACCGCCCCGGAACAAACCTTTTCGCTGAACCTTGAGCAATTTGCCCCGCCTGACTGGGATGGTACCGCATATTTGAGTGTCGGCGTGAACCGGGTTTATCCCAACCGCCATTTTTCGCTGGAAATTCTTGAATTCAACAACCCCGGTAGCGGAGACTTCATCCGGGTTTTCGACGGTAAATCCGGCACTCCGGACCCACTGAACCTGATGAAGCTCGCACGTCCGCCGAAATCCCTGAAATCCATCGACCCTGCCGAATGGCGGAACTGGGCAAAGATCGACCATCTGCAGAAATTGAAAGTAACTCCGAATCCGCTCACTCAACCGACACTCGGATATCTGGCCTACGATAATCAATATCTGTACGTAGGGATTTCCGCCGGAGAAACCCAACGCAAAGTTCTCGCCGAAGAGAAATACGATATCTGGAAAAACGATGTCATCGAACTCTATTTTGTCCGCCCGGACGGGCATCTCCTGCAATTACTTGGCGATGTCCGCGGCCAGCAGCGCGGCAACCTGGACCTGAAAACCGCCGCGCCGACGGACGGCATGGTCGTTCAGACTCAAGTCAAGCAGGGCAAGGGCTTCGACATCTTCATGGCAATCCCGTGGAAACTGCTGCAAATCCAACTTGCAGAACCGGGAATCGAGCTGAAATTCAACCTGTGCCGTACCCGTCAGGGCTCGGCGCCGGAATTCTCCACCTGGGGCCCTGCCGACCGGCGCTATGCCGAGCCCGACAGCTTCGGCAAAATCATCCTCGGCAAGTTCAATCCCGGCCAGGGACGCAATGAAGAAATCTATGTGGCTGATTGAATAAAGAAACGATCAATACCGAATTGCAAATCAAGCATTACTCTGCACAAACAAAAAAGCGAGGAAACACACAGTTCCTCGCATTTTTCTGCTGTAAATCGCTTTTACTTCTTGATCTTGATGCGGCTGCCGAGGCGTTTCAGCCAGGGAAAGGTAATCAGCAGCCCCAGATAGGAACTGCAGAGAATCAACAACGACGATCCTACATAAAGGAATGTGCTTTGCGTCAGGCTCAGGTGATTGCTGCTGACCAGCAGCAGCATCAGCGCCACCAGGGCGATTGACAGCGAAATATTGAATTTGATCGTCCGGTAGACCTTTTTGCTAAGGTCATACGCGAGCACAAGGTCGTTCAGATTGCTGCCGCCGAGTACGATGTCGGCCGCGGCAATGGCGGCATCCGTACCGGTGTTGACCATCACGATCCCCACGGTGGCCGCGGCCATGGCGGGCGCGTCGTTAATGCCGTCGCCGATCATCGCCACGTTTTCCATGGACTTGATCTCCAGCAGGCGGCTCAGCTTGGACTCGGGGAAACACTCCGCCTGATAATCGTCCAGTTCGAGCTGTTCGGAAATACGTTTGGCACAGGCGCAGGTGTCGCCGGTCACCATGATGATTTTCCGCATGCCCTGCGCACGCAGCTGCTTCATGACTTCAAACGATTCTTCGCGAAGCTTATCGACAAAGGCAAACCCGCCGATAATCTGTTTCTCGTCCGCCAGCAGCACCGTCTCATACCCCTTGCT
This sequence comes from Victivallis vadensis, assembly GCA_040391785.1. Taxonomy (GTDB): domain Bacteria; phylum Verrucomicrobiota; class Lentisphaeria; order Victivallales; family Victivallaceae; genus UBA5239. The sequence continues at coordinate 26,071 of JBEBXH010000077.1, forward strand.
TTCGGCCATTTCCAACCACTCTTTGACCGCCGGGGTCGCCTCGTATTTCATATTCTGCATCAAACGCTTCGAACCGAGGAAATAGGTCTGGCTGTCCATGTAGGCGGAGGCGCCGCCCTCGAGGTCCAGGTATTTTTCGGCGTTGATCATTTCGGTGCCCCGCCGGTCGGCATAAGCACAGATCGCCAGCGCCAGCGGATGGTACGAATTACTCTCGATCGCCATGGATTTTTTCAGGATATCCTGTTCGTCCGCGTCACCGAAAAGTTTCATTTCGCAGACTTCCGAGCTGGCATAAGTCAGCGTCCCGGTTTTGTCCACCAGCAAGACCTTGGTCTTGGCGAAGTCCTCCATCACCTGTCCATTGCGGAAAATGATGCCGAACTTGGCCGCCAGCCCCACCCCCGCGTGAATCGCCAGCGGCGCACTCAAAAGCAGCGCACAGGGGCACGACACGAAAATGATGCTGAGCCCGAGCGTCAACACGTTCGCCAGCGAATCATGGATCACCATATAACGAATGATAAACGTCAGCACCGCGTAGGCCATGGTGAAACACGTCAGCCAGGCGGCGCAGGAGTCGACGATCTTCTTCATTTCGGATTCTTTTTCCTGCTGCGCGTGACTGATCAGCTTGGAAATCCCCGCCACAGTGGTGTCGTGGCCGACCTTGATGGCCTCCACGGTCATGGAGCCGCTCTCGAGGAGCGTACCCGCGTACACCTTGTCGCCGACCTCTTTTTTGCGGAACGAACTCTCGCCGATCAGCGCCGATTCATCGATATGCCCGCCGCCGCTGATTACCTTGCCGTCCACCGGAATCAGCATCCCGCGCTGTACGGACAGCAGTTGCCCAACCTTCAGTTTGCTGATCGGAATCTTGCGAATGGCGTTGCCCTCGATAATATAAGCGTTTTTGGCATTGGCGATCGTGCCGTTAAGGTATTCGTGCCAGGTCTGCGAAGCAATGATTTCCTCGAAGGCGTCCACAAACACCGCCACCAGCGAAAACGTCGCCGCTTCCAGCCAGTAACCGCCCAGCACCGCCCCGCCGATCGCCACCAGCGTGAACATTTCCACGCTGTACATTCCCTTTTTCAGACTGTGGATGGCCTTGAAAAAGCGCGGCCACATGGCCACGACGATCACCAGCATATTGATTACGATATAACTCAGGTGCAATGACAGATCGCCTTGCTTGCCGAAAATCCGGAAATTATAACTGTCCCCGAAACGGAACAGCAGCGCCCAGCTCGCGGCCACCAGAATCCCGGACATCGACAGCCGCAGCACGTGGATATGACAGAAGAGGAAGCGGTGAATCTGGTGAATCAGCGTTTCCCGGAGCTTGAACCCCGGCGAACGCAGCGCCTGGGCGATCTGTTCGGGAATAATGATCGCCGGGTTGAACGTGATGATCAGTACCGATTCGAAGTAGTCGATACGCACGTCGCAAATGCCGAAATTGGACTCAAGCCCGCTTTTCAAATAGGAATCGCTGGAAAAATGAATGTCTCTGAGACTGGTACGATAAATTGCATGTTTGGCATAATTGCCGCGGCATTTACTGCATGTCTTCATAAAGTCTCAATTACTCTCGCTATACTTCATACGCTTGAAAAACTCTTGTCGTTAAGAAATAATATAGCATTATTTCCCGAACAACAAAGCCGGGATGTGATAAAAAGTTATTTATTTTATCCACATTAACTATACTTTTTCTATATTTTCATAGACAAAGCATACTGCGGATATATAAATTCCCATCTCCCATATCGCAACTAAGGACATGCAAATCAAAGTATAGTAAGACTCACACCGGACGAAACGTCTCCGGCAGGGTTCAGGGGCGGCAGCCAGCTGGCGCGAGTCGGAAACTCGCGGATCTCCTCTTAAAAAGTACCGAGGTGCAGGCCGATCCGGCCTGCCGCTGGAGCGCGAGGAAAGCGGAGGCCCTGCGTTTTTTTTTGGTATTTTGATTTTTACAAATTGCAATATGTTTATTTTAAGAAGTTTACATTGTTCTCTTTCATTGTGATTGATGGAATTTTGGTTATTCATGGTTATTGCTGTTTTGATATTCACATTTCTAAAATAAAAATGCAATACCCCCAACGCTTTTCCGCGTTGGGTCCTGGTTGACGTATTCGACGTATTCGGCACCGGCGGTGTCCAGTAACTGGCCGTAGCATGAAGTCGAGGAAAACCTTGTCGGCAACGGCGCGGGTGGTGATTTGCGCGGCGCAAAGCGCATCGTGTAGCAGACTGCTGCGCAGGTGCAAGTGATCGAACGGATGCCCTTTGGTCAACCAGAACACATCCGGAATGCTGGCCCCGTCGAATTCGAACCTGGCGCAGATGGTCAGTATGCCGAGGCACGGCAGGTAATAGGTGACATCGGCCGGCAACCGGGCTTTTCGCGCTTTGTCGATGCACTGGGGTAATTTGCCAGTTTTGCATAATTTGCGGTTGTCGCAAATCAGAAACGCCAACGGGAATAGCAATATTCCCGTTGGCGTTTATCATCATTTATTTGTCGATCATTTCAGTTGCTCCATCACTTGAATTCTTTGGCGAGGGCGGCGATTTCGTCGGCGTTCAGTT
>JBEBXH010000078.1:0-27644 GCA_040391785.1 Victivallis vadensis
GCGGCCAGCCACTGGCCCACCACGCCGCCCGAGAGGCAGTGCGAGGGCATTTCGATCCGGCCGATGCCCAGCGCATCGGTATAAGTCGCAAAGCGTTCCGGCGAATAAGCGAAAAGCATCGACGTGCTGACGATGATTACCAGCAGCGCCAGCACGTATCCCTTGCGGGCGACCGCGATCCGGATATACGGGCGGATGGCGCAAACCAGCATCAGCAGTACGATCGGGTAGACCGCGATGCCGAACAGATAGAAAAGCGTGGTGGAAATTCGCGCCCCGATGTCGCCCACCGAGTTGCGCACAATTCCCATTTTGCCCCCGGCGATGATGGCAAAATCCCCCGCGTCATGCGAAAGAATCGCCAGCACCATCAACAAGGCAACAATGATATAGACCAGATAGCGAAACCGGAAAACAACTTTTTCAGGCTTCGGAGGCACTGCCGCTTCGACCGTTTTCTTTTTCTTGCTTTTGCCGGTTTCAACCTCAGGAGTTTCGGTTTTATCTTTTTTCAGCCAACTGAACAAATTTACATTTCCCTGGTATTGAAATTACAACATTAAACAATAGCCCGAAATCGTGCTAAATCAAATTAAAAATGGAAATTTGGAAATGGAAATTTAAGAGTTCGGACCTTTTGGGATAAAACACGGAAAACACGGAAGTCACGGAAGAATTATAATCTAAAAAATTTCCGTGTTTAAAATGATCAGCTGAGTTCCCGGGCGATGGATTTGCCGTAGGTTTCGCGGAGACGCCAGGCGCAGCACATCGAACAGGCGGAGAGCAGCAGCAGCGCGATGAACACCGCCAGGTACGAGCCGCGCCCGTACAGCATGATGCCGTCCGCCTGGATTTCCGGCTTGAAGAGATTCATCAGGATTCCGACCACGTTGCCGAGCAGTGCCACCACGATATAGGAGTTGAAATTCATGAAGCTGACGGCCGGGCCGGAGAGCTTCGAGTGATTGTATTCGTGCAGCAGCGACACGGTGATGGAGGTGATATTCGAGGCAAAGGTCAGGATGAAAAACAGTACCCCGATCATCGGCGTCCGGATATCGAAGATCAGCATCAGGCAAATCAGCAGGAATACCGAAAACACCGTGCTGGCGGTGAATTTAACGAAAATCCGCCGGCGGTTGTTCAGCATCCGGCTCAAAACGGCGAAGATGATACTGGAGACCGCCGAAATCGTGGCCATGACGGAAAGAATTATCGCGGCGCTGCCGGATGACATCTGGCAGAAGTCCTCGAGGAATTTCTTGCCGATGATGGTCTGGATCACGTAAAACATGCCGAAGTTGATCCCGGTGTAGCCGAAAATGAGAAGATTGTAACGGACTTTGAGCACGTCGAAAAACGGCCGGAAGCTGATCCGCTTCTCGCGGTGGATCTTCGGCCGTTTCGTCATGTAGCCGGAGAAAATGAACATCAGGTAAAATGCGATCGACGCCAGGGCGATAATCAGCATCAGCGGCCGCCACCCGATGGCGCTCACCCCCATCACAAACGGCGCATTGGCCATGATCCCCCCGGTGTAACCGGCGAAAATCATGACCGACAGCGCCACCGAGAAGTTTTTGTCCTTGGACGCACGCTTGATCTCCTTGACCAGACTCAGGTAAATTGCGCTGGCGCCGAAACCGGTCAGCGCCCGGCTGAAGTACAGCCAGAACAGCGAGTGCGACAGCGGAAACATCAGCGAACCCAGGCAGAACAGTAGTGCCCCGACCGCGATGACCCGCGCCCCGCCGTATTTCTCGATCAGCATGCCGATCACGAGCTGGTTCAGCGCGTAAACATACATGAACGCCGCCCCGAGCGAGGTGATGAATGGCGCCGAAACCTGAAGTTCCTGCTGCAGGATATTGAAGATCGGCCCGGGAATCGCCGTCCGCTGGACATTGGCCATGAAATACAATACCGTACCGACCACGATCAGCATGACCCGGTAGTGGAATGGATGCAGTTTGAATTTCATGTTATGTCTGAACTCTTTAATGGATATATTCCAATTAATATAGCCCGTTTTGCGGAATAAACAACACGGTCTTGCGAAATTATCCGAAGATCATCCACACGGCGAGGTAGTGGCAGAGCGCGCCGCCGAGGACGAAGAGGTGCCACCCGGCATGGGCGAACGCGTGTTTGCGGGCATAAAAAATGACGCCGAGGCTGTAGGTCACGCCCCCGGCCACGATGAACGCCAGCGTGGCGGTCGAGAGCTCGCGCAGCAGCGTCGGCAGGATCACCATGCCCGACCAGCCGGTCAGCAGGTACAGCGCGATTGAGAGCTTTTCGAAGCGTCCGGTGAAAAAGATCTTGAAAACCAGCCCCGCGAGCGCGAAGCACCAGATCAGGATCAGCAGTACGTTTCCCACGGTGTTGTTCACGGCCAGCAGCATGACCGGCGTGTAAGTACCGGCAATCAGCAGGTAAATCGCGGCGTGGTCGAGCTTGCGGCACTGGGCCCGCCACTCGGGACGGCTGACGCGGTGGTACACGGTCGAGGCCGCCAGCATGAAAATCAGCGTCAGTCCGTAGAGCCCCACCGCCAGTTGTGCCTTCAGCCCGTGCGGCGCGGCCCGGCAGACCAGCAACACAGCCCCCGGGATGGCGGCCAGCACGCCCGCGCCGTGAGTGATGAAGTTGGCAAGTTCTTCGCCCGGAGTATAGATATGCGCCTGGGTTTTGCTGCTCAAAATGTCAGGGTCTCCGCCTCTTTTTTATTTTCCGCGGCTTCCGCGGCTTCTTCCGGCGTCAGAAATGGAATGTACTTTTCGACGGTGATGCCGTTCCGGACGAAAATGGCGGTCAGCTTTTTCTGGAAGATGATGGATTTGTCCGCTTCGCGGAGGATGATCCGGTCATGATTCTTCTTCAGATACTCGATCAGGGGTTCGATTTTCTGGAAACGCGGGCCGTTCCGGATGTAAAACGAATTCGCGTCGCCCTCGATGAACACCACCGGCGTCACTTCCGCCACCTCGATATAATCTTCGTCCGACTTGCATCCGGCCAGGACGCAACAGAGGGTCAGCATCAGCACAAACGATAAAAATTTCATGTTTCCACCTGTTTTTCAGGAATAATTGCCAATATGTAATGAAATCTAACAATATTCTAACGATTTGTCAAGGCAAAGATGTTTGATTTTTCCGCGTTTTATGTTATTATAGATAGTTATGGCTCGATGCGCCCCATATGTGCGCATGAAAAGTATAAAAAAGAGGTAGAAAAATGAAAAAGTATGTTGTCATTCTGTTGGCAATGCTCGGCGCGGCGGTCATCATGACCGGTTGCAGCAAGGAAAAAACCACCGGACAGAAATTGGATGATGCCACGAACACGGTCCAGAAAAAAGCTGACCAGGCTGGCAAAGATCTCCAGAAGACCGGCGAAAACCTGACCAAATAAGCATTGCATATTGTATTCAGGGGCCCGACATTTCGATGCCGGGCTTTTTTGTTGCCCGGAAAAAAATCGTCTTTCGCAATTTTAATTTCCTGAATCTGTGGTATATTACCGGAATACGGATTTAACAGACCTTAATTAAGGAGATTGAAAATGCAGGTACCTTTGCTTGATTTACGTGAACAGTACGCTCCGCTCAAGGACGAGATCATAAAAGAGATTACCGAGATTTGCGACAGTCAGCGCTTTATCCTCGGCGACAAAGTCACCAAGCTGGAAAGTGAACTGGCCGAATACTGCGACGCCCCCCATGTCTGCGGCGTGACCTCCGGTTCCGACGCACTGCTGATGGTGCTGATGGCTGAAAACATCGGTTTCGGCGATGAAGTCATCACCACGCCCTTTACGTTTTTCGCCACCGCCGGGGCCATTGCCCGCGTCGGCGCCAAGCCGGTTTTCGTGGACATCGACGAAGCCACGTTCAATATCAATCCCGACCTGATCGAAGCCGCGGTCACAGCCAAGACCAAAGCGATCATCCCCGTGCACCTCTTCGGCCAGTGCTGCGAAATGGACAAGATCAACGCCATTGCCAAAAAGCACAACCTGATCGTGATCGAAGACGCCGCCCAGTCCATCGGCTCCGAATACAAGGGCCGCCGCTCAGGCAGCATGGGCGACTACGGCTGTTTCTCGTTTTTCCCGAGCAAGAACCTCGGCTGCTTCGGCGACGGCGGTGCGGTCAGCACCAACACGGTCGAGCGCTTCGAGTTGCTGAAGATTTTCCGCAATCACGGCCAGGGCGGCACCTACATCCACAAATACGTGGGCGGCAACTTCCGCCTGGATTCGCTGCAGGCCGGTATCCTCTCCATCAAGTTGCGCGAACTCAATAAATGGCACGACGGCCGCGCCCGCAACGCCGAAATCTACAAGAAACTTTTTGCCGCGTCTCCGGCTGCGGGCCAGATTACGCTGCCCCATGTGGCCGATTACACCACGCGTCATATTTATAACCAGTACTGCATCCGGATCGCCGGCGGCAAGCGCGACGCGGTGCGGAAGTATCTGACCGAAAACAACGTCGGCTGCAACGTTTATTATCCGCTCTCGCTGCATCTGCAGGATTGCTTCGCCTATCTGGGCGGCAAAGCGGGCGATTGTCCGGTCAGCGAAAAGATTTCGCAGGAAATCCTGGCGTTGCCGATTTATCCCGAACTCAAAGAAGAGCAGCTGCAATACGTGGTCGCCGTCATCGAACGGGCCCTGAATCTGGCATGAGCAAAAACGCCCAAAATGACCGTAATTTCAAGTCGGTAGGGTACTTGCGTGTACTGCGGTACTGCAAGCCTTACCGTGGACGGCTGATTCTCGGCATTCTCGCCGGGTTCCTGGTGGGCGGCTCGATCTTCAGCAGTCTGATGGTCGTGCCGCAGATCGCCACCGTGGTCAAACACAGTCTGAGTACGAATCAGGAACCCATCAAGAACGCCGCCCAGGCCGAGATCATCATCGAAAACGACAAGGAACTCTCGAAGCTGCTCAACAAAGTGCACGGCTACGCGGAGAAATTCAACCTGCCGCTCGAGGTCAGCCCCGCCGCCGTCAAGGTCACGTGGCCGGTCGAATTCACCTTTCCGGTGCTGGACGGCAACAGCAATGTCACCTGGCAGTTCTTCAGCATCTTCATTTTCATCTTCCTGTTCTGGTGGCTGATCAAAAACATCGCCACTTTCGCCAATCATTACTATACGCGCTGGGTCGGCGCGCGGGTCATCACGGACATGCGCAACGAAATCTACTCCAAGCTGCTGGACCAGTCGCTCAAATTCTACGGCAGCCAGGACATCGGGCACCTGATCAGCCGCTGTTCGAACGATACTGCTGCCATTGAGCACTCGGTGTCGAATACCGTGGCGGACGCCACCCGTTGCCCGATCGAAATTCTTGCTTGTGCCACCGCCATCATCATGATGAGCTTCCAGTATAACAATTTCAAATTGGTGATGTTGATCTTCATCGGCATGCCGTTGTGTATTCTGCCGATCATTATCATCTCGCGCAAAATCCGCAAAATCTACAAGAAATCGCTGGCAAAAATCGCCGAAGTCACCTCGCGGATGCACGAAACATTTACCAGCATCCTGGTGGTCAAGGCGTACAATACCGAGAAACAGGAAAAAGGCGTTTTCGAGCGGGTCAATCAGAAATATTTCAAAAATATCGTCCGCGCGCTCCGCTGGCAGCTGCTGATGCAGCCGTTGATGGAAATGGTAGCGGTTTCGGCTACGCTGGTCTTTTTCCTGATTTCCTATAGCCAGGGCGCCACTTTCACGTCGCTGGTAGTGACTCTGGTGCCGGCGGTGATGGCATACCGTCCGATCAAGGACCTCTCCAAGGTCATCGCCAATCTGCAGCGCAGCATGGCGGCGGCGGACCGTTATTTCGATATCATCGACACCGATACCGCGCTGGTGGAAAAAGAGAATCCGGTGGTCCTCGAAGATTTCCAGAAAGAAATTACCTTCGACAACGTCAGCTTCTCCTATGATGGCAACCGCAAGATTCTCGATGGCGTCAGCTTCAAGATTCCGAAGGGCTCCATGGTCGCCGTGGTCGGCGAAACCGGCTCCGGCAAAACCACCATCGCCAACCTGATCGCCCGTTTCTACGACGTGACCGGCGGCAAAGTCATGATCGACGGCGTGGACGTGCGCGATTTCGAGATCAAATCGCTGCGCTACCATATCGGTATCGTGACCCAGGAGCCGCTGCTTTTCAATGAAAAGATCGCCGACAATATTGCCTACGGCTGTTCAGAAGTGACCCATGAGCAGATCATGGAAGCCGCCAAACAGGCGAATGCCCACCAGTTCATCGTGGACGGCCGTCACCCGGAAGGCTACGACACCGAAGTCGGTGAAAAGGGCTTCAAGCTCAGCGGCGGCGAGAAACAGCGTGTGGCCATCGCCCGCGCCATCCTGAAAAATCCGCCGATCCTGATCCTGGACGAGGCCACCAGTGCACTCGACACCGTGACCGAACGGCTGGTTCAGGACGCGTTGAACAACGTCATGAGTCATCGCACCGTGTTCGCCATCGCTCACCGTCTGAGCACGATTCAGAATGCCGATATGATCATTGTGTTGAAGCACGGCCGCATCGTCGAAGCCGGCACGCACCAGGAACTGCTTAACGTAGGCGGCACCTACAAGAATCTCTATGAAACCCAATTCGGCAAACTGTCCTGAGCATATTCATTTCATCGGCTGTGGCGGCGCGGGGATGGGGCCCCTGGCGCTGATCATGGCCGGCCGTGGCTATCGCGTCAGCGGCTCCGACCTGATCGCCAATAAGTTCACGGAAAAATTGCGCGCGGCCGGTGCCGATGTCTACCTCGGCCACGATGCCGCCAACCTGCCGGAAACCGCCTCCAAAGTCGTTTATTCGTCGGCAGTGGGGGAGGACAACCCCGAACTGGCGCTGGCCCGCAAACGCGGCTTGACCGCCCTGCGGCGCGGCGAAATGCTGGCCGAACTGGCCGCTACTTACGCCCGCCCGGTCGCCGTCAGCGGCTCCCACGGCAAGACCACCATCACCGCGATGATCGCGCATATCGTCAAGGGCGCGGGCATTGATTGCGGCTTTATGATCGGCGGCAAGCTGAACGCCGGGGAAAGCTCCGCGACCGGCGACGGCGATATCTTCATCACCGAAGTCGACGAGAGCGACGGCACCCATGTCTTTATTCACCCGTGGCTCGGCGTGGTGCCGAATGTCGAGGACGACCACTCCTGGAGCGTGGGCGGCGAGGCGCAGTTGCTCGAAAATTTCCGCCGTTTCGGCCATCAGTGCCGCAAACTGATTTATATGGATTCGCCGGTCGCCCGTCAGCTTTACGGCGACCACCCGGACGCTTTGGTACTGAACCCCGCCAAACCGTCTTTTGACCCGGTCCGCTTCGGCGGATTTCTCGGAGTGAATGCGGCGCTGGCGGTGGCGGCAGCGGTCGAGCTTGGTATCGAGGAGCAGGACGCACAACGGATTCTGCAGTCGTTTCCCGGCGTGGCGCGCCGCATGACGCTGCACCGCGAGAACCCCGGCAAAGTGCTGATCGAAGACTACGCACACCATCCCTCGGAACTGAAATGTTCCCTCGAACTGCTGCGTTTGCGCTATCCCGGATATCATCTGCGGGTGGTGTTTCAGCCGCACCGCTACGCGCGGCTGGAAAAATACATCGACGAATTCGCCGTGCTGCTGCAACAGGCCGATTCCATATTCATCGCTCCGGTATTCGCCGCCTGGGTGGAGAAGGGCGTGACCGGCAGCGAACAACTCGTTCAAAAGATCGGTCCGAAGGCCGCGCTGCTGCAGGGCTCCTGGCCGGAACAGGCCGCGCAAGTCATGCAAACTGCCGCTGCACCCCTCTTACTGGCCGTAATCGGCGCCGGCGACATCGATCAGATCATTAATTTTCTTTAAGCACGGAATATTTTTCTTCCGTGAATTCCCTGGTGATTGTTCATTGAAAATGAGCGTTTTCGTGATAGAATATCTATATGAAAACGGAAATGAACAATCTGATATTGCTGCATGTCTGCTGCGCTCCCTGTTCGGCGGGGTGCGTCGGGCGGCTGTTGGAGGCGGATAAGCGGATCACGCTTTTTTATTCCAACTCCAATATTGCGACCCGGGATGAATTCGAGCGCAGGCTCGATTCGGTGGAAAAACTGGCTGCGATTTATGATCTGCCATTGGAGATCGACCCCTATGATCATGCAGCATGGCTCGCGCAAATCGCAGGATTCGAGGGTGAGCCCGAGCGCGGTGCGCGCTGCCCCCGGTGCTTCAATTTTTCCTTTGCGCGGACTGCTGCCCGGGCGGGGGCGCTGGGGTGTTCGTTTGCCTCGACGCTGACGGTCAGTCCCCACAAATCGAGCAAACTGCTGCTGGAACTGGGGAGCGGTTTCGAAAATTTCGAGGCGTGGGATTTCAAGAAAAAAGACGGCTTCAAGACCGGCCGCGATATCGCGCAGGAACACGGCTTTTACTTCCAGAACTTCTGCGGCTGCGAGTTTTCAAAGCGTTAAAAAGAGAAAGGCGATAATCCGTATTGGTGGATTATCGCCTTTTGAATTTGTAAGCGGCAGATCAGTTATTTGACCAGAACCTGCAGACGCTTGAATTTGTATTTGCCGGAGTTATTGCTGAACGTATAGTCCGGGTTTCCCTGCGGCTGGTTGCCGATGCCGAGGTCCATTTTATCCGGGCCGTTTGCGCGCCAGTTATTGATCGCGAAAAGAACCTGTTTTTCGGCGGGGTTGTGGACCTGCATGCTGCCGTATCCGACACCGGTACCGGGAGCGTCGCCCCAGTCGAAGGTGGCATCGCTGGCGTTCGGCACTTTCTTGACATTTCCTTGACTGTAGTTGCTGGGCCAGAACTCGACCCAGCCTTCCATGCCGGTGCCGCTCTTGATCGCGGGGACGTTGCTCAGCACGGTCATGTTCTTGATATCCTGGTGGAACAGGGTGTTCGGCATCGGAACACCGATTTTGGCGGCGTCATTGGTGAACGCATCCATCGAGACCCAGATCCACTGCGTGGCCGTGGCGCCTTCGCCGAGTTCGAGGAAATAGGCAATGCGGGTAAATTCGCCGGCATCCTTGCTGACGTTGGTGGTATAGGCCGGATTGGAACCTCTGAGCTTATTGAGGTCGAGATCGTAGACCACGCGGTATTCCGCGGCTTCGGGCGCCACGGTGATGTCCGATTTGATGACGATGGGCTGGCCGGTGGAGGGCTGGACCTTGATCGTGTGTTCGACCGACTGGAATGCAGCCTGCACGGATTTGCTCTTGGCCGCCCAGCCTTTTTGCCACATCGCATCCCAGAAGGTGCTGAGTTCATCTTTCATATCGGTGCCGTTCCAGAGCGACGAGCTATTGCGCATGCCGATACGGATGTTTTTGATCATGAAGGTTTCAAAATCCTGTTTCAGCTGAACCGCGCCGTTGAGCTTGCCCCATGCAGTCTGGAACGGGGTGACTCCGGCAAAGGCTTCGGCCAGGTTGACGCCTTTTTCCAGCTCTTCTTTGGTGAAACGCTGGTGGCTGCCGCCCCAGAACACATCGCCGAAGGGAGTATCGAGCCCTTTGACGGTCAAGGTGAAACGGTTGAGCGTTTCGTTGAACGGCAGGAAGCGGCTCATGGCGAGGGTGGAGGAATCATTGGAACCACCGGTGAAGCAGAAGGGCCAGCGGCGGCTGGTGATTTTCACCGAGCCGTCGTCGGCGACCTTGGCGTCGTGTTCGCCCTGTACGGTTACGCGGTCATTGCCGCTTGCCGCGAGGTTCAAGGTGATGTTTCCGATGTTGCCGTCGAAGCCCATTTCCTTGAGGAAGGCGAAAGCCATTGCCAGCTGGCCGTTTTCGCCGGGATGCACGCCGTCGTTCCCCATCACGACATAATTGGCGCCGAGTTCGGCCTTGGCTTTGGCCATGGCGTCCATACAGGTCTTATGCACGTCGGCAAACGGCATATTGTTCTGCTTGGCGAGTTCCTCCGCGATTTCGGAGAGCTTGGAAAGCGTGTTATTGTACATCTTCGCCGCATCCGCATTTCTGCGGTAGGTCGTGGAGTCCACCGCGCCGGGGCCGCCCACCAGGACCTTGACATTCGCATCGATCACATTTTTGAGCAGGCGCTTCATGCCGTTGGTGTAATAATTTTTGATGCCGTCGGTGAAGGCGCCGTAGCCGCCGTCGTTCATACCGTAGCAGGTCGTCATCAGCGTCGGCTTGAAAAACGACAGGCAATCGTGGGCCACCCGGCTGCCGAAACCATCCGCGCGGTCGCCGCCCCAGCCGAATTGGAACACCGCTTCTGGCTGCTGCGGGGCGCAGGCCGTGAGATAAAGTTCGATGAAACGACTGTACATTCTCTGCTCGGTGATGCTGTCACCGGTGATGGCCAACCGTGTTTTGGAATCGACGATCGGATCCGCCTGTACGGACATCATGCCGAAACTCAGCACAAACGCCGCCACCGCCAAATACTTCCCCAACTTTCTGCTCATAGACCGACTCCTCTGTTGTTGTTGATCTGATTTCAGGAATACTTCTCAATGAGATAATATACCCATTCTTTTCGGATTTGAAAACGAAAAAGGCGCGGAGCCGGTATTTTTTTTGATGTTGACCACAAAAAGATAAGGAATTCCGTTACTTCTCGGGGATGATCAGTGACGGGGTCTGGAAATGCGTCATCTGCGGGGCGTCCGGGTGCTGGAGCCGCCACATGATGGCTTCAAAGGCGAATTGGCCCAGTTCCTTGGCATGGATGTCGACCCGTACCGGTTCGGGGTTCAGATAACCGCCGCAGACTTCGATGTCGCCGGCGACCATTTCCACATCTTTCACCGGGACGATGCCATTGGCCAGCAGTTCGGAATACACCGGGAAACCGAGGTTGTTGGCGACGAAAATACCGTCGCAGCCGTCCGCGATCTCTTTCAGGCGGGCAATGGCTTCTCCGGCGGCCGCGGCCTTGATTTTGACCGGACAGTAGAGGTCGTCGACATAATCGATGTCGAGTAAGGTGCACTTCGCGTCACCATATTGCACCGCATTCATGAACGCGGCTTCGCGCGACTGCCAGTAATCCGGAATTTCCTTGTGTTTTTTGCAGCTGATGCAGCAGAGTTTGCGGCAGCCTTTGCCATAAAGATACTTATAAGCGAGCTGCCCGACTTGTTCATGGTCGGGCTGGATGCGGTCGCCGAATGGCCGGGGGCCGACTTGCAGCAGCCAGATTGTGGGAAAATCCTTGATTTTTTCCAGAAATGCGGGGGTGTAGGCTTTGCCGCACAGGAAAATGCCGTCGGTTTTTCTGGTCTGCAGGATTTTCGGCAGTTCACCGTTCGGAGTGAGCGCGTCGACGTTCAGCGTGGCGCCAATCGCGTTTGCCGCCTCGGAAATACCGATGGTCATGGCCTGGCCGGTCAGGCTGCCCAGGGCATCGGCCCCGCCCGACCAGATCATCGTGAAATTATAATGTTTTAGCAACGCAGATTTGTTCAGTTTCGGGCCGCGCCTTTTTTCTGGCTCGGGGGCGATGTAATTATGTTTTTTGATGATATTGCTGATCTTCTTGCGCGTCTTTTCCTTGACGAATCCCCGTTCGTTGACGACCCGGGAGACGGTCGCGGTCGAGACGCCGGCCAGGTCGGCGATATCTTTGATTGTGACAGCCATCGTATGAACTCCTTATTTCGTCATTTCAACAGTCCGGCGACACCGGGGAGCCACATGGAGAGCGCCGGGATGAAGGTGATTAAAAGTACCGCCACCACCATGGCGAGGAAAAACGGAATCATTGGTTTGGTCACGTTCGCGATGGTGGTTTTGCCGATGCCGCAGCCGAGAAAGAGGCACGAACCCACCGGCGGCGTGCAGAGGCCGATGCAGAGGTTCGCGATCATCATAATGCCGAACTGAATGTCGCTCATGCCGAGTTCGCGCACCACCGGCAGGAAAATCGGGGTGAAAATCAGCACCGCCGGCGTCATGTCCATGAACGTGCCCACGAAAAGCAGCAGGACGTTGATGATCAGCAGCAGCACGATTTTGTTGTCGGAAATCGCCACCAGCGCCGAACTGATGGTTTGCGGAATATTGGCAATCGTCATGATCCAGCTCATAGAGGAGCTCACCGCGATCAGGAACATCACCACAGCCGTCGTAATACCAGTCTGTACCAGGATTTCCGGCAGGTCTTTCAACTTGACTTCGCGGTAGACGATCATGGCCAGGACCAATGAATAGGCCACGGCGATGGCCGCCGCCTCGGTCGCGGTGAAAATCCCGCTCAAAATGCCGCCGATGATGATAATCATCAGGAACATGCTCAGGAACGCCCGGCGGAAGGTGCGCCAGATATTCAGGATGCCGGCTTTTTCGCCGCCCTTGTAGCCGTTGCGGAACGCGTAAATCACACACACTGCCATGATGCAGAGGCCCATCACGATACCCGGAACCACCCCGGCGATGAAGATGGCCGCGATCGACACCGTGCCGCATGCCACCGCGTACACGATCATGATGTTCGAGGGCGGGATGATCAGCCCGGTCGTGGCCGCGGTGGTCGTCACCGCCACGCTGAAATCGCGGTCGTAGCCGTTGCGCGTCATCTCGGGAACCATGAACCCGCCGACGCTCGACACCGCCGCCGTGGCCGACCCGGAGATCGAACCGAAAATCATGCACGTGAGCGTGTTCACATACGAGAGCCCGCCGGGATAACGCCCGACCAGCGCATTGGCGAAATCAATCAGCCGCCGCGCCATGCCTCCGCGCCCCATCAGTACACCGGAAAGCACGAAAAACGGGATCGCCAGCAGCGAAAACGAGCTCACGCCGTTGACCATGCGGTCCGCCACGATCATTTCGCTCGACGCCATGCCGCCGTTGGCGAACACCGCCGCCAGCGAGCCCACCCCGATCGCCACCGCAATCGGCGTATTGCTCAGCAGCAGCGCGATAAAAACCAGTACCAGTACGATTGCCACTTCCGTCATTTTGCCAGATCCTTCTTCAAATTGTACAGTTCAAACAACAAAATAAACAGTCCGCTCACCGGCAGCGGCAGGAACTGGATCACGTCCGACACCTGCAGCGCCGGCATTACGTTCCAGTGTTTGACCGCCTGCATGACCAGTTTGATGCCGCCGATTTCGAACGCGATGATTACGAATGCGATGGTCACCAGGTGTGCGAACACCGACATTTTCGCCTTCATGCCCGGGTCGAAATAATTCACCACGATATCGATGCCGAGGTGCGCCTTGGCCTCGAACGCCGCCGCGATGCCGAGGAAACTTACCCAGATCAGCAGCACCGTGGCCAGTTCCTCGGTCCACTTGATTTGAGCGCCGCCGAGGTAGCGCGACCCGACGCCGAGCAGGACGTCGATGACCAGTGCGCTCACAGCCACGATCAGGAAGAGATTCAATAATTTCTTCGTATGTTTTTTGATCGATTCGAGCATCATTTCACCTCCCGGATTTCGCGCACGAATGCGGCGGTTTTGCTGTCCAGCGCGTCATACATCGGCTTTACTTTGGCCGCGAATTCCTGTTTGTCCACGGTAATGAATTCCACACCGAGTTCTTCGGAGCGGACACGGGCTTTTTTCTCGGCCTCCGCCCAGAGTTCGCGCTGAAAAAGACCGGATTCATCGGCGGCCTTCTGCAGCCATTCGCGCTGCTGTTCCGTCAACGATTCCCACGTCGCCTTGCTCACCACCAGCAAATCCGGCACCTGTACGTGTTCGCTGAAAATGAAGTATTTACAGACTTCCATATGACGCCCGGTATCAAAGCTCGGCAGATTGTTTTCCGCGCCGTCCACCGTGCCCTGCGAGAGCGCGGTATAGAGTTCGCCCCACGGAATCGGCGTCGGCGCGGCGTTGAAGCAGCTGACCATGTCCATGGCGCTGCGGCTTTGCTGGGTACGGATCTTCAATCCACGCATGTCGTCGACGTGACGCACCGGCTTTTTGGTGGTATAAAAACTGCGCAGCCCCGCGTCATAATAAACCAGCCCACGCATGCCCGGCAGCATGTCGCCGAGCCGCCGCCCGATGGGGCCGTTCAGCACCTTCCAGAAGTGATCGTTGTCGCGGAAAATATACGGCATGCTGAGCGCGGCGATTTCGGGCACGCTCGACTCGAGCACCGCCGTGGAAGTCTTGGAAATATCGATCTGGCCATTCTGCACCTGCTTCAGGCATTCCGCCTCGGAACCGATCATGCCGGAGGGGTAAATCTGGACCAGGAGTTTATTGTCGGAGAGCTCGGCGGTACGCGTCGCCAGGCGCACCATGGCCGCGTGTACCGGATGGTCGGTGGAGAGCCCGTGGCCGAGCTTCAGAATCCGCGCGCCGCCGTCCTTGCCGCGCTGCGCCGAACGCACCTGCCAGGCATACCCCAGCGATAGCACCATCAACGCGATTAACCCACCCCCGATCAACCGCGACCACTGTGGCGTAAATGATTTCGACATTCTTCGATTCCTTTATTTTTTGGCAATGGCGACCGTATCGCCGGTTTGTGCCTTGAAAATGCCCTTCGCGGGGATCACGGCGGCGTCATTGACACGCACGGTATATTTCCCGGCATCCGGCAGCCGGAGCGAGAGCCCGCCCGCGTAACGCTGTGATTCCGGGTCAAGTTCAAGCAGGTAAATCTTTTTGTCCGGGGCGTCTTCTTTTACGGTCAGCTTCGCGGCGGCGAAGCGGCTGTTGTAGCAGCCGGTTTCGAGCATGGTGCCGATGGCGATTTCGTTCTCGAATTCTTTCAGCACACCGAGACAGGCGTCGAAATCCTCCACGCTGGCGTAGGGATCGTAGCCTTCGACAATGCCGTGGATCATGGTGTCGCCGAACGTCCCGCGCTTAATCATGTATTGAAGTTGGGTTTTGACCTTGTCCGGGGTTTTCTGCAGTTTGCGGCTCCGGGTGGTCAGCACCAGGTGGCTTTGCAAAATCCACTTGTCGGTCTCCTCGGAACGCCGGTTGCCGGGGTAGCAGAACGACTGCGGCTTAACGCCGGTCAGCTCGAAAATCTTCTCCTGCGAACCGATGACCGCGCGGTCCAGTTCTTCGAATTTCTCTTTGGTATAAAGTTCGAGGATGGGATTGTGGTTCATCGCGTGATTGCCGATTTCGTGCCCGGCCTTGACCAGCGGCAGGATATCTTCGAGCTTGGCGAAATTATAACGTCCCTTATATCCGAGGCGGCCCGGAATCATGAAAAAAGTAGCCTTGAAATCGTATTTGTCGAGGATGGCGGGGGCGTATTTGACCTGATCGGCGAGGATATCGTCGAAGGTCAGCGCCAGCATGGCTTTTTTGCCGTCCGGAAACTTGCAGATCTGCAGGCCGTCTTCGAGACTCCAGGCGGTGGCGGCACAGGTTAGAAAAAGAATCAGCAGCGACTTTTTCATGAATATTTACTCCGGCATGGGCGCCTGATAAGCCTTGAGCCCGCCGTGCGCCTGGAAGTTGCGGTAGACCTTGAGCAGCAGCAATATGGCTGTGAACGAGATGACGCCGGCGAAGACGAACAGGAGGCGGTAATTGCGTCCCATAAGGTCGAGCGCGCCACCGAATGTCGGCCCGATGACCATCAGCAAAATCGCGTTGATCAGCCCGACGGCCGAACCGAATTGCGCGTACAACTCACGCGGTACGATGCGCGACGCCAGCGATGCCGTCAGCGTCATATAGCACCCGGATACCACACCATGAATCACGAAAATAATTCCGAAATTCGCGGGATCGCCCAACAGGAACCATCCGCAAACCATCACGATGAGATAACCGGACAGCGCCACGATGCCGGCGCGCAGCGGATGGAAAAAGTCGGCGATGACTCCGAGGAGAAAGCTCAGTACCAGTGAAAAAATGTAGGTAATCACCAGATAATCGCCGAATTGCTGCTTGGTGATTTCCAGCTTGGCGGCGTATTGAATGGCGAAGTAGTTGATCGGGGTGAAGGAAAGCGCGGCAATCGCCACCGCCAGCATGTACCAGCGGTAGTAAGGAAGCGAGAAACTCTGCCGGAAATAAGTGACCACGGAACGCATGACCCGGATGAATACCGATTCCCGAATCCCGTCCTTCGGCATTGCTTCAACCGGCGGGGGCGGATATTTGCCTTCTTTGACCTTGAAACAAAGCAGCAGCAGCCCGAGTCCGTACAGGGTTCCGATGCCGAGGAAAATCCACATCGTGTGCGTTTCGACTTTGGCGAACAGCCATTTATTGAAGACGATGCCGGCGCCCAGGCTGACCATGCGGAAAAGCCCGAAAAAAGTACCGATCAATTTCGGCGGTACCACGTCGTTGGCCAACGCGTTGAACAGCGAACCCGAAAGCGTGGTGCCGAAGTCCAGCAGTACCCACGCGATACAGAAGAAAATCAGCATTCCGGTATGTTTCGAGATCGCCGGAATCGTTTCATGCAGCCAGCCGCCCAGAAAAGGGGTGAAGCCCAGAATATAGAGCCCCAGCACGATGATCGGGGTGGTGAACATCAGAAACGGGATGCGCCGTCCGAAGCGGCCGCGGTGGCGGTCGGAAATATAACTGATGACCGGTGAAAGAAAAATATTGGTGAAATTCGGAAATGAAACGATGATGAGGGCATAGACGAACTCCGGGACCCCGATGACATTGGTGATCAGCACCGTTGCCGACGGCTGTACCGCGCGGTCCTTGAGCGCCCACGGGAAGTCGCCGCCAAGCAGGTAGAGTGCGAGCAGGACGAGCCCGGCGGTGGTGTAAGTCAGGGTACCGGCGTGCCAGAGTTTCTTTTGCGGTGGCGCTGCTTCCGTAATTTCAGTTGGTTTTTCCATGATTCACCTTTTACTTTAAATTATTTGCCTTCCAGCCGGGTGCCGCGGAAGATGCGTTCCTTGCCTTTTTCCAGCAGGTCCGGGCCGAAATAAAATCCGGGTTGGGTCGGCTGGTTGTAACCGACGTTCTGGGTCACGATGCTGAGCCGGTAAACCGGGTCCTCGAGGAAGGTGTGGAAACGGTATTCGGTCGGGATCGTCGAGATATAGAGGCGCAGGGCGTCGTTTTCGTTGGAGCGCAGCAGGACTTCCTCGCGCCAGTCGCCGGTGATGTCGGCCTGGAGGCACGGGGTGGATTTGGTGCCGTTATTGGACGATGCACCTTCGAATTGGACCAGCGGTTTGGCGGTATGGGCTTTCCAGTCCCACTTGGAAACGGTGTTGCCGTCGAGCATTTCGCGCAGCAGGTCGCCATCCCACCAGACGAACATATTGATCGGGAGTTTAGGCTTTTCGGGCAGCGGCATTTTTTCGCCCTTGATATTGCGCATGCCGACCCCGTGGCTGGCCCACATTTCGAGTCCCGGATTGGTCGGGTCGATATCGGCGGCGGAGCAGCGGCCCACGTCTTTGTCGCTTTTGACCTGAAAAAGGATTTCGCCGGTGGCGGCGTCGCGCAGCGTGGCGCCGTTTTTGCCGCTTTCATGGCACTGCCAGAGCTGGAGGCCGGGCAGGTCGGGCGAGAACTGCGTCACGTGCATGGCGTCGCCGTGGCCGAGGCCGGTCGAATAGAGCCCGGTGCCGTCGTTATTAATGGCCATAGAGCCGTAGATGATTTCATCCTTGCCGTCGCCGTTTACGTCGGCCACTTGCAGACTGTGGTTGCCCTGGCCGCGGTAAGCTTTGTTTTCCGGGCTGGAACCGGAGTCGAAGGTCCAGCGGTGCTTGAGTTTTTTGCCGTCCCAGTCAAAGGCGGCGAGCACGGTCCGGGTGTAATAACCGCGGCACATGACCACGCTCGGCTTGACGCCGTCGAGATAGGCCACGGCGGCGAGGAAACGGTCCACGCGGTTGCCGTAGGGATCGCCCCAGTCGGTGACTTTGCCGCGCGCCGGAATGTAATCGATAGTGTCGAGGGCCTCGCCGGTTCTGCCGGAGAACACGGTCAGGAACTCGGGGCCTTCCAGAATGTAGCCGTTTTTGTTGCGGTGGTCGGCGTCGGCATTGCCGATGACTTTGCCTTTGCCGTCGACGGTGCCGTCGGCGGTTTTCACCACGATTTCGGCGCTGCCGTCGCCGTCGAGGTCATAAACCATGAACTGCGTGTAATGTGCTCCGGCGCGGATGTTGCGGCCGAGGTCGATCCGCCAGAGTTTGGTGCCGTCGAGTTTGTAGCAGTCGAGATAGACGTTGCCGGTGTAGCCGGCGTGTGAATTGTCGTGAGAGTTACTGGGGTCCCATTTCAGGATGATTTCAAACTCACCGTCGCCGTCGACATCGCCGATGGAGGCGTCGTTCGGGGCGTAGGTATATTCGCGGCCGTCGGGGGCGGTGCCGCCTTCGGGCCGGTCAAGCGGGATATTCACGTAACCGATGGGGGCATCGGCGGGCAGCGTCCAGGATACGGACTTTTCGTTGCGGCCGGCGGGCTTGACGGAGTAGACGCCGCCGCCCTTGTTTTTGTCCACGAAAAAGGTCACGTCCTTGATTGGCTGTTTGTTGATTTTTTTGCCGTCGCGGTAGACGTCGAACGCGGTATCCATGGCGTCGCGCGAGAGGTAGCGCCAGGTGACAAATACCTCATCCGCGTTCTGGCGGACGGCGATCACGCCGCGCCCGAGTTTTTCGCGCTGCATTTTGGCCAGGTCATAAGCCGGTGCCGGTCCCGCCATGACGGCGGCGGTAAGGAACAATGTAATCAGGATCAGGTATTTCATAGGATTCTCCTTTATTTTTTAACGTTGATGATAATTGTTTTGGCGTCACTATCCAGTTTGACTTCGACGCCGGGGATGTAGGCCAATACCGCGGGAAGTTCGCCGATGAGTTCGCCGTTTTCGGCGGTGAACTGGTAATTGGTCAGGTTTTTATTTTTGCCGGAATCGACGACGATTTCGGTGTTGCCGTTGGCGATTTCAACTTTCTTTTTGTTGGCCTGAATGGTCAGGAGCGGCAGCGAGTATTCACTCAGGTACGCGGGCAGGGCGCCGTCGGTGCGGTAGGTCCAGCGGAGGGCGGCTCCGGCCTTTTCCAGCGCGGTGAGTACCGGGCGGAGCGCGCAGACCACTCCGGTAGAGCTGTCCGGCATATGCGGAGTATTGCCGGTGAACGACACTTCCTGACCGTTTACGAACACCTTGTAGGTGTCGGCGGCGGCATTGTCGGAGCTGGTCTCGCGCAATTCGGCGGTGCCGCCGGCGGCATATTTCGCGCCGGGCTTGAAGGCCTGCTGGGCGGGGATGAAACCGTCGGTCGCGGTCACTGCATTGGCCTGCACGGATGCTTGGGCGGTGAGCTTGCCGGAGGTCGCGGAAAGGGTGATTTCGCCGCCCTTGCGGGTTGAGCGGATGAATACGCGGTTCAACCCGCATTCGGCGAAAACGAAACTCTTGTGAATGACGGAGTCCTTGCCGAATTTGCCGGAATTGAAGCCGCCGAGGAACACGCCGGGGCCGCTGATCTTGAAGTCGATCCGGTCGTAGTTCAGCGGGCAGACGCGGCCCTGCGCATCGACGATTTCCACGTCGAAGAACATCACGTCCGAACCGTCCGCGCGGAGTCCGTCCGGGCCGGTGACGGGTTTCAGGCGGATTGCGGCGGCTTCGCCCACGGTTTCGAGTTTGTCGTTGGCGATGACCTTGCCTTTGGCGTCTTTGGCCTCGGCGCGGATTTCGCCGGACTGCGTCACATCGATGCCCGGAAATTCGTAGATGAAGAGGTCTTTCGGTTGGGAATTGATCCCGGCGCTCTTGCCGTTGACAAAGAGTTCGATGCTGGCGCAGTGGAGCGAACCGATCACATAAACGGTCTTGTTTTTCGGGTCGCGTTGTTTGAGTTTGTCGGTCACCTGCCAATACTTTCCGGTCCACTCTTTTTCGCGGTAGAGATAGGTTTCGGGAGTCAGCTGCGGGTAGTTCCAGTGGCCGAGGATCTTGATTTTCGGTTCTTCGGCCTGATAAACCTGCAGCGCGTAGAAGGATTCCTTCGGGATACGGACGGGGTCGACGCGGCCGGAGGTGCGGCTGTTTTCGCTGCCGGAATTGCGTCCGTGCATATTGGAGTCGGCCCAGGTCAGCATGGCGGCGCCGGAGTAATAATTGCGGCCCTGGCCGCCGACGCGGTTGCCGTAGAAGTACGCGTAACCGTCCTTGCTGCCGGCGGTGGTGACGCAGAAGTCCTCCTGGGTCAGATCCCAGATGTCGAAACCGTCGGTTTTCTTGCCGCTTTTGCCGAGCCATTTGTTGACGTAGTCATAATCCGGAGGGGAATAACGGTCCCAGACGCGGCGCGGAGATTCCTCGCGTTTGTATTCGGTTTCGAGCATCGGCATCTGGCGGCCGATGGCGTTCATGCTGTCTTTGGCCTTCTGATCGTGGCGGTAGATCATGGTGCCGACCCATTCGGCGGCGGCGATCTGTTCTTTGGTGGTCAGCGTGCGGCAGCCCATGAAGCGGCCGCCGTCCGGATCGACCAGCTTGCGGAGGTCGGTCATTTCCTGCATGTGCTCGGCCGTGACCGCGTTGTTGCCCACTTCCCAGAAGAGGATGGAGGGGGAATTGCGGAAATAAATGATGCCGTCGCGCATGGCTTCGACGCGCTGGGACCAGCCGCGGCCCTTGGGGTCCGCTTCCTTGTCGCCGGCGGGCGAAACGGAGACCACGCCGTATTTATCGCCGGCGCGGATCATGACGGGCTTGGGGACCACGTGCATCCAGCGAATGTAATTGGCGCCGGATTCGCGGATCAGCGCGGCGTCGAAATCGCTCAGCCAGTCGTTGGCCACGCCGATCACGGCCCACTCGTTGGTGGAGCGCTGCGCGTAGCCTTTCAGGTAATAGGATTTGCCGTTGATGAGCAGGCCCTGTTTCGCGTCGAATTTTACTTCGCGGAAACCGGTGGTGATTTTTTCGGAATCATAAATTTCAGCATCGTCGACAAGCTGGAGTTCGACGTTGTACAGTGCCGGGGTATCCGGCGACCAGAAGGTGAGGCCGCTGACGGTATTCGCGGCGGTGACATACTGCACATCGGGGGTGTTGACGGCGGTTTTCGCCGGGTTTTCGTCGTACACATCGCTTTCCACGGCGGTAGCGAAAGTTTTGCCCGCGTCTTTGGCCGGGGCCACGGAAACGGCGGCCGACTTGAAGGAGGCGACTTCTTTGCCGGTGGCGGCGTCGCTGATCTTGATGGAAACCGTCAGCTTGGCGGCCTGTTTCGATTCGTTGCGGACTTCGGCTTTGACATTGATCGTGGCCTTGCCGTTGGCGAGGTCGAAGTCCGAGGCGGTGATATAGGTGCCGGTGGTTTTCAAATTGTTGTACAGGGGCAGTGTCAGGTAAACCGGGCTTTTGATATAGAGATTGACGTTGCCGGTCAGGCCGCCCTGGACGGGGTTGAAATCCTTCTGGTTCCACTGGTGGCTGCTGCCGGACTGATCCCCGGGAGGATTGCCGGGTTTAGTTTCTTTGGTATAAACCTTGATCCCGCGCGAGGCGGTATTTTCGCTGGCGACCGCGACCAGGTTGTCGCCGGATTTGACCAGATGGCTGATATCGAATCCGATCGGGGCCACGCCCGCTTCATAATAACCGGCGAACTCGCCGTTCACATACAGATAAATGGACTGGCGGACGCTTTCGAATTCGATGAAAACCTTGTTCTTCGCCGCGTCCGACGAAAGGGTGAAGTGCTTGCGGTAGAACATGAAACCGCGATACAGGCCGGCTTCCCCGGCATCGACGATCCGGTCGTCGAAGGAGTCCTCGGCATTGACCGCATGCGGCACGCTCACGCCGGCCCAATCGGAATCGTCATAGTCCACGGCGAAAAACGGCTTGCCGTTCTTTTCCACGCTTTTCGCCGCGCTTTCCAGCGGAAACGTGTTATTCTTCGCCTTGGTGAATTTCCAATCGACGTTCAGATTGTGCACCTGCGCGTTCAGGCACAGGGCCGTCAGAAGGCAGCAAATGGCGGTCAATGCTTTGTATTTCATTTGGCTCTTTCCTTCTTCATGGTTTCCTGGAAAAGTTCGCCGGCGTAATCGCTGAACGATGCTTTCTTTTCATTTGCTTTGTCGTTCAGAAACTCGTAATCGCTTACGGTCATGGAAACCGTCTGGCTGGTCCTCAACCCGGCGATGGCCTGCTCGGCTTTCGCCAGTTGTTCGGCGTCGAGCCCGAGGGCTTTCAACAGCGTGACGGCCATCATCTTGTTGCCCAGCGGGTTCATGTGGACGCCGTCGGTGGTCACGAAATTCTTTTTCTGACCGGGGAAACGCTTCTGGAACGCGGCCACGGTGTCCAGCATGGCCTGGTGCTGATCGGCGAAAATACAGCCCTTGGCGGTGGCGGTTTCGCGCAGGAACGCGTTATAATCGGCCAGTTTGACATTGCGGCCGTCGGCGGCGTTTTCGGTAATCATGGTGGCGGTCATGATGATGACTTTGATATTGGCGGCCTGGGCCTTTTCGATGATTTCGGTGATGTTTTTCTTGTAGGTTTCGAGGTCGATGCCGGCCGGCGGCTTCTTCGACTGGTGCCAGACATCGTTGACACCGCAGCTCAGGACCATCCATTGCGGTTTCTTGGAAATCACGTCTTTGTCGACGCGCTTCAGCATATTGTCGGATTTGTGTCCGCCCACGCCCGCGCCGATCTTTTTGGCGTCGATGCCGACGGCTTTCAGCCCTGCCATGGTCATGGTCAGGTAGCCGTCCTGCCGGTCGCCCTGTTGGGTGATGGAGTCTCCGAGGAATGCGATCGTTTCGCCGCTTTTCACCGGGATTTCCCCGGCGGTCAGTACCGTTCCCAGGACCACAAACAACATTGCCATATACTTTTTCATAATTACTCCTCAGAAGTTCATTATTCTGCCGCTGTCGGCGGATTCCCGGGCCAGCAGGCAGGCGCGGGTCAGTTCGATGGTTTCCTCCACGGATACCATACATTTGCCCTTGCCGAGCAAACTGTTGACAAAGTCGGAAAAGAGGTTGCGTTCCGGGGGTGGGACCGGAACTTCCCGTTTTCCGTCTTTGTCAATCAGAATAATCTTGTCGCCGGTGACTTCCAGCACGCCGGTGGTGCCGGCCACGCGGACGCGGTCATCGCCGTGCGACGGCGCGGCCGCCGGGCGGAGATAGTCGATCGAAGCCTGTGCCTGGACGCCGTTGGTCATCACAAACATGCACTGGCAGGCGATTTCGAGTTCGCCGTAGCCGAAATTGTCCTTGGTGGTCTGAGTCGCGTAAACCGACTTGAAGCTGCCGCCGGAAAATGCCAGGATCCAGTCAAGCGCGTGGCTGCCGACCCACGGAATGGTGCCGCCGTAAGTCGCGCGGTGCCTGTAATATTCGGGACGGGTGCCGAGACGGTAGGATTTCTGGGCCTTGACCAGTTTCACCGTGCCGACAGCGCCCTCGCGCACGAGCTTCAGCGCATACTGGAAATCGGCCTGATAACGCAGCCCGACCATCGACAGGAGCTGCGCGCCGGATTTCTGCTGTGCGGCCACGATTTTGTCCAGATCATCGAGCGTGAGCGCGATCGGTTTTTCGCAGAAAACATGGATGCCGCGCGCCAGCGCATAAGCCGTCATTTCCGCGTGCAGGTCGAAGGGGCCGTCCACAGCCGCGACTTCGGGTTTGATTTCGTCGAGCATCTGTTTCCAATCGGCATAAACCGCGGGTTCGAAACCGGCGGCGGCGGCCATTTTCTGCAGCCGTTCCGGGCTGTCTTCGCAGCCGGTGGAAATGGCTGCCAGAGTGATTTCCGGCACTTCTTTGATACTGTCGAAGACATATCCGATATGTCCGCGCGAGCCGATGATACAGAGTTTCATATGATTTCCTTATTGATTTACTGCATTTTGAATTGAAACGTGGTCCAGATCCTTCATCTCAGACGCCGGGCTCCACGCGGCCCCGGTTTCCGACGGCAGCAGATTTTCGCGGAACGCGGTATCGAATGTCGCGAGGAGGCCGGGGATCGCCCGCTGGTTGTCGCGGTCCGTCAGGATTTGGTATTCGCTGGTGGCCAGGGTTTTGACCATGAAAAGCTGATGCAGTTTTTCGATGCAGAACGTGTGTTCCATGGAATTGGCCAGCGTATAAGTGAAGACCTCCGGATCGGCCAGCCGCACCACGATGTCGTCGAACATCGATTTGCGCCAGTCGGGCAGTTCTTCTTCGCGAACTTTGCGGCCCTGCGCATCGAGGATGAACCATTTGTTGATATTGCTGTCCCAATGGATCTGGGCATTTTCCAGGTCGAACCGCACGTAAGGTTCGCAGTCGGCCGCGCAAGCATGGGTCATCATCACCTGAACGGGAATATTGTTGGCGGTCATCAGCCGGATGCCGCAGGTGTCGAACGTCTCGATGTTGCGGGTGCGGACCAGTTCGGCCTGCATGGAGGCAGCGTGGGCGGTGGTTTTGAAATCCGGCCCGGCGCAGAACAGCGCGATATTCAGGTAATGCGCGAATGCATTGTTCACCGGCGAATCGAAGATGGCCGCGCCGTCTTCCGCATAGCATTTGCCGACCCAGCTGTTGCGGGTGTAGTACTTGTCCGGGCGCGCCCAGGCGCCTTTGAACGAAATATTTTTCAGTGCCCCGTATTGACCGGAGAGAATTGCCTGTTTGATGGCGTGAAAGTCGCGCCCGTACATGTTGTGAAAACCGACGGCGACGAATTTGCCGGACCGCTTCTCGGCGTCGATCATCGCCTGAACATCGTCAATGCAGCCTGCCGCCGGTTTCTCCAGCAGCACGTTGATTCCCGCTTCCAGGAATTTGCAGGTCATCGGACGGTGCGCCTCGATTCCGACCGGCAGGCATATTAAATCCAGCGAGTCCCGCATTGCCGCCAGCAGTGCGTCGTCGGTGGGGGAAATCTCCGCGCCCATCGCGCGCAATTCTTCGACGGTCTGTTTATTCTTTTCCATGCTGGCCGGGCGGATCACGGCGGCGGCGAAATTGATTTTGCCGGCCTCCGCCAGCGCTTTCAGGTAATCATAATGCACTTTGCCGTATCCGCTGACGCCGATCAGTGCCACTGTTGGTATGCTCATAGTGTTTATTCCTTAAATTTCGCCGTTCTTTATGGCCGGGGTCAGCCAGCTTCGCAGGTGCCACTCCACGTGCCCGTCCAGATATATGGTATTTGAACCTTTGTTGTGACGGATTCCGACTTTTTCGTAAGCTCTGGCGCCGCCGCCGCTGTTATTGCTGTAAGTATAGCAATAAGGAATGATGTCGTCATTGTCGGTCATCAGCCAGCGGGAGGAGGGATTGCTGACGGTTGTCTGTTTCAGAATACCGAGAGTTTCATATGCGAGATAGCCCCGGTTTCTGGAGTCCACGTCGGTGTCGTTGACGGCCATTTTCTGAGAAGGGCAGCCATACCACTTGTCACCCACTTTCATGTACATCGGAATAGGGCTCTTGCGGGCGGTGTCGGTATAGTTCGCATACCAGGTGACGACTTTGCTGTCCCCGTAGTTTTTGAAAACAAGCAGATAATCGTCCTCATCCGCAGCATAACTCACGTAGCAGATACCGAACTGTTTCATTTTATTGATGCATTGTGTCGACTGGGCTTTTTCGCGGGCCTTGTTCAGGGCCGGCAGCAGCATGGCGGCGAGGATGGCGATGATCGCGATCACAACCAGGAGTTCAATGAGGGTAAAAATCCGGTACTTCATGACATGTTTCTTCATTTCCACTTCTCTCTGTTTGCGGACGCTCCCCGCGCCGTTTGTTTTTCTTGATTTACAAAAAGGATTTCGGATGAGCCCGATGTTTTCATGTTACATTATTGATTATACAATTAAACGTACATTTTGTCAATACCCGAAATGAGAAAAAATTACATTTTTCGCTACGGAAAGTCTATTTTGATAAGGATAAAATGATTTGAAATTTTGAGCGGATTTTGATTATTTTTTGAGGCTGATTAGACGGATAAAAATGTATGTTACATAATAAATATATAACTAGTTAAATATAAATAAGATAACATTAAAACCATTATGTTTATTTAAAAATATTCGGCTTCAATTATTTTTTAATTATGAAATGAAAAATGTAATAAAGCAGAAAAAATTAATGTTTTTACTATTGACAGAATCCTTTTTGGTGGTTATATTTATATGTAGGAAACAAATAAACGAATCGGAGAATGTCATGAAAAGATATCTGGGCTGTGGTTTATTGATTGCATCGTCAATCTGTTCGTTGGCGCTTGGCGCGGAAATATCGCGGGCGGCTTTTGCGTATGATCTGCCGGAGGGGAACTACGATGTTACGATTCGTTTCGGCAGTGACAAGGAAGCGACCAATAACTGGGTCAAAGCCGAGGGGCGCCGCCTGGTGCTCGACAAAGTCACGACCAAACCGGGCGAATTCGTTGAAAAGAGCTTTACGGTGAATTTCCGTACGCCCGCGATCAAGGGCGGCGGCAAAGTCGCCTTGAAAAAAGGCGAGGAAAATCATCCGCGCTGGGATAAGCAGCTTCAGCTGGAAGTCTTCAGCGATCAACCGGTTACGGCCAAACCCGAAGTCAAGGCCGCGCCCGAGTCGATGACCGTGTTTCTGGCGGGCGACTCGACGGTTACGGACCAGGGCGGGGAGCCGTGGGGCAGCTGGGGGTTGATGCTGCCGGCGTTTTTTCAGCAGGGCGTGGCTGTCAGCAATCACGCCGAATCCGGGCTGGCGCTGAACAGTTTTAAGGGGCAGAGACGTCTCGACAAGATTTTTTCCGAGATGAAAAAGGGCGACTATGTATTTATTCAGTTCGGTCACAATGACCAGAAGCAGACCGGCGAGAACGCCGGGCCCTTCAAATCCTACAAAACCCGTCTTGAGGAATATGTCGACTCCGTTACGCAGAAAGGCGGCATCCCGGTGCTGGTGACGCCCATGGAGCGCCGCCGGTTCAGCAAGGGCAAGCAGTCCATGACTTTGAAAGATTACGCCGAAGCCGTCCGTCAGGTCGGCACGGAAAAGAATGTAGCGGTGATCGACCTTCATGCGATGAGCTATACCCTTTACGGGGCGCTGGGCGAGGGCGGTTCCAAAAAAGCGTTCGTTCATTACCCTGCCGGAACGTTTCCGAATCAGGAAAAAAACCTGCGGGATGATACTCACCACAACGTTTACGGCGGTTATGAACTGGCCAAATGCATTGTGGAAGGCATCCGCGCCAATGTACCGGAACTGGCCAAGCACATCCGTCCGGAAGTGGGAACGTTCGACCCGGCCAAGCCGGATGACTTCGATGCGGTAAGCATTCCGCCCAGCCTCGCCAGTACTGCCGAAAAGCCCGACGGTAATTAAGGGACGACCTTCCGCTCAGTGTTGAAAAAGCGCGCAAGCTGCTTTTTCAACCTCGCTTCCGGTCGGTCGGTGAATATTACATTAGCGCCGCGCGCGGCTTACGGTTTGTTCCGCCCTGGGGGCGGGCAGTGCTATCCGCGCGCTGCACCCGCCTACGTTATACTCCGGCGTGGCAAGCTGCGTCCGGGTAGCACCCGGCGGCGGGTTATTTTTTCTTTCTTTAATTCTCAATTCTCAATTCTCAATTATTAGAAGAAGCAGGCTAGTAGTCCGTTCATAAAATAACATTGCAAATATGCGAATATGTGCTATAT
>JBEBXH010000079.1:0-27459 GCA_040391785.1 Victivallis vadensis
AAATGGAAGAAATGCGGACGATGTGATATGTTATTTTATGAACGGACTACTAGTTATGCGTTTTAGGTTGGCTTGCGAGCAAAAGAGAATGATTTTCGATGAAAAACAAAGGAAAAGCATATCTGACAAAAATAGATTAAGAATATTGTTTGGAGAGTTATTGTATTATGAAGAAAAATTTGATGATGCAGGTAATATATTCATTTCGATAATAAATGACCCAAGAATCCCGAATGCAGATAAAGCTGCAGCATATATTGGATACGGAAATTATATGATGATTTCCGGTAGAGATGAACACTCACAGAAAGAACGTTTGATGATGTTGGAGAAATCATTTGGTCAAGCTCTAAAATTGTCAGAAAAAACCCCCCTCCGCGAAATTGCTTTACGAATGTGTGGTACATATTTATCATGCAGCTCGGAAACATTTAAGTTGGCAGTTCCATATTATCAGGATTTTTTAAAGGAATATCCAAATTCTCAAGATGCCGATTATGTTGCTTTTCACTTAGGCTATATTGCAGCCAATTCCAAGGATTTTAAGTTGGCCAATGAGATGTTAAATCAATTAAAATCTAAAGAAAAGAGAGAAATTTTAATAGAAACAATCGATTTACAAAAGGAAAACAAAAAATGAAAAGTATGTTAAATGTTTTGATTGTATTTTTTAGTTTATATCTTAGTCTTGTAAATGCCGAATCTGTATCCATCAGAGGTGGGTCCAGCGAAAAAATAAATTTCACTACTGCGAATAATGCCTCTATCACCGCCAATGCCATTAATCCGTGGTTATTCAATGATGCAAAAGTTGATAATGAGTCTTGGCTTTCTCCCGGGGAGGTAAAAGGAAAAAATGTTGCGGCAACCAGATACATGCCTCAAACGCCAAGTGTTTTTTCTGTTATCATGGATGGACACCTGATTCCTCCTGCTGGTGGAGGACAAGGTCGTGTCGATTTTACAATTAAAGCTTATCTAGAAGGAGAGTTTTCAATTGAACCAAAAAAGCTATTTACATATCCTGTCGATAAAGTGAAAAGTGATCCCAATGATGTGTTTATCGCGAGATTGAGCGGGAATATGGATGGAGTCAATGCAAACTGGAGTGCATCTCCAACCTGGGGTGGTTATCAGGGATTCTCCAATACCAATATAGCAACAGTATGGCACTCAACTTTTTCTCAATGGAAGCCTCCGGTTG
Organism: Victivallis vadensis; assembly: GCA_040391785.1. Taxonomy (GTDB): domain Bacteria; phylum Verrucomicrobiota; class Lentisphaeria; order Victivallales; family Victivallaceae; genus UBA5239. The sequence goes on from JBEBXH010000079.1 coordinate 1,205, forward strand.
GTAGGTATACCGTTTCTGCTTATTTATCCTCAGATACAACAAAGAATGCACAGGCTGTTATGTATATAGCTGATTTTAAGCTTGAGAAAAAAGAGACTGGGCAAACTGGTTTTACAGCGCTACAAGAAGGTGGTACAGCCTATATTTCCGGGGGAACAGAGACAGAGGCCCCCTTATTCCCAATCATTCAGGCGAAATATACTGGAAAATTTGCTATTGATTATTCTTTACAGTACGGCGTTTCGAAGACGGTCCAAGGTGTGGTTCGAAATATTACCGGCTATGAACTTCGCGAACAACTATCTACAACAGAAGGTGCGGAAGTAACGAAAACGATACTCAAATCCGAGGCTGCTACTAATGGTGGTATATTGAGAACTCACCAAAACAGGCAGATGGGTTTTCTGGTCAAGTACAAACTTGAGGGAAGCGATGAAGAAAAAATCATCAAAGCTAATATAAAAGGAAGAAATCCAACCAGTGCCTCCGTAAAAAACTTCATTAATGCAAGAAACTTAGCCTTTAATTATAACAATAATGACATTGACTTGAAAGCAATGTATCAAAAAATCATCTATCATGAATCAATGCATAAGCAATTTAATTCATCAGGTACATATGCAGGAGAACCCAATTATGGTTATCCCTATGGATGGGGAGTAGCTCAAGTTGACAAGGGGAATATCAGTGGACTACAGTCACATACGGCATTGATGTGGAATTGGCATGAAAATTTGAATGAGGGTATCTCAATTTTCAGAGGAAAACATGCAATAGTAAATGAGATAATTGGCAAGATAGGACTACATCGTCCAAATCTTCCACCGTTATCGGATGATCAGTTTATCCATTCAATGGTGATTGCTTATAATGGCTTTGGGGGCACCCATTTGGTTCCATATGACTATGACAATAACGGTCAACCTATTCACGTTCTCTTCTGCTACAATGTGACAGCAGCCGGAGATCAATGGGGAACATTTAAAGACAATTCAAACACCTACTGGGCTTTAGTCAGTAACACAATCGTACCATGAATATGTTGAAATTATCTTATACAATATATATTTATCTGTTTTTTCTTGTGGCTATCGGAAATGATTTAACTGTTTTTAAGCAGAATTCCAATGGAATCGTCGCAATTAATCCTTCTAGGCAAGAGGCAAAAATACTCATCCTTTTCGCCGAAGAAAAACCAGATTTCGAGCTGAGAAGCTTTGCGGGAAATATTCTTTCGATCAATAAGATGTATTATGCTGGCAATCGCAATTGGCACAACAAAGCATGTTTTTTGAATCTGAAAGATGGTAATGTTATTGAATTTATACCAGCTGAATTTGATATGCCGGATTATTCACTTTCATCTTCCTATTGGCTTACCGATAATATTTGGGGCATTGACCTCACCGGAACGGAGATTAAAACGAAGTCAGTTTCTTTCGATATCCACCGGAACAAGATTGTGAATAACAATTTTCAACCTCCCGCAAGTAAATTCCCTTTTAAGACCCCTGATGAAAGAAAGAAATGGGCGGCAAATTGGTTATCACAGAAACCAGTAACAGATATTTTTGGAGAGACGCCACAAACGCTTGATAGCCCGGACTTCAGTTTCTTGATTTCAGGAAATTACCTGCTCTTGAAAAAACGAGTGAATTTATGTCTCTATCAAACTCACGGTGTTAAAAGAATTGATTTACGTGGCGACTTAAGTGAATTTGACTGGATCATAAAATTTGATTGGGAATGTCAAACCCTAGCTGTAGCAGATATCGCGTTTACTCCTCATACAGATTTTACTGCCATGCTATCTGAAGAAACATTAGTACCGTCTGTTTCTGAACCACCATCTAAAGAGGCTGTAATCGCATATTTCGCCAAACTGTTGAGTAGAAATCTATCCGAAAATTGCTTGAAACAAATTACAAATGGTAAACTGATTGAGTATATTAGTTCCCACCTGAAGAAATCAACAGATTACTATATCCTTGATGAAATACTGCAATTTCATATTCATGATTCTTTAAGAAAAGTCCGACTGCAACTTGAAATACGAATTGTTGAGAATCAAATGCATTGTGAAACATTTAGCGTTAAATTGATAAATGCTGACAGTAAGACAAAGAATGATTAACTTAAATGCAGGTCAAAACCACAATTCATACTTTCATGGAAAATTAAATTTGCTAGAAGTTTTGAGATATGATTTCTTAAGAGTAATATTGACTCATGATGTATGATGTGGTGTTCGGCAGCGGGTTTATCGGGCTGTTGATTTGGATTTTGCTGTTTGCTACGTCCACGGGGGCGCTGGCGTTGGTCATCCGCTGCTGGTGGGTGTTGCGGCGTGGGCGTTTTAACCCGGGGTTCCTGGAGGTGTTGATGCCTTATTTCGAGGCGGGCGACTGGAACGGAGCCTATGGTCAGGCGCAGAATGAGAAATCGATCACGGGACGGGTGGCGTTTGCGGTTTTGAGCGTGGCTTATTGCAAAACCAAGGCCGAGCGGCAGGAGATCGCCATTGCCGTCATCGACAAGGAGGCGCGGGCGATTCAGAGGCAGTTGAACAGCCTTTCGATGTGCAGCAACATCGCGCCGATGCTTGGGTTGCTCGGCACCGTGACCGGGATGGTGGATGCGTTCCTCGGGCTCGGGACGGCGATGGGCCCGGACAAGGCGTCGATGCTGGCGATTTCGATTTCGCAGGCGCTGTACACGACGGCGGCTGGGTTGCTGATCGCGGTGCCAGCGATTGTGATGCTGGTTTATTTCCGCAACCTATTGGAGAAGCGTCTGGAGGAGCTGACGGAAACCGTCGAGAAAATCCTGGAAGCCATACCGGAAATCTGATCATAATTCAGATGCCGCGCACTGTCTGATTTGCGGTGTATTATCATTTTTTTTGCGTGTAAAACTTGAAAAATGAGTATTCTGCGTGTATTGTACTGATTCAGCTGAAATAACGCTGATGCTATCTTAAAACTTTTCACCCACCAACACGCACTGGTTATTACACGTTATGAAATTAGAAGATCTTTTTCTGGCGGCGGCGGACGACAACTCCGGGAAGTACCTGAGCCAACTGGTTCAGGAATTGAAAAAATGCAGCGATCTCAGCGCTCCCGAAGTTGCCCCACACCTTGAGTTCCTCCTGGAAACATGGGGAGACAATCTCGAAGGCCACCGCGCAGAATTCTGCCTGGCCGTCGCCGAAATGAAGGCGGCCGACACTCCGCTTTTCCGCCGCGCCCTTGTCACTTCCATCAAGAATTTACTACCCCCTTTCCTTAACAAAAGTTCATTTTTCCGCGCTCTCGGCGCCCGCGATCAAGTCGTTCCGCTCCCGGAAGTCGCCAAACGCTGCCGCAAACTGCTCAAGCTGAAAACCGGTCTGATGGTATTTCTCGACAATCCCCCGCGCTGGGGTACGCTGGGCAGCATCGACGGCATCACCACTTCGGTGGGAATCAACCTGACCAGCGGCGGCGGATCCCTCGCGATCCCGTTGGATGTGACGCTCTCCGAAGCACTGTTTTTCGAGCCCGGCCCGGATACGCTGAAGCTCTCCGGATTCGATCCCCGCAGCCGGTTCTCCTCCTCGGATTACCGCGATGTGGCAAACCGTAAATCCGTGCTGGACCTCCCTGCCAGTTTGATCAAGCAGATCGCCCAGTCGTCGCTGGTTCCGGCGAATTTCACTGAACTCGCGGCCTTCAATGCCTGGTGGAACTCCACGGCTCCGGCAGCGGGCAGCGCCGGCGCCGCAAACAGCAACCGCCGCCATTCGAGCGCCGGACGCAGCATCGAGGAAATGTACAACCTGCTCAAGGAAGAAGCCGAAGCCGGTTCTCCTCAGTTCAGCCACGCCGAAATCGAGCAGTTCAACCAATTTTTCAGCCGCCTGAAAGCCGACGTGGCGATCCGCGAAGGCTCCAAGCTCGCGGAAATCGTCGCCATGGTCCTGCCGCGCCTGCACGAAAACGCCGACATCGTCGAAGTATTCAGCCCCCTGAAAGGCAAAGCGCCGTTCATGCCCGCCGAAAGCGAAGCCCTTGACCCGGCCAAAATCGCCGTCATGGCGGAAATTCCGATCAAGAAACTCGAAGACGTCTCCAAGCTGCTCAGCAAAGTTTATACGGAGCAGTTCCTGGCCCAGCTGGCCTCGGCGCTGCCGCTGCGCTGCATCAACGTCATCTGCGACCCGGAAGATATCGAATTCGCCGACGCCGTCTCACGGCTGCCGCGCTTGAGCAACGACATCATCGTCTGGATTTTCCGCAACATCAAGAAGGTCGACAAGGACCTGGTGGAAGCCGTCACCATCGACCAGGTGATTCGCGCGCTCTCCATGGAAGGCCTGGCCAAAGCCTGGCAGCCCGCCCAGCGCGACCTCCGGAAACTGCTCATCGACAAGGCGGATTTTCAGCGTTTGCTCATCGACAACGCCAATGAAGACGTCGCGCAGATCACCTCTGCCCTGCAGAACGCCACCTGCTTCATGACCGGTGAACAGCAGAGCCTGCTGGTCAAGCTGGCCCGCGTGTCCGACAAGGTCCGCGAACACCTCGAAGGCGGCGCCGGAGAGAAAGTTCTCGCCGCCGCCAGCAGCCGCTTGAACGACCAGCCCGCCAGCAGCGCGGAACAGCTCTACACCTCCATGACGTCGCACAAAGCCATGCGCGATGAACTCGAAGATATCATCAACCGCCAGCAGCCGGAAAACCGCGAAAACCTGAAAACCGCGCGCGCCCACGGCGACTTCCGCGAAAACTCGGAATACGACGCCGCCAAAGAGCGCCGCAATTTCCTCTCGCGCCGCCGCGGCGAGCTCGAACACGACATCAACTCCATCCAGCCGATGGATTTCCGCAATGTCCATGTCAAGGATCGTGCCATCATCGGCAGCACGGTTGAGCTGAAAAACGCCGCCGGCAAAATCGAGGTTTACTACCTCCTCGGCGCCCGCGACGGCAACCCGGAAAAGAACTGGCTCTCCTACAAAACCCGCATGGGCGAGGCCCTGCTCGGCAAGACCGTCGGCGAAGCCGCTACCCTGCCGGACGGCAGCCAGAGCGTCCTGACCAAAGTTTCCGCCTTGCCGCTGGAAATCGTCAAGGCCCTGAACGGGGAATAATGGAGACGCGCCCGACCTGTTTCAGCCACCGCCTGCATGACTGGCGGCGGCTGGCAGGTTATAACCAGCGCCAGATCCTCACCTGCGGCAAACGCAGTGTACTGGTCAATTACGATCTCTCCTGCCCTGAAGTTTCCGGAAAAAAAATCCTGTTATTCTCGGACGTGCATTGGCGCGATAACTCCAGCATATACCAGGAAATGATCGACGACGTGGCCGCGTACGCCGCCAAATACAAACCCGATCTGGTATTGTTCAACGGCGACCTCGCGTGGGGGATGTGTTTCCTGCAGGAATCATTGGAAGCGCTGAGGCGGATCGAGGCCCCGGCCCGGATCGCCATCGCCGGCAACTGGGAGCGCCGCCGCTACTGGATCCCGGTCGAACAATGGCGCGAATACTTCAAGATTGGCGGTTTTCAACTGATCGTACAGGAATGGTATCAGCAGGGTGATTTGGCCATCTTCGGTACCGATGACCTGAAAAAGGGCAAACCGGAGTATCCGGCCGATTATCCCGAAGCCTTCCGCATCCTGGCCGCTCACAACCCGGACACGGTCATCAACCTCGGGCGCCGCGATATCATGCGCAAATTCAAACTGGTACTCTGCGGCCATACCCACGGCGGACAAATCCGCCTGCCCGGCACGGGCGCGGTCATGACCTCCTCACGCTACGGCACCAAACTCGATTACGGCATGTTTCACAACGCTGCGACCGACACCACCATGATTATCACCGCCGGCATGGGCTACACCTGGTTCCAGTACCGCCTGCTCTGCCAGTCCGAAGCCGCACTCATAAACTTCGTTTAAATTGAAAGTGGAAAATTGAAAATTGAAAATGAAGGAAAGGGAAGAATCCCTTTAACCCTCTTCCCTGCAACTGTCAACTGTCCACTATCAACTGTCCACTAAATTTGGGCTTGAACGCCGAGCCAGCCTTCGCGGCCGGGGAAGGCTTCCTGCACGATGCGGCCCAGCGGCGGGTTCGGGTTTTCACCGGCGAGCTGTCCCAGCGTGACGAACTCCCAGCCCTGCGCCTTGGCTTTGACGATGAAGTCATCGAACATGGCAAGGCATTTGCCGCCTTCGGCTTCGGCGTGAATCGTCAGCACATTCAGCTTGCCGGGCTTCAATTGGCCGAGCATGTATTCGTTGTAATTCTGGTCGGTTACGCCGTTTTCACCCAGTACTTCGTCGTAGGTCGGCATGGTCACCGGCACCTGAATCTGTTCGAGTTCCTGACCATTCACCACCGGACGAAAAATCGAAGTACCGCGGCAGTCACTGTTGTAGACGAACGGGAATTTGGCTTTTTCCAGCAGCAGCTGGTCCGAGCAGCGCCAGCCGGGCACAGCCGAGCAAACCGGCGGATGGTTGCAGATGTCGGCAAGCTTATCGAATCCCTTGTGGAGCTCAAAATAAAGCTCGGCGGGGGACATTTTGTTGATTTTGGCCTGTTCGCGGTGATGATCCCAGGCGTGGAGCCCGATTTCGTGACCGGCCTCGCTGGCGCCCAGAATCACCTTGCCCAGGCGCTTGCCGATCTGCGGGCCCGGCCAGGCCGTACCCATGAAAATGATTTCCGGACCGTACAGCCCGGCCGCGTTGGTCCGCAGCATTTTCCACAGAAATGCCGGCTTCAGCAGCCGCCACAAGTGACGCCCCATATTGTCCGGCCCCACCGAAAAGAAAAACGACGCCTTGAAACCGTGCTTGTCGAACAACCGGCATAACGCCGGTACACCCTGTTTCGTCCCACGAAACGTGTCTACGTCAACTCTTAATCCGATCTTCATAATTTCCTCTGCATGTTCATGTCTTTCTGATATTTATAATCTGCATTTTCCAAACAATACAATTGAACGCGCTCATTTGCAACTCCCAAAGAATCCAGCCCCGGCATTATTTTCTCGCTTATGATAAAAGCCGGGACCTTTTCCGCCACAAGCGCGGCCAGCTCTTCCTCGGAAATAAACGGAATCCGCCGTCCCAGATAAAACGCCGCCGCCCCGCTGACCCGTTCCGTGTTGCTTGTCAGATAAATCTGCTCCGTACCGTTCGCCGCCATATAAAAAGCCGCGGCTTTGAAAACATCGTGGAAGGAATCTTCCGCATCATTGCGGGGCGTAATATAGGTGTCGGCCGCGACGAAAATCCCGGTCAGCGCACACAGCATCCCCAAAAAGCGCAGCGGCGATTTCGCATTCATCCACAGAACCGTCGCCGCCGCCAGACAAAGCGGCGCCCAGATGAAATAAACATGAAAGTGATCGACGCCCAGACACATCCCGATAAGGATCAGCACCGGCACCGTGATGATGGCCCCCCACCCCAGACAGATGATGATCAGGGCGCTCCATTTCCAATCAAAGGCCTTGCGGACGAATTTCCAGGACAGCGCCGCGTGGAGGAAACTCGCCGCCAGCAATGCCTCCCCGGCATAAAGCGGCAGCACGTAAACATTGCGTTTACCCGAGGCCATGAACAGAATCAGATACGGGATAACATACCAGCAGAGCATGAAAATGGAATTGCTCCCCTCCCCACGTTTTTTCCAGGCGTTGTAAATATGGTAAACGACCCCGGCCCACGCCAGGATCGCCCACGGCTGGAACTGCAGCGGAATCACTTCCAGATAATAATAAAACGGTTCGATATGTTCGCTGTGACTGCCGACGAAGCGCCCGATGTTGTTGGTCCAGACGATCGTATGCACCGGGTCATAACCGTATTTCAGCCCCACCGTCAGCAGCCACAGCCCCACCGGCAGCAGCGACAATGCCGCGCCGCCGAAAAGCATGGCCCAGTATTGTCCGGTGAATTTCCTCCGGCACCAGAGATTGTCCAGCAGCAGCCAGCAGAACAACGCACTGCAGGGGATCGCCAGTCCGACCAGCGCCTTGCTCATCAGCGCCCCGCCGAGCGCGGCCGCATAAAAAAGCATCCAGCCGAGGCGTCCGCGCAGACTTTCCGAGCGGGTCAGCGAATAAAAGGCAAACATGGCCAGCGCGATAAATGCCGCCAGCATGATATCGGTCATGCATTTGCGTGCGTTTCCCCAGTATGGCAGCGAAGTCGCCAGCATCACCGCGCCCATGACTGCAATGAACCAGGAATAACGCATCCGGCGCAGAACCATGGACACCGCCAGTGCGCCCGCGATGCCGCTGAGCGCCGCCGGAATTTTCGCCGCCAGATCACTGTTACCGAAAACTTCAATCATGGCGCCGATGCTCCAGAAAAACAGCGGCGGCGTTTCGAGGAATGGCTCGCCGTTAAGGTGCGGCAGCAGCCAGTTTCCGGTGAACACCATTTCCGCGGCAATACCGCCGATACGCGGCTCGTCCGCCCCGCTGATATAACGGGCATCCAGGCCAAGCCCCATGATCATCACCAGAAACACGATCAAAATAAAAAACCATTTCCGGGGGGAAACCGTTTTCATATCATTCAAAAATTGCTCGACACGCGAGCCGGAATCATTCTTCATAATATCACAGCGTAATTATATTTGCCTTTTTTCAATTGATAAAGTCCGATCTGGACATTTTCGTCCGGACGCCGGACCTCGCGGCTCGAACCGATCTGCTCGAATCCGGGCCGTTGGCCGGCAGCCACGATAAATGCCGGCGCCCGGTGCTTTTCCAGATACGCGATTTCCTCCGGGCTTTCCAGAATCCGGATACGGCGCTTGAGGTAGAACTCCGCCGCGCCCACGATCTCATCCTCAAAAAGCTCATAGAGGTAAATATGGGGACTGCCGGTCAGCTTCAGATTGAGCTCCGCCGAACGGAAAATATCTTTCAGCGAATGCTGACTGTTGCCGAGCGGCCTCAGGTAGGTATCGATCATCAGCATGATGCCGAGCACGGCCACCAGCATGGCGATGCAGCGCGAGCGCGAACTCCGCCTGAGCCACAGGACGGCCGCCGCGATGGCACACAACGGCGCCAGCAGGATGTACCATTCCAGAAGCCCCATCACGCGATAATTTCCCGCCACCGTCCCGATGCACATCAGCGGAATAAACATGATGATCAGCCAGCCCACCACCCGCGCAAAAATCCGGATGCCCCGGTATTGTTCCCAGAATTCCAGATTGAAACTCCGCGAAAAAATTTCCAGCGCCGCCCCAAAAAACAGCGCCGCCGCCGCATAAGCCGGCAGCGGAAAACCGAAAATCAGCGGCAGGAAAAGAAAACTCAACAGCAGAAACTTTTTATCGCTCTCCGCCGGATTGCGGTTGATTTCCATGATCACCAGCGGCAAGCCGATCAGCGCGATAAATCCCCACGGGCTGTAAAATCCCAGAATGTTTTTCGGATTCAGGAAAAAGCTGCCGTTGTAGCTGAAAAAATACATCCAGCCGGAGAGCCACGGATTACCTGCCGATATTTTCTCCACCGACATCAGCCAGACGACCGGAATCAGCAGTGCCAGCGCCAATCCGCCCACCACCGCGCCATACCAGACCAGCCGGCGGTATTTGGCGCAGACCAGATTGCAGACCGCCAGCCATGCCAGCGTGATTCCGCTGAGCAGCAGCATGACGTAAAAACTGTGGCAAAGCCCGCTCCCCGCCAGCATCAGCGTGTAAAAAAGAAACCAGCGCATCCGGAAGCGCAGCCGGTCGGCATTCACCATAGCGTAAAATCCATACACGCCCCACACGACGAACGCCACCAGCATGGTGTCGATGAAGCAGCCGCGGCTGAGCTCGAAAAACTTGAACGATGTCGCCAGCGACACCGCGCCGAGGAAAGAGATGAAGGAAGAGTATTCCAGCCGCCGCGCCAGCGCGAAAACGCCCAGCACACTGGCCATTCCGAACAGTGCCGCCGGTATTTTGGCGGCGTAATCTGCGCAGCCAAGAACCTTCATGACCGCTCCGGCCACCCAGTAAAACAGCGGCGGCATCGCGATGAAGTAATCACCGTTCAGCCGCGGAACCGTCCAATACCGGGACATCGTCAGATCGGCGGCGATCCCGGCATTGCGCATTTCATCCGCGCCATACAGATACCGGGCGTCCAAACCGAGGAAGAAGACCGCCGCCGTGAACAGAATCAGCGTTGCGACCCAGTGCCGGGCCGCTACGCCGTCAGTCCATGAGCGGAAGCAGGTCATTATTCATCCATGCCGAACTCGCCGGAGGAAATCGCTTCTTCCAGGAAGAAATCCAGGGTGGTTTCGATCGACTGTTCGAGTTTGATTTCCGGCTGCCAATCGAGCATTTTGTTGGCGTTTTTGATGCTCGGCTTGCGGTGCTGCACGTCCTGGTAGCCCTTGCCGTAGAACGCGCCGCTTTCCACCACGATGGTTCCGGCGAAGGGCGGGAACTTGCTGCGCAGCGGGTGCTTGTCGAACTTCTTCACCAGCATGTCGGCCATTTCCTTGATGCTGGCTTCGTTGTCGGGATTACCGATATTGATAATCTGGCCGGTGCATTTACCGTCCTTGTTTTCGATGATCCGGTAGAGGGCCTCGATGCCTTCGGAGATGTCAACGAAGCAGCGTTTCTGTTCGCCGCCGTCGACCAGCTGGATCGGCGAGCCCTGGACCAGGTTCAGGATCAGCTGGGTAATCGCGCGGGAGCTGCCGATGCGGGCAGAGGTCAGGCTGTCGAGCTTGGGCCCGATCCAGTTGAACGGACGGAACAGCGTGAAATTCAGCTGGCCCTTGGCGCCGTATGCCCAGATTACGCGGTCAAGCATCTGCTTGCTGCAGGAGTAGATCCAGCGCTGCATGCGGATGGGGCCGGTGATCAAGCTGGAGTTGTCTTCGTCGAAGTTTTCGTCCTGGCACATGCCGTACACTTCCGAGGTGGACGGGAACACGATGCGCTTGTTGTACTTCACGCAATAGCGGACGATGCGCAGGTTTTCTTCGAAGTCGAGTTCGAACACGCGCAACGGATTGCGGGTGTACTCGATCGGGGTGGCGATGGCCACCAGCGGCAGCACGATATCGCACTTGCGGATGTGGTATTCGATCCACTCACGGTGAATGGAAATATCGCCTTCCAGATAATGGAAATCCGGCTTGTCGAGCAGGTGCGTGATATAATTGGCGCGCAGGTCGAGGCCGTAAACTTCGTATTTGCCGCTGGCCAGCAGACGGTCGCTCAGGTGGCTGCCGATGAAGCCGTTCACACCGAGGATCAGTACGCTCTTTTTGCGGGCGGCTTCTTTGCTGCAGCGGACGTCATGGCTGAACACCATGTTCTTGACGATGCGCGCTTCGGCGGCGAACTGGCTGCCGGTCATCAGCACGCCGTTGGCCAGCTGTGCGGAATCGACCTTGACCGCGCCCTTGCCGCAAGCGATGGTCAGCGGCTCGGCGTTGATCACGGTGCCGGGCTTGGCGCCGCCGTTGTCGGCCACGGTGGTCACGGCCCAGAAGAAGCATTTGCGGTCGCCCATGAAGCTGAACGCGCCCGGATACGGACGGGTCACGGCGCGAACAAGATTACGCACGTCGGTGGCGGACTTGGTCCAGTCGATTTCGCCGTCGGTGGGCTTGCGGCCGCCGAAATAAGTGGCCTGCGAATCGTCCTGCGCCTTGCGCGGGGCGGTACCGGCCTTGACCTGCGGCAGAACTTCGGCCAGCATTTCACGGGCGGCGGCGGCGGCTTTCACAAACACGGACTTGGCGGTGTCGTTGTCTTCGATGGAGACCTTTTTCTGCGCCACGATGTCGCCGGCATCCGGCTTCACGGTCATGTAGTGCAGCGTTACGCCGGTTTCCTTTTCGCCATTGATGATCGCCCAGTTAAAGGGCACGCGGCCGCGGTACTTCGGCAGCAGCGAACCGTGAAGGTTCAAACAGCCGTGCTTCGGAATTTCCAGGATGTCGGACTTGAGCATGTCTCGGTAGTAAAACGAGAAGATGATATCCGGATTGATCGCCTGAATTTTGTTCACCCACACCGGATGGTTCACGTCTTCCGGAGCGAATACCGGAATGCCGTGCGCGGAGGCGGTTTCGGCCACCGAGTCGAACCAGATGTTTTCCGTTTCGCTGTCTTTATGAGTAAATACGGCGGCAATCTCAAAACCGTTTTTCAGCAATTCCTCGATGCCGAGGCATCCGATGTTGTGGTACCCGAATACAACACATTTCATTTTTCAATCTCCAGATATTTATGTTAATTGTTAATTATTTTTCTTCTTTGCGTCCGACCACGGTCTCGACGAAATAACGCGGCCTGGCCCGGACGTCGTGATACATCCGCCCGATGTATTCGCCCATGATCCCGAGCGCCGCCAGCTGTACGCCGGCAATGATAAAGACAAACGCCATCAGCGTGAAAACTCCGTCCGCCGCCCAGGCGGCATCCCGCACAAAGCGCATGATCAGCACGAAGAGACCGAACAGAATCCCGAAGGCCGCCACCAGTCCGCCCACATAGCTCATCATGCGCAGCGGCGCGGTGGTCATACAGGTCAGCAGATTGAACTGCAGATTGATCAGTTTGATGATCGAATATTTGGAGGTGCCGATGGTGCGTTCGCTGTGGCCCACGTCGATTTCGCAGGTATTGCGGGCGAAGCTATTGCCGAGCACCGGGATGAAGGTGCTACGCTCGTTGCATGCGAGCATGGCTTTGACGATCGGGGCGCGGTAGGCGCGCAGCATGCAGCCATAGTCTTTCATCTTGACGCCGGTGGCTTTCTGCGCGATCCGGTTGACCACCCAGGAGGGCCATTTGCGGAAAATGCTGTCCTTGCGGTTGGCGCGGACGGTGCCGATGACGTCATAGCCTTCCTCGGCCTTGTCGACCATGCGCGGAAATTCCTCGGGGGGATTCTGCAGGTCGGCGTCGATGGTGATGATCAGATCGCCCTGCGCTTCGGCGAACCCGGCCATGATCGCCGAATGCTGCCCGTAGTTGCGGTTCAGGATCACGACCACGACCTTGCCGTCATTTTTCTCGGCGGCTTCGGCCATGATCTCGACCGATTTGTCGCGGCTGCCGTCATCGACCATGACCAGTTCATACTCTTTGCCGGTCTTTTCCAGCGACTCCAGACAACGCCTGATCAGCTCGTCCAGACAGCCTTCTTCATTATAAACCGGTACCACGACGGATACCTTTTTCACCGAATAATCTTTCTTAATCATTTCTTTGTACTCTCCTTGGCTGGTTCAATTTTCCAGCAACGTAATTTACGCGCGCCGGGCTCCTCAAACGGGACGGCCCCTTCCTGGAAATCCGGCTTATCCAACGGCAGTTCCGGCAACACTTCGGAAATATCCTTGATGATGCCGCTGCGGGTTTCTGTGATCAGATACTTGGGCTTCACGCTCTGCGACATGTAATCGCGCAATTCCTCCGCGTCCTTCAACACCACGGCGGGCGACTGCAAATCCATATAGAAAATGAGCTTGGGGTATGTTTTCGGATAGAAAATAATGTCCTCGGGCGCCACGTCATGCAGCGCCTTTTTCAGCTCCAATGCAAACGGTTTTTCGGAGCGCAGCCGCCCCGCTTCCGGGTAAACCACCGACAGCGCCGCGAACATGAAAAGCGCCCCGGCCACAATCGCCCCCGCCCAGTTCCCCGGCAACCCGGTGTATTTGCGCATCAGTTTACCCGGCAGCACCAGGACGAACGCGCAGGCCACCGAAATCAACGGAATGCTCCACAAAATAATCCACGGCAGCGATTTAAATGATTCGAAATAAAAGACCGCCTGCTCCGGAACCGGAATTTTCACATTCTGGATCACCAGCAGGATCACGATCCCGAGAATTCCGACAATGCTCAGCACCGCAAAAAGCCCGCGGTGAAACTTGCCCATGAATTCCTGCCACTTGAACCGGTTGCCTGCGCAGATGTATTCACCGATCAGAATCGCCGTGAAAGGCATGATCGGCAGGATGTAATACCAGCGGCGGGAGCCCGAAATCGTGAACATGACGAAAATGATCGCGTTCGCCACCAGCAGCCAGCGGGTATTCAGGTCGAGCTTTTTCCAGCGCCACGCCACCGCCACGATCGCGGCCACCATCAGCAGCGCCCACGGCGCCATGATACGGGGCATGTGATAAAAATACGAGAAAAACGGTTCATCGTCGTGGTCAAACGGCTGGAACACCCGCACCACGTTTTCGCGCCAGACCAGCTCCAGGCCGCTCAGGCCCCCCGTCTGGGAAATAAACCCCTCCGGCAGTGCCGTGGTAGACGCGATGTAAAAGGTCAGGAAGTATACGCCGAATCCGATGATAAACGCAATAATATGCGCCGGGTTGATATGCCTGCGCCAGTCTTTGGCCATAAAGAGATAAGCAACCACCAGCAGCGGCGGAATCACCAGCGCCGGCAGCCCCTTGGTCATCGCCCCGCAGAAACAGATGATCCAGAAGATCAGGTAATGATGGAATTTCGCGTGGTCCTTGCAGTAGAAAAACCACGACACCGCCATAATCACGGCGGTCAGGTTCATCATATCCGCGGCGGCAATGCGCCCCTGAAAAATGAACCCGAACGAAGCAAGCAATATCCAGCCAGCCGCAATGCCGACCGTTTTATTGAACAATTTCCAGCCGAAGTACCGTGTACAGTACAGCGCCAGCAGCGCGGCCAGCGCCGATGGCAGCCGGCTCACGAATTCATTGATTCCCTGAAAGATTTTGGCGAACATGACGATCGGCCAGTAGGAAAGCAGCGGCTTGTCGAAATACACCTCGCCGTTGATGGACGGGTGGAACCAGTCGCCGGTCATCAGCATTTCCCGGGCGATTTCCGCCCAGCGGTCCTCCGATGCCCACAAGTGGTTGATCCACAAGCCGTAGATCATAATGACGGCAGCAAAAATCCAGAATACGATACGGCCCCTTTTCCTGTTGCTGATCTGCCGCTTCCGGCGGTCCTTCGGGTTGCTGTCGGCACTTTGCAGTTCTGTCATCTTTTATTGTTCCGCTAAAACTTCTTTTATCGCCTGTACCACATCGTCCTGATCCTGACGGGTCATGCCGGGAAAGAGCGGCAGCGAGCAGATCCGGTCCGAGTTGTACTCCGTTGCCGGCAGCATGCCGCGCTGGAATCCCATCTTTTCGCGGTAATACTTCTGGACGTGCGCCGCCAGGAAGTGCAGGCCCGTACCGATGTTCTTCGCTTTCAGCTTGTCCATGAATTCGGCGCGGGTCATCTTGTCGGTGGTCACCCGCACGATGAAAAGGTGCCACGCGTGTTTGAAATCATATCCGGCAGGCAGCTTCAGGGGCTCGACCCCTTCCACGCCCTTCAACAGTTCGTAATAACGCAGCGCCATCTCTTCGCGTTTGGCATTGATCTCTTTCAGGCGTTTCATCTGGCCGAGCGCCAGCGTCGCCTGCATGTCGGTCAGGTTGTATTTGAAGCCCGGCTCCTGGACCTCGGCCTGCGGAGCCCGCCCGCGATTGCTGCGGTCAAAGGCATCCACGCCCAACCCGTGGAACTTCCACCGGCGGAACGCCTTGGCCAGTTCTTCATCATCGGTCACCAGCGCACCGCCCTCGGCTGAAGTCACGTTTTTGATCGCGTGAAACGAGAAAATCCCGCTGCCGTTTTCGCAGACATGACGGCCCTTGTAATAAGTGCCCATCGCATGCGCGGCGTCTTCCACCACCGGAATGTCGCCGGCCACGGCGCGGATGCCGTCGATATCGAACGAGGCCCCGGCGTAATGAACCGGGATAATCAGTTTGGTTTTGCAAGTCAGGCAGGCTTTGACCGATTCGGGGGTGACCATCAGCGTGTCGCGGTCGATTTCGGCGAACACCGGAGTGGCTCCGGCCAGCACGATCATGTTAACCGTCGAAACCCAGGTCAGCGAAGGGGTGACCACTTCATCCCCGGGCCCGATGTTCAGCGCCATCATCAGAATATGCATGCCGGCGGTGGCCGAAGTCAGCGCCACCGCGTATTTATTGCCGGTGATCCGGCAGAGTTCTTCCTCGAATTCCACATTTTTGGGCCCGTTGGTGATCCAACCCGAGCGCAAAACAGCAACCACCGCTTCGATATCCGCTTCATCGATGCAAGGCTTGGTAAACGGTAAAAAGTCGCTTCTCATGAGCTCCTCGCTTTGTTTTCTACAATTTAAAACATTAATATAGCCTGACTGACATGAAAATCAATCAGACACGCAAATTTTTTGCCCATAAATACGGATGCTCAAAATTTTTTTCAAACCACGGAATACACAGAAAAACACGGAAAGTTTTTTACCTCTAAAAATACACCTTCAAAAAAATTCCCCTTTCCGTGGTTTCCGTGTATTCCGTGGTTCAAATTGAATCAGATCAACCGGGGTTTGACACTTTCGCGGGCGATCAGCTGATACGGCAGCACGGTCTCGGCCACCGCCTTGCCGCCGCCGATCCGGGCCTCGATGATGTCCGCCGCGGCCGCCGCCACCGCTTTGTAATCCTGCGTGATCGTGGTCTGCGGCGGCACCGCGTACTGCGAAAAATAGGTCTGTTCGCTGGCGATCAACGAAATATCCTCCGGCACCCGCTTGTTGAATAGCGACAGCGCGTACAGCGCCGTGATCCCCGCACTGCCGCCGGGACAGAACAGCGCATCGACGTTCTGCTTCAGGAGCTTGCCGATCAAATCCACGTATTTATCGGAGCCCGGCCCGGAAAAATGAACCAGGAACTCGTTGGCCGGCAGTCTCTTCGCTTTCAATGTCTTGATGATTGCCGCGTGACGCAGATCGGCATTGCCGGTGCCCGGGTCGCCGTGAATGATACAGCCGATCCGGCGGCAGCCGCGCTCGTACAGATGATCGATTCCCAGTTCCATACCCTGCGTTTCATCGGAGTGGACGAAGTAGACCTCCGGCGATTTCCGGACGGGGCTGCGGTCGACGATCACCAGCGGCACGTTGAATTTGTCGGACCACGTCTTAAAGTTCTCGACCTCCGCCCCGATCGCGGCGGCGGCGCAAAACTGGATGCTGTCCAGCCGCTCAAGGTTATCGTACGGCAAAATCTCGATGCGGAACCCGCGCTTCGGCAGTTCCTGGGTCAGCGCCATCAGCAGCATGTCGACGCAGCTGTGCACCGGATACTCGGAATTGTAAGGTGTGATGATGACCACATTTTTCTGTTTATTGGACACCCGCGGGTGATAACCGTGTTTTTTGGCCACCGCGAAAACATGGCTGCGCACTTCCTCGCGGATATTCGGGTGATGTCCGAAAACACGCGAAACCGTCGAAGTCGACACCCCCGCCAGTTTGGCGATTTCATGAATATTCATTGATAATTTTTCCTTATCTTTGATTAATTTGCAATATATCACGGAAATTCTTGAGATCAAGCCGTCAATTGCATCAGACTTTTCAAAATTAACCGAAAAAACGGTTGCGATTCCCCTCCCCCGGCAGTATCATTTAATCAATTGAAAATGGAAAGTGGAAAATTGAAAATGGAAAATGCCGAAAAAGAAGCACGGGAACAGATCAGCGCGGGTTTGATCCAGGGAACTGTCTTTATCAGCAGCAGGGATAGAGCTATTGTCGCGTTGGGAAAGCAGTGCGTCAAACCACTTGAAAAACCGATGACGGAACATTCCCGTTTTGACATCGCATCGGTCGGCAAGGTATTTACCGCAGGATGCTGCGCGTTGTTGGTCACAGACGGGAAGCTGGACCCGGATGCGCCTTTTACGGAGTATCTTCCGGAACACATTCTGGGAAAAAACTGCGCAATTACGGTACGGGATCTGGCTATGCATGTGAGCGGTTTTGATAACAGCAAGCCATACGATTCAGCCGATGCCGATGTTTTCAACCGGGAGCTTTTCAATAAGAGGCCGGTCCGTCCCCGTCTCGAGGCATTTAAATATGCCTGTTCAAATTTCATCTTTCTCGGTAAAATTGCGGAACGTATTTCCGGCATGGATCTGGATGCCTTGGCACGAAAACGCATCTGGGCGCCGCTCGGCATGAACAGGACGCAATGGTATCCGCCGGGCGATGGTCCGGATGAGGTCGAACATTGGGACCCGAACCGTCCCGCCGGACAGCACAATGACAACGTATGCTATAATTGCCCGTTTCCGATCGGCAGCGGGAGCTGCTTTTCGACGGCGGGGGATATGTTCCGTTTCGCTCATGATATTCTGGAGCGCAAATGTTTTCCGGAAGAGTACTACGACCTCATCACGACCTGCGGTTTTGAAAAGGACGGCGCACGACGCAGTTTCGGATGGGACATGTCTGCCGGTCATCGCCCGCGAAACCTTTCGGACAAAACGATATTCCATAGCGGCTGGACAGGACAATCCATCTGTATCGATCCCGAAAAAAGATTTGCCACGGTGGTCTTGACCTCCCGGACCGGCGACTGGGACAAATCCTACGACGGACGGGTTCGCATCATAGAAAAACTATACGACAAAGAGGGTTAAAAGGATTCCTTCCTTTCCAACATTTTCAATTTTCAATTTAAAAAATGAGGTCATAACATGAAGTATTCGTTTCTGAAAAGTTCGCGGCCGGTGGTTACCGGGATTTTTGCCGGGCAGACGCCGCAGGAGTTGATCGCGGAAGCGCGGACCGCCGAATTCGAGGGTGCGGACGGCCTCGCGTTCTGCCTGGAGGATTTGAAGCCGGAGTTCCGCAACGTTGAGTCGCTGAAAGGGATCATCGATGCCGTGAACCTGCCCTCCATGTTCGTTTTTTACCGCAACGACAAACAGCAGAATCTGGATGACGACGCCCGGCAGGAAGTACTGCTTGCCGCCGCCGAGGCCGGAGCCTCGATGATCGACGTGATGGGCGATCTGTACGATGCCTCGCCGATGGAGATCACCCGCAACCCCGCCGCCATCGAAAAACAGAAAAAACTGATCGACCAAATCCATGCCAAAGGCGCTGAAGCATTGATATCGTCGCATACCCTGTGTCCGTTGACCACGGAACAAGTCGTGGAACACATGCGTGAGCTCGAATCGCGCGGTCCGGACGTGGTCAAAATCGTGACCACCGTCAATACCGAAGACGAACTGACCGAAGCCGTCCGTACCACCATGACATTGAAACGTGAGTTGAAAATACCGTTCATCCATCTTTGCGGCGGCAAGTTCAGCCGTCCGCACCGCTTCCTCTGTCCGGCGCTCGGTACGTCGATTTTCTTCGCCGTCCCCCGCTATGAACCGCGTTACGGCTTTGCGCAGCCGAGCGTTCGCTCCATGCGGGCCGTGCTGGATAATTTGCACTGGAACATCAACGAGGTATTATAATTATGGAAAAGCGTTTGAATGGCAAAGTCGTGCTGGTGACCGGCTCCGGCGGACTGATCGGCCCCTGCGTCGTGCGCCGCCTCGCTGCCGAGGGCGCGGCCGTGGCGGTAACGGATCTCATGCTGGAAACGGCTGAAAAACTCGCTCAGGAAATCACTGCAAGCGGCGGCAGAGCGTGGGCCGGAAAACTCGACGTCACGAACAGCACCGAAGTCGCCACGGTTTTCGAACAAGCGGAAAAAGCGCTCGGCCCGATCGATGTTCTGATCAACAACGCCGGGCTGTTGCGGAAAAAGTCCGAACCGTTTCAAGAGGTCGAGGAAGAACTCTGGAAGCGGATTCTGGAAGTGAACCTCGACGGTACCATCAGCTGTTGCCGCCAGATCCTCGGCGGCATGATTGCACGGAAACGCGGCAAGATCATCAATCTCGCCTCGATCGCGGGGGTTTCCGGTCTGCCCGGTTGGGCGGATTATGCCGCGGCCAAGGGCGGTGTCATCGCGTTCAGCAAAACGCTGGCGATGGAGGCCGGACGGCACGGCGTTACCGTCAACTGTGTTTCGCCGGGCATGATCTGCGGTACGGAACCGAAGCCGAACAATGGCACCTGGCTTGAGCGCTCCGGCACGCCGGACGATATCGCCGCCATGATCGCGTTTCTCGCCTCACCGGAAGCGGATTACATCACCGGCTGCAATTACATGGTCGACGGCGGCCGCACGGTCGGCCCGAAAGGCGCCTCGGCGTTATAACGGAATCAGGAGAAACCCAATGAAAATATCGTTTATCCGTTTCGACGCTCCGCTGAAGGCCTCGCTGGTCACTGTCGACGAAGAGATCGTCCTCAAACCGGACGAGGTTCTGGTCGAGAGCGACTACTCGGTCATCAGCGCCGGCACCGAAATCGCCAATTTCAAGGGGCTGCCGAATACCTCCGGCGTGTTCCCCTGGAACCCCGGTTACAGCAGTTCGGGGCGAATCCTCGAAACCGGTTCGGAGGTTGAAGACCTGAAAGCGGGCGACCGGGTGATCGTCACCTGGGCCGGACACCGTTCGCACTTCGTCCGCAAGGCGATTTCGGTCATGAAAATCGACGACGACTCCATTGATCTGCTCGACGCGGCGTTCGCCCACATCGCCTCATTTTCCTTTCTCGGCGTGCGCAAACTGCAGATCGAGCTCGGCGAGTCGGCCATGATTATCGGTCAGGGCATACTCGGGATGTTTGCCACGCAGATCGCCCGGCTTTCCGGCGCGATTCCGCTCATCGTCACCGACTTTGATCCCAGGCGCCGCGAGCTGGCGCTGCAACTCGGCGCCGACTACGCGTTTGCGCCAGACGAACCCGGTCTGGCCGGTAAAATCAAGGATATCACCGGCGGCAAAGGCGTGAACGCCATCGTCGAGGTGACCGGCATCGCGGCGGCACTGCAGCAGGCGCTGGAATACGTCGCGTGGCAGGGGCGGATTTCGCTCCTGGGCTGCACCCGGATTTCGGATGTCAATATCGACTATTACCAATACGTCCACCGTCGCGGCATCACGCTGATCGGCGCCCATACCATGACCCGTCCCGGTACCGATTCGCGCCCCGGCGAGTGGACCGAACGCGACGACTACCGGGCATTCCTGAAGCTCGTCGCCGCCGGCAGACTGCAGATACGGCCGATCATATCCGAGATCGTTTCGCCCGCCGACGCACCCGCCGTTTACCTCAAACTCGCTGAAATGAAAAACCCGCCGTTAGGCATTGTATTTGATTGGAGGAAAAAATGAAAAAAGTATTGGTACTTGGCGGCACAGGAGCAATGGGATTGTACCTGGTGCCGGAACTCGCATCCCGGGGATATGAAGTACAGGTGGTTTCGCTGGACGACGCCCCCTTTAACCAGCCCGGCGTTTCCTGCGCCAAAGCAAATGCGAAAGACGACACGTATCTGAAAGAACTGCTGAAAGAAAAATTCGACGCCATCGTCGACTTCCTGATCTATTCGACGGAAGAATTCAGAATTCGCCATGAACTCCTGCTGCAAAATACCGGCCACTACATATTCCTCTCCAGCTATCGCATTTACAACGAAGGCGTTCCGCTGACGGAAAACACGCCGCGGCTGCTGGATTCTTCGAAGGATGCGGAGTTCCTGACGACTGAAGATTATTCCTTGTACAAAGCGCGCCAGGAGGATATTCTCCAGAGTTCGAACTATGACAACTGGACCGTCGTCCGCCCGTCGATCACTTACTCGAAGTTCCGTTATCAACTGGTGACGCTGGAGGCGAACATCGTCGTGGCGCGGACTGCGAAGGGTCTGCCGATCATACTGCCGGAAGAAGCGCTGTCCGTACAAGGCACCATGACCTGGGCCGGAGACACGGCTAAAATGTTCGCCGGGCTGCTGTTCAACCCCGCCGCCATGCGCGAATGCTTCACCCTGGCTACCGCCGAGCACCATACCTGGGGGGAGATTGCGGAATACTATAAAGAAATCATCGGCCTCAAATACGTGGCCGTCAGCACCGAGGATTACCTGAAAATATTGGGCGGCTCCGCCGGAGCGCGCTACCAGCTCGCTTATGACCGGCTGTTCGACCGGGTGGTCGACAACTCCAAAATCCTGCGTGTGGCAGGCTTGAAGCAGGCGGATTTCATGCCGCTGCGGCAGGGGCTGGAAAAAGAGTTGACTGCGTTGAACAAGGACGCCGTCTCCACCCCCAATGTCGGCCCGGTCTGGGAAAATATGGATGAATATCTGAAAAGGAATTGATGATGGAAAAGATCAAAATCGGCCAGATCGGCGTCTGCCATGAACATGCCGGCGGCAAAATGAAGACTTTGCGGCTCCGCCCCGATCTTTTTGAGGTCGTCGGCGTGGTGGATGACCGGGCCACGAGCGCGGCCAAGTTCGTCGGTTCCGACTTTTCGCCGTATGAGGGCCTGAAATGGCTCACCGAAGAGGAACTGTTCAATACGCCCGGCCTGCAGGCGGTTGCGGTCGAAGTGCCGAACCTCGACCTGGTGCCAGTTGCGCTCCGCTGCCTGGAACACAATCTGCCCATTCACATGGATAAGCCCGGCGGCGATGAGTTGAAGGACTTCGCTAAATTGCGCCAGGGTTATGAGGAGCGCAATCTGCCGTTTCAGATGGGCTACATGTTCCGCGCCAATCCCGCCATGAACTGGATTCGTGAGCACCGCGAGCAAATCGGCGAAATTTTTGAAATCCAGGCCAGCATGAGCCATAATTACGGCGGCGAGGAATATCAGGAATACATGGCCCAATTTCCGGGCGGAATCATGTTCAACCTCGGCTGCCATCTGATCGATTACGTGGTCGCGCTGATGGGGCGCCCGACGGGTGTCACGCCGTTCCTCAAATCCGCGCCCGGCGACCCGGACCGGATCAAGAACAACTGTGTCGCCATCCTGGAATATCCCCATGCCACCGTCACCCTCCGCGCCTGCAGCCGGGAAATCGGTTATACCCGCCGGCTGAAAATCTGCGGCACCAAAGGGACGGTCGAGCTTTGCCCGATGGAACGTTTCGACGGGCATCCGCTGCAAATGAATCTGATTACGGCGGCAGGTCCCCAAACGCTCGATTTCGGCCCGGTACGCGATCGTTACGAAGGCCAATTAGTGGAGCTGGCGCAAATGATTCGCGGCGAAATCGTCAACCCTTATGATTATCAACATGATTATCTGGTACAGGAAGTCCTGCTGGCCGCCGCCGGATATACAAAATGGAAAAATCAATGAAAGCAATGCTGTTTGATACCGCCCGGAATTTCGTCTGGTCCGATGTGCCGGACCCGGTACGCCGGGACCACGAAGTAATTATCGATATCCACGCCGCCGCGCTGAACCGCGCCGACCTGCTGCAACGCGCGGGCAACTATCCGCCGCCGCCCGGCTGGCCGGAATGGCCCGGCCTCGAAGTCGCCGGCGTCGTCGCCGAAGCCCCCGCTGGCTCGCGCTGGAAACCCGGCGACAAAGTCTGCGCGCTGCTCGGCGGCGGCGGCTATGCGGAAAAAGTCGCGGTACCGCAGGATATGGTACTCCCGGTTCCGCAGGGTCTCTCCATGGCCGAAGCCGCCTGCATCCCGGAGGTTTTCGCCACCGCGTACCTCAATCTGTATCTGGAAGCGGGCATGAAGCCCGGCGACAAAGTGTTCATTCAGGCCGGAGCCAGCGGCCTCGGCCTCGCAGCCATCCAGCTCGCCAAACTCACCGGCTGTACCGTGATCACCACCGTCGGCAGCGCTGAAAAAGCCGATTTCGTCCGCAAGTCCGGCGCCGATATCGCCGTCAACCGCAAAACCGACGACCTCGTGGCCGTGCTGGAACAAAATCCCCCGGACATCGCGCTCGACTGCGCCGCCGGCCCCATCCTCGGTAAATGCCTCGAAAAAATGGCCAACGGCGGCCGCTGGATCGTTATCGCCACTCTCGGCGGCGACACTACCGAACTGAACATGAACCTCTTTTTCAAGAAAGGCATCAAACTGATCGGCAGTACGTTGCGCAGCCGCACCTCCGAAACCAAGGCCCGGATTCTATCCGAACTGGAAAAGCACTACTGGGATAAATTCGCCGCGCGTGAAATCGGCCCGGTCATCCACAAAGTACTGCCGATGGCTCAGGTCGAAGAAGCCCACGCCATTTTGCAGCGCAACGAAAACACCGGCAAAGTCGTCCTGACGCTGTAATGAATCATTCCTCGTAGACGACTACGGCTTGAATTTCCGGATAGATGTCGCCGCTCTTTTCCAGACGCAGCTTGATCTGATTCGAGCCTTCCGGTACCGGCAGACGGAAACGGCCGTCATCGTCGAAACGGCATTCGAGCTTTATACCATTGAGAATTGCGGTGAAACATGGCGCTTCGCCGACGATCAGGATATACCCTTTGCCCGGTCGTTCCAGCTCGAATTCGATGAAACCATTCGGGAAAACGCGGTTCCCCGCCCAGCGCATCGGCACGCCGTTCTTGAGCGTGCCATGGCTCGCGTGCATGTAGCGCCCGATCCGGTATTCGTCGGTAATACCGCCGACAATCACCAGGTCGAAGGCTTTCGGGTATTTGCTCCGGGCGTAATATTCCGCATGGTATTCGTCCAGCAGCAACGCACAAAGCGAGAACATCGGTTTCGGGTAAACTTCTTCGATCGGTTTGACCGTGCCGAACAATCCGTGATCCATACCGTTGTTGAATGCTTTTTGCTGCAATTCCGTCTGACGATCGTTTTCGGGCAGCATCGAGTTCAAAAGCGCCTGCGCGGCCGCGACTTCGCGTGATAAATTCGGCGCATCTTTCAGCCCTGCTTCCATGTCGTCGAAATACGCGCAAACGCATTTGACAAACGCCTCGATCGAGCGCGAAGCGATAACCGCGTTGCCCCACAGGCGTTTCAAATAAGCGAAACCATCGAGGGTCGCGATCCGGTCGAATTGTTCTTCGGCAATCGCCACCGCCCGGGCCTTTTCGGCGAGAATCGCCTGACGCCCCGGCGTGGCCTGTCCGGCAAGGATCGACCAGATGCCGGTGAGCATATGCAGATCGGCGTCATTGCGGAACACACCGAAAATGCCGCCGGCCTTCAGCCACTTCATATCGTGCCCCGGCGGGTATTGGTGGAAAATCACGTTGCCATCGATGAAATTGGTCCGCGCGACAAATTCAAATCCCTGAATTCCCTGCTCCAACAGGAGCTGCTCGAAGCCCTCCGGATAGTGCGCCTCGCTCCATTTGCCGCGAATGGAATCGGCGGTGGCCTGCAGGTCCTCGATCGCCTGATGGTAGGCAAAGAGGTTGATTTCATAGTTGTCGAAAATATTGTTGCCGACGCGGTCGAGGCGGATGGTGAACCGGTCCACGCCGGCCGCCTGCCCGGTACGGACGTATTTGACGATGTTGCGGACGTTTTCGGACGGCAGATAGCCGGCGCCGAGAAATTCGCCCAGGCAATCGCACTCCGCACTCATCGTCGTGCCCGGCACCCGCCGCAGAAACGGGTTCACCGGCAGGAACGGGTCGAAATCATAAGGCGTAATCTTGGTTTCGACCTCGAAATCATGCGTCAGCGCAGCCAGCGCGGCCCCGGCCAGGATATCCTCGTAATCCTGCGCGATCGAACCGAAGGAACGCAGGATGAAGCGCTTGCCGAGCCGCTTCAGCTCCCCGGCGAAAATTCCGACGATGTGCGCCACCACCTTGTCCGGCGGATATTTATCGGCGTTGGAATTGTGAATCACCGAATAATCGGCCTCGGTCAGCGTGAGCACCACTCCATCCAGTTCCGGTACCGCCTCGAAAGCCTTGTTGATTTTATAGCAGAGCAAACCGCTGAATGCCGGGCCGAGCAGGTCGAACTCGCCGTTCTCGTCCAGCAAACCGGGCATGGCTTCCAGCAATCCGGGGGCCACGGTGACCTCGCGGTGCCAATAGTACACCGGTCTACCGCCTTCATGGGCGATATCGAGAATCTCTTTCAGCCTCTGACGGTTGGCAACGATGGCTTCCCGGTCGACCGCAGCTGCGGTTTGAGGATAATCCTCGTACAAAACCAGCCCGTCCAGTCCGCCGAGCGGCGAATGACAGGCGGCGCATATTTCAAAGCTGTCCACCTGATAATTGGCGGCGCGGGCAGCCACTTTACCCATATATTCCACATCCAGATCCGTCGGATGCATCAGCGACCAGGTGATTTCGGGGCACTTGTTTTCCATAATCAATTTCCTTTTATTCATACAAACATCTGTTAAATTACCTCAATTTGAGCGAAATTCAACGTGGAACCAGACAAAATCCGCACTTTTTCCGCACAGCCACAAAAAATCAGAATATTCTTCGCGCTAATCTGAGCGGAAGCCAAATTT
>JBEBXH010000080.1:0-26973 GCA_040391785.1 Victivallis vadensis
AAACGAATCAATATACAGAACTTAAGAATATATCATGAAAAGTGGGTTCTTCAAGTCCGACTCATAAAAAACCATAAAATTATCCTGATTGATCGCGGAAAATTTTTTAAACACGGAAATCACGGAAAAACACGGAAGTTTTTTCAGAAACCACAAAATCCAAAAAGAAAATCAATTTTTTTCCGTGCTTCCCGTGTTTTCCGTGTTTTATAAAAAAAAGAGCGAGTGATTATGCCGTCAGTTATCCGGCGGCGCTTGAAAAATCCGGCTCCGTACTGTATTGTACTTCAATTAACTTATGGAGAAAACAATGAATTTATTGGTGGTCGGCAGCGGTGGACGCGAGCACGTATTGTGCTGGAAACTGAAACAGAGCAAACTCGCGGACAAGGTTTACTGCGCCCCCGGCAACGCCGGTATCGCCGCCGAAGCCGAATGCGTCAACATCGGCGTCGAGGAACTCGACAAGCTCGCCGATTTCGCCGCCGCCAACGACATCGGGCTCACCGTCGTCGGCCCCGAAGTGCCGCTGTGCCTCGGCATCGTCGACGTTTTCAATAAGCGCGGGTTGAAGGTTTTCGGACCCGACAAAGTCGCCGCGCAGCTCGAAGGCAGCAAAAGTTTCGCCAAGGATTTCATGCTTCGCCACGGTATCCCGACCGCCAAAGCCGCATCGTTTGACAACGCCGCCGGGGCCATCGAATACGTCAAAAAAGAGTTTGCTGCCGGCGAAAAAGGCATCGTCATCAAGGCCGACGGCCTTGCCGCGGGCAAGGGCGTGCTGGTGGCTTTCGATGCCGATTCGGCCATCGAATTTGTCAACGGCTGCTTCGGCGGCATGTTCGGCAGTTCCGGCGCCCGCGTGCTGGTCGAGGAGTGCCTCTTCGGCGAGGAAGCGTCCATCCTGGCGCTGACCGACGGCAAGACCATTTTGCCGCTGGTGTCGTCGCAGGACCACAAGCGCGCGTTTGACAACGACGCCGGGCCGAATACCGGCGGCATGGGCTCCTATTCGCCCGCCCCGGTCGTCGACGACGCCATGTGGGCACGCATCAAGGACGAGGTCCTCGATCCTTTCCTGAAAGGCATCCAGGCCGATAAACTGAACTTCAAAGGCGTGATCTTCGTCGGCGCCATGATCACTGACAAGGGCCCGAAAGTGCTCGAATTCAATGTCCGCTTCGGCGACCCCGAAGTGCAGTCGGTGATGAGCCGCCTGGACAGCGACCTGGTCGACGCCATGCTGAAAACCGCCGACGGCAACCTCGCCGCCGCCAAACTCGACTGGTCCCCGGACCCGGCGGTCTGCGTGGTCATGGCTTCCGGCGGCTATCCCGACTCCTACGAAAAAGGCTTCGAAATCACCGGCCTCAAGGAAGCCGAAGCCACCGGCGCCAAGGTTTTCCACGCCGGTACCGCGCTCAAAGACGGCAAGATCGTCAACACCGGCGGCCGTGTCCTCGGCGTCTGCGCCCGCGGCAAAGACATCCGAACCGCCATCGAACGCGCCTATGCTGCCGTCGACAAGATCCACTGGAACAAGTGTTTCTGCCGTCGTGACATCGGCTTCCGCGCCATCGCCCGGCTGAAGTAATTGGCCGCCGGCTCACGCCGCCTGAATTTCCATGTTATGGTATTCACATTTTTTGTCCGGTGGAGGTTGTTGCTATTTCCGGGGCGGGCTGTATCTTAGATAAAAAGCCTGGGAATTTGAGCTGCGGATGGCTGCAACGTTCGCCGGGCCCGCCAAAAACTGGAGAAAAATTATGAGTTGCAATGCCGGTTATCCTGCCACCCCGCTCGACAAACCCGGTTGGAAGTTGACCTTTTATGACGATTTCGATTCGCCGCTGGTCAATGACATTTACTGGAACACCGCTTACCGCTCCGGGCAGGAGCTGTTTTACCGCCGCCAGGGTGTTCCGAACCGCGGCGGCTGGACCGACCATAACGCTTATTACGTCATCGAAAACAGCGTTTTGAAGCTGCGTGTTTCCGAAACGCTGCCGCCTCGGAAACATATCGGTTCGCCCTGTGTCAGCTGCTTTACGACCTCGGACCACCGCTTTGGCGCGACCGCGGAGGAGTATCAGATCCTCGAAAAGTTTTCCCAGAAGTACGGCTGGTTCGAAATGCGCTGCAAGTGTCCGCGCGGCGTTGGCGTGATGAGCGCTTTCTGGCTGCACCAGGTCGACCCCGCCAAACAGGAATTCACCCTGCAGGGCGTCCGCAAGGATAACGGCATACCGCTGGAAATCGATATTTTCGAGATCCACGGCTATCCGGTCCGCGGCGAGTTCTGTACTGAAATGAACGTGCATTTCACCTCGGACGCGCATTACTGGAAGCACACCGCCTCCGATACCGAAGATGAATTCCACGTCTGGGCCATGGAGTGGCAGGAGGGGCGGATCGACTGGTACGTGGACGGCGAACTGCAGCAAAGCTACAAAGGGCCCACTCCGGAGGAAAAGATGTTCATCCTGATGGCGCTTTTTCACTTCAAAGGGCTGCGCGACAATGTCGAATCGACGCTGAAATATCCGCGCGACTTTGAAATCGACTACGTTAAAGTCTATTCCAAGTTATAGACACATCACATGCTGAGGCAGCCTTCGGCGATGGAGTCCCAGAGCAGTAACCCCTGTTCGGTCAGGCAGATACGGTCCGGCTCGACGACGATCAGCTCCCGGGGGAACTGAAGCGCGCGGAAGCGGGCCTGAATGTCATCCCAGTTCTTCCAGTAGACCGGGGTCCAGCCCTCGACGGTGCGCAGGCCGAAAGCGAAGATTTCATTTTGACGCATCTGCGGGTCGATCCGGTCAAACGCGGCCTTTTTGCCGTTCAGCCAGTCGGGCAGGGAGTCGGGCTCGGTCCAGCGGTCGGTGCCGTCGAACGAGCTCGCGGCAGGGCCGAGGCCGAGGTATTTGGCGCCGTGCCAGATCGAGACGTTGTGGCGGCACTCGGTGCCGGGGCGGGCGTAGTTGGAGATTTCGTAGCGCTTGATGCCGGCCGCGCCGAGGATTTCGCCGGCCATTTGCCACATGTCGGCGGTGAGCTCGTCGTCGGCGATCTTGAGTTTGCCGTAGGTGGCGGCCAGGGCGGTGCCTTCCTCGATGGTCAGGCTGTAACAGGACATGTGATTCACGCCGCAGTCGATCGCCCGCAGCAGGTCCTCGCGCCAGTCCTCCAGCGTTTGCCCCGGGATGCCGTAAATCAGGTCAATATTGAACTGCCATTCGGGGATGTCGAGAATGATTTTGACCGCGTTTTCAATGGCTTCGCAGCTGGTGCGGCGCCCGAGAATGCGGCGGAAATCGGGGTTGAACGACTGTACCCCCATGCTGACGCGGGTGATGTGTTCGCGCAGGATCGCGGCCTTGCCGGAAGTCAGGGTTTCGGGGTTGGTCTCCATGGTCGTTTCATATTCGGAAGCGAGCGCCATGCAGAAGCGCTCGAGCTGTTTTTCCGGCAGGACCGTCGGGGTGCCGCCGCCCACGAAAACCGTTTCCGGGGTGTGCGGCGCGATCAGCTTCCAGTACTGCTCCAATATTTTGTCGAGCCAACGGTCGATCAGCGCTTCATTCGCCCCCGTGGTCGAGTAAAACGCGCAGTAATCGCATTTGCTGCGGCAGAACGGCACATGGATGTACAGGTTTGGATAGTTCATTTGTTTAATTGAGAATTGAGAATTGAGAATGGAGAATTAAGGGGAAAATTCCCTCTTCTCCCAAATTCTCAATTTTCAATTCTCAATTCTCCATTTTTTAAAGTTGGTTTGTTGAATAAATGTCGATAATGATTTCGGTGGCTGTGCGCGCGGCCTCGCCGGATACTGCCGGGGCGCGGTCGAGCTTCACCGCCTCGATGAAGTCGCTGATGATCGCTTCGTGGCCGGAGGTGTTGCTGACGGCGGCGCTGCCGGCCCCGCTGTGGAGCTTCATCCCGGCGGAAACGCTCGGGTTCGGCAGGTCGCCGATCTGCCATTCGGTGATGACGTCGTTCTCCAGCGTAAGATAGCCGAGGTCGGAGTGGATCATCATCCGCGCCGGGAATCCGGGGTAGCAGTCGGTGGAGGCGGTAATGGTGCCGATCATGCCGTCGCGGTGCTTGAGAATGGCCACGCCGTAGTCCTCGCCTTCGATTTTGTGCAGGAAGGTGCCCAGCATGCTGACGGTTTTTTCGGGGCGGCCGAAAAACCAGGCGTAGAGGTCGATGTTGTGGCTGGCCTGCTGAATGAACGGGCCGCCGCCGTCGAGCGCTTTGTTGCCGCGGTACGGGGCGCTGTCGTAGTACGCCTGGTCGCGATAGAATTTGACCTGCAGTTCGCAGGCGAATACTTTGCCGAGTTTGCCCTGTTCGAGCAGTTCCTTGACGATCATATTGTCCGGGGCCATGCGCCGCTGATAGCTTACGGCGAGCTTGACGTTGTGCGCGGCGCATTCGCGCAGCGCCGTATCCATGGCCGGAATGCTGATGCCGAGCGGTTTCTCGCTGATGACGTGTTTGCCGAGGCGCGCCGCCGCCATGATTCCGAGGTGGTGAAGCCCGTTCGGCGTGGCCAGGATCACCGCGTCGAACGGCGTTTTGACCTCCTCCAGCGAAGCGGCGATTTCAATACCCTCCGGGGCGCCCGCCGGGATCCGGCCGGAGCGTGAAACGATGCCGGCCAGTTCGGCTTCCGGCACGTTGGCCAGTGCTTTGACGTATGTTCCGGCGATGCTGCCGCTGCCGACGATGACAAATTTCATAAAAACACCACGGATAAATAGTTACGAATTACAAATTACGAATTACGAGTTAAATAGCTCGACGATAATATAGAGTGGAAAAAAGATTTTGCAAAAAAATATAGGAAATGGCTTGCAAATATATGGAGAGGGGATATTATTAATAATAGTTCTTATTAAGTTTGACATGTCTAAGGAGTCGTGCTAGTGTTTAGTGATGAGCAGGAAAAGCGCCAGAAGGAGTTTATCGAGCAGTGCCGCCGGAGCGGCATGCGCGTGACCACTCAACGCCTGGAAGTTTACCGCGAAGTTGCCGAGGGGCTCGATCATCCGAGCGCCGACATGGTGTATGAAGCGGTGAAGAAACGGCTGCCGGCAATCTCGCTGGATACCGTTTACCGGACGCTGGATACGCTGGAGGAGTTCGGGTTGATCTTCCGGGTGGACGAAGTCTGCCCGCGAGCGCATTTCGACGCCAATCTGGCCCCGCATCATCATTTTTTCTGCATCGCCTGCGGCAAGGTCATCGATGTACCGAGCCTGTGGGGCGAGGAGGAGAATTTATTGGAAAAGATTTCCGGCTTCGGCCGGGTGGAATCGGTAAATCTGCAAATTCGGGGAATTTGCAATCAATGTAAAAATAGTCCCATAAAGAAAAGGAGAAGTAGTTATGGCAAGCGTCAAAGGAACTGAAACCGAGAAGAATCTGCTGAAATCATTCGCCGGCGAATCGCAGGCGCGCAACCGCTACACTTATTTTGCCAGTGTCGCGAAAAAGGAAGGCTACGTCCAGATTTCGAACATTTTCCTGGAAACCGCCGACAATGAAAAAGAACACGCCGAGCGTTTCTTTAAGTTCCTCGAAGGCGGCGACCTCGAAATCACCGCGTCCTATCCGGCCGGTAAAATCGGCACCACCATCGAGAACCTGACCGAAGCCGCCGGCGGCGAATACGACGAATGGAGCAATCTCTATCCGTCCTTTGCGGCCAAGGCCCGCGAAGAAGGCTTCAACGCCATCGCGACCGTGTGGGAAAAAGTATGCGTGGCGGAAAAGGAACACGAAAAGCGTTATCGCAAACTGCTGAAGAACATCGAAGATGGCAAAGTCTTCAAGAAAGACCAGCCGATCACCTGGAAGTGCCACAACTGCGGTTACCTCCACGAAGGCACCGAGGCCCCCGGCATGTGCCCGGCCTGTGCCCATGCTCAAGCATACTTCGAGGTCCTCGCCGAAAACTGGTAATTTCCAGTCTCGGAGCGCAAACTCAAACCCGGAGCGGCAACCCCGCTCCGGGTTTTCTTTTTGACCATCAAAAAATTTTGTGTTTTCTCTCCAAAATTTCCCTGTGCCCACTGTGCTCCGTGATTATTTGCCACAAAAATGGGAGGGTACATGGGGCCGCCGGCAGGGGCTTTCGGAATCATATTGGCCAATTTTTTGGGTGAATGTGGTATATGTTATATAAAGTATATCATTACAATGCTTATATAGCCCTGAAATTACAAGTATAAAAACATTATTTATGAGATACTGAAAACAAGCTCAAAGTATGCATTAGAAGTCTACTTTTGGGTGAATAAAAAATTCGCATAATTTATATTAAAGAAATAAGAATTTAAAAAAATACCGATTGAAATTTTTATTGGTTAATGCTATAATAAACAAAGAGGCGAAAATTATAATATTGTAACGTAAAGCAAGAATGTCACAAAAACAGAAATATCCATATATAGCCGATCAGATCATTCAACGGATCGAAAGTGGCGAATACCCGGTCAACAGTGAACTTCCGACCTTGAATGAACTCACCAAGATTTTCAACATCAGCAGAATGACGGCGCAGCGCGCATTGAAGATTCTGTCGAAGAAGGGTTACGTCGTGGCCAGGCGCGGCAACAAGACCAGAATCATTTCGCCGAAGCCGAATGAACGGCTGTCGATCCTGAAAGGCAAACACATCGGGATTCTCGGCCATTTCGACGTCGAAACTTACTCGACCTCGACCATGCCGCTGAAGATTCTTTATTTCCTGCAGCAGAAGCTGACCGAGCTCGGCAACCATGTCATGTGTTTCCAGTATGTGGATGACCTTGATCTCCGGGTTGAAGACTTCGACTGTTATCTGATGATCGATCTGCTGGGGTACCGCCGCCGGTTCAAGGAAAAGCTCGAAGCTACCGGCAAGCCTTATCTGGTGGTGGAGTCCATCAGCAGCGAGGGCTGCATGCACAATCATGTGCACCCCATGTCGCATGCCATACAATTGCGGTTGATGAACCATTTCCTGAGAAGTCGAATTGAGCATTTGGTCGTTGCTGCTATGGATTGCAAGTCTGTGGCGAAAAATATGGACGAAGATGAGTTCAAACAGTATACCAGCCAGATGGCCGACCGCCTGATCGGACCGATGCTCCGCGGACTGGAGAATCACGGTTTCCCAATGGAGAACGTCAGCATCCTGGACTGCGGGTTTCAGACGGATACGGCAGCACGGATGATCGATGAACTGATTCAATCCGGAAGAATTACGAAGAATACCGCTTTTGTCACCATCAGCGAAAACAGCGCCATCGGAATCTGCAAAACGCTGAAAAAGCATGAATGGAAATCGTGTGATTTTATCATTACAGTGATGGACCCCATTACGAGGATCATGAATTCGGTGCCCGGCGTGATCGGGGTGGATATCTGCCACGACGATATTCTGGCGCAGGTGGTCGAAGGCTTCGAACACCAGTTCGCGAACAATACGAACTTCACCGCCGGCAGCGTAGTGAAAATGTTATTCCGCAAGCACGGACAATTGTGAATTGGACGGCACCGGAGGTGCCTGAATTGGAGAATTGGCCGGTGCTGCGCACCTGAATTGGCCGGCGCAAGCGCCTGAATGGGGAAAACTTTCCCATGAGTCTCATACGTCCCATTTTCTATCCGTCCTATAAGTCCTATGTGCCCTATACGCATGGACCTACACGGACGGTCACGGCCTTATACGGAAGCTTCTCAATTCTCCAATTCAGCAGCCGCAGGCTGCGGCCAATT
The DNA here is from genome assembly GCA_040391785.1 of Victivallis vadensis. Lineage (GTDB taxonomy): Bacteria > Verrucomicrobiota > Lentisphaeria > Victivallales > Victivallaceae > UBA5239. Next base: position 7,777 of record JBEBXH010000080.1, read on the forward strand.
CAGGCGGCAGCGCCGCCGTCCAATTCCGAGCCGCCGCGGGCGGCTCAATGGCTTCGGACCAGTTCGGCGAAGTCGATCCGTTCGATGTAGAGCCAGCGCAGGCTTCTGATCTCGTAGAAGAAATACAGATAAGTGGCGCCGTTTTCGACTGACGGTACCCAGCCGTTTTTCATCTGCCACATGGTGGCCAGAAGCTCGGTGGAATAGAAGTTTTTGAAATGCAGGTCGTCGCCGGTACGGAAGGAACCCATATCCACTTCGCTGTCGGCGATGATGCGGCCCTTGCCGTCGATCAGGTATTTGTTTTTGATGAAACTGCCGGAGTTGCCGTTGTCCTCAAGCATTTTCAGCAGCTGGGCCAGCGAGATATCGCCGGCGGCCACCCCGAGTATTTCGTGGTTCTGGTCGAAGATGACCTTGGAGCAGGTGATGACGATGTCCTTGACTTCGCCGATATCCACGTACGGGGCACCCCACACGGCGCGATCGGGCGATTTGACGGCGTCATGATACCAGCCGCGGGTGCGCGGGTCGTAGTCGTCGCCATAGTCGAGCTCATAGGGGAATCCCATGTGGAGACCATTGCGGAAGCCGACGTATGCCACCAGGATCGGGGGTTTTGTTTTGTTGCGGATGATGTCGTTGTACTGCTCCTGGGGGGTATCTTCGGGCAGGATATCCCGCAAGCTGGTGTAAATAGCCGTGCGCAAACCTCTCCGCAGCGGGTAAAGTTGGCGGATATACGGCATGAAAATCTGCAGCTTGGAGCGGTCGGTGCCCGGGGGCAGGATATAGACGATTTCAGCCAGCGAATTCGGTTTCCGGTAGATCGGGGAATAGATGAAATCGGCCGGGACGATACCCTTTTCAAGCCCTTCGGAGTAAATGAAAATGTTCAAATCGATGTCTTTGGGCCTGGTCGTCAGCAGCAGCGACGCTTCCTGGGCGATGTTCGCAATGAGGTTTTCGTAATTCTGGAAGCGGCTGTCGAACTGGGAACAGGAATAAATGCCGCGGGAATAAATTTCCGCCAGGACCATGTCGCGCTTCTGATTGTTGCTGCGGTGCTTGTAGTCGCGGAAAAGCATCAGCGACATAACGGTGAAAAAGAGCAGCATCATGATGGCGGTGAAGGAGAGCATGAACTTGTAATGATGCCGGAGTTTGCGCAGAAATTTGTCGATGACCCCGTCCGGATGAGCGGATATGGCTTCGCCTATTTCGAAGTTGCGGATGTCGCTTTCCAGTTCTTTGGTGGTCTGGTAGCGGCGGTCCGGATCCTGGGCGAGGGCCTTGCCGATGATCCGCTTCAGGTCGCGGCTGACCCGGGCCTTGAAGCGGTGCTCGAAGGGCTCGACTTTGCAGTTTCGCGCCTTCATCACGGCTTCCTCGCGGGTTTTGGCCGGAGCGTAAGCCTGCTTCAGGAACACGATTTCAAAGAGCACCAGCCCCAGCAGGAAAATATCCGAGCGGGTGTCGTAAGGTTTTTTGTTGATCACTTCCGGGGCGATGTACTGCAAAGTGCCGGCCAGCTTGGGCGGAGAATCTTTCTTGCCTTCACCGTGATATTCGGCGATACCCCAGTCCATGACATAGGTTTCATGGAAACTCCCGATCATGATGTTTTCCGGTTTCAGGTCGCGGTGTACCACCTGACGGTGATGCGCGTAGGAAATCGCCTCGCAGACACGCAGGAAAATATCCAGCCGCTTGACCAGCATGTTGTGCTCGAAGCGCTGGCATTCAAAGCGCGACATCTGGTGGTAATGGCTGCAGGTGCGCTCCAGATATTCCTTCAGCGTTTTGCCGCGAATCAGCTTCATCGAGAGATGCAGCCCGTTGTCGTCGTCCTCAAACAGCCCGTATACGGGCACGATGGCGGGGTGGTCGAGCTGAGCGGTAACTTTGGCTTCGGTGATGAACGATTTGCGGTGCTCGAGCCGGTCCTTGATGTCGTCATGAATGGACTTTACCGCGATGGTCCGGCTGCATTTTTTATCAAATCCCCGGGAGATCCGGCCTTGCCCCCCCTTGGCGATTTCATCCATCATGTCGATGTTGTCTTCGAGGTAGTCGAGGTCCTCGTTCAGGGCTTCGGCATCGCTGGTTTCGGGGTTGATCGGTTCATCGTCGCCCAGGGTTGAATCGCCGGGGTCGACGATTTTGGTGGTCGAGAACCCCTGGACAATGGTCCGGTAGGTTTTGCTGAAAAGGACGGTCAGGCTCCGGCTGGTCTTCGAGAGATTCAGGTCGGTGGTGGCGCGAGTAGTGAGCCGGTCGAGTTCGGCCGGATCAATTTTCCTCGTTTCCTCCAAATCGCGGGCGGCGATGATCTCGCTGTCATGCGACTCGGGTGCGATGTCGTCCTGTTTTTCTGGTTTGTCCGTATCCGCCAAAACCTCATCTCCATAACATAATGGTATTACCGGTGGAGAAATATACCGCAAAGAAGTCTAATTTTCAAGACACAATGAGATTAACGCCGATAAAAATCCAACGTTTCCCGTATTGCGGCACCAGAACCTCGATTGCATTGGAGCTCCCGGCCACGCTCCGGACCAGCCGCACGCTAAACGGATTTATCATTTTCCTTCTTGCGGAATGAAAAGAACTTATGGCCGAAATAGCTGATTACCACCGTGATCCCGGTAAGCAGGATATTCGCGGCCACCGGGTTGAACTTGAGCCAGGTAACCAGGACGTACAATCCCCCCATGCCGAGCAGCATCGACGTCCCGTACACCAGATAACAGCGGAAATACTCGCGGACAATATTTCCTTTGGTTCTGAATACGAAAATCTTGTAACAGATGTAGGCGTTTGTGACGGCCAGGATATTGGACGGAACCGCCAGGACGAGATACAGGTAATCTTTTTCCATGATCATGATTTTAAGCCCCAGCCATTTGCTGAAAATCCCGAACAGCGCGGCGTAAACCGCAACGCCGAACAACGTGTTCCAGCCGCCGACCACAAGATAACGCACAATACGCAGGAATTCCTCGCGGTTGGTATGATACAAGTTCAAGAATTGTTGATATTTTGCCATAATTCTTCTGCATCATTGAATAAAAAGTCCGGACGGGCCTGGTTTAATTCTTCAATACCGCCGTAGCCCCATTTGACTCCGGCGGTGAGCATGCCGGCCAGCTGTCCCGCCTTGATGTCTCCGGAAGTGTCGCCGACCATGATCGCGCTGCCGGGCGAACAGGAATGCAGGGCCAGCGCCCGGCACAGAACCTCGGACTTCGGCAGTTTCTGGCCGGGAAAGACATCCGTGGCGTAAACTCCGGCGAAGTATTTTTCCAGACCGAAGTGCTTCACGATCAACTCCGTGGCCCTCATTCTTTTGTTGGTGGCGATAAATGCGGGTATACCGGCTTCGTGAATATCCTGCAGTAATTTCAAAATGCCCGGATAGAAAACCGTGCCCGGAAATCCGGAGGAATCGTAAGCGTCGATAAATCCGGCAATCATACCGGCTATGAGTTCCTCGTCGCAATCCGGCAGGACTTCGAGAATGCACTCCCGCAACGGCGGCCCGATACGCAGCGTCTCCTGCCGGATGTCGAAACCGAATTTACGAAAAACCACCATATAAGTTCCAAGGATATCCGGTGCGGTATCCAGCAACGTACCGTCGAGATCGAACCAGACGGAGCTGATATTCTTATTCATCAGTCGAAATTAATCCTTTCTTCTTCGATTGCCAATGGTTTATTTTTGACCTGAGTCCAGATCGCGCCCAGGTACTCTCCGATAATACCGATGAAAATCAGCTGTACCGCCGAAAAGAAGAATAACCCGATGACCAGCGGCGCCAGCCCCAACGAAAACGTATCCCAGAAGATCAGCTTATAGATGAGGTACGCCACGGCAATCAGCAAACTGAGTCCCGCCAGAACAAAACCGCAAAAAACCGCCAGCCGCAGCGGCATTTTGGTATGGTTGACAAATCCGGTCATGGCCATATCGTACAGGGTGAAAAAATTGTTTTTGGTTTTGCCGTGTTTCCGCACTTCCTGGACAAACGGTATTTCGATGCGTTTGAAACCGATTTCGGAAACCAGCCCGCGAAAATACGGATAAGGATCCTTGAAAAGTTTAAAGGCGTCGACGAATTGCCGGTCATACAGTCCGGAGCCGGTAAAATTCCGAATCTGCGTAGTGTCGGAAAACTTCGCCAGCAACCAGTAATAAAAACGGCGGATCAGGAACATCAGCGGATTTTCCTTGCTGCTCGGTTTAACCGCGCAAACCACCTTGTAGCCATCTTCCCAATTCTTTAAAAATTCCCCGATTATTTCCGGCGGATCCTGCAGATCCGAACATATGGAAACCACCGCGTCGCCAGTAGCCTGACAAAATGCATTCATCGGTGACCGGATATGACCGAAATTATTGGAATTCAGAATAACTTTCACCCGCTTGTCCTCTGCCGCCAGCTCCCGCAAAAGTTCCCGGCTGCCGTCCGTCGAATAATTGTCGGCCACAATCATTTCCCAATCATACTGTGAATGCTGCTCAAACACGGCCTTGATCCGCTCATAGAGTTCGCGCAGGTTGCCGACTTCATTATAGCATGGAGTGACGACACTAATCTTTTTCTTCTTAAGCGGAGAAGTTTCCATGATCTGCTCCTTTCAGGCATTCGCGGGTTTCCTTGACCAATCCCTCAAGCGAGGTATACCGGGGGGAATACCCGTAGGTCCCAGCCAGATGATATTTCGAACAATAAATATTTTTTTCGCCGTTCGGCGATACGAAACGATCCGGTGCCTGTTCTGTGATGTATTCCAAGCCAAACTCGCGGCGGAAACGCTCGAGAATCTCGAATTTGCCGGCCGGGGCGGCGCTGTAGGCATCCAATGCCGTATTTATGGCCTCCTGTGCCATGCAGATGCGGACCAGCGCATAAAGATCGTCCGGGTCGACATAATCCCGGATCATATCATTGGCGCGGGTGACCAGCGGCGTTCGGCTCAGCAGCGCCTTCAGCACATCCGTCATGAAATAACCCAGCGATGGATCCGCATAACGGCTGAAGTAAGAGAAAATCCGCAGATCCGCGATCCGCAATTCCTTCATCGAACGGTGTTTGGCTTCTGAATTGAGCCGCGCCACTGTATAAAAATCCGCAGGAATCAGATGGTTCGGATGCAGTACCGCCGGCGTCGATTCACCGCAAAATTCCGAACCGTTTATACCGTAGATGGCGCCGCTGCTGAAATTGACGTATAACGCATCGCCGTTGACGGTGTTGAGGTAATTCAGCGCCAGGTTGTCGAATTCCTCGGTCAAGGTGAACCATTTCCGGGAGTTCCCCTTCAGGACATTCGGCGCGCCGGTACCAACGCAGTTGATCACGACGTCATACCTGCCGGCATTGAAATCTCCGTATCCTTCATGGATCTCCGCACTGCTTCCCGATAAAAACTCACGGATCCTGGTGGCCGACCGCGAAAACAGAACCAGCGAAGTATCGTCGGCCGTCAGAAAACGGCTGATTAATCCCTTGGCGATATGGGAGGTTGCGCCCATGATGGCAACGGTCTGTTTCTTCATGCGTTTTTCCAGGTCAGCGGTTCAATATGCTCATTTCTTAATCAGGTCGTCCTTGCTGAACATTTCGTCCCACGGTACCGGCAGCGGTTTGTTGTAGGTAGGCACGATATACTTTTTGATGAACGGCAGGCTCTCGGCGATCAGGCAGGTATCCACGTGTTTGCCGAAAAACTTGATGTTCATCCCGCGCTCGATAATATCCTTCAACGGCTCCTCGAAAAAATTACCCAGCGACGCGTGGATATACGGACACGGCATCACATCCCCGTATTTGGTGATCGACACCATGCGCTTGACCGCAATGCACCCCAGGTCCATGCCGTAGGACGGCGTGAGGTGGGTGAAAACGTTATATTTCTTTTCCAGCTCACGCATATAATTCATATCGTCGCGGTTTACCAACGCGTCGAAATTCCCGGCCCAGGCGCCCACCGGCTTGGCGTAGGTGACAAAGGTGCCGACGCCCTTGGATTTGGCAAACTCCAGGTACTCGATGAATTCGTCGCTGCGGATACGCTGGTGCGTCACTACCGTGGAAAGGATGATATTCAATCCGGCGTCCAATGCGGCGTCGATGGCTCGCAGCGCCCGCTCGTGGGAACCTTTATGATGGCGGAACGCGTCATGCTCCGCTGCGTTGAGGCTGTCCAGGCTCAGTTGAATTTTGTCGACCCCGATGCTTTTCAGGTGTTTCGCCCGGGCTTGGTCGAGCAGCCAGCCGTTGGTATCGCTGGTGATATAGAATTTCTGCGGGTCGATCGCTTCCACGATCTGGTCGAAATCCGGGAAAACCAGTGGCTCCCCGCCGGTGATTACGATATTTGCCAAACCCATCTCATCGGCCTGGCGCGAAAGTTCCCGCACATCGTCGATGGTGAAATAACGCCCGGATTTTTTGCCTTGAAATTCCTTCACCGAGCAATGTTCACAACGGAAATTGCACGTAAAGTCATATTGAAACTGCAAAATCGCGATGCTCTCCCCGCGTTTAATCTTTTCCGCATATTTCATGATCTTCTCATAAACATGCGGTTTTTCTTTCAGCAGCTGATTCCTTTTTTCCTGTTCGGCCTGTTTTAAACCGCTCATAGTTATGTTCTCCTGAAATTTTGAACTAATATAGCATAGGTCCGGTAGTTCGGCAAATATACTTTCGGTAGATATCGTGTACTTCGAGCAAATCCGCCGGGCACTCTGCGAACCAGCGGTATTGGCCGTGCGCCGGGGTACCGGTGCCGCGGTATTCGAGCTCTCCCGGCAAGGCGGAAGTCAACCGGCAGTTGTACAGCAATGAGATGAAATGGCCGCGGTCGTTGCGCGCATCGTGGATAATTTCATTGACGGCGATCGGCTCCGGGTCGAATTCAACCGCACTTTTCAGTTCGCCGGCCGCCACCGCGGCAATCCGCGAGGCCGCTGTTTCTTTGAAACGGATAATTCCCCCCGGAATATGCCAGCCGTGGGGATAGTAGGCGTCGTCGCGCCAGGTCAGCAACGTTTTCCCGGCCTCGTTTTTGACCAGCAAATCGACATTGATCATCGGAGTCAGCCTGCTCAGCAACAGAAAAACCGGCTCGGGAAGCCCCTGTTTCGGATTTTCAATTTGTTCCTCGAGCAGGGCGATGATCTCTTTAAGCTCCATCAGCAAACCTCTAAACCATGCTCGCGTAGAATGGCTATGTTGAAGCGGCTCCCGTATTTCCTCCGGATCAACCCGGCCACTTCATCCGAATAGGCGGCGGCCATCACGATGATCGCCTGCGGCGGATTTTTCTCCAGTTCATCCGGCGGCACGATCGGCAGATTGGTCGCGGGGGTGTATTTGCCCTGTTTGAACGGCGCCGAATCGACGACATAGGCGATTTTGCCGCCCAGCCCGGCCAGGGCCATGACCGCCAGCGCCTGGTGTCCGGCGCCCCATACTGCCGTCCGCTGGTGTCCGGCAATGAATTTTTCCAGCGATTCCCGGAGCTTCGCACCGGTGGCGGCCATTTCGCCAAGGTCCTGAATCGGGCGTTTTCTCACTTCGGCTGAAATAATATACTCATGCCAGATTTCCCGACAGGAAAGTACCTTGAAACCATTGATTTCCAGCGTTGATTTCAAGGTTTCTGCGGTAAAATAAAACAGATGGTCGCTGGTAAATTCCGTAAACAGTTTGTGACGCAAAATCATATTGAAATTCGGCACTTCCACCAGCCCGGTGCCTCCGGGTGCAAGATTACGGTAAATCCCCTGCAGCACGGCATTGATATTCGGCAAATGCTCCAGCCAGTTCAGAATGAAAAAGCCGTCGAACGGCGCGCCGGTCAGTTTTTCGCCGCCCGTTTCCAGATATCCCCGCTCCACGCACAGCCCGGCGGTATGGCAGTCCGCCACTGACTGCGGCGAATATTCCAGTCCATAAGCATTCGTACCGGCTTCCTGCATCAGCCGCAGATATTCGCCGCGGCCGCAGCCAATCTCCAGAACCTTGCGGTTTCGCAGCGAATAGCGCTCCACCCAGTCGCCGAACTGCTCCTGACGCATGACTTTCATTTCCGGCGAATAGGCCGCCGCACGGATCACCTCGCGGTAATACGGCACCGGTTCATTGCTCAGCTGAATCAGTCCGCAGCCGGAGCACTGGCAGACTTCCAGGTCGATCCCTTTTTCCGTCGCCAGATCGTCTTTGCCCGGCAAATACTGCGCCACCGCCGGCATGTTTCGCATCACCAGCAGCGGTTCGGGAAGAAATGCGTGCCCGCAGACTTTGCAGTTTCCGGTCATTTGTCTTCCTGCAGGTTTTCGGCGAGTTCCTCGCGGCTCAGGAACGGCGCCAGATCCTCCATCGGCTTGGACACCATCCGTCCGTCCGGCAGTACTTCCGAGGAGAGTCGCGGCGCGCTTGCCACGTTCGGGTCCACCATTACTTCGCAAATGACCGTATCCGGAGCGGCAAGTACTTTTTCCACCTGGTTCCGCAGCGCGGCCGGGGTTTCGATCCGCGCATATTGGAGTTGATACGCCCCGCAAAGGGCCTTCAGGTCCGGCAGGACCAGCCCGCTTTCGGCATTGCAGGCCACGAAATTGCCGTTGAACCGCGCCTTCTGCATGGCCACGATCGAACCGTAACCGCCATTGTTCAGGATAAAGAGTTTGATCGGCAGGTTCAGGTTTTTCAGCGTCTGGAGCTCCTGAATATTGTGCTGGAGCCCGCCGTCGCCGACAATCCCGACTGTCCGCCGCCGCCCCGCCGCCAGGCACGCGCCGATGCTGGCCGGCAGCCCGAAGCCCATCGAACCGAGCCCCGGCGTATTCAAAATGCGCTCGCCCTGCTTGGTTTTCACCGCCTGCATGGTGACTTCGGCGCAGGCCCCGGAGCTTCCCGGCACCAGCAGGTCCCCCGGCTGCAGCAGCTCGGAGAGCACACCGATCAGGTGATACAAATTCACCGCCTTGCCGTTCTCGCGGCAATATTCGTCCAAAATCACCGGATAACGCCGCTGCCATTCCTTGCAGCGGGCCAGCCACGGCTTGTAATCTGCGGCGAAACCGTCGCTTTCCCGCAGCAGCGCCCGGATCATGGCGCCCGCGTCACAGGCAAATTTCAGGGTCATCGGCATGTTCAGTTTGCCGATCTCATTGGCGTCGATGTCGATGGCGATCTTGCGGGCTCGGGGGGCAAAGTGTGGATGGTTGAACCCGGTCTGGCACAAATCCAGCCGCGTTCCCAGGATAATCAGGCAGTCACAGGTCTGCTGCGCGAAATTGGCGCCGCGCTGCGCGATGATCCCCGGACGGCCGACGAAAAGCGGATGGTCTTCCGGCAGAAAATCCGCCGCCTTCCAGCTGGTCATCACGGGAATACCGAGTTTCTCCGCGAATTCCATGAATTCCGCCACCGCCCCGGACAGCCGGATGCCGTTGCCGGCGTAAATCGCCGGGCGCTTCGACTGCCGGAGTTCCGCCAGAACCTGCCGGGCTCCTTCCGTATAAAACGCGGCGCTTAACGCCGTTTCCTCCGGCTCGTATCCGCGCAGCTTTTCCGGCTCGATCATGGCACCCTGTACATCCAGCGGCAGGTCCAGCCACACCGGCCCCTTGCGCCCGTGACGGGCCAGGTAAACCGCTTTTTCCAGCTCATAACGAATGTCCCGCGGGTCGAGCACGCATTTGGCGTATTTGGTGACGGGTGCCACGATCGAGGCGATATCCACCTCCTGGATGCCCATCTGACGGATTCCTTTGCCGATCATCAAATCCTCGCACTTGGCCTGACCGGAGAGCACCAGCATGGGTGTGGAGTCGATCCACGCGCCCGCCACCCCCGTGACGGCGTTGGTCGAGCCCGGCCCGGCCGTCACCAGTGCCACCCCGAGGTTGTTGGTGTATTGTCCGTATGCCTCGGCGCCGATGGCGGACGCCTGCTCGTGCAGGTTGCATACATACGTCAGTTTGTCATTGCGCCCCAGCGAATCCACCAGGTGCATGCACCCGCCGCCCGGCAGCATAAACACGTGCCGGACCCCGATTTCGTCCGCAAGATACCTGAAAATATAGTCGGAAACTTTTTCCATGATTCATTTACCCGATTCATTGATGTTTTGTTCTTAAATTCCGCAGCCGGTCATGAAAGCCGTTCCGTCAACCAGTCCGCGTGAAAAGTCATATAGGTCTTGCGTTCGTTCGGTTCGCTGATTTCCGGGTCGTCGTAGTACGAATCGCCTTTGTGATGAGTCGTGGAGATTTCCTCCAGCACCGCCCCGTGTTCCGAGGCGAAATTGTGCTTCTTGTTGCGTTCCACCACAATGATATCCCCGGCCGAATACGTCTTCTGCACACCATCCAGTTCCAGCTCCACGTCGCCATACAGCACGTGGAAGGTTTCTTCTTTGATCTTGTGGGCGTGGGTCGGATTCAGCTGCCCGCCCAGGAGCAGGATGATTTTCTTGCAGTATTCGCGGTTCACACAAGTAATGATGGCACACCCTTTTTCGTGAAAACGGTCGATCCCGTAGTGGTGCGACAGTTCCAGTTCCAGCTTGTCCTGCAGCCGGATGCCGCTGTCCTTGATCAGTTTGCAAAGCTCCTTGACGATCGCCAATACCTTTTCGCGGTTGTTGGCAATCTTCAAATTGCCGGTCATGACCGCGCCCCCGGCTTTGACCGGGCTCAGGGCGGTGAACACTTTGTACTTCGAAATATCGTTCGCCAACAGCTGCGCCGGCTCGTTCGGAATCGCATAAAACATCCGGTCCGCGGCGATTTTTTCGCCTGCGGCGATCTCATCCTTCGCAAATACTCCGCGCTGCAGGCCACGCAAATCCTCGCGCTCTTTGGTGGAAATCTCGCGGCGCCTGCCGCTCACTCCGCACATGGCATAAGCCGCTTCCGCCGCCTTCAGCCAGGCCACCACCTGCGCGGGACTGGATGAATAAGCGTTTAACTGGTAATTTCCGGCGGCTACGCCCACGTGGCGCTCCAGCACCACCGCCCCCTTGGCCACGGCAATCGCCGCCGGCACGGTGTTGTCCGGCGCTTCATGCGTCGAAAAACCCACCGGCACGCCGGGATAACGCTGCTTGAAAAAGTCGATCTGGTTCATTTCCAGCTCGCTGTCCGGCGTCGGATAAGACCCCACGCAGTGCATCAGGCAGAACGTTTTGTTGCGGTGCTCCAGAAATGTGACGATATTGTCGATTTCATCCAGCGACGCCCCGGCCGTCGAGGCGATCAGCGGCTTGTCTGTCTTGACGATCCGTTCCCACAGCGGCCAGTCGGTAAACGAACAGCTGGCGATCTTGATGATCTGGTAACCGTGTTTTTCCACCAGGTCCACCGATTTCTCGTCGAACGGCGTACACATGGTGACGAAACCGAGCTTTTCGGCCTCCTCTTTCATTTTCAGGAAGTCATCCCCGCTCAACCGCGTTTCCGAGAAACGCTTGATATACTTGATGTCCATGCGCCCCTGGTAATCCGGGTGGATCAGCGTATCCAGGTCACGGTACTGGAATTTGATGGCAAAACGGAAATTGAAGCCCTTGACGGCTTCATGGAAATCACGGATGACTTTCAGCCCGTGTTCCACATCTCCCATATGGTTGTTGGCCATTTCCAGCACAACCAGACGATTGAAAACAGTACTGTCCATACTCAACATCCTTTAAATTTTTTTATTGTTCCAATCATATAAGCGATTTTCTCATCCGTCATGCCGGGGTAAACGCCGATCCAGAGGCTGTCGTTCATGATCCGGTCGGTATTTTTCAGCTCTCCGATAATGCGGTAATCGCGGCCTTTCTCCATTATAGCAAAACACGGGTGCTTTGTCAAGTTTCCGGCAAAAAGATTTCGCGTTTGAATGCGGTTTGCTTCCAGATATTGTGCGAAATCGTTGCGCCCGCCCGCCCGCAGCGTCATCAGGAATCCGAACCACGAGGGTTCGCTGCCGGGCGTGGCCCCGGGCAGGATCATGACGTCCCGCAGGTCGCGCAGCCCGTCGCAGAGCATCCGGTAGTTGGCCTGCCGCCGGACGGTGAACTCCGGCAGTTTCTCGAGCTGGGCGCAGCCGATGGCCGCCTGCAGGTCGGTCGCCTTCAGGTTATAGCCGAAATGGCTGTAGACGTATTTATGGTCGTAGCCCGGCGGCAGTTCCCCGAACTGGCCGGAGAAGCGGCAGCCGCAGCTGTTGTCGCACCCCGGATCGCACCAGCAGTCGCGCCCCCAGTCGCGCATGGAAAGCAGGATCTTTTTCAGCAGCGGATTGTCGGTATACACCGCGCCGCCTTCGCCCATGGTCAGGTGGTGCGGCGGATAGAAACTCGAGGTACCGATGTCGCCGAACGTCCCGGTGAACCTGCCGCCGAACTTCGACCCCAGCGAATCGCAGTTGTCCTCGATCAGCCACAGATTGTGTTTGTCGCAGAATTCCTTGACCAGGTCCACGCGGAACGGATTGCCGAGCGTGTGCGCGGCAAACACCGCTCTGGTCCGCGGCGAGAGCGCGCCTTCCAGCAGGGCAGGGTCGATATTGCCGTTCAAATCCACGTCCACGAAAACCGGTACCGCGCCGTATTGAATGACCGGCGCCACGGTCGTCGGGAAACCCGCCGCCACAGTGATAACCTCGTCGCCGCGTTCGATCCGCCGCTCTCCGAGCAGCGGCGACGTCAGCGCCATAAAGGCCAGCAGATTCGCCGACGAACCCGAGTTCACCAGCAGCGCGTAGCGGATATCGAGGTATGCGGCGAGTTCTTTTTCGAAACGGTTGGCCCATTTGCCGGCGGTCAGCCAGAATTCCAGCGTGGCTTCGGTCAGGTTCAGCATTTCCCGTTCGTCGAAAACCCGCCCGGCATAATTCACCTTGCTCCTGCCCGGTTCGAATTCCGCGGGCGCGCCGTGGGTAAGTTTATAATATTCGGCGACTTGCGCCAGAATTGAATTTTTCAGTTCGGTCACTTTGTCCATGAGAGTCCTCCGCTGACGGCGTCGCGCATGTATTCATCCAGGTCGGCGGGGGTGTTAACCTGCGCCCGGGCGTAGTAGTCGCGGTACCATTCCGCTGTTCTGGTGAAGCATTTTTCGTTGTCCCAGACGCCGTGCCAATACAGTTTTTCGCGGGCCTTGGTACAATCCAGCTTCAAAATACCCGCTTCGTGGGGGGCGTCCGGCGGCGGGTTCGGCCGGAACTGAATCGCCGGCCATGCCTTTGATAACGCTTCGGCGGCCTCCTGAACGGTAATCTGTCCATTGCCGCAGGGACCGAAGTTCCAGGCGGAGGCGTATTCGGTTTCACCCTGAAAAAGTTTCTGGCCGAGCAGCAGGTAGCCGCTCAGCGGTTCGAGCACGTGCTGCCACGGGCGGATCGCATCCGGGCTGCGGATTTCCTCGACTTTGCCGGCCGCGGCCGAACGGATCAGGTCGGGTACCAGGCGGTCCGCGGCCCAGTCGCCGCCGCCGATGACGTTGCCTGCCCGGGCACTGGCGATCAGCGCGCTCCCCGGCGCTTTGAAAAACGACCGCCGGTACGCCGAAACCACCAGTTCCGCGCAGCCCTTCGACGCGCTGTAGGGGTCATAACCGCCCATGGCGTCGCCCTCGCGGTACGGCACATGGTGCTCGAGATTCTCATAACACTTATCGCTGGTCACCACGACCACGGCGCGGACGCTTTCCACGCGGCGGCAGATTTCCAGCAGATTGGCCGTACCCATCACGTTAGTTTGAAATGTCTCCAGGGGTTCACGGTACGAGAGCCGGACCAGCGGCTGCGCCGCCAGGTGAAAAACGATTTCCGGCCGGAATTCCCCGACCGTTTTTTGCAGCAGTTCAAGATCGGCGATATCGCCGATGGTGCTGCCGCAGGGCAGTTTCAGCAAGTCGAAATGCGCGGGATCGCTCGGCGGCGCCAGCGCGTAACCGTGTACTTCCGCGTCCAGACGGACCAGCCAGGCCGCCAGCCACGAGCCCTTGAAGCCGGTATGGCCGGTGACCAGTACCCGGCGCTTGCTGTAAATATGATCAAACATCAATGACTCCAGTCTTTGGTCCACGGCGCGTTGCCACGTTTCCACAGGTCGTTTAACAGCTGGTGTTCGCGCGGGGTGTCCATGCACTGCCAGAAACCGTTGTGCTGGTAAGCCGCCACATCGCCGGCCTGCACGGCTTCGGTCATGGGGGTGCTTTCCAGGAACACGTCTTTTTTCGGCGGCAGATATTTGTCGACGAAGTTGCGGTCGATCACCATGAACCCGCCGTTGATATACTGATCGTTGACCAGCGGTTTCTCGGAAAATCCCTTTACCATGCCGTTCGTAATCGACATTTCGCCGAAACGGCCGGAGGGATTGACCGCGGAAATGGTCAGCAGCTTGCCTTTGCGCCGGTGGTAACGGAGCAGCTTGTCCACCGCGATGTCGGCCACCGCGTCCCCGTAGGTCAGGAAAAATTCATTGTCGTCCGGGCCGAGGTAACGCGAAGCGATACGGACGCGGCCGCCGGTCATGGTTTCCGCTCCGGTATTGGCCAGCGTCACTTCCCAGTCCTCTTCGCCGGAGTGATCGTGGTAAGTGATATCCCGGTTACAGCCCAGCTTCACCGTGATATCGGCCGCGCGTGCATGATAATTGAGGAAGTAATCGATGAAATCCTCGCGTTTGTAGCCCAGGCACAGGATAAAGCGCTTGGCGCCGAACGCCGCGTATGTTTTCATGATATGCCAGACAATCGGCTGCTCGCCGATCGGCACCATCGGCTTGGGCAATAATTCAGTTACGTCGCGGAGTCTGGTTCCCTTGCCGCCGCACAGGATCATTACCGGCGGGATATCCTTCATGCCTTTGCCTTTTGTCATAACATTGCCCTTGTAAAAGTTTCGGTTTGATGCAGAATATAGCCATGAATCCGCAATTATTCAACCTGAATTATTGCAATTTCCATCTTTCAGTGATATACTTTAAAGGTTACTATTCAACAAGGAGATAAAAATGATGACGAAAAAAATGCTGTTGTTGGGAATTCTGGGCGTCTCGATGACGGCCACGCTTCATGCACAGGTCCTCGAGGTCAAGTCGATGGAAGACGTGAAACCGATAAAAGGTGTCAAAATAACGGAAGACGGTTCTTTTGAAATCTCGGCTCGCAACACAATTGTGTTTTCCAAGGAATCATTCAAGATCGATCCCGCCAAAACCTACAAGATTTCCGGCGAATTCAAATCTGCCAATGAAAGTACCGTCCAGGTTTACCTCGGTTTCGCGCCGAAAGATGCCAGGAACCGCATCATCGGCATGGGCACCGTGAATCCCATTGCCGGTACCGATACCGAGCTTGTCGAGGCCTGTCAGGCGACCGACACGCAGGTCAAAGTCAAGGACGCCTCCAAATGGAGAAAACTCAATAATTTTGTAATCTATTACAATACCAGGGAAGATTTCTCCGACCTGCCGAATACCAACCGGATCAATTCCAATATCAAGGAAATTGCCAAAGAGGGTGATATCTACGTGCTCACGTTGGAGAAACCGGTCGGCAAAGCCCTTGAAGCCGGCACCAAAATCCGCCAGCAGGGCGGCGGCGGCTACCTCTACACCGGCGGCAGTCCCAAGGTAACCGGCGAGTGGAAGACTCTTTCCGGCACCATCAAGGGCCTCTCCCTGAAAGGCTGGAACCCGAAAATCTGGCCGGTCGGCACCGTTTTCGCCGAAGTCGTTTTCCTGGGCAACTGGGGCGCCAAACCGGAAGAAAACGCCATCACACTGGTTCGCAACATCAAAGTCGAAGAAGTGGAATAATCGAAGTTCACATCTTCCGGGGTTAGCCGCATGGTTTACCCCGATTTTTTTGGACAAAAAAAATCTGCAGCCCTTGTGAGGCTGCAGAAAATCGGTATCATACCGAATTGCAATCATAAGGCTTGTAACCGCCTTGATCTTGCGGGCTCAAATCCGGTCTGATTCGCAGCCGCTAATCTATTAGCGTCAGCTCATTATACCAAATTTGCGCTCCGCAATTCCATCGGCGGTTACGAACCCTTAGAATGCAAATCGGTATCAATTCTATTTTCCGTAGACGCAGTCGCCGCGGAAATAGGTTTGTTTAACGGTCACATCTTTCAGCTTTTCCGGGTCGATGGTCAGGAGATCGTCGCTGCAAATCACGAAATCGGCGCTTTTGCCCGGCGTGATGCTGCCGACGAGGTTTTCGGCTCCCAACTGGCGGGCGCCGTTGATCGTGTAGGCGTCGATCGACTCCTTGACGGTGATGGCTTCGCTTCTCGGCGGCGCGATCATTTCGTTATGGTCGCGGTTCACCGCCACCCATATATTCAGGAAAGGATTCACGCCCTGCTCGCCGCCGGATACCGGGTAATCGCTGCCGAACGTCAGCGTAACGCCCCCCTTGGCCAGCGAGGCCAGCGGCACCTGCCGCAGGTAACGCTCTTTGCCGAGTACGTCCTCGGTGAATTTGTCCGCCCCGAGCCATACCGGAGTGGTCTGGTAGAAAATATCACTCTGTTCGCTGAACCGCTGCACCCCGTCTTTGGGCAGGACCTGCGTGTGGCAGATGGTCTTGGTGCCTTCGATTTTCCCCAGCGCTTTCTGGAAATCCAGCGCCCGGGTGATTGCCGCGTCGCCAATGGCGTGGTTATGGACATTGAACCCTTCCGCCACGGCGAGTTTGGCGATCGGAATCATCTCTTCCATCGTGATCGTGGCGGCTCCGCGGCCCTTGGCCGGGGGCAGGTAGTCCTCGTGCATCCAGGCGGACTGGACCTCCAGCGTGCCGTCGCCGATGAATTTCAGGGTCATGGGGTGGATCAAGTCGGAGCTGTAATTCTTGCGGAGGTCGCGCATTACTTTGATGGCGTGTTCCGGGCTGTCCACGCAGTTGCCGAAATAGATATAGCTGGTATAATAACGCATGGTCAGTTCATTGTTCCGCTCCATCAGTTTCAGCGTACGGACGGCGGGTTCTTCGGACAGGAGTCCGAACCCGGCGTCGCAAATGGACGTGATGCCGTTCCGGGCAAACATTTCCTGCGCCTTGAGCATCTCTTTGCGGATCAGTTCTTCCTTGAAAATGTTCATTTTGCGCATCAGGCTGATACCGGCGACGCCTTCGATCACGTACCCGGTCGGATTTCCGTCGGCGTCGCGTTCATAATAACTGGCGCCCGGTATCGGGTCGGGGGTGTCCTTCGTCAGCTTCGCCAGCTGCATCGCCTTGGTATTGAACCAGTAAGCGTGGCAGTCGTCGCTGAAGATGATGGCCGGGCGGTCCGGAATGGCTTTGTCCAGGTCTACCGCGCGGATCGGGCGGCAGTTGGTCCCGAAGCCGATGCCGAGAACCACCGGCAGGTTCTTGTGCTCTGCATCGTTGGCTTTTTCCTTCAGGGACGCCAGGGTTTTTTCGAGATCCAGCTTGTTGTCCACCACGACCATATTGAGTGAAGTCTGGGCCGAGCTGAGCACCGGGTGGCAATGCGAATCGATCATGCCGGGGAGAATGCGCTGTCCCTGCAGGTTCGTGCCGCCGCCGTATTTCAGGGCGCCTTCGTCGTTGCCGACGTAGATGAATTTGCCGTCCTTGACCACAAACGCGGTGGCGTCCGGATTCGCCTTGTCGGCGGTATAAACTTTGCCGTTGTAATACACCGCGCAATCATTGGACGATTTGCACCCCGTCAGAACACCGGCAGCAACCGCTGCCGCCGCCAAAAAAATTAGATATTTACGAATCATGATGAGACTCCTTATTTGATTTTCTCAAAAACGCATTTGCCGCGAAAATATGTTTTTTCAATGGTCACATCGTTCAACTTTTTCGGGTTGATGGCCAGGAAATCATCGCTGCAGACCGCGAAGTCGGCACTTTTGCCCACGGTGATGCTGCCGATGGTATCCTCGGCCCCCAGCTGCTTCGCGCCGTTGATCGTGTAGGCGTCGATGCAGTCCTTGACGGTGATGGCCTCGCTTTTCGGCGGCGCGATCGTTTCGTCGTGATCGCGGTTCACCGCCACCCACATATTGAAGAAAATATTCAGCCCCGCCGGACCGTCCGACGCCGGGAAGTCGCTGCCGAAAGTCACCGTTACCCCGCCCTTGATCGCCGAAGCCAGCGGCACCTGACGCAGATAGCGCTCGCGGCCAAGCACGTCTTCCGTGTATTTGTCCGCCGTGAGCCAGCACGGAGTCGTCTGGAAGAAAATATCACCCTGCTTGATGAACCGCTCCACGCCGTTCCTGGGCATCACCTGCAAATGGCAGATGGTTTTCGTGCCCTTGATTTTGCCCAGCTGCTTATGGAGGTCGAGGGCTTCGGAAATGGCGGCGTCGCCGATGGCGTGGTCGTGGATGTTGAAGCCGTGTTCGGCGGCGAGCCTGGCGGCGGGCAGCATGTCCTTGAGCCGGATCAGTGCGCCGCCGCGCCCTTTGGCGGGCGGCAGGTAATCGTCTTTCATCCAGGCGGTTTGAACTTCCAGCGTACCGTCCGCAATCATTTTCAGCGTATCGGCCTTGACCAGTTCGCTGGTGAATTTTTTCTGGTTGCCGAGCATATTGTTGAGCATGTTGTCGGGATTGTCCACCGGGGGGCCGAAATAGAAATAACTGGTGTGAAAACGCATGGTCAGCTTGTTTTCATCTTCCAGTTCCCGCAGGGCCTGGAGCCCGGCCGGCTCGTTTACGGCGCAGAAGCCCGCATCAAAAACAGTGGTGATGCCGTTTTCAGCGAAAATTCTCATGATGTCCGGCAATCCCCGCTTGAGGATTTCGGGCGTGAAAACCCCCATATTGCGTAGGAGATTGAATCCCGCCGTGGTTTCCACTACAAAACCGGTGGGGTTGCCGTCGGCGTCGCGCTCGAAATAGCTCGCGCCGGGGATTGGATCGGGGGTGTCTTTGGTCAATTTCGCCATTTCCATGGCCCTGGTGTTGATCCACAATGCATGAATGTCGTCGCTGAAGATCACCGCGGGGCGGTCCGGGAAAATTTTATCGAGGTCCGCCGCGCGGACCGGCCGGCAGTTTGAGCTGAAGCCGAGGCCCAAAATCATGGGAAGGTTTTTGTGGTTAGCATCGTTGCCCTCTTTTTCCAATGCGGCCAGCGTTTCCTCCAGATTCGCGTCTTTCGGCAGCGTGATCGTGG
>JBEBXH010000081.1:0-26956 GCA_040391785.1 Victivallis vadensis
ATAACAAAGTTCTATAAAAAGTCAATAGGCAATCTCAGGATTTAACGAAAAATTAACAAAATTCTTTGTCCACGAAAGACATGAATAAGCACGAAAAAAGGCAAAATCTTATTGGCGGCCGATTCCGGCCGTCAATAACTTTCGTGTTTATTCGTGTAATTCGTGGTTAAAAATGAATCAGAATTGGAGCTCCATGCCGTCGAAGGCCAGCTCGAAGTTGGTGTCGGCAATTTTCTGCTGCCGTTCCGCTTCGGTGGCGGGCCAGAGGGTCCGGGCGAGGTGGTCGAGGACGATCCGGGTGGAACCGTCGGCGATTTTCAGCGTACGCAGGGTTTTCAGCAGATGAATGACCATCTCCACGTCGGTGTGTTCGAAAATCCGGTAATCGCCGGAGTCCGCCATGGTGCAGTCGAAAATAATCAACTCGAAACGGAGATGATCGATCAGCTGAATGGCCTGTTTGAGCATGCCGGCGCCGTCGAGGGCGTACAGCAGGTTGCCTGCTGCACTCTCGAATGCAAAGTGGAAAGCCGCTTCCCCGGCGATGTTGGTCAGGTGGTTGGCGGGCAGGGCGGTGACGGCGAGCTCCCCGAGCTGGAATTTCATTCCGGCGGTGAGGGGGTGAGGCGCAATACTGCCATCCTGCGGCAACAGCTCGAGGGCTTCCGGCGAGGCGTAGACGTCGAGCGGTTTCGAGCGTCCGGCGGCGAGCTCGGCGATCTGTTTCGGCTGAAAATGATCGCTGTGCGAATGCGTGAGCAGCAGCGTGTCGACGGCGCTGAACGGGATCTGAAAACGCCGCAGGTTGCCGAGGCCGGTGGCCCCGCAGTCGATCAGGATATGACCGTTCAGCAGCGAGCTCGTGCTGCCGCGAACGCCTTCCTCGCCGAAGCGGCTCCAATCGTAATCGGCGGCGCCCGTGCCGAGCAGTTTCAAGCGGATGCTCATATAGTTACTCCGTGACGATATTGATGGACGCCGGGGCGTGGATTTCCGGTTTTTTGCCGCGCTCGGCCTGGATTTTGACCAGCCCGGACGGCGTCGGGAAGGTTCCGCGAACGTATTCGAGGTCCAGCAGCTGCGGTTTGATTTCCAGCGTTTTGCAGCCGGGTTCCAGGATTTTTACGCCCAGCACTTTTTCGGAGAGGTACGGCGTGGGGCCGCAGGCCCAGCCGTGGCAGAGGCTGTGGCGCAGGCCCTTGTAACAGTAATTGCCGAAATCGGCGTGCAGGTCGTCCTTGCCCGGCACCGGCAGTTCCGCGATGCTCGAGGTATTGCGGACCCAGTTGAGGTCGAAGTCCTCCCAGAACGTGGTAGCGCCGTAGTCGAGCATGGCGCCCCAGTACTTGCGAATCAGTTCCAGCGCGTCCGGCAGCGGCTGGGCGAGCAGCATATAATAGCCATAGAAGGTGCTGACATCCGAAAGATGGTTGGTCAGCAGGACATCGCTTTTGTCGGCCAGCCCGGAAATCGTCATCACCGCCGCCGCGGCTTTGCTGCCGCCGCAGTCCGGGATGTATTTGACCATCCGGGCCCTGGCGGCCTGCAGCTGGGCGGTATCGAATCCGAGGATTCCGCCGAGCTCCGCGCCGCAGCCCAGCGTCCAGTAAAGCAATCCCTGCAGACCGGCGTGCATGGCCACGGTATTGTCGTTGTTCGGCCAGTCGAGGAAACGGCGCCCCGGGACCTGTTCGACGCCGTTCGCATCCACATAAGTCAGGATTTGCCGCAGAAGTCCCTGCAGGTAAGTATTTTGCTCTTCCAGCCAGGCACGGTCGCCGCTGTGGCGGAAATAATCGTATATGCAGATGACCCACCAGAACGAATACGAGGTGATATTGTTCATGACCGCGGGAAGCGGCGTCTGGTCGCGGACGAAATCGAGGGATTTGGGGATCAGTGAACTATCCGGGAAGGCCGCGAGGATGCCGCGCACTTCGGGGTTCAGGTCGCCCATCCAGACCAGTCGGTCGCGCTTGGCGCCGTCGTAGATATAATCCTGCATGTTCAGCTGCAGCGTGTATGCGCCGGTGCGCCAGATGCGGTTCAGCCGCTCGTCGGACGAGCAGAATTCGGCGTATTCGAGATCGTTGAACAGCGCCACAGCCGTCACGTTGCGGATTTCCAGTTCAGCCTCCGACGCGGAGTCGATGCGGAGGAAGCGGAACGCGGTATTGCCGTATTCCGTCATGCCCATGGCGGGCAGGTCGAGCACGGTGTCGTGAATGGCGTGGTGCTGGTTCGGCTGCTGCATGGCTTCGCTGGCGGATTCGCCGAAACGGACCCGGACCTTGCCCTCGGTGAAGGCGTTGACGATCCGGATGCCGCCATGCAGTTCGATGCCGAAATCGAGGAGCACGCCGCCGCCCGGATGCAGCTGCAGCGAGGGGGTTTTGCAGACGACCTGCGGCTGGATATCCTGGTTTCCGACCATATTTTCGGCACCGTCACAGTTCTGCGACCAGAGGACCCTGGTCACCGGCAGATATTCGCGGACACGTTTGTCCCGAATGGCATTTTTATAGCATGTCATATTGTCGACTCCTTAAATGCTGTAAAAAATATTAAGTTAGTTGCGCCCCCGGAAGTTGCAAGCGCAAATGCCTGAATTTTGATAAATATATAGCATTTTCTTGACATTATTAAAACACTGTTTTATATTTAGGGGAACAAAAGAGGTGGAATGTGAAAATTCATGTATTGGACGGCGGCCCGCGGAAAAAGTGGAACACGAACCGAATGTGCGAGAGCTTCGCCGAAGGCGCCCGCAGCAAGGGCGCGGAGGTGGAGATCGTCCGCTTGTTTGAGCTTGATTACCGCGGCTGCTACAGTTGCTTTGTCTGCCGGCGGAAGGGCGGGGAATCGTATGGACGCTGTGGTTATCCGGACAAAATCCGCGAATTGCTGGAACAGGTGGCGCTGGGGGACGGGGTAGTTTTCGCTTCGCCGATTTATTTTGGGGAGATCACGGCGCAGCTCCGGGGATTCATGGAGCGATTGTGCTTTCCGTTTCAGACATACGATGAACAGTATTCGCAGGTTACGCCGAAGCGGCTGGAGACGGCGGTGATTTACACCATGAATGTCACGGAAGAGGCTTTTCTGGATTATCTCGGGACCTGGGCTCTGGGGCATTTTGAAGGGGTGCTCGCGCGGATTTTTACCGCGCCGGAGCGGATTTGCGCCTTCAATACCTATCAGTTCAGCGATTACGACAAATATGTGTCCGGGGCCTGGGACGAAAAAGCGAAGGCCCGTCAAAGGGAAGAGCAGTTCCCGAAGGATCTGCAGAATGCATTCGACGCCGGCGTTCGGATGGTCGAAAAAATCGCCGCGAAACAATGAAGGAGCGGCTCAAAAAGCTGGGCAAAAGCCTGTTGCGGATCGCCGCTGCTTTGACATTGGTGCTGGGTATTCCCGTAGTCTTGTATCTTTTCTGGAGTCCCGGCAAATTGAATGTCGAAGGACAGTTTGACCGGGGGCAGAACGCCATCTGGATCGGCCACGGCTGGCTCGGCGACGACGTCTGGTTTCAGCGTTACGGGCGGAATCCGGCGGATTTCCGCAATGAAGCGAAGATCGCCGGTCTGTTGAAAAATCTGCAGGGCAACCATATCAAATACGTTTATCCGCACCTCTGTCCGGCGCAGCCCGGCGGGGCGATTGCCGCGAGCGACCCCGCGCAGGTCGAGCGTTTCCTGGATGCCGCGGAGAAATACGGAATTCAGGTCATTCCGTGGATCGGCGGCGTGCTCGATGAATCGGCGCGGATCAGCGAACCAGAATGGCGCCGCAATTTTGTCGCATCGGTGGCGCAGCTGCTGGAGAAGCATCCGCGCATTGCCGGGGTGCAGGTCAATATCGAGCCTTTGCCGTCCGGAAATACGGATTTCCTCCGGCTGCTGGATGAGCTGCGGCCAGCGCTTGACGGGCGGATCCTGGGCGTGGCCGCGTATCCGCCGCCGACGCGCTGGCATCCCTTTCCGAATGTGCACTGGGAACTGGATTATATCGCCGAAGTGGCCAAAAGGTCCGACCAGATGGCGGTCATGATGTACGATACCGCGATCAAGCTGGAAAAATTCTACATCAGTTTGATGAAGAAATGGACACGGGAGCTTCAGGAGGCGCTGGCGGGTACCGAATGCCGGCTGCTGCTGGGGCTTCCCGCTTATGAGGATGCCGGGGTGGGGTATCATCACCCGGAGGTCGAGCACCTGAAATCGGCCATCGGCGGCATTCAGGCGGCCGCGCCGGAGGGCAACTATATCGGCTGCGCCATTTACTGCGAATGGGAAATGACGCCGGAGAAATGGGCCGCCTGGCGCACGTCGTTCCTGAATCGATCTTCACAATAATTGCATTTGCATGTATATTACATATGTATGCTTATGAATTTAATTACAATTCAGTCTGTTTGATGATACTTCATTGTTTGTTTCTTTGAGCTTGAGCAGTTAAAATTCCAATTTTTTCGGTCATGGGTATTGACAGGGTGTGAAAATTGCTGTATAATACATGTATGAAACAGCAGTTTGCAATTAATTCAGGAGTAATTCGATGAAAAAACTTTGTGCGGTAACATTGAGTTTGATCTGCGGCATGATCTGTGCAGCGGATCTTTATATGGCCGGCGATTCGACCATGCAGACTTACCGGAAAAAAGAGTACCCGCAGGAAGGCTGGGGACAGCGGATGCAGGCCCTGGTCAAGGAAGGCGTCACCGTACACAATAAATCGATCGGCGGACGCAGCACCAAGTCGTTCAAGGATCAGAAACGCTGGGAAGGGCTGGTCTCGCAGGTCAAGAAAGGCGATTTTGTGATTATTCAGTTCGGCCACAACGACGGCGCCAAGGAAAAAGCGGAGCGTTACGCCCCGATTGATGAATACAAGGAAAATCTTCGCGGATTTATCGCCGACGTCCGCAACGCGGAGGGCATCCCGGTACTGGTCACTTCGATTCCGTTCGGCCATTTCAAGGACGGCAAAGTGAACCCGGCGAAAGTCCTGGGCGGATACGTGAACGCCATGCGCGAGGTGGCCGCTGAAACCAAATGCGACCTGATCGACCTTAACGAATACGCCATGCAGCAGTTCAACGAGATGGGCAAAGAAAAAGTCGAGAAGTTATATCTGGTGCTGCAGCCCGATGAATACCCGAATTACCCGAAAGGGCGCAAGGATCTCTGCCATATTTCGGACAAAGGCGCGGTTTTCTACGCCGAAGCCGTGGCCGCTATCGCCAAGGAAAAGAAGTTGCCGATCGCGGAAATATTCAAATAAAATTTTAATCACGGAAAACACGGAAGGAAAAGATGAAGAAAATTATTGCAGTGATGGTGCTGGCTCTGGCCGGTGTGTTGGTAAACGGAGCCGATATTTATCTGGCGGGCGATTCGACCATGAGCAATTATGTGGAGAAACAGGCCCCGCAGCAAGGTTGGGGGCATGAACTGCAGGCGTTTTGCATCGACGGCGTCAAAGTCGTCAACATGGCGATCGGCGGCCGCAGCGTGAAGTCCTTCCGCGAAGAAAAGCGCTGGGAAGACTTGCTCGGAAAGCTGAACGAAGGCGATTATGTCGTCATTCAGTTCGGGATCAACGACGGCAATAAAAAAGACCCGAAACGTTATGCCAATTTCCGTTCGGAATTTCAGGAACTCCTGAAAACCTGTGTCAGCGAAGTCCGCGAGAAAAAGGCCAATCCGATCCTCGTCACTCCGACCTGCCGCTGGGCGTTCACCGAAGAGAATACCAAGATCAGCAACGGTTCGCACTCCGCCTATGCCGGAGCCATCCGCACTGTCGCTGAAGCCGAAAAAGTGCCGGTGATCGACCTCAACTCCATCGGCGTGAAAAAACTGCTCGCCCAGGGCCCCGACGAAACCAAGAAGTACTACATGGTCGCCACCGGCAAAAAAGATAATCTGCACCTGACCACCGACGGCGCCAAAGCCTATGCCGAATGGTTCGTCGAATCCGTCAAAGAACAGAAATTGCCGCTCGCAGAACTTTTGAAAAATTGAGAATTGAGAATTGAGAATTGAGAATTATGGGAAATGGAGTTTTTAATTTTCCATTTTCCATCTTCAACTTTCAATTCCTTTGCGGTGGCGGCGGATGAAGCTGCTTGGCGATTCGCCGGTGTATTTGCGGAAAAATTTGCCGAAATAGACGTAGTCGCTGAACCCCATCCGCTCCGCCAGTTCCGAGACATTCAGTGTTGAATAACGCAGATAATTTTTGGCGATCCGGATTCGCTCCTGATCGATGAATTGTTTGGTTGAGACGCCGGTCCGGCCCCGGACCAGCAGCAGCAAATGCCCCTCCGAATACCCCATGGCTTCGGATAATTCCCCCACTGTGACCGGGCGTCCCTCGGCCCGGTTGATGGTTTCGCGCATGCGGAACAGCAGTTCGCCGTTGTGCCGCTCGCCCGGCCGCACCAGGCAATAATAATGCACGATGCCGAACAGCAGGTCTTCCATCACGTGTTGATAATCGGAATCGGACGAGACCAGGAACTGGATGTCGCGCTTCCGCAATTCTTCCGGAAAAAATCCCTGATAAATCTCTTTGACCGCGCTGATGAGATGGGCGGTGCGCGAATCGGCCCGGATGATGACCGCGTCGCGCTCGTTGTTTCCGGCATCCTCACGCAACGAAAATTTGAATGAAAAACTGTTCAGGTCGTGTTTCCGGTGATAATACAGCCCATGGGCGCAGCCGGGGGGCAGGATCAGGATATCGCCGTCGTGGAGGGTTTCGCGGCGGCCGACCAGCGCCAGTTCGATCGTTCCCCGGCCGCAGATGTTCAGCTGCCAGAAGGGATGCGTGTGGTTCGGCTGCGCCAGGTCGTGAATGGTCATGGTGCTGAACCCGAACATTTTCAGTTCCAGCCGCCGCTCTCCGGGGTTGTGAAGTGTCGATTTTGCCATATATTTATCCTTGCTGGAATTACAATATGTGATTTTTACCGCATTTTCAATCTTTTTTACCGTTTTTTTTGCTGTTTTATCCAGTATAATATATTATAGCAAATGCAGATAATGAGGTGAACGATGCGATACAAAACAAAAAATTTCACACTGATTGAACTCCTCGTGGTGATTGCGATCATCGCGATCCTGGCGGCGATGCTGCTGCCGGCATTGAACCGCGCCCGGTCGTCGGCTTTCCGTTCTTCGTGCCAGAGCAACCAGAAACAACTGGGGACGATGATGGTGTTTTATCTCGACGCCCAGGATGGTTTTTATCCGCCGTATCAGACGGATTTCGCCGAATCGTGGCTGTATAAGGTACTTAAAATCAACGGATTCGAATTGGCCTCGTTCAAGGCGACGATGTGCCCGGCGCACAAGACCGCGGTGGCGCACTGGGTGGAGCGGACAACCCTGTATCCGCAGGTGGCGGTGGCGTCAAAGGCCTATTGGTACATGTCGTACGGCATCAACCAGCCGTACATTGCGCTGCCGGGCGCGCCCACCAAAAACAGCATGATCAAGAAACCGGCGCAGACCATTACCCACGCCGACACCACCGGCGGCGCCGCCAACTGGCCGTCCGGCAATGCCTCGGGATATTATTATCTGCGCAGTTACAACTGGAACGGCGGCGGCGTGGCCAATCCCATCCATGACAACGGCGCGAATTTCCTGTGGGCGGACGGTCATGTGGAGTATGGCCGCACCCCGGGGCCGTATTGGAACAAGGATCTGGTGCCCCAGCCCGACGTTCCCCCCGGTCACACGCAGGATTATTATTGGCGCATTGACAAATAAATCTAAGGAAAGAATATGAAGAAATTACTGATTACGGCTGCCGCTCTGGCATTTGCAACGCTGTTAGGCGGCGCCCGCGGCAACCTCCCGGTTTATACCGGCGACATTTACCCGACGCCGCAGAATATCACCATCGGCAGCCGCGACATCGACTTCGGCAAGGTCACGATCAAGGGCATGGATGGAACCCCGCAGCGCAACGAACTTGAAGCCTGGCTCAAGGAGCGCGGCGTGGAAATCGCCCCCGGCGCGGCGGAAATCAACCTCTCGATCTCCGACGCCGCCCCGAACAAACCCGAGGGCTACTCCGTCGAAATCAAGGGCAGCACCGTCAACATCAACGGCTGCGACAAGCGCGGACTGCTCTGGGGCATTTCCTCGCTGATGCAGATGCTGCGTGCGGAAAACGGCAAAATTCTGTTGCGCGAATTCAGCGGCACCGATTATCCGGTCCATCCGCTGCGCGGTTATATGTACTTGCCGATGGCGGACGATGAGCGTTTTATGACTGCGTTCAAGCTGAATTTCCATGTGCTTCCGTATGCGAGAATGGTTTCGCCGATTCCGGTCCAGGGGCGCGGCTTCTGGATGAAAACGCCGCCGCCGGAAAGCTGGGTCAAGGCCGTGAAAGAACGCAGGAAACTGACCGATCTCGGGCTTGATTGGGCGCTCGGCATCGAGGGCTACCTCGGCGGCAAGGAGTGGGCGGTCGGCAGCGACGAGAAGTTCGAGCGCCTGATGGAGTACTACCGGCCCATCGCCGAGGCCGGCGGCTGGATCGAGGTCTATTTCGACGACATGCGCTTCCCGATGCACGAGGACGACGTGAAACAGTTCGGCAGCGGCCGCGAAGCCGACATCTATTTCATCAACAAACTGTACAAGGCGATCAAGGAAATCAATCCGGACTCCGGCATCATTTTCTGCCCGCCGTTCTATTGGGGTCCTGCCTACGATCCGGCCGGGGAATTCGGCGAAAACCGCGACGAGTACCTGCGCGGGCTCGGCGAACGCCTGCCGAAGGACGTCAAAATCCAGTGGACCGGCAAATCCGTCTGGTCCGGCAAAATCAAAAAATCCGAGGTCGAATGGATCACCGAGCGCCTCCAGCGCAAGCCGTCGATGCATCAGAACGACACCGGCATGCCGCATTTCGGCACCTGGCACTACTATACCGACCCGGTGGAAATCTGGCAGTGGCACTATGACGGTATTTTCGGCGACGTGCAGCACTTTGCCGCCTCGGCCAATTCCCCGGTATACGTGATGACCATGTGCGACTACATGTGGAACCCGGCCAAATACGATCCGGTCAGGTCGCCGCTCCGCGCCTGCGCCAAACTCGTCGGCCAGGACAATGTCGCCACACTCAACGCCATGAATAAATTGATGACTTCGCTCGATCCATACGGCTTCAAAGTGAACTTCACCAGCGTCAAGGACGCCGGCAAAATCGCCAAAACTGTGGCCGAGCTGGAAAAAATCTGGCAGGACGCCCTGAAGGGCGCGAACGGCGACATGTTCAAGCACTGGACCGATTGGGAGCACAAGGTTAATTTCGCCAAAAACTTCAACCGCAACAATCAGGCGGCGCTGAAGAGCGGCAAGTTCGCGTCCGGCGACGCGGCTTCCATCGAACAGGCCGCGGTCAAGGAAACGAGTTACCGCAAAGATGCCGACATTCTCCTGACCGCTTACGATTTCTCGGGCGGGACGCCGCCGCGGCTGTACACCTTCGAACAGAAGGACCAGCGGGTTTGCACGGTGGTGCGCGGCAAGGGTGGTTCGAACCTGAATGTTTTGAAAGCCGCGTTCAAAATGCCGACCATCGGCGGCAGCGCATATACGCTGAAAATCAGTGGGCAGGACGATGATGAGGCGAGCAATTGTGAAGTCGCGATCCGGGTCAACGGCAATGTGATTTTCGAGGGAGCCAATCCGCTGAAGCCGTTTGTGTGGGGCATCTGGAGCCTGCCGGTCAAGGGCATGTTTCTGAAAGAAGGGGACAACACGCTGGAAATCGAAGTCACCAGCGAAAACGGCGCTTTTTCCGGCGGCAAGTTCCTGCTGGTCAATTACGCGGTTATGAAAATCGAAAGCAAGGGGAATGAATGATGAAATATGTCTTGACGCTGATCTGTCTGCTGGCGCTTTCCGCTCCGGCGCAGACCGTGCGCAAAATCGACTGCAAGGGCATGAAAGGCTTCGCCGCCGGCGACCTGAACGGCGACGGCAAAGCGGATCTGGTCCTCTGTTCCGTGCCGGAAAAAAATGGCGGCGAAGTCCTGATTTATTATCAGCAGCCGGACGGCTCTTTCAAGGCCGAACCGGACCGCAAAATCGAGTTTCCGGGCGCGCATGACGCCGCCATCGGCGATTTCGACGGCGACGGCAAAAACGATCTGGCTGTGGCCAATTACCACCCCGAACTGCGGATCTACTTCGCCAAAGACGGTTTCCAGGCGCCGCTGACCAGCACCTCCGTCAACCAGTGGAAACCGCAGCTGGCGCCGCTGCCCCCGGGCAAAGACGGCGCGAGCTACATTCTCGCCGGGGCGGTGCTGCACCGGATCGCCGACGGCAAGGCGGCAAACGCCACCATCACCATGCTGCAGGGCGAAAAAGGCATCAACCAGCGCCCGGTCGTCTGCGATCTCGACCTCGACGGCAATCCCGACGTCATCATGACGACCCATCCGGGCGAGGCCACCAAACCCGGATTCAATATTTACTACAACTTTTTTGCCAATCTGAACATTCGAAACCGCCTGCTGCGCGGCAGCGATTTCATCCAGTTCTGCAATCTGGCGGCACCGTACGCGCTGGATTATCTGGCGGCGGACGTCAACGGCGACAAGGTTCCCGACCTGGTTTTCTGCACGCCGAAGGGCGTCTACTATTTCCTGCAGGACCGTTTCTCCGGCTTCACCGAATGCAAGGAACCGGAAACTCTCCTTGAAATGACCTATCCGTGGATTCTGTACGACGATTTCACCGGCAACGGCAAAGAGCTGGCCGTGGCCGACCGGACGAGGATCCAATACTTCCGCCTGCCGGAGAAAACCCCGGCGCGTATACAGAAATTGAACACCGCCACCGCTATTCTCAGCGGCCTGAAATCCCACGACATCGACGGCGACGGCAAACCCGAAATCCTGCTCGGCACACCAACCGCCCTCTGGATCATCAAACCGCAATAAAAGCGGTGCGGGGAACTGATTTCTCAGCTCCCCGCACCTCAACACCAGGGGTGGGACAATTTTGCTTGTGGTTTACCGGCGGGGTCCGGGGCCGGGGTTCGGGCGGTTGTTACCGGGGCCAGGCTTGCCGCCGCGGGGCGGGGCCGGCTGGTAATAACGCGGCCGGGGAGCCGGCGCATTGTAATAGGTCTGAGTGTACACGACCGGAGCACTGTAGACCGGGGTCGTGTAAACCGTCTGGGTGACGACCGGGGTGCTGTAGACCGGGGTCGTGTAAACCGTCTGGGTCACAACCGGAGCCGGGGTGACGACTACGGTTTCCACCGGGCGTACGACTCTCAGTACCAGATCGACAATCCTGGCGGCGGTGTCGACGCCATCGGGACCGCGATGCGGGCCGCCTGCGAATGCCGTGCTTCCTGCGGCGATGATCACAGCCGCAAACAATATCAGTTTGGTATTTTTGTTGTTCATAGTTCTGCCCTTTCTGTTAATTTGGTTTTCGTTTTCGTCTGATAGTTCAGAGCTCTTTGTCATAATAAACGCCGCAAAATGAAATTTATTTTGGATATCCGAAATAAATTTCCGATTTTTTTGATATACATGTGACGAATGGAACATTATGAGGCCTATGGGAAACTGTTTTTTTAAGCTTATCGCTTGTTTCCCATAGGCCCTTAATGTTCCATTAATCCGGTTTTGACGGGGGGCGTCCGCGGTGCCAGGTAGCTTTATTTGATGATATAGCGGAATGATATGTTCTGTTTATCCTGGCCGATGATGGTCATTTCGGCCAGTTTTCCGGCATTGGTTTTCACCAGGATCGTTTCGCCGGGTTTGATATTCCATAATTGCCTGGAGAAGTTTTGATCGCCCGGACGGCTGATTTCCGCTTTGCCCAGGGCCAGCATGGGGTCTATATGCATGGATAAGTCATTATTTTTCGTTGTTCCCGCCGGGAACACTTGTCCTTCGGCAAAATTGAACTCAAATCCCATCAGAGGCATTTTCACTAAGACCGCGTTATCTTTTTCCCGGATGATTTCAATTTTCTTTTCACTTTTCAAGACGGTCGGGTGGTCTTCCTGCCAGTTTGAATCTTTCGGCACTTCGGCCTTTTGATAAATAATTTCCGGTACATTCTCCTTGATAACCGGTTCGCCGGTAATGGCTACATTATAGATAAGGCGTTCGCCGCCGACTCCGGTAAACCGGTTGCCGATGATCCGGCAATCGTCAAGGGTCGCGCCTTTATTGGTTCTGACCTGCAGAAATGCGGTATTCAGGCCGGAAATCTGGAAGTCGTTATACAGAAACTGAACCCGGGGAAAGACTCCGCGGACCCGGACATTGATTCCCTGAAAGAGGCAATCGAGTACACATATATTGCGGGTCTTCCGATCATTCATGCCGCTGAAAGTAAACATTTTACCCCATGCACTTCCTCCCTTGTCACCGGCATTGGCTCCATCGAATTTGCAGTTAATAAAAATGCCGTTTTGAGCCCATTTCCCTTCGTTCGGTTCAATATCCGAGTGATAAAGTCCCCAATAAGAGCCAAAATAACAACCGCTGAAAAGGAATTTATCGGAGTTGCCGACCAACGAAAAAATGTTGCGTCCTGCCCTGTCGAAATGACTGTTCGTTACTTTGAGCCCGGCACAGTCACGGACATACAGACAATCGTAGCGCGCTTCCAGGGCTTCGATATTGTCGACCAGTACCAGTTTTGAGGCTTCCCGCAAGGCAATCAGGTTCAAGGCCCGGGCAGTACCGCCCTTGCCGACGCCACCGGTACCGATCACCCAATTATCACCGGAAACATTTTCCGATGGTGTACCGTAAAGGGTGAAATTCCTGACCGCGCCCCCCTCCATCAAAATCATGTCCTTGGGCCCCGAAGTTCTGAAGATGGTTTTTTGGCGTCCACTGCCGACCATCTCAACCTCCGGGCGGATCATCAAGCCATTAATCAGGTAAGTACCGGGCGGAATTACTACGATTCCGCCGCCTTTTTCCGCCAGATAATCGATGACCGCTTGAATTCTGGCGGTAGCGTCCTCGGTTGCCGATGGAGTGATATTGGTTTCGGCGATCTTAAAGGTCGTCAGGTCGGTTCCGATGTCGATGATGGGGTATTCGTCTGCCTGAATCGCCTGGATCGCGAGACTGCATAACCCGATGAAGAAGAGTTTTTTGAACATGTTTTGTATTCCTTTATATTTAAGAAGTTCGATTTATTCGGTTATTTGCCAGTCGGGTTGAAAACGGGACTGATTGATTATGCCGGCATCGTAAATGGATTTCAAATCCGCAGGATTCGGGGCGCCGACACTTGCTACGTGACCATCGAACCACGCGATATTGGCATCGCCGTTATGGCGGCAATGCACCACGCCCCAATCCCCCGGCGACGTTGTGGCGACCCTGTAATAAACCCGGGTGGAACCGAGATTACCCGCCGTCCGGTATCCGGTGCCGATCCCGGTCACCACATCGCTGAACATCAGCTTGCCCGATGGTTGAACCATTTTGGAAAGTTTGGTCCCCAACGCATAATGATTGTAAGCAATGTAAGAATAACGGAACCCGCCGGATACTTCCGGAAACCACATCCCCAGCGCCGCCGCAGCGGGACAATTGACCAGCAATTGACTGGCCTTCACATAGTCGGCGGCGTCGGGACTGGCTTTGCCCATCTGATATTCGGCCAGTTTGAACCGCCAGGTATCGGCATAAGGATCTATTTTTAACCCGCTCATCGGTTGATCATCATTGTCGCTGATATAGGAAAGCATTGTAAGGGCCAGTTGTTTATGGCTGTTGACACAAGTGATTTTCCACGCTCTTGCCCGTGCTTTGTTAAGCGCCGGCAGCAGCAATGCCGCTAATATGCCGATAATCGCAATGACTACCAGCAGCTCGATAAGTGTGAAACATTTTTTCATAACAATTCTCCGTTTTTGAATGTTTTTCAGGTAGATGCCCGCTCTATGAACGGCGATTCCAGTTCGTAACTCAATAATTTGCCGGCCGCGCCGATACGGCAGAGCTTGGCGTAATCCATGATGTACCGCCCGGCTTCGTCAGGAAAGCCGGCGAATGTCGTCAGCGGCGGGTCGGACAATGCACTCTGCGGAATGTTATCATAACCGACCACAGCCAGCCGGTCCGGTATCCGCACTTTGTGTTTGCGGCAAAAGTCGATGACATTCAGAGCCTTATGGTCATTGCTGCAAATAACCGCGGTGGGTGGCTCCGGCAATGAAAGCAGTTCAGTCATGGAATCATCTACATAATCAAAATCCGAGCGCGGCGCGGTTTTGATTAACCGGGAATCCCCCATGATACCGCATTCGGCCAGGCCGTCGAGATATCCTTTCAGGCGTTCCAGGATTCCGGGAATCGTCAGCATCTGGGATATGTAGGCAATCCTCCGGTGCCCCTTGCCGGCCAAATAATGTACCGCCTGGCGAAAAGCATTGTAACGATTGATACGGATCTGGTGCAATCCTTCCGTTTCCTCGGAACTGCCGAAGACCAGCGGATTGAATTTTTCCCGGAAATAGTTGATACGGTCATGGTTGATGGAAAAACTCATGCCGTCCACATCCACGAAAGTATTGAAAAAAATCACCATTGGCGCACTAATGGAGTCCGCGTTTTCCAGTACTTCTTTCAAGGCCACCGGGATGATATTTACGGTCATATTGGCCGAATAATCCTTGATAATTTCGCGAAAACGGATGATCGGCGCAGAACTTTGCTCAACACCTTTCGGAAAACTCCGGTTGCACAGATAAATGTTCAATTCATCCAACGGCTTGGTAACGAACGTCCCCCGCTTGTCCCGGGCGGTAATCCAGCCGATTTTCTTCAGTTCATTGCAAGCCCGGCGGATGGTGATATTACTGGGCGAATAATGACGGCAGAGTTCTTCGATGGACGGGAATCGACTGCCCAGAGGGTATTCGCCGTTCTTGATTTTTTCAAGTAGATCGTCGTAAATCTGCTGCCATTTCTTTTCAGTCATAACGTTTCCTGTTATCATGCCTTTGTTACTATTATAATGCATAGATACGAAAAAATCAACTATGTATATATTATTTTTGCAAAATTCTCTTACGATCGTGCCATATCGGCACGGTTATTGGCAAAGGCTTCGTCAGAAAAGATTGTCCTGGCGGACGGTTTGACGGAAGTCGGGGTCGCTCAGGAAGCGGATGGCGGTGGCGGCCATGACCTTGGCGGCGTTCATGGCGGCAGCGAAGGCGGCGCTGGTACCGGCGAGGCGGCAGAATTCGGATGAATGCAATGCCACCGGTTTGCCGCCGGTGATGTTGAAAAAGAAATTCACGCCGGGGATCACCAGCGATACATCCGCGTAATCGGTGGAAATGTTCATTTCGTAATCCTTGACCGGGTCCATGCCGAACCGTTCCATGGCCGCAAAGGCCTCGCCGCGCAGCGGCTGGTTCGGGCGGTCCGCGGAGTATGGATAATCACGCGGGGTGAATTCGTATCCGCAACCGGTCATCAAGGCGGCGCCGTGGGCGATGTCGCGCAGGCGCTTCTCGAGCCCTGCCTGGGTGGCGTTCTCGCGGCTGCGCAGGTACATGAAGGCTTCCGTGTGGTCCGGGATGATATTCGGGGCGGTGCCGCCGTTGGAAATGATGCCGTGGACCATGGCGCCGGGGGGCAGCTGCTGGCGCCAGCAGCCGATGCCGGTGAAGAATAAATTCATGGCGTCGAGCGCGTTGATTCCCTGATGCGGCGCGGCAGCGGCGTGGGCGGCTTTGCCCTTGAATATCACGTCGTAGCGGGAGACCGCCAGGTCGCCCGGGTCGAGGGCATTGGCCGAGCCGGGATGGCACAGGATACAGCCGTCGATGTCCTCGAACGCGCCGTTGTTCAGCAGGATGACTTTGCCGCCGAGAGTTTCCTCGCCGGGGGTGCCCATGACCACGATCCGACCCTCGATTTTGGCGGTGTCGAGGTATTCACGCATGGCGAGGCCGGCAGCCAGTCCGGCGGCGCAGATCAGGTTGTGGCCGCAGCCGTGGCCGAGCTCGGGCAGCGCGTCGTATTCGCACAGGATGGCGAAAACGGGGCCGCCTGTACCGTATTCGGCGCGGTAGGCGGTATCCAGTCCGCCGTAGGGCATGGTGACTTTGAAGCCGGCGCGGCGCAGGAGTTCGACCTGGAGGCGGCAGGCTTCGTGTTCCCGGAAGCCGAGTTCGGGGGAGTCATGAATGGCCCGTGACACGGGGTGTACCTGTGCCGCGTATTTTTCGATGACTGCTGCAATATCCATAATCAGAATCCAAATTCAGGCTGAACGATTCCCCAGGTGTCTTCGTTTTCGTCGTCGTCCTTCGGAACGGCCGGTTTTTCGCGCTTTGGAGCAGGCGGTTCGGACTTGTCGGACAGGTCGGACATGTCGGACTTGGCAGGTTTCTTTTTCTTGGGCTTTTCGGGCTCCGGTTTGGGCTCGGGTTCCGGCTCCTCGTCTTCGGGTTCTTCTTCTTCGAACTCCGGTTCGGGCTCCGGTTTGGCCTTTTTCGATTTTTTGGGCTTGGGCTCTTCTTCAACAACCTCTTCGACTTCGGGCTCCGGTTTGGCCTTTTTCTGCTTTTTGGCTTTGGGCTCTTCTTCAACAACCTCGACGACTTCTTCGACTTCGATGACTTCTTCGGTCACTTCGACTTCGACGGGGGTGATGTCTTCGCCGTTTTCCTCATCGTCCACCGGATGGGTCTCGGCAGCGAAGGCCGCGAGTTCTTCCTCGGCGAGATATCGGATATGGGTCACTTTCAGAATCGGTTTATTGGTCAGGAGCTGGCCGCGGGCGCGCGGGCTCCGCAACGGCAGTTCCTTCAAATTGACTTCGCTGGTTTTGGAGTCCTTGCGCCGGGAATCGACGGTGAGTTCGTAAATGGCGTCGGCACGCGGCGTGATCAACTCCAGACGGCAGTTCGCCGGACACAGGCGGTAAACCTTGTCGGTGATGAACTTCTCGATGAAGCAGCGTTTGCCGTAGGCCTTGCCCGAGGCATTGTCGCGGTAGACGACGCCGAACTCGACTGCCGGGTCGAACTTGCGGAGCTCATAAAGCTTGCCGCCGTAAATCTTGTCCGGAATATTGATAATCTTGTAATCGCCCTTGCGCTCGACGCAGAGCAGTTTGTCGAATTCATTGCAGAGGACGGTGTCCTCGCTTTTGACGTGGGTGCCGACGTAGCCGTTCTTGCGGTCCCAGCCGACTTTGACGTTGTTCAGCGCGACTTCCTTGCGGTTGATCTTGCCGAACGAGCCGACCAGTTCGGTGCGGCGCGGGAAGTCCTTGCCGAATTTATCCAGCAGCGCCTGCAGGTAGGCGATGGCGTACTCGGAGAGCGCCTTTAAATGCTTTTTGATCTCCTTGATCCGCTTGTGGATGTCGGCGATTTCCTGTTCGTTTTTCTTGATGTCGAACATCGATATGCGGCGGATCGGGATGGCCAGCAGCATGGTGATGTCTTCGTCGGACACGTCGCGCATCAGTTGGTCGCGGAACTTCATCACGCCGTCGTAAACGGCCTTGGTGACCTGCTCGAGCGTCTCGCACTCTTCGATATCCTTATAAATGCGGTTTTCGATGAAAATCTGCGCCAGGGTCTTGCGGTGCGCTTCTTCGTTGCAGCGGTGAAGTTCGTTTTCGAGTTCAAGTTTCAGGTATTCGAGCAGCTTTTCGGTATTGCGCTCGATGACCGACTTTATGTTCATGATGACTGGCTTGTTCTCGCAGATCACCAGCATATTGACCGATTCGGTGATCGAACAATGGGTATAGGCGTAAAGCGCCTGCATGGTCTTTTCGGGGTCCTGGCCGCGCGACGGGATGATTTCGATTTCGACGTTTTCGCCGGTGTAGTCGTTGATCGCGGCGATTTTCAGGCGGTTCTTTTCCACTTCCTTTTCGATCGAGGCGATCAGCTTCTCGGTCGTGGTCATGGCCGGGATTTCGCGGATGATCAGCTTGCGGCCGTCGATGTCGATGCGGGCGCGCAGTTTGATTTTGCCGTTGCCGTCCTCATATTCGGACACGTCCATCAGCCCGCCCTGCTGGAAGTCCGGGTAAAGCTCGTATTCCTCGCCCTTCAGCTGGGCGATCTGGGCCTGCAGCAGTTCGCTGAAGTTGTGCGGCATGATGTTGGTGGACATGCCGACGGCGATCCCTTCCGAGCCGAGCATCAGCAGCGATGGAATCTTGACCGGCAGCACCACCGGCTCCTTCTTGCGCCCGTCGTAGGTCTCAACGAAGTTCGTCAGGTCATCGTTGAAAAGCACTTCGCGGCCGAGGGGCGAGAGCCGCGATTCGATATAACGCGGGGCGGCGGCGCCGTCACCGGTATAAATATTGCCGAAGTTCCCCTGGCGGTCGAGGAAAAAGTTTTTATTGGCGAGCACCACCAGCGCGTCGCCGATCGAGGCGTCGCCATGCGGATGGTACTGCATGGTCTGGCCGATGACGTTCGCGACTTTGTGGAACTTGCCGTCGTCCATAGAGTGCATGGCCCAGAGAATGCGGCGCTGCACCGGCTTGAAGCCGTCGTCAACGTTCGGGATGGCGCGTTCCTTGATCACGTAAGCCGCGTATTCGAGGTAATTCTGCTCCATCATCTGACGGATGATTTTGTTCGATCCCTTTTGCGACTCGGCATCGGCGTCGGATTCGCCATTGGCGAGGTCCGGCGGCTCGATGGTGATATCGTCCATATTTTCAATGTCGTCAGCCATCAGACTTCATCCATGATTTCGAGGTTGGTCATAATGTATTCGCGGCGCTCGGGGGTGTTGTCGCCCATATAGAAACGCAGCATTTGCGGGATGTCGCGCATGTGGTCCACGGTGACCTTGCTCAACCGGATGTC
Source organism: Victivallis vadensis (assembly GCA_040391785.1). Lineage (GTDB taxonomy): Bacteria > Verrucomicrobiota > Lentisphaeria > Victivallales > Victivallaceae > UBA5239. Next base: position 18,898 of record JBEBXH010000081.1, read on the forward strand.
CGCGCCGATGAATTGCCCGAACTCGCCGGGCGAAATTTCGCCGAGCCCTTTGAAGCGGGTGATCTCCACGCCGCGATTTCTCAACTTGGCCACCGCCACGTCGCGCTCGGCTTCGGAGTAACAGTAATGCGTTTCCTGCTTGTTGCGCACCCGGAACAACGGCGTTTCCAGCACATAAAGGTGTTCGGACAACACCAGCTGTTCGTAATAAGTCAGGAAAAAAGTAATCAGCAGATTGCGGATATGCAGACCGTCCACGTCAGCGTCGGTGGCGATGATGATTTTGTTATAACGCAGATCCTCGACATCGTCGTCGATGTTCAGGGTCTGGGTAATGAAATAAAATTCTTCGTTCTTGTACATCTTGTCTTTAGATAAACCATAGGTGTTCAACGGTTTACCGCGGAGCGAAAACACCGCCTGGGTAAAAACGTCGCGGCAACTGACCAGCGAACCGGCCGCCGAATCCCCTTCGGTCAGGAAGATCATCGACTGCTCGCCCCTGGCGTCGCGGTCGCCCAGGTGGAATTTGCAGTCCTTGAGCTTGGGAATCTTCAAACTGGTCTTGCGGGCGTGTTCCTTGGACTGTTTCTTGACGGCCTGGATCTGTTTGCGCAGCGATTCGTTCTGGGCGACTTTGGCCATCAGCAATTCGGCCTCGGCGGGCTGCATGTGCAAGTATTTCTCGACCGACTCCTTGACTTCGCTGACAATCCAGCCGCGAATGTCGGTATTGCCCAGTTTGTTCTTGGTCTGCGACTCGAAAATCGGATCCTTGAGCTTGATCGCCACCGCCGCCACGATCCCGTCGCGCACGTCGTTGGCCTGAAAAGCCTTGCCGGAGTATTCGTTAATCGCCTTCAACAGCCCTTCCTTGAAGGCGGACAAATGGGTTCCGCCGTCGGTGGTGTGCTGGCCGTTGACAAATGAATAGTAATTTTCCGAGTAATTGTCGGTATGGCAGAAAGCGAATTCCAGCGCCTTGTCCTTGAACGAAATGATTTCATAGCGGCGGTCCTCGCCGACTTCGGTATGGATCAGGTCCCGCAAACCCTGCTTCGAATAAAAACGGATGTTGTTCAAATACAGCGACAAACCGCTGTTCAAATAAGCGTACATCCACAGGCGTTTTTCGATGAATTCCTGGCGGAACGAATAATTGGCGAATAGATTCGAGTCCGGCGAAAAGGTGACCAGCGTACCGTTCGGCTCATCGGTTTTGCCTTGCTCGTCTTTGACGAATTTGCCGCATTCGAACCAGGCCTTGCGGTACTTGCCGTCGCGATGCGAACAGACGCTGAATTCGGACGAAAGGGCGTTCACGGCCTTGGTGCCGACGCCGTTCATCCCGATCGAGAACTGAAACACGTCGTCGTTGAATTTGCCCCCGGTGTTGACCTCGGACACGCACTCGACCAGTTTGCCCAGCGGGATGCCGCGGCCGTAGTCGCGCACGCTGACCTCGCGGTCCTCCATGCGGATATCGACACGGCGGCCGGCGCCCATGATATATTCGTCGATGGCGTTGTCGATGATCTCCTTGAGCAGGATATAGATCCCGTCGTCGGAGTGTGAACCATCGCCCAGGCGTCCGATGTACATACCGGGCCGCAGCCTGATATGATCAAGCGAACTCAGGGTCTTGATATTATCTTCGGTATAGCCGGTAGTATTGATTAATTGTTCGTTATTCTGATCGTTTTGCATAGAAAAAGTATAGCATAAATTTGCGCGATTTCAAATCAAGATGTAGAGAATTCGCCAGTATTTATACTCAAAAAGACACAAGATGTGGCATCACTTACCGCCGGGCATCCCACGCCGAAAGCATCCGGCGCGCCCTTTCCGGGTCGGCAAACCACTCCAAGTGAACCGTGAGGCCCGAAAATGTCGCGACGGTATAAAGATTCATGACATATCGTTTCTGTCCGTTTACGGAATAGCTGTTGACGGCGACTTTACGGATTTTCTTCATGGGATAAAGTTTTTCCTTTTTGCCCAGCAATGTCACGCCGTCCGGGCTCAGTCTGATGCCGGTATATTTGTACAGAAGATATTTTTCGTCAGTATGTCCGGTGAGATAAAGCAGCGAAAACAACCATACTGCAAGAAGCATGATACACGCGACAATCAACAATTGAAGATCGCGTTCATAGGCGATCCACCCGAGGATTCCGACGAGAAACGGCAGAAACACGGTTAAAGATATGGCCAGTGGCTTATATGGCTTATTGCCGGTGCCGCAGGTAATTTCCGGGTCAAATTCCAACGTTACCACATCGGGAATAGTTTCCGGTGCTGAATCTCGTACGATGTTCAGCCATGTGTCAAAGATTTGATTGATATTTTCATGATCGATAAACTGGTCAAACGATATCGTTTTTGCCTTACCTCCGGTTTTCAGGGTCAGGCTTCTCCTGAAGGTTGCGGATTGAGGATTATAATTTTCAGAAAAATCGCAACCTGTAATATCACGACTGTCTATGAGGTGAGTTGTTTTGCCGACGCCTTCCAGTTTGTCGTCCGAAATCAGCATGGCGTATTCTTTATTGCGCGCCAAAAAGACAAAAATCAGCAGCGGAATCGAAAAAATCGTCAGACCGATCAGGGCCTGCAAGATAGCTGTTGCCCAATCATCAAGCGTTTCAGGTGAATTCTTGCCTATAAACAATGGAGTCAAAAATGCGAAACTAATCAATACTGTAACAATGAAGAAAGCTTCCCAGTTGGTCCCCTCATCTTTGAAGTAAACTACGATTTTGCCGTCGGTCGGCTTGAACAATGCCGGGTCGGGAGTCAGATCTTCACCGCAAACCCCACAGTGACCGGTATATTTCGTGATCAGTGAGGACCGCCGGTGGTTACAGCGGCGGCGAAAGCGGTGGAAAAAGTCCAGTTTCCACGCGATCAGCAACAGCTCACCGAAAATCATCAGAACCAATACATATACCGTACGATCATCATCGAGATAAGCGATTCCTGTCAAAAGGATAGCCGCCGCCACGACGGCATGAGTGATCCAGTAAAATTCTGGCGGCAGGGTGTTGATTCGGTATTTCAGATAAATTCCTCCGACGGCCGACGGAGTGGTATGATCCAGAATGACGTTTCCGCACAGGCCGCAACGCCCGCTGCCGATTGCTACCTCCGGCAATACGCCATCCAGGAGGTCGTGGCAGTGCGGACATTTATTGAAGCCGCGAGGCTGTCGCCAGCGCATGCGGTTCAGGAAATATGCAATGGCGAAAATTTCGAATGTGAATATAACGAAAAAGTAGTAATAATAATAGAATACTCGAACAAAGAACCGTATTTCCGGATAAAGCCTGAGAAACACAAGCGTATAAGTGTTAAAAACCCATAACGCTATATAGATAATAATCAGTACCAAAGAGATAAACCAAAGTTTGCATTGGTTGCGGTCGAACCGATGATAATGGGTGAAGGCCTCGCGGCCGAAGATTTTATCGCCAGGTTGCAACTCCGCTGGCGCGGGTGTCAGGATGACGCTGGAACAGGTCGTGCACTTGCCGGTGGCCACAACCAACGGCGCGGTTTCCTCGGTGAATACGGCTTTGCAGTACGGACAGCGGAAATGTTTGCCGGAGAAAGCTGTTCGCAACATAAATATCATTGGAGCGAAGAACAGTAATACCCCAAACATACTGGCAGGTTCACTCAGTGAAGCCACGGGTATAATCGCGACGAAGGCGGCGAGCGTGAAAAGGAGCATCCAGCCGCGCATGTTGATGCGGCGCAATTTGCGGGCCCGCGCGATGAATTCCGGGCGGGACAGCGGTTCGGCCGGTTGTTCCGTTTTTTTCCCCATGGTGCAAATATAACATCGGCGGGAATATTTTCCAATTTGCAATTGAAATTTTCCGGCATAGGGGTACATTCATTGGTTAAATATCAGGAAAAGGAAAAAGATTATGAGTTGTGATTGCAAAAGCTGCGACAAGGCGGGATGCCCGTCGCGCGACGGAAATAAGGTGACCCCCGAACAGGAAAAGATGATGAAGCGTCTGAGCACGATCAAGCACTGTATCGTGGTACTTTCCGGCAAGGGCGGCGTGGGCAAAAGCACCGTGTCGGTGAACCTGGCGGCGGCGCTGGCGCGCGAGGGTTTCAAGGTCGGGCTGCTGGACGTGGATTTGCACGGGCCGAGTATTCCAACCATGCTCAAGCTGCAGGATGCGCGGGTAATCATGGGCGATAATGGCATCATCCCGGTGGAAGTTGGCCCCGACTTCAAGGTCATGTCGATCGCGTTCTTCCTGGACAGCAAGGACCAGGCGGTGGTCTGGCGCGGCCCGATGAAGCTCACCGCCATCAAACAGATGCTCGAAGACGTCGACTGGGGCGAGCTCGATTACCTGGTCATCGACTGTCCGCCCGGTACCGGCGACGAACCGCTGGCGGTGGTTCAGCTGATTCCGTGCCTCGAGGGCGGCATTATCGTGACCACTCCGCAGGAAGTCGCGGCCAGCGACGTGCGGCGCTCGGTCAGTTTCTGCGATATGCTTTCGCTGCCGGTCATCGGCGTGGTCGAAAACATGAGCGGGTTCCATTGCCCCGACTGCGACAAGGTCCATTACATTTTCAAACAGGGCGGCGGCGAGGCGTTGGCGAAGGATATGAGTTTGCCGTTCCTCGGCGCAATCCCGATCGAACCGCAGATTGCCGACGCCGGCGACTGCGGCACGCCGTTTGTGAACCAGCCGTCCGACTCGGCCGCCGCCAAGGCATTCCAGGAAATCGTCCGCAAAATTATTGCCTAATCAACCCCGGAGGTTATGATGAAAACCGTTAAAGTCCAGCCCCTGAGCATTGAGAAGTTTCACCGTTACGGCAGCTATGCGCAGATGATCAATCCCGTGACCGACGCCACCGGGCCGAAGGACGCGCCGATCGTGTTCTTCCGCGATATGGTGCAGGCGGATATTTGCGATACGGCGTTTTCGGTTTGCCGGATGGAGCCGCGCGAGCTGATTATCGACATCGGCGAATTCCACAACCACACCTGCGAAGTGGCCATGCCCATCGACAACGACGCGCTGGTCTGGGTGGCTCCGGCGGGCGCGGGCGGCGAGGTGCCGGTGGACCAGGTCGAAGTCTTTTTCGTGCCGAAGGGAACGCTGTTCAAGGTTCACCCCGGCGTCTGGCACCATGCGGCGTTTTCCGCCAACGACAAACCGGTGAATGTGATGATCGTATTGCCCGAGCGCGCCTACGTGAATGACTGCATCGGCGTACCGATCCCGGCGGCCGAACAACTCAGGATCGAATTATGACGCAGCCCGATCCGAAATCCGAAACCCTGTTTGCCCTTGAACAGATCCGCAAGGGCAACAAGCGGCTTATGTTTCTTTTCGTGCTGCTGGCACTGATATTGTTTGCTTTTGCCGGATTTGTGAAAATCGGTTTCAAAGACACGGTGGCGCAGAATGAACAGAATGTCGGAAAAGCCGTCGCATTTATCGACAAAACATTCAAGGGTCAACATGAAAAGGAGTTGGAGTCCATAAAAAATATGCTGGATTTGACTCCCACACTTGCCCGGAGTTATTATGACATGATCGCGGGGCTGGCTTTTTTCTGCGGGCTGATGTTTTTTCTGGTCGCGCTGATATACACCCGGCACAATGTCAGAAGCATCGGCAAAGTGATGAAAAAACTGTCCAGCCAGATGTAATACCGAATTGCAATCATAAAGCTTGACTTTTCTAAAATGCAGTGTAAATTTCTGTTGTCAGAGGCAAGAGCAAATGCCTCTGACAACAGCGATAATTTTGCCAAAAGACGAAGAAGACTGAAGGACAGAAAGAGTGGCCAATTGTCCTTTTACGTCCTTTTGGTCTTTTTCGGTTTCCCCTATTGACAAAATGATATTCTTTTGTTATATTAAATCAAAAGACTATTCTTTTAACGATAAGGAGCAAAAGAATGAGCTGCAATCCGTTTAATGACTTCTTTATTGTGCCGGATATCGATCGCGGCAGTGTCCAGGTGTCGTTCACCGCTCCGGCGGATTTCAACGGCTTCGACTGGGAAATCAAGGACGCCGAGGGCAAAAAGGTCGCTTCCGGCAAGGCTACCGGCAAGCCCGGCGACAAAATCTGTTTCGAGGCGGTGATCCCGGGGTGCAAGCTCTGGAACATCAACACGCCGTACCTTTACAGCTTCAACGACATCAAGTTCGGCATGCGCACGATCGGCGTCAGCGGCCGCGACATCCTGATCAACGGCGAAAAAGTCATCCTGAAAGGTTATATCCGCGGGCGCGAAGCGCACGACCATCCGAACCTGCAGAACCTCTCGCTCACCGAATATTACGAGAAAAACCTGCGCGCCGCCAAGGATTACGGCTTCAACCTGGTGCGTTTCCATTCGCGCATCCCGGATGAAGAGTGCTTCGAGGTGGCCGACCGCCTCGGCATGCTGATTCATATTGAAATTCGCAAGTACTACGGGCGCTATCAGAAAGAACGTGCCACCATGAATTCGGACGCCGGCGAGATGATCGATGAAAACGCCTGGCGCCAGTCGATTCTCGACCTGCGCAACCATCCGTCGCTGCTGGTTTACTGCATGGGCAACGAAATCCGCCACCCCGGCACCAACCCCTTCGTCGAGCACATCGCCGACGTGACCAAGGAGCTCGACCCCACCCGCCTCTTCATCGACACTTGCGCGCACGGTGAATTTGACCGTACCTACGTGGACTTCGACGTGCAGCACATGTCCTATTATTACCCCTTCGGCAAAACTTACGACATGTTCGAAAATACCTACAACTGGCTGATTTACGGCTCCTGCAAGGGGCAGCAGCTCACCGATTCTGACCGCGAGGACGAGCCGAATTACAAGATCACCCGTGCCGTCGACCCGGTGCGTCCGGTACTGGCCCATGAAATCTGCCATTACATCGCCTATCGCGACCTCGACGGGCTCGAAGCCAAGTTCGATAAATACTGTCCGGACCAGAAACCGTGGTGGATCGGCGAGCTCAACAAGCTGATCGACCTGAAGGGCTGCCGCGCGGAATATCCGATTCTGCGCGCCGCCAGCCGTTATTTCCAGTTCCAGAGCTGGAAGCTCGGCATCGAGGCCGCCCGCCGCAGCAAGCTCCTGTGCGGTTTCCATATGCTCCAGCTCTGCGACACCGAACGCTATGAAAACAGCAACGGCCTGATCGACTGTTTCGACGACAAGACCGGCGTTTCCGAGGCCGAATTCCTCAAATTTAACGCCGACACCGTGTTGCTGGCCGACCTGCCGCGCCGCACCTTTTTTGAACGCGAAACCGTCAAGGTGCCGATCCTGGTCTCGCATTTCGACGCGGACATTACCGGCATGGCTGATTTCAGCTTCAAACTGGTCGATGGCAACGACGTTCTCCAGACCGGCAAGCTCGCCGGCATCGACCTGAACGAAAAGGGCCGCCGCGAGATCGTTTCCGTGGACATCAAAATGCCCGAATCGGCCAAGGCGCGCTCGCTGAAACTGGTCGCCGAGCTCAAACTCGCCGACGGCCGGATCGTCACCAACGACTGGAACCTCTGGTCGTTCCCGAACCGCCCGGCCCAGTTGAAGGCTCCGAAAGCCACCATTGAACTCGACGACATCTGCATTCAGGCGCGTTATCCGCAGTTCACCAGCTCCGGTTCCATGGACAAACCGGAAAAGCTGATGATCGTCAACCGCTTCAGCGACAATGTGTTCAAGCAGCTCGAAAACGGCGGCGACGTGCTGATGCTCTATCGCGTGCCGGAAAACCGCAACCGCAAATACGCCGCCGCTCCGGAGCAATACTACCTGCCGTCCACTTGGGACCGCCTGAAAGGCTGCATCTGGGATCGTGGTAACAATCTCGGTGCGTATATTAACGAGCACCCGATTTTCAAGTCCTTCCCACACAACGGTTTCATGGACCTGCAGTTCTATGGTCTGATCGACGACGCCGACAAGTTGAACCTGGATACTTTCCCGGTACCGGTGACTCCGCTGATGCGCGGCGTGGACCGCCCGGTGCGTGACCGCTTCGACGTTTACACCT
>JBEBXH010000082.1:0-25976 GCA_040391785.1 Victivallis vadensis
CCTGGGGCAACGCCATCGAAGCCGCCGGCCTCGATTACAGCAAGATCAAGAAATATAAGACCTGGTCCAAGCAGACCGTGCTCGACGAGATCCGCCGCCTCCACAAGGATGGCGAGCCGATTTTCTCGCAGAACGCGCAGAACAATCACAAGGACCTCTACATGGCCTCGATCAAGCGCTTCGGCAGCTGGGGCAAGGCGGTCCAGGCGGCCGGGATCAATTACCGCGACGTCCGGCTGCGCCGCAGCATGACCAAGGACGAGATCAAAAAGAGCATCATCGACCTTTACCGCAAAGGTGAGGACCTGGCCTATACCAACATGCGCGCCAACTATCAATACCTGCTGGCCGCCGGCATGAAGAAGCTCGGCAACGGCAGCTGGTCCAGCGCCCGCCGCCAGTGCGGCATCCTGACCAATTACCGTTTGGAACAACAACGCAAAAAGAAGAAAGGCATGAAGAAAGCGAAATGAGCAACGTGAAGAGCGATTTATACAAGAACGCCGGCGTCGATATCGACCTGGCCACCGACCTCCTTAAGAAAGTCAAAACCAAGTTCGCCGCCACCCGGCGCCCCGAAATGCTCGCCCCCATCGGCGGCTTCGGCGGACTTTTTCAGCTCGATTTGAGTAAATACAAACAGCCGGTACTGGTCGCCAGCATCGACGGCGTGGGCACCAAGCTCATGGTCGCCGCCATGATGGAGAAATACGACACCATCGGCCTCGACATCGTAAATCATTGCATCAACGATATTTCGGTACAGGGCGCGGAACCGCTTTATTTCCTCGACTATATCGGCCTCGGCAAACTCCGCAGCCCGCTTTATGAGCAAGTGCTCGGCGGCATCGCCGACGCCTGCCTGGCGGCCGGCTGCGCCGTGCTCGGCGGCGAAACCGCTGAAATGCCCGGCATGTACGGCGACGATTTCGACCTGGTCGGCGTGATCACCGGCGTGGTGGAAAAAGACAAGATCATCACCGGCGAAAAAATCGCTCCCGGACACGTGGCGATCGGCCTCGGCTCCTGCGGGCTGCATACCAACGGTTTCAGCCTGGCGCGCAAAGTGCTCTTTGAACAGGCCGGCCTGAAAGTCGATACTTATCTGGATGAGCTCGGCGAAACCGTCGGCGAAGCACTGCTCAAGCCGCACATCTGCTACTGGCCCGCGATCAAGAAGGCCATGGAGTCGGGGATCAACCTCGACGGCATTGCGCACATTACCGGCGGCGGCCTGTATGACAACACCCCGCGGGTCATGCCGGAAAATATCAACGTCACGTTCGACAAATCCGCCCTCCCGATCCCGCCCATTTTCAAGCTGATCGTGGAAAAAGGCAATATCAGCGACACCGAAGCTTACCGCGTCTTCAACATGGGCGTGGGCATGGTCTGGTTCGTACCGGCCGCCGAAGCGGACGCCGCGCTGAAAATCTGCCGCGAATGCGGATTCACGGCCGCGCGTTGCGGCGAAGTCACCGCCGGAGACCATTCCGTTTTTGTCAAATAACTGAGACTGCAGCATGATCGCGTTATTCAAAAGCCAGACCGAACGACTCAAATCCGCCTGGCAGGCCGCTTTTGGGCACAAAGCTTTGAACGGACTGCCCGAACAGGACAGTTCCCCCGAGCTGCGCGAAACGGCGATAACGCTGATCTGCGGCATCGCATACTGCGGCGGCGAACCCAACCGGAAGATTCTGGACGAGTTCAAAACGCTGCTGTCAAGCTCATTTTCCGCCCCGGAAATCGAGCGGTTCATTGAGCATGCCTCCAAACTGGGACCGGAGGAAATCAGCGAGTCCGCCCGCAAGCTGAAAGATGTTTCGGCGGAAAATCAGCATAAACTCGTTTCGGGCATGATCTCATTGGCTTACGCCGATGAGAACTACGACGACGCCGAGCGCGAATACGTCAACTGCGTCGCCCGCGAGCTGGGCGTGAAACAGGAAGACGTGGACCATCTGGCGGTTCAGTTTATCAGCGACAAGCAGAAAAAAGAGAAACTGATCAAATCCGGCACCGGCATTGTCGCGGCGCTGGTGGTGCTGGGGGTGTTTATCCTGACGGCCACCTGGCTGCTGTCGCTGCTGATCGGGCTGATCCTGGCCTATATTTTCCTGCCCCTTGAGAAATGGTACGAGCGCCACCTGAGCAAAGGCGGCTGGCTGCATTTCATTTCCCGCACCCTCGGCAATGTGTCATCGTCATTCGACAAGATCACCTCCAAACCGGAGTTGAGCGAGGATGAACTGAAGCGCAAAGCCCGTGAACAGCTGATCTCGCGCGCCACCACAGCGACGCTGGCCACAGTCACCATTCTGGCATTGATTATTTCCACCGTGATCGTGTCGGTATCCTACCGCTACGTGTCGGGCGGCATCCGCAGCGCTTACGAGGCGACCACCACCCATCAGGAAAACGTCCGGCAGGAAAACAAGGAAGCCACCTTCATCGAAACCATGCCTTACAGCGACACGGTCAAAGGCTGGATCGCCAAGCTCGAGGCCCAGAAGGCCCGGGTGGAAAATCTGCCGATCATCCGCGACGCCATCGAAATCGCCACCATGGCGCTGAAAGACGAGCAGACGCAGAAAGAAATATTCTCGGCCATTCTCAAGCGCACCGGCGGTGTGGTTTCCATGACGGCCGGGGTGCTTTACAACATCGTCATGTTCCTGCTGAATGTCCTGCTGACGTTCTTCTTTTTCTCGCTGCTGCTGCGCAAGATGGCCGAAAATGTCAGCAACCACGGCGACACCGCCGAACAGCAGAGCGGCTACATCGTCAAAACCGTCATGCAGAACGACTGGATGCCCCACATGGATGAGAAGTCCATGAACGAGGCGCGGACCATCATTTCCGAAGTGATCAACCGCCTGAAACTCTGGCTTCGCGGTTACTTGACGCTGGTGCTCATCGACTCCACGGTTTACTCGATCGTCTTTACGATTCTCCGGGTGCCGTATTCAATGGTTTTCGGCATTCTGGCGGGGATGGGCGTACTGCTGCCGTACATCGGCCCGGTGGCCAGCGCGTGCCTGACGGTCCTGGCCTGTCTGGTGATCGGCAGCAGCACCCATGTCATGTTTCAGATTCTCCTCGTCATCTGCGCCTACAGCATTTACAACGGCGTGATCGAACAGTTCATCCTGTACCCTAGGGTGATCGGCGACCGGCTCGGCCTGACGACGCTGGAAACCATCATCGTGGTGCTGCTGGGGGCGCTGTTCGCCGGTATTTTCGGTATGATCTTCGCGCTGCCGACCGCCTCGGTCCTCAAATACCTGCTCCAGCAAGTCTACGCCGCACTGAAGCCGGAGCCGAAGGCTACGCCTAAATTGGACGGCGGCCCTGCCGCCTGAATTGGCCGCGGCTACGCCGCTGAATTGGAGAATTGGAGAATTGGGAAGGCTCTCCCATAGGTCACATACGTCCCATGTGTCCCATTTTTCATGGCCCCTACAACTTACACGGACGTTTTTTCCCAATTCTCCAATTCAGGCGCTTGCGCCGGCCAATTCAGCCACGCAGTGGCGGCCAATTCTCCAATTCAGCTCATTCACCACGGAAACCGTGGAGAATGAGCTTATCGCCTCGGGTGAAGTCGAATAGTATCGATTTTCTCAGGGGAAGATTGCGGCGCAGCACCATGCGGCCGAGCTCGGGGGATTCGATGGCCTGATCTTCGGGGGTCAGGAAGGCGACTTCCACGCGCCATGAATATTTGTTCCGGGAGCCGTCCGCCACGCCCAGGTGATCGACGGTATAGCTGAGTTTATGGGGCTGGCAGAACTCGCGCAGCGCCTGGTCGGCCATCCGCCGGGAAGCTTCGCGGTCGACCCTCAAGTAATAATTCATGACGCCGAACACAATGCCGATGACCAGAAATCCAATCCCGCTTATGACCAGAAACCGCATACGCTACTCCTGTCGCGGCCCGGCGCCGATGCCGTAGCGGTAGACCGACTGCATCAGCCCCAGGCAGGTCATCGACACCACAATGAACGATCCGCCGTAGCTCACCAGCGGCAGCGAAAGCCCCGTGATCGGCGTCAGCCCGATGCTCATGCCGATATTGACGTAGATATGGACGAAAAAGATCGCCGCGATCCCCGCCCCCAGGTATTTACCGAAATCGTCGGGCGCCATGACCGCCGAGCGGATAATGCTGTAAAGCAGCAGCCCGTACAGCCCCAGCAGCGCTAGGCATCCGGCGTAACCGGTCTCCTCGGCGATGACTGAAAAAATAAAGTCGTTGTTCGACACCGAGCGCGGCAGGAACCCGAGGCTGTTCACGGTACCGTTGCCGATGCCCTTGCCGAACATGCCGCCGCTACCGACCGCCAGCCGCGCCTGCAGCGCATTCGAGCCGCTGCCCTGCAGGTCGTGTTCGGGGTTGAGAAATGCGATGATGCGCTTTTTCTGATAATCCTTCAACAGCGGGTGAATGCCTTTGTAGTCGTCATAAAACTCGTTGACGGCAAACGCCGTGACCGCGACAATGACCAGTCCGCCCCCGATCAGGATATAGCGCCATTTGAGCCCACCGACCAGAATCAGCGCCAGAGTCACCGGCACCAGAATCAGCGCGCTGCCGAGGTCCGGCTCCTTCATAATCAGCAGAAATGGCAACAGTGTCAATCCGAAAATCAGCAGCAAGCTCCAGAAGCGGTTGATATTGAAGTTCATGGTGGTCATGATGGTGCCCAGCGTCATCACCAGCGCCAGCTTGGTGAATTCCGAGGGCTGCAGCCGCATGCCGCCGGGCAGCGCCAGCCAGCGCGTCGCCCCCATGATGGTCAGCCCGACCTCCAGCACCAGAATCAGCAGTATGATGCACCCGATGTAAAACACCCACGACAATACCTTGAGCTCGCGGTAATCGAGATTGGAGAGCAGCAGCCAGGCACCGGCGCCGACCGCCACCCAGAGCGACTGGCGCCAGATGATGCCCAACGCATGTTCCTGGCTATTGTTCTGCCCCACCGTGTAAATGAACAGGAACCCGACCGCCAGCAGCGCCAGGACCACCCCGATTTGCAAGAAGTCGTACTGGCTGTTCAGCCTGGCAAAAAATCCCGCCGGCGTCTCGCGTGTAGTCGTGGTAATGCTCGGGTGGAATTTCATGCCGCCGGACTCCTGCTGCAGTTATTCTGCGGAAAAAGTCTGCTCCCGCTTGGGTCCCACCGAAATGATTTCGACTTTGGAGTCGACCAGTTCAGCGAGCCGCTGGAGGTACTTTTTGCAGTTTTCCGGGAGATCGGAGTATTTGGTACAGGAGGTCGTGTCCTGCATCCAACCGGGCATGGACTCGTAAACGGGCTTGACCCGCGCCAGGTCTTCAGCCGCGGAGGGCACCGAATGAATGGTTTCGCCGTCCAGCTCGTAAGCGGTACAGATCTTGATTTCGGGGAGCTGGTCGAGCACGTCGACTTTGGTCACGGCGAGCTTGTTGATGCCGTTAATCATGCAGGAATAACCGGCGGCCACGGCGTCGAACCAGCCGCAGCGGCGCGGCCGCCCGGTGGTGGCGCCGAATTCGTTGCCGACCTTGCGCAGGTTTTCGCCGGCGGCGTCAAAAAGCTCGGTGGGAAACGGCCCCTCGCCGACGCGGGTAGTATAAGCCTTGAGCACGCCCCACACGTCGCGAATGCGGGTGGGCGCGATCCCGGCGCCGGTACAGGCTCCGCCGCTGGTGGTGTTGCTGCTGGTCACAAAAGGATAAGTGCCGTGGTCGATGTCGAGCAGCATCCCCTGCGCGCCTTCGCACAGAATCTTTTTATCGGCCTTGATCGCCTTGTTCACGGTGACCACGGTATCGGTCACGTGCGGAGCCAGATAAGCGGCGGCGTCGGCCACCTTGGCCCACGCGGCGTCGATATCAATCTGCTCCACGCCGCGGGCGGCGAAAATCGTATTGTATTTGGCGGCCTGTTCGCGGAACGCGGCTTCCATTTCCTGCGGCTTCTTCAGCATCCAGCCGCGAATACCGCAACGGTCGGCTTTGTCGCTGTAAGCGGGGCCGATACCGCGCTTGGTGGTGCCGATTTTGCGGCCATTGTCCGCGGCGGCTTCTTTCAAACCGTCGATCTGACGGTGATAATCAAAAATCAGCTGGGCCTTGTCGCTCAGTTCGACCACCGACACGTCCAGCCCGCTTTCTTCGAGCTTGCGCATTTCGTCGGTCAGCGACACGGGATCGACCACCACGCCGTTGCCGATGATACACGCCACGCCGGGGCGGAAAATGCCGGACGGCACCAGGTGCAGCACGAACTTGCGGGGACCGATCTCCACGGTGTGTCCGGCGTTGTTACCGCCCTGGAAACGCACCACCATGTCGCAGTCGCGGGTCAAAACATCTATTAATTTCCCCTTCCCTTCGTCACCCCATTGAGTACCAACCAATATATCCACCGGCATTGTCGTTTTTCCTTAATAATTACTCGCTTTGGTTTCAGAACATACTTGAGCCTTAATATACCCTGCAGGGTAACGGATTTCAAATAAATATCCGCTCTTTTTTACGAGAAAATCATTTCTGCGGGAGGCTTTTTGAAGCGCGGTCCGCGAGCCGGGCGGACGCATTATTTTCCGGGTAAAAGATTGAATTGCTGTGGAAATAACGGTATCCGGCTGTATCTTAAAAAGATAAATTGCCTAATTTCAGGATTTGCGCCATGTCCAAAATGAATTTATCGTCGCAGCAGCTGGCCCAAGCCAAGATGCATATCACCTTCTCGGCCTGCTTCGGAGCTCTGTCCGCAGGAGTGATCAACGACAGCCCGATCATCATGATCATGGCCGAAAAAATGAACGCCGGTCCGGCCCTGTCGCTGGTGACCACCGGGTTGATCCCCCTCGCCTACGCCATCATGCTGGTGCCGATGGGTTTCGTGGCGGCCAAGCTGGGCTATCGGCGGACGATCCTGACCTTTACCTCGCTGGCGTTCTGTGCCATGCTGCTGGTGACGTTTTCGCCGTGGGGCGGCATTTCGGGGCCGGCGGTGATGCTGCTGGGAATTCTTCTCTACGGTCTCTTCATGTCCGCGTACAACGCCGCCTGGTTTCCGCTGATCGACAACGTATTGCCTAAGGATCAGCGTCACACCTTTTTCGGTTATATGCGCTTCGCCTGGCAGGGCTGCAGCGTATTGTTCATCTTCGTCTGCGGGCTGCTGATCGGCAAAGATCCTTCGATGTTCGCGCTGCAGCTGGTGGCCCTCATTTCCGCGCTGGGGCTGCTGGGGCGCATTTTCCATGTCTCGCGGGTACCGCAGCCGTCGGAAAAAAGCGAACCGGTCAAATTCCTGCTCGGCCTCGGCGACACGCTGCGCAACAAAGCGTTGTCGGGCTATTCGGTGTACCTCTGCTTCCTCTATCTCTTCTGCTTTTCGACGCAGCCGCTGACCTTCATCTACATCAAAAACGGCCTGAATATCCCGGCGAACATCGTGGTCATCGTATCGGCGCTGGCGCTGGCCGGCTCGATCATCGGCTTCCTGGTGTCGGGACTGATTATCAACCGCCTGAAACTGCGCCCGGTCATGGTGGCGTGCCACCTGATGTTCGTGGTCATCAACCTCATTCTTTTCACGATCAACGGCAATTCGGAACTTCATATCGCGCTGATCACGCTGCTGCTGTTTATCAATGCCTTCACGCTGTCGCTGGTTTCGATCACGACCACGGGCGAAATGCTGGCGCTGTCGACGCCGTGGAACCGGGCGATGAGCATGGCGTATTGCGGATCGTTTTATTCGCTGGGGAGCGGCGGGGCGCGGCTGTTGTCGTCGCTGATTCTCGGCTCGGGAATGCTGGCGCCGACCTGGACGCTGGGCTCGAAAGTATTCTCCAATTACCAGACATTATTTCTCCTCAACGGCTGCGCGCTGATTTTCGTCTGCCTGTTGCTGATCCTGGTGCCCGCGGTCTTCCCGAAAGGCAAATACCGGTACACCATCTAAAATGTCAGCAGAAGATAAAAGACCGGGCGGCGAAGCTTTTCCCCTTCCTCGATCATGTAGTTGAAACGCCCCTCGGCGGATTCTTTCAACGGCACTTCAATGCTGACGCCTTTGCCGTCCTGCTTCAGGTTCCCGGTGATATCAAGCGTTTCGCCGAAAACGCCGACGCGCTCCGCTTTCTGCACGGATTTCAGCCCGGGAAATTCGAATTTGATCGTTTCCAGATTCTGCTTCTCGTGTTCTTCCAACGTCTTGCCGGTGAAAACAGGAGCGACCAGAATCCGATTGCCGAATTTGAGCGCCGCGATCCGGTCGTCGCGTAACTGGAATTTGAGTTCCGGCGTGCTCTTCACCTCCGGATAGGCCGCCAGCGGATGATCCTTGAAAATATCGCCGAGCGTTTTCAGCGCCTGACCGTGCGGGGTGAGATTGCTGCCCGCCATCAGGTTTTTGCCGAAGCCGTAGGCTTTCGGGTCGTTCGGACTGCCGAGCGCGAAGAAGAACAGCTTGTAGCGGTCCACATAATCCCAGTTGTTGCTCAGCCCCCAATACAGCACGGTCGGATAGATCGTGCCGACCGCGTAATATTTGCGGTGAAACACGATTTCCGTCTGCCACACGCCCATGTCCGGGCGGCCGTTTTCGGCGGCGTGACGGCGCAGATAATCCATGCACCATTCGGGAAAATAGTGAATATCCAGCACGTCGATCGTATTCCAGGCCTTGTGTTTCGTAATCAGCTTGACCAGTTGATCGACCGAGCCGCACACCGGGAAGCCGCCATAAACCACC
Organism: Victivallis vadensis; assembly: GCA_040391785.1. Lineage (GTDB taxonomy): Bacteria > Verrucomicrobiota > Lentisphaeria > Victivallales > Victivallaceae > UBA5239. The sequence continues at coordinate 8,763 of JBEBXH010000082.1, forward strand.
TTGCGCCCGAGCTCATGGATCACTTCCGCCGCCGGGATATGGATGTTCTGCATGTATTCGTCCATCGGAGCATCGTAAAATCCGCTGCCCGGATGCGCTTCGTTCCAGATCTGGAAATACTCCAGATTATACGGTTCCTGCGAGAGATCGGTGACCACTTTGCGAATGAAATTTTTCCAGTTTTCATAATGCGCCGGGTCCAGCGGAATCTTCGGATTCTTCGCCTCGCTTTCCTTGACCTGAATCCATTCGTCCTTCTCTTTTTTGAACTCGACCACACGGTAAATGCCCGGCTTGTCGGCCGGGGTATAAACCTTGCGTTTGTTGCTCGTCTGAAAAATGTGTTCGCCCTTGATCGCGGCCCAGCCCGGCGCGTAGGCCAGGCACGGCAGGAACTTGATATTGGCGTCCAGGTTGCGCTTGATCGTGGCATACATCTTTTTCAAGTAGGCTTCGTTCCACTTGCCCTGCTCCGGCTCGGCGGCGGCCCAGCTGATGTCGATACGGTTCCACCCCAGCGAATTCTGCCACAAGTCAGTGGTCAGGTTCCCGCCCTGGCACGCCCCGGAGAAGTCGCGGAAACGGACTTCCACGGCCCCGAGCGTCAAACAAAATACGGCAATCAGTATGATAAATTTCATGGTATTCCTCTACTTCAAGGTTATCACGGTATAAAAGACCTGCGGCAGAAAACTCTCCGGCATGTCGACGTATTGGAATTCTTTGTTATCGGGCTCGCGAATCGGCACCTGTACCGTCAGTCCGCTGCCCTTGACGATATACGGTTCGAGGTTCAGCACCGAACCATACATGCTGACACGCTCGATTTTAGCGATGCTTTCCGGCTTGATTTCAGGGTATTTCAGCGTCAGCAGCGGATTGTCGTAATCGATATGAATCGTGTCCAGATTGCCGTTCCAGTTGACGAAGATTTTGGCGTTGTTGTTGTACAGCATATGGCAGGCAGTGATGATCTTGTTGCCGACCTTGAAGCTTTCCATGGAACTCAAGCGCTCGTCCAGCTCGAATTTGAGTTCCGGCACACTGCTGACTTTATCATAAATATTCAGCTCGCCGCCGCCGAAGATCTGCCCCATATTTTCAAGGCTGCGCCCGCTCAGGTTCAATTCCTTGCCCAGCAGCAGACTGCGTTTGTAACCGTAGGCCTTGGGGTCATTCGGTGAACCGTAGGCGAAATAAAAACTCTTGTATTTATCGCCGTAACTCCAGTTGCGCTTCAGCCCCCAATAAAGCATTCGCGGGTAAAGATTGCCGGCGAAATTCGGGTCCGTCGAAAAACCGATCTCGGTCTGCCAGATACCGATGTGCTCGACCTTGCGCCTGGACGTCTCACGGTAGAGATACTCCATCGCGGCCAACGGGAAATAATGCAGGTCGAGGATATCGACCGTTTTCCACGCGTCATGCCGGTCCATCAGCTCAACAAATTCGCTCATCGGCGCGCCGCAGATCCAGCCGCCGTAAACCACTTTGCCGCCCAGTTCCCTGATGATTTTCGCCGCCGGCAGGTGAACGCGCTTGAAATAAGTATCCATATCGCCGTACCAGAACGAACTGGTCGGGTGCGCTTCGTTCCAGATCTGGAAGTACTCCACATTATAGGGTTCGGCCCGCAGGAACGTCACCACTTTGCGGACATAATTTTCCCAGTCCTTGACGTGCTCCGCGCCGAGGTAGCGCTGGCTCATCCGCTTGGCGTTGATCTTCCGCTCGGAAAACTTCACTTCGCGGTCATCCAGCTTGTTGAATAATTCCATCAGGAAACTGCCGTCCGCCTGGCGCTTGATCGTGTATTTGATCCGTCCCATGGTGAACTCCTGATCCGGCACCTCGCCCGCCGCCCACGGCACGGTATAATCCAGAATCGGCAGGAACTTGACGCCCTTTTTATTGGCCGCCAGAATCCGCTTGTCGGCGTATTGCTTCAGCTTCTCCTGGTTCCACTTGCCCTGCTCCGGCTCGTAGTGCTCCCAGCTCAAATCAAAACGGTCCCAGCCGAGGGCGCTCCCCCACAGCGGCTCCATCTGAATATTGCCATGGCACACGCCGGAAAAATTGCTGAAAGTCCGTCCTTCGTCCGCCATGATTGCAGCAGTAAAAATGCAGACCAAAATCACAAATGCTTTTTTCATTAAATATCAATCCTTTATGGGTTTACGCTATTATCGATTTTATTGAACGTCCTCAGGTAGTACCGTTCAAAATATGGGCTGCTGCTTTTCGCCTTGGCCGCCAGCATATCGCTGCGGGTCCAGATTTCCACGTGACCATCGGCATACAGCGCATTGGCACTGTTTTTGTGCTGAAGCGGAGCGCGCAATTCAGTGGCGGTAGAGCCATTATTCTCGCCGTTGTTGCTGAAAAAATACATCGCAAGATCGGCCGCAATCACATAGCCCGACTTCAACCGCCCCAGGGCAATCCCGCTGTCATTGGCATTCGGGCCGAACATGGCTGCAGTGACCTGGGGCTCCTTGTAGCTGGCGTCCTGCCGCGGCAGCGTATAACCGGCCTCAACATCAACATTCCGGCCAGGATTCGCTTTGATCAAACTGAATTCCCCGGCCCATTTCTGATATTGATAGCTCGGAGCAATCACGGATTCACAATAAAACACTTTGGGATTTTCAATATACCCCTGTCCGTAAAGCATCCCCAATCCGACCCAGCCGGTTGCCCGGCGGACCCGCATATTGGTATTGAACTTCAACCCTGCCTTGTTGTCGTCGGCCACATACGACGCGCAACCTACCCCGATCTGCTTCAAATTATTGATACAGGTCGTTCGCTTGGCCGACTCCCGGGCATTGTTCAGCGCCGGCAGCAGCATCGCCGCCAATATCGCAATAATCGCAATCACCACCAGCAACTCAATCAGCGTAAATCTTTTTGCATTCATATCCAAAGCTCCTTATTTGGCTATCAATTCCTGTATGACAAATCCGGGACATGCCGCGGTCGACTCGCGAATGAAAAAATCGGGCCGTACCAGTTTCCGTTCACACTCCAGGGGCTCGGAAGCCGCCAGATTATTTTTAATGATCCGCACCGTCTCGCGGACCATCAACCCCACGTTGGTACCGATGGAAGTCAGCGGCGGCGTATAATAATCCAGCCGCCAGGACTGGCCGATCGAAATCACACTCAGGTCATGGGGGATCCGGATTCCGGCTTCGCTGCAGAAACGGTAAATCGCCATGGCGCTGTCTTCGCACAGCGTGAACAACCCGGTAAACTCCGGTTTCCGGCTCTTATAGCGGCCCTGCAGCGTCTCATAGACCCGCGCCGGCGCAAAATCCCCGCTGGTAATGCCGCAATCGATAATCTCCACGGAAACGCCGTTCAAGTCGCAGAATTGCTGAAATCCCTTGATCCGGGAGGCGATCCCCTCGGTTCGCGGCTGCGAGATCACCACGGCCAACCGCTGATGCCCCTGCTCGATCAGATGATGCGCGGCCCGCGCCCCGCTGTATTCGTTGTCCAAAGCCACGCAATTGACCGCCACTCCGGCCATGTCGCGGGCGAAAAACACATACGGCATCTGATGCGCATTCATCTGCCGGATCAATTCGGCGGAAACCATTTCCACATCATAGACCAGAACCACCGCATCCAACTTGCCCTTGAGCTTCTGCAATTCCTGCGGCACACTGTCCTGCCAATTGAAACGAAGCACTTCCAATTCATAACCCAGCTCGGACGCCAGGTCGAAAAAATGATGTTCGGCAAAGGTGTACCAGTCCGACTGCCAGTGCGGCAGCGCCAGGCAAATCACCGGCAAAGCGCCGTGGCGGTACTTCAAGACTTCCTCGGTCACCAGCATTTCGCGCCGGGCATTCGGCAGCAGTAACTTTTCCTCGACCAGGCGCCGCACGGCAGCAGTCACCGTGGCCTGGCTCACCGAGTAATCCGTCATGATCGCCCGGAAGGAGATGAACGGCGTACCGGGAGCACACTCGATCACGTGCTCTTTCAGCTTCCTGTACAATTTTTCTGCTTTGGTCATATTTCATCTCCTGTATCTATACATAATTATACTGTATCGACACAGAAAAGTCAATAGCGATTCAGAGAATTTTCAGGAAAATTTAATGGGACCCATGAGAAAAGACAAAGAACTCCGATGGTCATTTTCCCATGAGTCCCATGCGTCCCATGTGTCCCATTTGTCTCATTACTTCACCGGCTGCAGCCGGTGAAAACAAAAAAGCCCGGAAAGAGAATTTCGTCTCCTTCCGGGCGTCGATTTCCAGAAAAATCGTTATGCCTGGACCTTGGCGCACAGGTTTTTGAATTCCTGCGGTTCGAAAACGGCCAGGTCGGCGAGAACTTTGCGGTTCAGGTCGATGTTAGCCTTTTTCAGCCCGTTGATAAACTGGCTGTAGGTCGTGCCGTTCAGACGGCAAGCGGCATTGATACGCACGGTCCAGAGACGGCGGTACTGCTGTTTTTTCTGTTTGCGGCCACGGTAAGCGTGGCTGTTCGCCTTGTCGACGGCATCGTAAGCTACGCGAATAGTCTTACTACTGCGGCCGTAAAAGCCTTTGGCTCTCTCCAGAACGCGACGGCGGCGTCTGCGTGAAGGAACGGATGCTGTTACTCTCATGGTTCCTCTCCTCCTTACTTCAGGCCGTAAGGCAGGGCAGCCTTGATGCGGTTACGTTCTGTCGATTTGACTTCCCCGTCCTGTCCGAGACGGCGTTTCTGTTTCGGCGACTTGCCGGTCATCAAGTGACGGGCACCCGCTTTGAAACGGCGGAATTTGCCGGTACCGGTCTGCTTCAACCGTTTGGCGGCACATTTCCTTGTTTTCATTTTCGGCATAGTTGGTTCCTCCTTTGGAGTTTAATGTTATCAACCGGCGAGGCCTATGCCACTAGCCCATCACCGGGACTCAATATCGCGGAATTATTCTTCCGCGTTACCTTCTTCAATTTCATCGATTCCGTCGATTTCGATTTCATCCACTTCATCCGTATCGTCACCGGCTTTCGGCTTTGTTTTGCCCTTCTGCTGTTTGACAGGGTTGAAGTGTATAATAATCGTGCGCCCGTTCAGCTTCGGGATTTCATCCGTGGTACCGAATTCCTTCAGTTCCTCGGTGATTTTGGCAATCAACTGAAAACCAATATCCTGATGCTGCATCTCGCGTCCGCGAAATGAAAGCGCGACTTTTAATTTATTCCCTTTTTCCAGAAATTCAATCCCATGATTCATTTTTGTTTCATAATCATGCTTGTCAATATTGACATGGAACTGGATTTCCTTGACCTTCTGCGTAATATTGTTCTTTTTTTGAGCTTTCAGATTTTTCTTCTGCTCAAAAACAAGCTTACCGAAGTCCATGACACGGCATACCGGCGGACTGGATTTGTCCGCCACCAGCACCAAGTCGAGCTTGGCGTCGTTTGCGCGCTGTCTGGCGTCGGTATAACTTACGATTCCGACCTGCTCTCCTCCGGCATCGATCAGGCGAACCTCGCGATGCGGGAAGGCCTCTCCTGGCTTAATCAGCTTAGCGATATTATTACCCTCCAGTAATTTTTGTTTCGCACTTATCCGTCAGCAACTGCTGTCCGGAAATATTAACTATTAAAATTAGCACACTTTATTATCAATTTCAAATCGCATTTTCTCTGCAATTTGATCAATATTCATTTCGCCGATCTGCCCCTCGCGGCGCGAACGCACCGCCATGGTGCCGTTTTCCACTTCGCGCTCACCGATTACCAGCATGTACTGGATGCGCTCGTTGCGGGCGTCTTTGATCTTGGCGTTGACGCTTTCCGAGCGGCTGTCCAGCGACACCCGGAAACCGCGCTTCTTGAGCTCGACTTCAACCTGTTTGGCGAAATCGTGCTGGCGATCCGTGATCGGCATGATCCGCGCCTGCTCCGGGGCCAGCCACAGCGGGAACGCCCCGGCATAATGCTCGGTCAGCACCCCGAAAAAACGCTCGATCGAACCCAGCAGCGCACGGTGCACCATGAACGGACGGTGCTTTTTCCCGTCTTCGCCGATGTAGGTCATGTCGAAGCGCTCCGGCAGATTGAAGTCGAACTGAATCGTCGAGGTCTGCCATTCGCGGCCGATCGCGTCTTTGATCTTCAGGTCGATTTTCGGCCCGTAGAACGCGCCGCCGCCTTCGTCCACCTCGCAGACCAACCCGATCTTGTCGACCGCCTTCTTCAGCGACTGAATCGCGATATCCCAGCGTTCCGGCTCGCCCACCGCTTTTTCCGGGCGGGTCGAGAGGTACGGCTTGATTTCCTTGAACCCGAAGTCCTTCCAGACCTGCAGACTGAAACGGATCACTTCGGCGATTTCGTCCTCGATCTGCTCCGGCGTACAGATAATGTGAGCATCGTCCTGGGTGAACCCGCGAACGCGCAGCAGACCGTGCAGCGTTCCGCTCTTTTCATAACGGTACACCGTGCCCAGCTCGCACCAGCGCAACGGCAGTTCGCGGTACGAACGCAGACGCGAACGGTAGATTTCGATATGGAACGGGCAGTTCATCGGCTTGACATAGTAGTCCTGCTCGTCGATCTCCATCGGCGAATACATCGAATCCTTGTAGAATCCGAGGTGGCCGCTGGTTTCCCAGAGCGTGCTGCGCCCGATGTGCGGCGTGAAGATCATTTCATAACCGTTCTGGTAATGCGACTCGCGCCAGTAGTTTTCGAACGTATAGCGGATGAACGCGCCTTTCGGGTGCCAGAGCACCAGGCCGGGCCCGACCATGTCGGACATGCTGAAAAGATCCAGCTCTTTGCCGAGCTTGCGGTGGTCGCGCTTCTTCGCTTCTTCCAGCATCTGGAAGTAATCGTGCATGGCTTTCTTATCCTCAAAAGCCGTGCCGTAAATGCGTTGCAGCATCGGATTCTTCTCGTCGCCGCGATAATACGAACCGGCGATCGACAGCAGCTTGAACGCCTGCAGCTGGCCGGAGTTTTCCACATGCGGTCCACGGCACAGGTCCATGAAATCGCCGAGCTTATAGAACGAAATGACCTGTCCTTCCGGCACGTCGGCCAGACGTTCCAGCTTGTAGGTCTGTCCTTTCTCCTTCAATATGGCCTCGGCTTCCGCGCGGGAGAGTTCGAGACGCTCAAAAGGCAACCGCTTGTTGACCAGCGTGCGCATGGTTTCTTCGATGGTTTCCAGGTCTTCCGGAGTCAAACGGTGTGTCATATCGAAATCGTAATAGAACCCGTCATCAGTAGCCGGGCCGATGTCAAATTTTACATCCTGATACAATTCCTGCACCGCGGCGGCCATCAAGTGAGCCGCGCTGTGGCGCAACGTTTCCAGATCAAACTTAGCCATACGAACCTCTTTTATCTATTTCGCCTTGTAGGCGACCAGCGTTCCGCCGCTGGACCGCGTCCGGGCAAGCGCCCGGTGGCGTGTTATTTCTTCTTTCTTCTTTTTTCTTTCTTAATTAAAAAAGTTCCAACTGCTCCGGCGGAGGCTCAATAATATCCCTCACCGGCGCAAAACTTTTCCTGTGCCAGGGACAGACACCCAGCGTTTTCAACGCCTCCAGGTGGCTCTCCGTGCCATAACCCATGTTATGCTCAAAACCATATCCGGGGTATTCCTCCGCCAGACGCACCATCAATTCGTCGCGGTACACCTTGGCCAGAATACTCGCCGCCGCAATGCTGGCCGATTTCGCATCGCCTTTGACCAGGGCCAGACACGGCATCTCAAAACCCGGCACCGGCAAACCGTCGATCAGCAGATAGTCGATCCCGGCAATCTGTTGCACCGCCAGCCGCATGGCCTGACGCGACGCCTGCAAAATATTCATCCGGTCGATATCCTCGACCGACATTTCCGCGATCCCCCAGCGTACACCCGGTACCGCCAGAATCGCTTCGCGCAACTCAACGCGCTGTTTTTCAGTCAACTTCTTGGAGTCGTTCACCGCCGGAATCCGTGCGCCCTGCGGAAAAACCACCGCAGCCGCCACCACCGGCCCCGCCAGGGGCCCGCGCCCGACTTCATCGACCCCGCCGACAAATGAAAACCCCTCGGCCCAGAATTTGCGTTCGTGAGCGAGGAGTTTGTCGTTTTTGGAAAGGTATTCCATCAATCAGAGGAAGAAAAAACTCAATCTTTCTTGTCTTTGATTTTCGCAGCCTTACCGATCTTGTCGCGCAGATAGTAGAGCTTGGCACGGCGGACTTCGCCGCGGCGCATCACTTCAATCTTCGACAAACGGGGGCTGTTGATCGGGAATACACGCTCAACTCCCTGCCCGGACTGAACGCGGCGGAGTGTGAATGATTCCTGGATGGCGCCGCCGCTGCGGGCGATGCAAACCCCGGTAAAAGCCTGAATACGCTCATTACCGCCTTCAACGATACGCACATACACTTTCAGGGTATCACCGACATTGAAGTCGGGATGAGTGTGGGTGCACTGCTCCTTATTGATCTTGTCCATTACGTTCATACTTGTTTCTCCAAGTTTATTTTTCTTCTTCGTTTAATAAATCCGGCCGCAACTTGCGCGTCAGCTCTACAGACTGCCGTTTGCGCCAAGCGGCTATTTCCGCGTGGTTGCCCGACAATAAAACCTCGGGCACGGTCATCCCGCGGAACTCCGCGGGGCGCGTATACTGCGGGTATTCCAGAAGGTTGGCGCTGAACGATTCATCGGCACTCGATTCATCGCAGCCCAGCACTCCGGGCAATAACCGGACCACGGCATCGGCAATCACCATTGCCGCCAGGTTGCCGCTGGTCAATACATAATCACCGATCGAGATCTCCAAATCCACCAGCGTCCGCACCCGCTCGTCGACACCTTCGTAATGTCCGCAGATCACAATGATATGCGGCACCACCGTCAACTCGCGCGCCGTCTGCTGGTCGAACCTCTTGCCGCGCGGCCCGGTCAACACCACCAGGCTTTCCGGCTGCCGGAGCGCTTCCACCGCCTCAAAAAGAGGTTCCGGCTTCATCAGCATCCCGGGACCGCCGCCAAAAGGGGCATCGTCCACTGTTCCGCGGCGGTCATGCGTGTAATCACGCAGGTTCACCGTGTTGATCTCAACCAAACCCTGTTTCCTGGCCCTGCCGATGATGCTTTCATTCAGCGGAGCGAAAATTTCCGGAAACAGAGTTATGATATCAATGCGCAATATATCAATCAACCACTTCGACTGACACTTTTTCATGCAGACGACCCGCAGCACCGCTGACCAGAGCGCGGATGGCCATAATGGTCTTGCCGTGCTTGCCGACGATCTTGCCGATGTCTTCTTTCTTGCAGTCGATCTTTATTATTTTCGAATCACTTCCCGATTCGGAGGTCACTTTGACCAACTCGGGATTATCCACCAGAGCCTTGACGACATAGTCGACGAAGCTTTCCAGGTCCTTCAAGCTGCCTGAACCGGAGGCGGTGGATGTCACCGCGGCCGATTTACTGCCGGCGCTGCTGCTATTGCTGCTGCTGCTGGCTGTATCTCCGGACTGGCCGGTGAAGAGTTTAAACAATGACTTTAACACTTTGCCGGTTCCTTAATTCAACATTATTCAGCAGGAGCGGCTTCGGGAGCAGCTTCAGTTTCCTTGGCGGCTTCAGCAGCGGCCTTGGCGGCAGCGGCTTCTTCGGCGGCTTTCTTGACAGCTTCTTCAGCAGCCTTCTTTTCCGCTTCGATCTTAGCCTTGGCTTTCTTGCTCAGAGAAGGTTTCTTTTCCTTGTCGCCCAGCTTGCGGCCTTCTTCGGCGCGCTTGGCAATCAGCTCCACGGTTTCGCTCGACGAGGCACCGACGCCTACCCAATATTTGTAGCGCTCAAGATTCAGGTTCTCATTCTTGTGCTTGGGATCGTAAAGACCGAGTTCTTCGATCGCCTTGCCGTCTCTGGCGCAGCGGATGTCCATCACGACAATACGAAAGCAATGGTTGTTGCGGGTTCCGGTTCTCTTCAATCTGACTCTAACAGACATTTCTTCAGACCTCTTTTAAAATTTATCTTCGGTTTTCCTGTATTTTCCCCCGGATCGCCACCCAGCCAGCCGCAAATACCAAATTGTTTGCCAAGCGGAAATCCAACTTAAAGAAATATTAATATACCCGAACTTCCCCACTCTTCAAATCGAATTCAGCAAATTTTTCGACTTTTTTCGGGGAAGTATGGGACTCATGAGACATATGGGACGCATGGGACTCAACTCCCATTCGTCCCATTCGTCCCATCCGTCTCATAAAATTCTCCAAGGAAAAGCCGCCGCCGCATTTGCATTTCCCGGATTTTACAGCTATGTTTAATTTTAGTAAACTTTTTAATAAACAACGGTGATTTCATGTTTGATCTGAAGAAAATCCGCCATGTGGTCATGGATATGGACGGCACCATTTACCGCGGCCGGGAATTGTTTCCGACTACTTTGCCATTTCTGGAACTGCTGCGCCGGAAGGGCATCGGGTTCTCATTTCTGACCAATAATTCGTCGCGCAGCATCGATGTCTATCTGCATCATCTTGAGGAATTCGGCATTTTCATCGACCGCGAACAAATGATTTCCTCCACCATCAATACTGTGGACTATCTGCGGACACACCACCCGGACGTCAAGCTGCTGTTCATGCTCGGCACCGAGTCGTTCCGCCGGGAAATGGCCGGGTATGGGTTCGGCGACGCCGCGCTCGACAAGGAGCCGCAGGCCGTGGTGACCGCGTTCGATACCGATCTCCGCTATGAGCGTTTGTGCAAAGCGGCGTGGTGGATCAAGCAGGGCAAGCCCTGGATCGCCACTCATCCCGACCTTGAGTGCCCGACCGAAGAACCGACCACGCTGGTCGACTGCGGTTCGATCACCGCCTGCCTCGAAAAAGTCTCCGGCCGCAGCGCCATTGTCCTCGGCAAGCCGAACCGCAGCATGCTGGACACGATCATGCATCAGCATAACCTGCGGCCGGACGAAATGGTCATGTGCGGCGACCGCATGTACACCGACATTCAGCTGGCCGTCAATGCCGGCGTCCCCGGCGTACTGATCAGTCCCCTCCCCCCCGAAAAGATTGAGAACAATCTGGCCGATCTCACCATCCCCGATCTCGGGGTTCTAGGGGATATGTTGACAAATATCTCATAAATGATATTGCAATTCCGTAATATTAGTGGTAAATTACCGTTTAATAAAAAAACGGAGATATGTTAACATATGAGCAAAGAAGAATTGAACGAATCCGCCGAGATGCCGGAGGAGACTCCGGTCGAAGAAGTCCTGGAAGCCGCTCCGGAAATGGAACTGGTCGAGGAAGATACGACCGCCCAGCTCCGCAATGAGCTTGAGGAAGAAAAAGACAAATACCTGCGGCTGATGGCCGATTTCCAGAATTACCGCAAACGCGTGTCCAAGGAACTCAGCGCCGCGCGGCTGCAGGGGCTTTACGAAACGATCACCCCGTTCATTCAGGTGTTCGATTATTTCCAGATGGCGACCAAAGCAGCGGAAACGTCGGACAACATCGGCGCCATCCGCAACGGCATGGACATGATCGCCAAGGAATATAAGAAAGCGCTGGATGAATTGTGCGTCACCCCGATCGACGCGGTCGGCCAGCAGTTCGATCCCGAACTCCACGAAGCGGTGGCGCACGAGGCGTCCGACGCCCCCGAGGGCCAGATTGTCAAACAGTGGAACTGCGGGTACCGGCTCGGCGAACGGTTGTTGCGCCCGGCCAAAGTGGTAGTCAGCAGCGGCCCGGCCAAAGAAAGCGACGGAGAATAACAGAAGATGGCAGACAGAGATTATTATGAGGTCCTCGGCGTCAGCAAGACGGCCACGCCCGAGGAGCTGAAAAAAGCATATCGCAAACTGGCGGTCCAGTATCACCCCGACCGCAACCCCGGCAACGCCGAGGCGGAAGAGAAGTTCAAGGAACTGGCCAAAGCTTATGAAGTTTTGAGCGATCCGGATAAACGCAAACGCTACGACCAGTTCGGCGCGGACGCCTTCAGCGGCGCGGCCGGCGGTTATGGCGGCGGCGGTTACGGCGGATTCAGTGCCGAGGACATTTTCAGCCAGGTTTTCGGCGGCGGCGGTGGTGGCGGCGGTTCGATTTTCGAAGAATTCTTCGGCGGCGGCCGGCGACGTTCGCCCAACGCGGCGCGCCACGGCAACGACCTCCGCTATGATTTGCAGATCGATTTTATCGATGCCGTGTTCGGCGTCGACAAGGAAATCAGCATCACCAAGATGGGCACCTGCGAGTCCTGCCACGGCAGCGGCGCCGAGAGCGATTCCACCAAGACCACCTGTTCCCAGTGCCACGGCAGCGGCCAGGTCGTCATGCAGCAGGGATTTTTCAGCGTCAGCCAGGAGTGCCCGCGCTGTCACGGTACCGGCCAGATCATCAGCAAACCGTGCAAGAAGTGCGGCAGCTCCGGCCAGACTCAGGAAAGGAAAAACCTCAAGGTGCATATCCCTCCGGGCGTGGATACCGGTTCGCGCCTGCGCGTGGGCGGTGAAGGCGAAGGCGGCGTACGCGGCGGCTCCCCCGGCGATTTGTACGTGGTGATCCACGTCCGCGAACACGAACTGTTCAAGCGCCATGGCGACGATATCCAGTGCGACTTGCCGATTCCGCTCTCGACCGCGATCCTCGGCGGCACCGTCGACGTCCCGACCGTTACCGGCAAGGCCAAGATGAAGATCAAGGAAGGTACCCAGAACAACTCGATCCTGCGCCTTCAAGGCAAGGGCATGCCGTCCCTGCGCGGCGGCCGGCGCGGCGACATGTACGTGAAAATCGTCACCGAAATCCCCTCGTCGCTGAGCTCCGAGCAGCGCAAGGCATTGGAAAAATTCGATTCACTGCTGCAGGACAAAAATAATCCGCTGCAGAATGATTTCAAACGCAAAGCGGCGCCGTTTCTCGGCGAACAATAACGATAGTTCATGAGCAAAAAAGAAACATCCGGTGGCAATGACGTCCTGGCGACCAATCGCAAGGCCGGCCACGACTATACCATCCTCGAAAAACTCGAGGCTGGAATCAAGCTCACCGGCACCGAGGTCAAGAGCTGCCGCGCCCGCGGCATCTCCATGGCCGATGCTTACGTGAAGATCGAAAATGGCCAGGCCTGGCTGCTGAATGTCCATATCGCCGCCTACGACCATGGCGGCTTGTTCAATCACGACACCAAGCGCCTGAAACAGCTGCTGCTCCACAAAAGCGAAATCCTGCGCCTGTCGCAGCAGATCTCCCAGAAGGGCTGCACCGTGGTACCGCTGGGGTTTTACCTGAAGCACGGCCTGATCAAAGTATCGCTGGCCCTGTGCAAAGGCAAAACTTTTGAGGACAAACGCGATACACTGCGCAAGAAACAATCGGAAATGGATACCAAGCGCGCCATCAGCGACGCCATGAAACGCTAAGAGAGGTTCTCCATGAAAAGAACGGGATTGGCAACAGCAGCGATTATGATGCTTCTGCTTCTCTGCTCCTGCGCTTCCAGCGACCGCATGATGCGCCTCTCGCCCATGAACACCGGTTACGCCGTCCCCCGAATCAATCTCGACAAAAATCTGGTCAACCTCTGGCCGTTTTACTACAATGACGACCAATTCATGACCGTCCTCTGGCCGATGTTCGACTTCGACGCCAAGGGCTTCGCCATCCGCCCGTTCTACAACAAGGAAGGCGATTATCATTCGATACTGTTCCCCCTCTCGTCATGGAATCCCCAGACCCGTGAAGGATACGTCCTGAATACCGTATGGAATCCCGCCGAATTTTATGTAATTCCATTTTTCTTCTGGACTGCGGCAGGAGTGACCGTGCCTCCCCTGCTGATGCTTCGCCAGCAATTCACCTGGATCATGCCGGTATATTGGAGCACGAAAAAAGAGTTCGGGGTCGTTCCACTGTTCTATTATAAGCCGGACGGCTATTTCAGTCTGCTTGCCCCGCTTTCTTATTTCGACAAAGACAAAGGCTGGATTCTGAATACCTACTGGACCAAAGATAGCCTGGCTTTCTATCCGGTATTCACCACGCAGCCGGAGTTCAAGCAGCTCCTGAACATCTACTGGCGCTATACGGAGGACGGCGAACTGGATAATTACGGATTTTTCCCGTTGTTCCATCATGATCCGGGATTCCGGCACTGGCTGGCGCCGCTGTATTACTACCAGTACGGCAACAATGCCAATACCCTGATTACCCCGCTCTTCGGCTATACCAAGTCCTCGGATAAACTCAAAATGTTGAGCATTCTCACCGCCGCCTATTATTCCAGCGAGGACAACGGCGAGAAGGTACAAGCCATCTGCTGGCCGCTGTTTTTCCGCGAATTCAAGAATAATCGCGAACGCTATCATATCCTGCCGTTTTATTCCTACGATACCGGCTGGCCGGCGCTGGTCAACTGGACCGACGACGAGCCAATCAACAACGGCCTCCGCGACAATTTCAATGTTCTCGGGCCGCTGGGATACCAGAACACCTACCGGGTTTACCAGCCGTCCTATCAGATTCCCAAATCCGCCAGAATTCCCTCGGGCGACGCAGTCCGCAATATTTCCAAGCTGGATGAGGACGACAGCATCCTCTTCGGTCTCTCCGGCTGGGGCAAGGAACGCTACTTGAGCTGGAAGCCGGAGCACGAGGCCCTGCTCTCCGAACTGGCCGCGCTCTGGGGCTACCGGACCGCCGATGCTAACGTCAATTTCCACACCATGAAACAGGAACAGAAAGACAAGCGGATCGCCGAAATTCTCGCTCAGTTCCCGGAGATTCCCGCCGGTGCCAAACAGGAGGAAGCCATCCGGATCCTGCTGGAGAAATACACCGTCACCAGCGAAAGCAACTATCATCAGCTGCTGCCGTTTTACCGCTACCGCAGCTATCAGGACAACTACCACTGGTCGGTGCTGTTTTACCTGCTGGCCAACGGCTACCGGGACCAGGATGCCAAAGGGCTGCGCATCAATCCGTTTTTCTCGTACAAAACCAACTCTGAACTATTTCACCTGTCGGTCTTCTGGCCGCTTTTTCAATACCGGACCAGGGGCGAGGATTACCAGTGGCACACGCTGTTTTTCCTGGCCCGCGGCGAAAAAACCGGCAATGATCGCGATTTCCAGATTCTGCGTTACCTCTACCGTCATACGGTGGAGGGCGACGCCGAGCAGTATTCCGTTTTCCCGTTTATCAGCTACCGGAAGGATAAGGAAAAGAAACAGTTTTCGTTCCTCTGGCGTATTTTCAATTATGAGAAAAGCGACACGCAGACTTCCGGCCACATCTTCTTTATCCCATGGTGATTTTCAATGGCAGCAACCGTATTTTCCGGCAATGAATTATCGTTAAGCATCGGCAATCAGATTCTCCTCGACAACACCGCGCTCTCCATTTTCGAGGGCGAACGAGTGGCGCTGGTCGGGCGCAACGGCAGCGGCAAATCCACCTTGATGCGGATTCTGGCCGGCAAGGAAATCGCGCCGCAGGGCACGCTGGCTTTCGCCCGCAACCTCCGGGTGGCCTACCTGCCGCAGGAATTCACCATCGACGAGAGCCGCAGCGTGCTCGAATACATCCACGGCGGCCTCGGCTATTTCGAGGAACTGCTGCGACGCTACGAAAAATCCCCGCACGACGAAGTCCTCGAGGCGGAAATCAAGAAGCACAACGCCTGGAACCTCGACAACAAAATTACCACCGTCATGGAGAAACTCAACATTCCGCCCGGCGAACGCCTCTGCGCGGAGCTCTCCGGCGGCGAAAAGCGCCGCGTGGCCCTCGCCGCCGCCGTGGTCGGCGAACCAGATTTGCTGCTGCTCGACGAGCCCACCAACCACCTCGACGCCGAGACCGTGGTGTGGATCGAAAACTACCTCGCCGCATACCGCGGCACCTGCATGTTCGTGACTCACGACCGCTATTTCCTCGACCGCGTCGCCACCCGGATCATCGAGCTGAGCAACGGCAAGATTTATTCCTACGATGGCAGTTATGCGGATTTCCTCGAGGCCAAGGCCGAGCGCGAATACGCCGAGGACGAACAGGAAGCCCGCCGACAGGCTTTCCTGCGCTCCGAGGTGGAGTGGGTCCGGCGCTCGCCCAAGGCGCGGCTGAAGCGCAACCTCGGGCGCGTCAAGCGCTACGACGAGATCATTTCGCAGAGCGGCCCCGCCCGCGACCGCGAGATCGATTTGGTCATTCCGGATGCCTCACACCTCGGCAACAAAACGATCTCGCTGCAGAATATCTCGCTGTCATTCGGCGACCGCTGTCTTTTCAAAGACTTCAATTTCGAGTTCGAGCCCGGCAGCCGGGTAGGCATCATCGGCGCCAACGGCACCGGCAAAACCAGTTTGCTGAAAATCATCACTGGACAGCTCGAACCGACCACCGGCAAGGTCGAAATCGCGCCGCTGGTCGAGTTCAACTATGTCGACCAGAACCGCATGAGCCTGAACCCGGAGCTGACCGTTTTCGACGAAATCGGCGAAGGCAACCAGTTCACCATGGTGGGCGACCGCAAAGTCAGCGTGTGGACCTATCTCCGAAAATTCCTGTTTGCCGACGACCGGATCAACACCCGGGTCGACCGCCTCTCCGGCGGCGAGCGCGCCCGGCTGATGCTGGCGAAAATCCTCAAGCGCGGCGGCAATTTCCTGATCCTCGACGAACCGACCAACGACCTCGACCTGCCGACGTTGCGGTTGCTGGAAGAAGCGCTGGCGGCGTATCAGGGCTGCGTGGTGGTGGTCAGCCACGACCGTTATTTCCTGAACCGCGTCTGCACCTCGATGGTCGCGCTGGATGGCCAGGGCACGATCACCAGCGGCGTCGGCGACTTCGATTACTTCACCAGCAAAATAAAAGCCGCGACGACAACCCCTGCGGTTTCGGCCAAACCCATCAGCGCCGCCCCGGCCCCCGAAGCCCCCAAACCGCGCAAAATGACCTGGAAAGAGCAACAGGAACTCGCCGGCATGGAAGACAAGATCGCCGCCACCGAGGCCCGCATCAACGAACTGGAAGCACTTTTCATCACCCCCGACTTCTACGAAAAATACGGCTCTCAAACCAACGAACTCACCGCCGAACTCGAAGCCGAAAAAGCCAAACTCGAAACCCTGTTCGACCGCTGGGAAAAGCTGGAAGAGTTAAGAGTTAAGAGTTAAGAGTTAAGAGTTAAGAGTTAAGAGTTAAGAGT
>JBEBXH010000083.1:0-25930 GCA_040391785.1 Victivallis vadensis
CGTATGTTTCCAGTAATTTCAAAGTGAACGGCAATGAAATCAAGCTGCAGGGGTTGACGTTGAAATTGGGTGAGAATTCGGCTCCCGTCAAAAAACTCGGCAAAACCTGGGCGAACTATCCGCTCGACCTTTTCGAGAGCACCGTCAAGGAAAGCAATGGTTTCAAGGCCGGTGAGACGTTCCGCATAACCCCCGCCGTAATCCTTGACGGCGGCAAAGGCATCGCCGTCAGCCGGAGCATGGTGAAGGACGGAATTCATGAAGCGGAAATCACCAGTGGGGACCGCAAATTCCAACTGCTGTTCAATCATTCCACCCAGCCTCGCAAACACCATGCCCGGGGAACGATAATGCAATCCGTAAACAAACAAACTGAAATTTTGAATGCGGGAGAAATTACGTTGCCTCCCGGTTCTTTGACCGTCATTTATTAAACTCAAGCAGGTGAAGGATTCCATGAACGACAAACCGGAGATCGCAGTTTATTATTTCCCGAATTACCATCAGGATCGGCGCAATGCGCTGGCACACGGCGCAGGCTGGAACGAATGGGTGCTGATGCAGGAGGCAAGGCCTCGTTTCGAGGGGCACCGGCAGCCCAAGGTGCCGCTGTGGGGTTATGAGGACGAATCCGACCCGGCGGTCATGCGGAGCAAAATCGATGCGGCGGCTGAATCCGGCGTCGACGTCTTCATTTTCGACTGGTATTATTATGAGGACGGTCTGTTTCTCGAGCGCGCGCTGGAAGAGGGATTCATGCCGGTAGAAAACGGTTCGAAGCTGAAATTCAGCCTGATGTGGGCCAATCACGATTGGGTGAACATTCATCCCCGGACCAACGGCGTGAAACCGGAACTGCTCTATCCGGGCAGGGTCAGCGATGCGGCGTTTGAACGGATGTGCGATTATGTCATCGAGAAATATTTCCGTCATCCGGCGTATTGGAAGCTGGATGGCTGCCCGTATTTTTCGGTTTACGACCTGCACCGTTTCGGCGATCTGAGCCGCCTGAAATTGTTCCGGGAAAAGGCCAAAGCGGCCGGTTTCCCGGACCTGCATTTGAACATGGTTTACTGGGGCAAGCCCATCCTGCCGGGCGAAGGCGGTCCGGTGCCGTTCGACGATATCATCCGGCAGCGGCATTTCGACAGCATCACGTCCTATGTGTGGATTCACCACAGCCATCTCGATCAGTTTCCGGTCTCATCGTACCGCAAGGCCCGCGATGAATATTTCGCCTTTTACCGCGAACTGAACGCACGCTGTCCGGTGCCGTTCTATCCGAACGTGACGATGGGCTGGGACAACTCGCCGCGGACAAACCAGAACA
The DNA here is from genome assembly GCA_040391785.1 of Victivallis vadensis. GTDB lineage: Bacteria > Verrucomicrobiota > Lentisphaeria > Victivallales > Victivallaceae > UBA5239. Next base: position 1,331 of record JBEBXH010000083.1, read on the forward strand.
CGCCGTTCACCCCCGATTACGGGGCCACGATGTACGGTTCACCGGAGGAATTCCGGCAGGCGCTGGAAATCGCCGGGGAGCTCAATTCCCGCATCATCACGATCAACGCGTGGAACGAGTGGACCGAGGGGAGTTATCTGGAACCCGACCTGGTCAACGGCATGGGGTATCTGAACGCCATCCGGCAATTCAAAGAGGCAGAAAATCCAGTCCTGGTTTAAATCGTAATATTGCTACCGGGCTTTCGGCTGTTCAAGGTCGAAAGCCCGGTGTTTTTTAGCGCAAGCCGACGGCTTTGCGGACTTTTTCCATGGTTGCTTCGGCTTCGACGCGGGCACGCTCGGCGCCTTGCGCCAGCACCGCATGCACATGGTCGAGGTTGTTCAAGAGTTCCTCGCGGCGCTTGCGCATCGGCGCGAAATAATCCTGCATGGCTTCGAACAGCGCCTGTTTCGCGTGGCCGTAACCATAGTTGCCGGCGCGGTATTTGTCCTTCATCTCGTTGACCTGGGCCTCCGGGGCGAAAAGCTTGTAGAGCGACACGATGTTGCAGGTGTCGGGGTCCTTGACGTCTTCGAGGCCCTTGGAGTCGGTGACGATCGACATGACGATTTTGCGGATGGCTTTTTCGTTGCCGAAAATCGGTATGGTGTTGTTGTAGCTCTTGGACATTTTCTGCCCGTCGATGCCCGGGATCACCGCCACCGATTCCGGGATGAAACCATCCGGAATGGTGAAGATGTCGCCGAAACGCTCATTGAATTTGATCGCCAGGTCGCGGGTAATTTCGATGTGCTGTTTCTGGTCCTTGCCCACCGGCACCAGATTCGACTGGTAAATCAGGATGTCGGACGCCATCAGCACCGGGTATGAAAAGAGACCGTTATTCGGTTCGAACCCCTTGGCGACCTTGTCTTTGTAACTGTGGGCGCGCTGGAGGAGGCCGACCGGGCAGACGTTGTTCAGGACCCAGGTGAGTTCGCACACCTGCGGCACGTCGGACTGGCGGAAAAAACAGGTTTTTTCGGTGTCGAGGCCGCAGGCCAGGAAGTCGATGGCGACTTCGAGTACGCGCTCGCGCAAATCGGCCGCTTCGGGGCCGGTGGTCAGTGAGTGATAATCAGCGATGAAAAGGAAGGTTTCGCCTTTCTGCTGCAGTTCGACGGCCTGTTTCATCATGCCGAAGAAGTTGCCGATATGGAGTTTGCCCGAGGGCTGGATGCCGGAAAGAATTCTCATTTATTCACCACCTTACCGGACCAGTTTGGACACGGCCTTGAAGGCCGGGTGTTTGGACGAACGGAGCAGCATGAACAGCACGGCTTCGGCGGACATGACCCGGATACCGTTGTCGCTCATCAGCTTCAGCGCGGTGCAGCGGTCCTCCGCTTTGCGCGAGGTGACGGCGTCGGAAATCACGATCACCTGATACCCGGCCGCGAGCGCGTCGAACGCGGTCTGCATGACGCAAACGTGGGACTCGACACCGGTAAGGATGATGGTTTCGGCATTCAGGTTTTTGATAACGTCGGAGAGTTCCTCGTCGCCGAAGCACGAAAACGAGGTTTTTTCTTCAATTGCCCATTCGCTGCGGCAGAGATCTTTGAGTACGGGTATGGTGGAGCCGAGCCCCTGCGGGTATTGTTCGCTGATCACGACCGGCAGTTCGAGTTCGGCGGCGGCCTGCAGCAGCATCCAATTGCGGTTAATGCATTGTTCGCCGTCGTGCATGGCGGGGAGGAGCTTCTCCTGCATGTCCACCATCAGCAGCAAACTGTTCGAAACTTGTGGAATTTTCATAGTGTTGTATTTAATCCTTGTTGACTGATTTCTTGATTTTGGCGATGAGGTCCTCGATGTCGAGATTGCCCCCCTTGTGGACGACCGCCGCGCAGTGGTTCTGAATTTTCTTGAGTTCGCCGGGGCCGGGGGCGAGGCCGGTGATGGCGATGACGGGAATATCTTTCAGCCGATCGTTTTCCTTCATGAATTCGATGACTTCCCAGCCGGAACGGATGGGCATGAGGAGGTCGACGAGGACGAGGGCGATTTCGCCGCCGCGGGCGTCGAGAATTTCGATGGCCTGGTCGCCGTCGGCGGCGCTGAGGGCCGGCAGGTTGGAGGTTTTCAGGACGCGTTCGAGAAATGTCCGGAAGATGTCGTCGTCATCGCAAATCAGGATCTGCGTTGCTTGTGCTGTCATAATTCCTATTTACCTCTGAAATTTTTTTATCCACAAAAATACACAAAATTTCACAAAAGGTTTGACCCGGATTTTGAGTCTTTTTGTGAGTTTTATGGTCTAATACAACATAGCCTGAGTTTGAAAAAAATCCACAAAGAAGAGTTGATTTTTCTAAAAAATGCGGTATACTATATATGTTGCATAAGTGATGCACATATTTATGATATCATGGTGATGCATGGCGGACTTTAAATATCTGGAATTGGCGAAGGCGCTGGAGGACTCGATCCGGCGCGGGGATTACCAGGGGCGGCTGCCCGGGGTGAGAATTCTCGCGTCCGAATTCGGGGTCAACCCGCGGACGGCAAGCCGGGCGCTGGAACTGCTGGCAAACCGCGGCCTCGTGCTGCCGGACGGCAATCGCGGCTGCCTGCTGCCGGACCCCAATCGCGTACGCCGCCAGACCGGCAACGTAATCGTATTTTCCAACAATCCCATCGTTTTCGAACCGGACCGGCCACAGGGGCTGTTCGGCGGTCTGGTTTCCGGGATGGGGGCCTTTGACCTGAAGCCGATTTTCATGAGCTCGGCCAGCGAACAGCTGGTTGACGACGTGGAGTTCTGGCTCTCGTGCCGGGTGGATGGATTCATCTTCGTTTTCAGCTCGTTCCGGCAGGAAATCGCCAGCCAGATGGCGCTGCGCCATATCCCGGTCGTGGCCGCCAACCGCATGCCGGACAACCTGAAAATCAGCTGGGTCGACTTCGATCACGAACAAGCCGTGGACGACATTGCCGAAACGCTGATCAAGCAGGGGCACCGGCGGATCGCGCTGATCAACCAGATGCACAATTACGCGTTTGTGAAAGGGCATTTCGAGCGGGCCTACCGCCAGGTGATGAACCGTCACCGGCTATACGACCCCGAATTGTTTTGTTTCCTGGAGGATCGCGGCAATAATCAGGAGCACGTCACGGCGTTTGTCAACAAGATTATGAAGCTGAAAAATCCGCCCACGGCCATCATCTGCGGTCAGCTCGAAAATGAGGTGAGGACGGCACTGGCCAAATCCAGGGCGAAAGCCGAGCTGGTGCCGACCTGCGATATCGCCCGGCCGTACAGCGACACCCGCCCGCGGCTGGTGTATTCGTACGAGGAGCTGGGGCGGAAAGTGTTTGAAGTATTTTGTAAAGTGCGCGAAACGGGGTCGATCATACAGGAGATGGTCCCGATGCGCGTCGAAAATTAACATAAAAGGTTATAGAAAAATGATTACTGCAATTATTGTCGGGGCCGGACATCGCGCACTCTGTTACGCCGGGCTGGCCCATCTCCAGCCGGAACGCTTCAAAATCGTGGGCGTGGCCGATCCCAATGAATTCCGCCGCGAGGACACCCGCCGCCGGTTCGGTTTCCCCGCAGACATGATGTTTAAGGACGCGGCCGAGCTCGCCTCGCGCGGCAAACTCGCGGACGCCGTGATCAACGGCACCATGGACATCGACCACGTGCCGACTTCGCTGATGCTCTTGGAAGCCGGCTACGACATCCTGCTGGAAAAACCGTTTGCGGTCAGCGAACCGGAAGTCCATATCCTCGATGAAGCCGTCAAGCGGACCGGACGCAAGGTGATGATCTGCCACGTGCTGCGTTATGCGCCGTTTTATACCGAGATCAAAAAACGGATTTTGAACGGCGAAATCGGCGAAATCATCAATCTCCAGACCGACGAACACGTGAGCTATCACCACATGGCGAACTGCTTTGTCCGGGGCAAATGGAACCGCGAAGACGTCTGCAAATCAACCATGCTGATGTCCAAGTGCTGCCATGACCTCGACCTGATCAGCTGGTTCATGAGCGGCGTGAAGCCCGTCCGGGTGAACAGCTTCGGCAGTCGCAGTTTCTTCTGCCGCGAAAAGGCCCCGGCCAACTCCGGCGAATACTGCCTGATCGACTGCCCGATCGAGGCCGACTGCCAGTACTCGAACCGTCAATTGAACCTGAACCATCCGCTGCGCTGGGGCGCCTATGTCTGGCCGCAGATCGAGTACATCGAAAATCCCACCATGGAAATTTACGAGCAGGAACTCAAGCGCAAAGACAATCCGTATGCGCGCTGCGTTTGGAAGCTCGACAATAACGTGGTCGACCGTCAATCCGTGGTGATCGAGTTCGCCGACGGCGCCACCGTGACCCACAACATGGTCGGCGGCACCAGCCGTCCCTGCCGCAAGATCCACGTCATCGGCACCAAGGGCGAAATCAGCGGAATCATGGACGACAACAAGTTCACCATCTACAAGATCGACACCCGCCCGGAACACGAATACAGCACCGAGATCGTCGACCTGAGCAACGAAGGCGACACCACGGGCGCATTCGGCGGCCACGGCGGCGGCGACCTGCGCCTGGTCGAGGACTTCGTGTCGGTGCTGGAAGGCAAAGAACCCTCGATTTCCTGTACATCGCTGGCGGACTCGGTGAACGGTCACCTGATCGGCTTCACCGCCGACCGCTCCCGCGAGGAAAAACGCGTCATCGAAATGTAAAAAATCAATGGGACCTATGGGGCGTCTGGGAAACTGTTGCTAAGTTCAGAACAACTTCCCATGGGTCCCGGAAGGTCCCATGGGTCCCATCAAAAAACGATCTCCATGATTTGTACTACAAATCTATTTTTCAGGCTTGACAAATCGCTGATGCGGTGTTATTTTTAAATAAAAGCACACCCAATTTAAAATGGAGAATATCGATGTCTGAGAAGATTTGTCTGGCCGGTTTCGGTGAGGTCATGCTGCGGCTCTGCCCGGCGGGGAAGAAACGTTTTATCCAGGCGCTGCCGGGTCAACTGGAAGCGACCTTCGGCGGCGGCGAGGCCAATGTCTGCGCGTCGCTGGCTATGCTCGGTTTGCCGAGCCGTTACCTGACGGCGCTGCCGAATACACCGATCACCACGGCGTTTGCGGTGCAGATGCGCGGCCTCGGCGTGGACGTCTCGAACATTCATTATGACAAGGTCGGCCGCATGGGCGTGTATTATGCCGAACACGGCTCGGCACTGCGTGGCTCGAACGTGATTTACGACCGCGAATATTCGACGATTTCGCTGCTCGGCCCCGAAGCTTATGACTTCAAAGCCATGCTGGACGGCGTGACCCATCTGCACCTCTCCGGCATCACCCCGGCGCTGAGCGAAAACGCCTACCTCTCCACGCTGGCGATTGCCGAGGCGGCCTCCGCCCAGGGCACCACTGTTTCCGTGGACCTGAACTACCGCAAAAAACTCTGGAGCTGGGAACCCGGCACCGCCAAAAATGCACTGGCCAAGCGCTGCATGGAAAAGATCGCCGCCTGCGCCGATATCATCATCGGCAACGAAGAGGATGCGGCCGACGTTTTCGGCATTCACGCGCCGGATACCTCCATCGAGAGCGGCCTGCTCAACATCGACGGTTACAAAGTCGTCGCCGCCAAGCTCGCCGAAAAATTCCCGAAGGCCAAATTCATCGCCATCACCCTGCGCGAAAGCATTTCCGCCGACCACAACAACTGGGGCGGCATGCTCTACGACTGCGCCACGAAGAAGGCCCATTTCGCCCCGCTGGATATGGACGGCAATTACAAATCCTACGAAATCCGCGACATCGTGGACCGCTTCGGCGGCGGCGATTCCTTCTGTGCCGGGCTGATTTTTGCCTTGAACACCCCGGAATACGCCGACCCGGCGATGGCGATCCGCTTTGCGGTGGCCGCCAGCGCGCTCAAGCACACGATCTCCGGCGACTTCAATTTCAGCAGCGCATGCGAAGTGCTGGCGCTGATGAAAGGCAGCGGCTCCGGGAGAGTCCAGCGATGAAGCAGCACGGGCAATTCGAAGCATACCGCGCCAAATGCCCGATCGTAGCGATCCTGCGCGGGATCACGCCGCCGGAAGTCCCGGCGGTGTGCGATGCCCTCTATGAAGCGGGAATCCTGCTTCTCGAAATTCCGTTGAATTCGCCCGAACCGTTGAAAAGCATCGAAACCGCCGCCCGGCATGGCGCCGGACGGCAGCTCGTCGGCGCCGGTACCGTGTTGACCCCGCAGGACGTACGCGATGTGGCGGCCGCGGGCGGCGAATTCATCATTTCGCCGAACACCGACGCGGACGTGATTCGCGAAACGGTGCAGGCGGGGCTGATCTCGATGCCCGGTTTCATGACCGCCAGCGAAGGCTTCGCCGCGCTGAAAGCGGGCGCGAACTACCTGAAATTGTTCCCCGCCGGCCAGCTCGGCCCGGGCTACATCAAGGACCTGAAAGCGGTGATCAAGGCCCCGATCCTGGCCGTAGGCGGCGTCAACGCCGACAATCTGAAAGAATTCCTTAAAACCTGTTCCGGCGTCGGCATCGGCAGCTCGCTCTACAAGCCCGGCATGACCCCCGCCGACGTGCTCGCCGCCGCCAAGAATTTCACCGGCAGCCTGTAAACTGAAAATGCGAGGGCGGCTGCGCACCCCCTCGTAGCGGGTTTCGCCCTTTGGGCGACCAGCGCTGTCCGCGCGCTGGACTGCGTGCGGCTACGAGCCGCTGCGAAGTACCATTAAAAGGGAGATCCGCGAGTTTTCGACTCGCGTCAGGAGGCTGCCGCCCCTGAACCCTGCCGGAGATGTTTTATCCGGCGCAGGTCTCCGGCAGGTTCTCAGAGCAGTCGTTCTGCGAATGCGCATATCCCCACATAATACAGTCAGGATGCGCAGCATCCGTTCAGTGCAGATCAGTCGATCTGCCGCTGGTGCGCGAGGAACGCGGAATTCCTCGCATTCCTGGATTTGCATTCTTTCATTGACGCGTTATATTATATAACTTATCAAAAGTATTATCATAAGTATAAATGAATAGTATAACTGGAAATTCATCGCGGCTGAAGGAGCTGAATACGGAACGGGTGCGGGAGGCCTTGAAAGGGGCCGGCAGCGCAACCAAGCTTCAGCTTTCGCAGGTTACCGGATTGAGTATTGCCACTTGCGGCAACATTCTGACGGATTTGCTTGCGACCGGAGAAGTCATGGAAGAATCGCTGCTGGAATCCAGCGGCGGGCGTCCGGCCAGAACCTATGCTTATAATTTCCGTTATTCCATGATGGCGCTGCTGCATCTCGGCAAGGAATCCGGTATCCGCGTCCTGACCTGCACGGTGGCTGACGCCGCAGGCAGAACCGTGGAGCGCAAATCAAAAATCCTGCCGGAAATCACGCTGGATGCCATCGAGAGCGCGTTGAAACGTATTCTGCAGAAGTATCCGACGGTCAAGGTCGCGGCGATTTCCCACCCGGGCGTGGTGAACGACGGCGTCATTGATCCCGCACTCGGCGATCTCGAGGAGTTATTTGACTGCGACCTGAAAGCGGGTCTGGAACAACGCCTGCCGCTCAAGATTTCGATCGAAAACGACATGAACCTGGCCGCGTTGGGCTATTTCCGCAACCATAATTGTCCGCCGGAGTCGAGTTTGTCGTATCTGGCGTTTTTTGACCAGATCCTGCCGGGGTGCGGCAGCATCGTCAACGGGCGCCTGACCCGGGGGAGCCGCGGCTTCGCCGGCGAAGTCACCTGGCTGCCCTTCGGTTCGACACCGGAGAAGCTATATCGGGAACTGTTGACCCGCCCGGGCGCGGTCCGCCAGATTTCGCGGACGATTCTTACCTTGACGGCGGTGCTGAACCCGGATACCGTGGTGCTCTGCGGCAAAATGTTCACCGACCCTTCGCTGCAGCAGGAGATTGCCGATGCCTGCCGCAAGCCTTCGGTCGAGGCATTTCTGCCGGAACTGGTTTTCGCCAAAGACTGGATGGACGACATCATGGCGGGGCTGCGCGAATGCGCCCTGGAGTTGCTCCGCTGCCCGGTACGACTTATATTAATTGAAAATTGAAAATGGAAAATGGAAAATTATGGGAACAGTAATATTCAGTGATGGAATTAAAAATAAAAAGAGGGTTAAAGGGAATCTTCCCTTTCCACAATTTTCAATTTTCAACTTTCAATTTTCAATTTAAATAACCTTGAGGGAAAAATGTATTCATTACTGCTCGCCATCATCTATCTCGCCTTTATCAGCCTCGGGCTGCCGGATTCGCTGCTGGGTTCGGCCTGGCCGGTGCTGTACCCGCAGCTCAACGTCCCGATCGCTTTTGCGGGAATCCTGACCTTTATCATCTCTTGCGGCACCGTGTTTTCCAGCCTGATGTCCGACCGGCTGACGCGCCGCTTCGGCGCGGGATTGGTGACTGCGGTCAGCGTGCTCATGACGGTGGTGGCGCTGTTCGGATTCTCGTGTTCGAGCGCGTTCTGGATGTTGTGTCTCTGGGCGATTCCGTACGGGCTCGGCGCGGGCGCGGTGGATGCCGCTCTGAATAACTACGTGGCGCTGCATTATACGCAACGGCACATGCACTGGCTGCACTGTTTCTGGGGCGTGGGGGTTTCGATCAGCCCGTATATCATGAGTTCGTGCCTGATGTCGGGCGCGGGCTGGCAGGCGGGCTACCGCTGGGTAGCGATCCTGCAGGCGATCCTGACCGCTTTTCTCTTTATCAGTTTGCCGCTCTGGAAAAACCGCCGCAATGAAGTCGTACCGGAGGAAACGGCTGCTGACAAGCCGGAAACCGCCGCAATGGGCGTCAGCGGCGCGCTTAAAATTCCCGGCGTCAAGGAAGTACTGGTTGGATTTTTCTGTTATTGTGCGCTGGAAAGTTCGACCGGGTTGTGGGCGAGCAGTTACCTGGTGCTGAACCGGGGTATCGCGGCGGAAGTGGCGGCACGCTGGGCGTCGCTGTTCTACCTCGGAATCACCTTCGGGCGTTTTCTCTCCGGGACCATCGCCAACCGGCTCACCGACCGGAGTATTATCCGCCTCGGGCTGTCGCTGATCGGGCTGGGCGTACTCGCGATCCTGATCCCCTCCACCCCGCAAATCATACCGTTGACGGGTCTGGTCATCATCGGACTCGGCTGCGCCCCGGTTTACCCGGCGATCATTCACGAAACCCCGGCAAATTTCGGGGTCGAAAACTCACAGGCGGTCATCGGCATCCAGATGGCGGGCGCATACGTCGGCGCCACGGTCATGCCGCCACTGTTCGGGCTGGTCGCCGACTACATCAACATCGGCTGGTACCCGGTCTGGCAGTTGATGATCCTCGTACTGATGGTCGTCATGCTGGAACGGAAAAACCGGATTATCGCGAACCACCAAAAAATCAAGGCATGATGACAGACAATCCGGTATTTGCAGTTTATCTGCATCTGATTCTCTATAGGACACATAGGACGTATAGGGCATATAGGGCATATAGGATTTCGGTTCCAGATTCCTATTTATCCTCTTGGTCCTATCCGTCCTATAAAAATCGCCTCGCCGGATAATTTTTTTCGGATTTTTTTATTTTTTTCTTTGACAGTCTGGTAAAGTTGCGATATAATAAAGTCACTTTACTATCAATCATCTTTCGCATCCAAGAGGAGTTATAATGAAGAAATCGATTTTTGTGTTTGTTATGTTGTTGGCGGTGTCGGGGCTTCTGGCTCAGGAAGCGGCCGTGCCGACGGTCAAGGTATCGCAAGTATTTGAGGCGGAAGATAATCAGCAGCGGCGCTATACGGGGTTGATTGTCTCCCCGGCGGTCATCAATCTGGTGGCGCGGGTGGCGGGCGAAATCACCGAAGTCAATTTCAAGGACGGTTCGTCGGTGAACGAGGGCCAGGTGCTTTACCGGATCGACCCGGTCCAATACGAGGCGGCGGTGAAGGCCGCCGAGGCCGAAATCGCCCAGTGCAACGCCGAGCTCGGATATGCCAAGAGCAACTACAACCGCATCAGCAATCTTGAACGGAGCAATGTGGCCAGCAAGGACGCCATGGAAAACAGCCTGCGGTCGCTGCAGGTCAGCGAAGCCAATCTGCTGGCCGCCGAAGCCGCACTCATCACGGCCAAGGATAACCTGAAAAACACCACCATAACCGCGCCGATTTCGGGCGTAATCGGGGTCACCAATTTTGCCCGCGGAAACTATGTTTCGTTGAGTTCCGGTACGCTGGTGAAGGTGATTCAGACCGACCCGATCCGCGTCAAATTCGCCATCAGCAACCGCGATTTCCTCTCCGGCTTCGGCACCCCCAAGGCTTTCAATGAAAACGCCTCGATCCGCCTGCGCCTGGCCGACGGCACCCAGTACCCGATCGAGGGCGACGCCGAGCTGATCAACAACGAAGCCAACCAGAATACCGACACGCTGCAGGTTTATGCGAAATTCAGCAATCCCGACCTGAAACTTTTCCCGGGCAGCTCCGTCACCGTCATGCTCTCCCGCAAGCAGGCGCAGAAGCTCCCGGCCATCCTGCCGTCGGTGCTGATGCACGATCGGAATTCCTCGTTTGTTTACGTGCTCGACGAGGCCAACAAAGTTGAAAAGCGTACCGTCGTCCCCGGCAATTCCACCCCGACTGCACTGTTTATCTCGTCCGGCTTGAAAGTCGGCGAGCGTGTGATCTCGGACGGCAACCACAAAGCCATGCCCGGCGCCACGGTCAATCCGGCCAACTGAGGAGATAAACGATGTTTTCAAAAATATTCATTGAACGCCCCAAACTGGCGATGGTGGTCAGCCTGGTGATGGTTATTTCCGGCCTGATCTCCATCAACAAATTGCCGGTCGCGGAGTACCCGGAAATCGCACCGCCCACGCTGTACGTGTTCTGCAATTACGCGGGCGCCGGCAGCCAGGTGGTCACAGATACCGTGGGCACGCCGATCGAAGACGAAATCAACGGGGTGGAGGACCTCCTTTATTTCTCGTCCAGCAGCGACAACAACGGGTTGTATATCTGTACCGTCACCTTCAATTCGGGGACCGACAGCGATATCGCCATGGTCAACTTGCAGAACGCGATCAAGCGTGCCGAGCCGCGCCTGCCCACCGAAGTAGTCCGCGAGGGCATCACCGTCATGAAGCGAAGCAGCGACATGCTCGCCGTTTATGCGTTTCAGACCGACGGCACCAGCATGAACCTGGTGGAGCTGAACAATTATCTGGACTCCAATATCAAGGACGCGCTCACCCGTATCGACGGCGTGTCGCAGATCGAAATCTGGTCGCTGCAGAACTACGCCATGCGCGTCTGGCTCGACCCGCTGCGCCTCTCCGGGCTCGGGCTCTCCGTGGCGGACATCACCGCGGCGATCGGCAGCCAGAACATCCAGGCGGCGGCCGGCGACATCGGCTCCGAAAACAGCAACGATTATATCACCTACAAACTGAACGTTCAGGGCCGTCTGGTCACCGCCGAAGAGTTCGGCGACATCGTCATCCGCCGCGACGCCGACAACAGCGTCATTTATCTGAAGGACGTCGCCCGCGTCGAGCTGGGCTCCAGCTCCTACACCGGCGGCGACTTCCTTAATGAAATGCCCGTTATCGCCATGGGCATCTACCGCTCCACGGACGCCAACGCACTGGCGACCATGAACAAAATCAAGGCGGAACTCTCGGTGTGGGAAACACGTTTCCCCGCCGGGGTCTCCAGCATCCTGGCATATGACCCGACCGAATTCATCGAAATTTCCATGCTCGAAATCCTCACCACGATCATTGCCGCGCTGATACTGGTCGTGCTGATTACCTACATCTTCCTGCAGGACTGGCGGGCCACGCTGATTCCGGGGATCGCGATTCCCGTGGCGCTGCTCGGCACGCTGCCATTTCTGCTGCTGCTGGGATTCAGCATCAACGTGCTGACCATGTTCGGGCTGATCCTGGTCATCGGCTCGCTGGTGGACGATGCCATCGTGGTGGTGGAAAACGCCCAGTCGCTGATGGTGCGCGAGAACCTCGACGCCAAGGCCGCCGCGCTCAAATCCATGGAGCAGATCACCGGGGCGATCATCGCCACGACCATGGTCACGGTGGCCTGCTATGCGCCATTGATTTTCTATGCGGGGATGGTGGGCAAAATCTATATGCAGTTCGCCGTCAGCATGTGTATCGCGCTGTGCCTTTCGACGGTCGTGGCGCTGACGCTCAGCCCTGCCCTCTGCGCGCTGATCCTGCGGAAACCGCCGGAGCGTTCGCCGAAAATCTTCCTGCCCTTCAATGTTGTGATGGATGGCAGCCGCAAATTCTATCTGTGGGGCGTCGGCATTCTGGTGCGCCGCTCGATTATCACGCTGATTCTGCTGATCGCCACGCTCCTCGGCATTTACTGGATTTATGACCGGATTCCGTCCTCGTTCCTGCCGGACGAAGACAAGGGAGCCATCATCTGCAACGTCGAGCTGCCGCGCGGCGCTTCACAAACCCGGACGCTGGCCGCCAACGCCGAAATCCAGGAAAAACTGAAGGGTATCAAGGGCATCAAAAACGTCCTGACCGTGTGCGGGTTCAGCATCATGTCCGGCTCCGGCGAAAACACCGGGCTGGCCATCATCGTGCTGGAACACTGGGACAAACGCAAGACGCCGGACCAAAGCCTCGGCGCGATCATGACAGAGGTGAACAAACGCCTCAGCACCATCGCGTCCGCACAGATTCTCGCTTTCGCGCCGCCCGCCATCGACATCGGCGACTCCAACGGCGTGACCTTCAACATCTGCGGCATCGGCGACATCGACCTCTACGAATTCGCCGAGGTCTCCCGCACGTTCGCCGGCGCGCTGAACGCCGACCCGCGGGTCATGTACGCCTCCACCTCGTTCAACGCGGATACCCCGCAGCTTTATTTCGACCTCGACCGCGCCAAGGCGGAGTCGCTGGGCGTCCGGACCGACACCATTTTCTCGACACTGCAGGGCAAACTCGCGTCCTATTATGTCAACGACTTCAATTTGTACGGCAAATCCTACTACGTCAAAATTCAGTCGGACAGCGAATTCCGCGCCTCCGAAAACGACATTCTGGAAATTCAGGTACCGAACAGCAGCGGCGAAATGGTTCCCCTGCGCTCCCTCGGCACGCTGCGCCATATCGTCGGCCCCAGCCGGATTTCCCGCTTCAACAAAATGATCAGCGCCGAAATGAGCATGCAGGGCCTCCCCGGCACCAGCTCCGGCGACCTGATGCGGCTCATCGAAAACACCGAACTTCCGCCGGAATACCACATCGAATGGACCGGCGTCAGTTATCAGGAGCGCGAGAACGAAGGTCAGATTTTCTACCTGCTCGCCCTCGCCGGAATTTTCGCCTATCTCTTCCTGGTGGGCCAGTATGAAAGCTGGAGCATTCCGATGCCGGTTATGCTCTCAGTAACGTTCGCGCTGTTAGGCGCCTGGCTCGGACTCCTAGTAACCGGCCAGACGTTCAGTATTTACGCGCAGCTGGGGATGGTCATGCTGATCGGCCTGGCGGCGAAAAACGCGATCCTCATGGTCGAATTTTCCAAGACGGAGCACGAACGCGGACTGCCGATTGCCGAGGCCGCCATGAACGGCGCCAATCTGCGTTACCGGGCGGTGCTCATGACCGCGTGGAGCTTCCTGCTCGGCGTGCTGCCGCTGGTGATCGCCACCGGCGCGGGCGCGGAGAGCCGGAAAGCGATCGGTATCACCACGTTTTCCGGGATGCTCCTGGCGACTCTGGTCGGAATCTTTTTCACGCCGGCGCTGTACGCGTTGTGTCAGAAATTGCGCGAGAGAATCAAAATGATCTTCACTCGTTCAAAGGCGGTATCCCATGAGTGAAAAAACCTTTAAATACCTCGATGAATGGACCGAACTCTGGCGGACGATCGACACTACCTATACCCGGTTGATGAGGCATTTCAATATTTCCGGCAATACCTATTGCGTGCTGTCGCTGCTTCTCAATAGACCGGAGGGTGTCGAGCCCGCGGAAATCGCCGATATCGTGATCATCAAACGCCAGATGGTGGCCCTGATTCTGAACGATTTGGAAAGCCGGGGCTGGATCGTCCGCAAGCCCCAGAAAATCGATCACCGCCGGAAAAATATTCTCCTGACCAAAGCCGGAAAAAAGTTCGCCGAAAACCTGATCCAAACCTCGCTGGAAGTCAGCCTGCACGGCCTGAAAGTAATGACTGAAGAAGAACAGGAGCACTTCTTCGCCCTGAGCACCCGCTACTGCGAACTGATCGGCCAGGAAGTCGACCGCCTCACCAACCCCGAGCCAGGGCCCGCGTGATAACGGTAAATTTCACCACATCCGGTACTTGACGAAATAAGCTTGGTGATGTATTCTTCTTTATTGCGATAAAATTTTTGTTGATGGAGAGTAAATGTGGCATCTCGGCAGACAAATATAGCGGCCTTCGTCGTTCTGTACCTCCTTATCGCGGTTTTATTCCTTTTGACTGCAGGAAGTTGTTGGCTGAACAACCGAAAAATGGATCTGCTTTTACAGGTTCAGAAAGTATCGCAACTTCCTACCGGAAATCTATGCATCTCCACTTTGGGAAAACCCATGCATAACCTTGACGGAGAAAAAGATTTTTCCTGGTATAAAAATTTCACCAATCTGCAGGATAAGCAATATCTTGCCGACAAAAAAATCTATCTCTGGGCGGCTCCTATGTTCACCTATATCATAGCCGTTGTCGATAAACAAAGCGATCAAGTCGCCTTCGTTACTCATCATCCGATGTAATTTATCCACATCCGGTGCTTGATTAAACAAGCTTGCCGGTGTATTCTCCTTTACGATACTTTTACACATCTGTTCAGGAGAAAATATTCATGCAACATAGAATGAAAACACACCCGCTGGCAAAAGAAAAAATCGACAATCTTCTGCGGTCAACCTCCACCGGAAGCCTCGCCACGTTGAACCATGATGGCTCGCCCTATGTCACCCCGGTACATTTTCTGTACCATGACGGCGCGATTTATATCCACGGCCTGCCCAAAGGCCAGAAGATCGACAATATCCAAGCCGATCCCCGGGTGAGCCTGACCGTTTACGAAATGGCCACCCTGCTGCTCGACCCGGCCGAAAATCCGTGCGATACCAATACCAAATACGAAAGCGTCATCATCGCCGGCCGAGCCACAATCCTCGATGATATGGAAACCAAGAAAGAAATTCTCATCGGAATCGTCAAAAAATACACCCCGCACCTTGCCGGAAAAGTATTGCCGGAAAACATGGTAAAAGGCACAGCCGTCATCAAAATTGAAATCCAAGCCCTCACCGGCAAATACTATTGACATAAATGCCCCGGAACACGATAACGAAAATAATACTTGCCGCCGCGAATAACCAGATACTTTACCGGAATCTCCATTGTTAATACCATCGGTTGTGGTCCATTTTGTGGTACAAAACAAGGAAAATCTCTAAAAAATCACGTTTTCGTAATTAGCTTAAAATGAAGATAATAGAATAAAAATGGCGGAGAGAGAGGGATTCGAACCCTCGGACCCTTGCGAGCCGGCGGTTTTCAAGACCGCTGCCTTAAACCACTCGACCATCTCTCCGTTTTGAGTGACGAATGAATATATAAAATCGTTCGTTTTTTCGTTTTTTCAAGTCCGGAAGTGAATTATTTGACAAAATGACCTCGACTGAATGGAGGTTTTATGGACTTTATGGACAATTTTTACAAACTCTAACTCCGCCCATAAGGTCCATCGTGCCCGTGTTTACCGGGGGTCAGTACTTCAGGTAGTATTTGTAGATTTCGTCGGGGTTTTTCCAGTCCGAAACGTATCTCGGCATGCCGTTGACACTGGTGACCGCTGGGTAATTCGGCAACGGCTTCCAGTAGGGAGCGAAGTCGCTCATTTCATTGTTGTCGCGCTCATCGGAGGCGGTGTGGTATTTCGTCCACCATTCGGCGGCTTTGTCTTTGTCGGCCTTGACGCCGATGCCGTTGTAGTAGCAATTGCCGAGTTCGAGCATGGCCTCAACGGAGCCGCGGTCAGCCGCCAGGGTCAGGGGGTAAATGGCTTGTTCGGGGCGGTTCGGCAGCCGGGGGGCGAGGCCGTTCAGGAATAGTTGTCCGTGCAGCAGCATGGCCTCGACGATTCCCGCGTTGCCGGCGTCCGCCGAGGCTTGCAGCGCTTCCTGGCCGAGCTGGCGCTCGACGCATTTGCGGGCGTAGGCCATGGCACCCGCCGGGTAGGCAGCCGAACGGCGATAGTAGTCGAAGGCGGTATTGGGATTTTTCAGGGGCACGCCGTTGCCGGTGGTGTAGCATTCGGCGAGTTCGAGATACGCCTGCGGCAGCCCAGAGGCGGCGGCTTTGGTGAAGTAGTCGAAGGCCAGTTTGTAATCCTGTTTCACCCCGGTGCCATCGGCGAGGCAGAGCCCGGCGCGGTATTGGTGAGTGGGTTCGCTACTTTGCGACCAGAACTTGAAGGCCTCGGCGAAACGGCCGGCCAGCGCGTGTTCCGCGCCGGGATCGGGTGTTTTCTCGAAAAATCCGGCCAGGAGCCGGGCATTGACGAAACCTTTGTATTCAAGCGGCCGGAGCAGTTTTTCGGCCTCGGCGAGATCTTTGTTTACGCCGACGCCGCCGAGGTAGCATTTGCCGGCGCTGAGCGCGGCGCGGTCGGAGCCCATATCCGCGGCCTTGCGCAGGAGTTCGAAGCCGCGCTTGAAGTCCACGGCGGTACCGTAGCCGCTCATCAGGCATTCGCCGGCGGCGACGATGGCGGGGACGAAATTCTGTGCGGCGAGCGTTTCGCAGCGGCGGAAATATTCGGCTTTCGGCAACCTGGCTTCTTTGAGCAGGGCTTTCGGGTGGCCGCGGCGGGCCGCGCCATCCCCAGGCGCAACAATACTCAAATTCGGCAGGAATTTCGCGCCCGTACGCCAGTTATTGAGGTAAAACGCATCGGCATTGCCCTGCAGGATCGCCGGAGAGAGCATCTCCGAAAACGTGCTGTTCGGCGAGACCACGCTGAGGTCGTGTTTGCCCGTGCTCAGCATCATGGCGGCGAAAAAGCAGGCGCCGTCGTGATACTCGCGCGCCGCCTTGCGGAACCAGGAATATGCCTCGGAATCGGACTGCTTCACGCCGCGCCCGTAGAGATAGCAGAGCCCGAGGTAATACTGCGCCAGAACGTGGTCGTCTTTGGCGGCTTTGGTGAAAAGCCCGGCCGCTTCGACGAAGTCCTTGCGCGCACCGTAGTTCCCCTCGTAGTAACACAGCCCCTGCCAGAATTGCGAATCCGTGCGCAGGTGGCGCTCCCGCCGTTCATAGTCGCCGACGTGGAAACGCGGATACGGAGTGTCCGGCGCCGTCCGGTAGTCGTTGTACCCGTAATGCACCCGGAAATCCATGATTTCCAGCGACGGCGCAATGCCTGGCCACGGGTTGTTGCCGTAGGTGATCGGCACGTTGATGAAGCCATAACAGTTGGGGTAAAAGGTGAGTTTCTTGCGGTAAATGACCTTGTAGTTGTCGATGTTGATCGAGATGATGTCGTTGGCCATGTCGATGATGACCTTGACGTCGTGAACGGCATAAAACTGCAGCGCGACCTCGGCGGAACCGTAAACCAACTCGTATTTGCCGGTACTGAACGGCGCGAAATCGAATTCCAGCGGCCAGCCGGGATAACCGGATGCCTGATTTTTGATGGTGAATTTGCCGCGCGGCCGTTCGTTCAGGACATAAAACGAAAACTGCTGGTTGAGGTTGAACACCGGCACGATTTCGCGGCTGCTCAGGGTATTGCTTTTCAGCGACAATTCATTGAGGCGCGGCTTGATCGGCCAGAGGCGGTATTTGTAGCTGAAGGTCATGATTTTATTGCGGCGCATCTCGGTCAGGTTGGTCTCGGCGATCAGGTACTTGGTCCGGTCCGAAACCGGCTGGCCGACGCTGATGACGATGCCGGCGTAAGTCTGGCGCACCAGAATGCCGTCCATCAAATTCAATCCGTATTCGAACTCCACGGACCGCGCGCCGAGGGACAGGCAGAGAACGATCAACGATAATGCCACCGCTATGAATTTCATCGCATTACTCCTGACGTTTGATGATGCTAAAAGATAGCACCACCAACGCCAACAGTCAAACAATGTAAAAAAATTTAACGGAGTACGTCGCAGTCGGCGTCTTTGCCGGTGAATTTGTACTGGCCGGGGGCGATTTCCACGGTGTTGCCGGTCAGGGATTTCAGGCCGGGGGGCAGCTTGGGGCCGGTGATAACGGCTTCGGCGGGGCCGGGCAGGACGGAGGCGATCAGCACGGCGATTTTGCCGCCGTCACTGGTCATGGCCTGGGCTTTGACCGTGTTTTTCGCGGCGTTGATTCGGATCGGCAGCCGGGGCGCCGAGGCCATGATGAACGGCTCAAGGTCACGCATGACCTGACCCACCCGGCAGGCGATTTCCCAACGTTCCTGGTAGCGCTTGTTTTCCGGCCATTTGCGCAGGTCGAATTCCGAGTAATAAATGAACCCCTTGGCGCCGCCGATGGCTTCCAGCAGTGACATCGCCAGCATTTCGCGTTCGCTCGGCGGGCGGGTATCGGCCAGGAACTTATCCGGATCGGTGCCCGGCTTGATCGTGTAGACGGCCGCGTTAAAGGCCTGCGGAACGGCCCACAGCGCCAGTTCGCCGTTGCTGCGCTGATAGGCGCGGGCGGTGTCCTGCAGGGCGTTCAGCACGGTTTTGATGCCGATATCGCCTTTGGCGTTGATCGGGTACGGGTCGATGCCGACCACGTCGAAAGTCGAGCCGAAATATGGCAGGTCGGCGTAGCTGCAAAAGAGCGCCCAAGTCGGGTGATCGGGATCAAGCGTGTTGATCATCCGGCGGCGCTCGACCAGCTGCGGGATTTTATCTTTGGAAAGTTCGTCCGAAATATACCATGCCAGCAGCGCGGGGTGGTCCTTCAGGTTTTCGATCCAATATTTGGCCTGTTCCCCGGCGGTGCGTTCGCCCACTTTTTTGTCGGCGGGATAAAGGTCCTTGATCGAGAAAATCACCATCTGCCCGATGGCGTGGCAGGCGTCGAGGGCTTCGCGGGCTTTTTCTGCGGGATCGGTCAGCTTGCTCTCACGCAGTTTCAGGCCGTTGTAGGGCATCACGGTATTGAACGGCGAATCGGCGATGACTTTTAGATTATAGTCGGAGCCTTCCGGTTTTTCGCCGTTCGAAAACGCCCCGGCGAACCAGCCCAGCGGCATGAATGGCTTGCCGTCGACCAGACAGCGCCCGAGGTTGTCGATCCGGATGCGTGCGGTCGATTTTTCTTCGACCGTCAGCGGGTATTCAAACGCGAATTTGCGCGGATTGTTTTTGATCGCGGGAGCGAGGTTCAGAGTGTACTGGCCCGGTTTGACTTTGGCCAGGTCGATGATCGCGCGGTTCGATTTGACCGGCACGGAACCTTGATACGTCTGGCCGCTTCCGGTCAGGGTGTACCCCATGGTGCTGAACTCGTCGTCACCGCTGATATAAGTGGCGATTTCCAGCGGGGTCGCCGGAGTGATCCGCCCGGTCGAAGCGTTGAGCGGATAAACCGCCGCTTCGCCGGTCACTTCTTCCAGCACGAAATCGTCGAAATAAACACGTCCGACCGTGTCGTGGCGCAGATACGCCAGCAGCGCGAAGGTCAGGGCCGGATCGGGCGGAGCGGTAAACTCGCCGGAAAACTGTTTCCATTCGTTATCAGTGGTGCGCGCTACGCGCAGCATGGTGAAGCTGACCCAGCGGCCGCCCGCGTACCAGTCGACGCTGACCGCCGCGCCGCCGCCGGGAAGCGTGCCGTCGATTTTCATCCACCAGCTCAGGCGGTAACTGCTGCCGTGTTTCAGCGTCATGGGGCGGCCCATGAAGTCATAACCGGAAGTCCGTTCGCATTTCAGGCCGTTGGTTCCGTTGCGTCCCCAGGGGCCGATTTTGTATTCGGAGGTCAGCGGCCAGGCGTTGAGGTTGGATTCGAAGTTGCCGCCGGGAAGCGGGGCCGGGCGGTAGCTGACCTCGCCGGCAGCAAACAGCGTACCCAGGGCGAGGAGGGACAACAGGAGAATAAGTTTTTTCATCATCATTCCTTTTTATGCGATTAGAAGCGGACTTGCAAGATTTCGCCGTGCCCCAGGTTGGAGCCGACGTGACCGTCGAAGAAACTCAGGTTCGCGCGCTGCCGGTGGCGGCGGTAAACCGGGTAATAATACTGTTGAGGCGCCTGGCCGGGGGCGATGGTGCCATTGCTGTTGTTGTAACATCTGATCAGCGTTCCCACACCGTAGGAATGGACCGAGGCCGGGATGGAATCTCCCATCAGTACCAGGTTCGAGAGATCTTTCAGCTCGGAGAGTTTTCGCGCGCCCGGCCCCAGCCCCAGCGTGGCTTGATTCAGGCCGTACCCGCTGTACAGCAAAATGGTGTTCGTGTCGGCGTGATGCAGCGTTATTTTGCCCGGCTGCTCGGAGGGACAATACCATACTTTGTAGGTACCGGGACCGACATTCGCAGTACTATCCCCCAGGTAGCGCGCGAGATAATACCACATGACATTGCCCGCATTATTTACCTGTACGCGGGGGCAGAAATCATCATTATCGGTCGCATACAGGAAATAAGCTGTGGCGATCTGTTTCAGCTGCGAGGTGCACCGGATCGATTGAGCCGTCTGCCGGGCGCTGGACAGGGCGGGCAGCAGCATGGCGGCGAGTATCGCAATGATTGCAATCACGACAAGCAGCTCGATAAGTGTGAAAATCTTCTTTTCGTTCATTCTGTTCTCCGTATTTCTGGTTTTATTGATATTTGACCGTTTCGGGTAATTTAATTGTGTTCGAAGTCAGGTCCGCCACCGATTGGCCCTCTTTCAGCTTCAAGCCGATATAATCGATGGAGTTCATGTCCGGGTTGTGCTGCCGCCGCTCGAGCAGTGTCCAGGCCAGCTCCGCGATCTTCGCCGTCGAGTTGATGATGCTCGTCGGGGTCGGCTTGAATTCCTCCAGCTCCAGCCCGTCCGCCGAAATGACGGAAATGGTCTTGCCGATCTCCATTTTGCGCGACTTCATATACTGATACACCGGCTTCAGGAACCAGTCGCTGATGACCAGCGCCGTCGGCTGCGGGGTGGTGGCGAACATCCGGTCCAGCCGCTCGTAAAGCTGCTCCTGTTTCAGCGAATAATGAATCACCCACTCGGGGCGCACCGGCAGCCCGTTTTCGCTCATGATCCGGTAAAAACTCTCGCGCCGGAGCAGGTCGGTGATGTTGGCGAAGCCCAGGTCCACCGTGTGGATGAAGCCGATGCGGCGGTGCCCCTTTTTCAACAGGTATTTCAGCTGCATTTCGACGACTTCGGGGGCGTCGATCACCGCCGGGCCGCTGTTCGGGTAATAACGCGGCAGGACCGCGGCGTAGGCCACGTCGTGCGCGTCGAAAATCTTCTGCACGTCGTTGTGGTGCGGCATCAGCAGCAGGGCGTTTTTGATGTTATAAGTGGCAATGATTTTCTCGTATTCGGACACCTGCGAATACCAGCTGATCCGGTGGAAACGCGGCGTCAGGTTGCGCTGCGCGGCTTCCGCCAGCAGGTGATTCATCAGGTGGACCATGAAATTGTCGGGGTTTGGGCTTTCGAAATAGGCGATTTCCGCACAGGCGACGAGGTCGATGATGCTGTCGGCGTTTTCGTCGGATTTCTTGCCGGTCAGGTAAATGCCGGAGCGTGCGCGGGTTTCGAGGACGTTGTTGTTCTGGAACTTGCGGATGGCGTTTTCCAGCACATTGCGCCCGAGCTGCGACTCCTGCAGCATCTGGCGGAGCGGCGGCAGCGCCTCCCCGGCGTTCAGATTGGCCAGGCATTGCCGGATATATTCCTCTGCCTGACGGTTCCTGGTGTCTCGAATGCCCATAATTCCTGACCTTGTGTTGCTATTGGTATATATTATAACGAAAATCCGCGCAATGTCAATAGCAAATCAACACAAATACCGATATTTTCTTAAAATTGTGTTGATTTTTCTTCAACTAAGCTCACTTTCCTGAAATGTGCGTTGATTTTTCTTGCCGATTTCGATGACAAGTGTAATTGACAACGGGGTGTGCCGGCTGTATATTTATTGGTAAATCAAGGAGATACCATGAAAAAGAACAACATATCCGACGCTGAACTCGAGGTGATGAAGGAGCTCTGGAAAGAGTCGCCCCTGACCTCCCGGCAGCTGGTCGATAATCTGATGCAGCGCACCGACTGGGGCGAGCCCACGATCAAGACCATGCTGCTCCGGTTGTGCCACAAAAAAGCCGTCAAACGCTCCACCAGCGGCAAGACCTTTCATTACGCGGCGGCCATCAGGGAAGCCGATTACCAGTACAGCGCCGGGCGCACGATGCTGGACCGTCTGTTCGGCGGCACGGCCCGGAACTTCCTGACCTGTCTGGTGGAAAATCAGGACCTCAGCGCCGCCGAAATCGCCGAATTGCGTGAACTGCTCGACAAGCACGAGGAAGCATGTAAATGACCTCTTTTGAGATCGCGTTTATCGCCACTCTGGCCCGCGGCGCCTTCATTGTGATGGTGCTGTTGACGGCTGAATTCGCCCTGCGCCGTTTCCTGACGGCCGGCTGCCGGCGGATGCTGTGGTGCATATGCGCGGTCTGGCTGGTGATTCCCCAGCCGAATTCACGGTCGCTGCCGTGGCAGGTCGATTTCTCGCGGCTGAATTACCGTATGAAAAGTGCGGTGGCGAACCATGCTCCGCAGACTGCTCAAACCCTGCGGTCGATCGTCGCCCCCGTTCGCGAAGCGGCGCGCGCCTCGCAGGCCCCGGCCGCGAAAAGATCGTTTTTCCGCACCGGCTGGATCTGGCAATGGCGCAGCCACGAGGGGTTGCTGTTTCTGCTGGCCGGTCTGCCCGGCTGCCTGTGGCTGCTGTGGAAGTATCTGCGCTGCCGCCGCCAGGTCAAGCATTTGCCGCCGGTCGACGACCCGCGGGTGCTCGACGCCTGGGCCCGGATTTCCGGCACCCCGAAACGCCTCAAACTTCTGAACGCCGATTCGATGGGGCTGAATCCGACGCTGTTCGGCTTTTTCCACCAGAACCTGCTGCTGCCGCTTTCGAAGCTCCGCCAGCTCACGGGCAAAGAACTCGAATTGTTGCTGGAACACGAATACTGCCATTACCGGGCCGGGGACGGCTATCTGAACATGCTGACGCTGGCGGTGAGCCGGTTTTTCTGGTTCAATCCGCTGCTGATTCTGGTACGCCGCCGGTTGCGCCGCAGCTGCGAACTGCATTGCGACGAACGGGTTCTGCGTCGCCATCCGGAGTCGATCCGGACCTACGGCAATCTGCTGCTGCGCTTCGCTGGCGCGCCGACGCCTCCGGCGGTGGCGATGGGCCTGAGCGAGGCCCCGCGCGAACTCTCGCAACGCATCCGCTCAATGGTGCGCGGGCTACCCACCACCAACAAAGCGCGGGCGGGCCGGGCGTCGGTGATCCTGCTGATTCTGCTGCTCTCCTGCCCGGTGTTTCTGGTGGCGGTGAATACCAAACCGCGTTTCACCCCGGCCCCGAAGGTGGTCCGCCGGGCGAACCCAGACGCGATCGACAAGCCGGTACTGCCGCACCTGATGCTCGAATACGCCTTTTCGCCCAAGTCCGGCGTCATGCGCTGGAAAATCAATTATTCCCCGGATTTCCCGCTCGAAAACAGCCAGTTGACCCTGTGGTACGGCGGCCAGAAAATCACCCGCGACCTGACCGCCAAACCCGAATACATTGAACTCGAAATGAAGCGCGACCTGGAGAACCTCCAGTTCACTTACAACGCCACGCTCGGCAAGGAATCGCTGACGCAGAACTTCGCGCTGCCGATGGCCGACAACAACCGCTTTGCCGGACAGGCCGAGCTGCAGGCGAACCGCTCCGTGCCTCTGTTTGAAATGCTGCCTTTTGACAAGCTCGAGACTTCCCATATTTCGTGGAACGGCAGCGAGTTGCAGCGCCTGAATACCGGCTGGAATTTCCGCGCCGAATATTCGCTGTATGTGTCGCTCTCGGTGCCGGGGCTCGACGCAGGGAGCTACCAGAGCCCCGACGAGGACCGCGCCGAGGCCCGGATGCCGATCCTGCTGATCGAGCGCGATTTGAATCTCGACGCGTCGCCGTCGCAGACGCTTAATCCGGCCCTGGTCAAGGCTTCGGAAGAGCTGCGGCTGCTGGAATACGAACTCGCACAGGGCGGCGTCAACCTGAACACCGTGCTTGAAGCCCGCGAACGGGTCATCAATCTCGAACTGCAGAAGCTCGAATCGGTCGATGAAACCAAACTGACCCCCCGCTGGCAGAAGTACCGCGAAAACATCACCAAAGAACTCCAGGAAAACCTGCTGAAACGAAACGATGCGACATCACCGGTCGCCTCGAATGAAGTTGGAGTTTAATTAATGCGAGGAACTCCGCGTTCCTCGCGCTCCAGCGGCAGGCCGAATTGGCCTGCACCTG
>JBEBXH010000084.1:0-24631 GCA_040391785.1 Victivallis vadensis
TTACCGCTTCCTCCATCGGACGGTAAAGTTGACGGTTGATTTTGTCCATCATGATTTCGACGCTGACCCGGGCCAGCTCCGCCATCGGCTGGCACATGGTGGTCACCCGGCAGAGCCCGGAATTGGCATACATGTCGCCGTCGTAACCGGTCACCGCCACCTCGCCGGGCACCTTGATGCCGAGCCCGTCCAGATAGCCGATCAGCCTTACGGCCACATAGTCGCAGCTGGCGGCAAAGGCAGTGATTCCCCGCTTTCGGATGAGGCGCTCCAATT
Organism: Victivallis vadensis; assembly: GCA_040391785.1. GTDB lineage: Bacteria > Verrucomicrobiota > Lentisphaeria > Victivallales > Victivallaceae > UBA5239. The sequence goes on from JBEBXH010000084.1 coordinate 277, forward strand.
CTTCCGCGAAGCCGGCGTTCCAGGTCAGATCCAGCAACGGCGAATCATCCGGGGCGATGTTGTATTCGCTGCACGCCCGGCGGAATCCGGCAATCTTTGAGGGCTGCCAGTTCAGGCCGGTGCCGATGAAACATATTTTGCGGTGCCCGTGGTGCTGCAGCAGGTGTTTGGTGATCTCATACCCGCCGTATTCATGGTCGACTCCCACTTCCGAATAAGGGGGGCCGTGGGTCAGCATCACCAGCGGGATTTTGATATCTTCATGACGGACCATGTTCAGACAGTCGATGGACAGAATGCCGTCAACGCCGAACTGCAGTGAATCCTGCAGGATCTCCGACTCCGTTTTCGGCGTCACGATGGGGAAATTGAGCACCCGGTAGCCATAAGCCGCCAGGTACATGCAGATCTGGTACTGCAGTTCGCGATAAATCAGAATGTAGTCGGGATTGACGAAAAGCGCCACCGAACGGATGCTTTTGCCGTTCAGGATCCGGGCGGACAAACTGCGGACATATCCGGTTTTGTTTACCAGCTCGAGAATCCGGGCGCGGGTGGCGGGGGCAACTTTCAGCTTGCTGTTGCCGTTCAATACCGCCGAAACCACCGGGCGCGATACCCCGGCCAGATCGGCGATGTCCTGCATGGTGACTGCCATATTTTCCCTTTGACTTAAAAACAACTTACCTACGTAAGTATCTTGTTTATTATTATACCGCCGATTATCGGGAAGTCAATGGGGAATTGCGTTTTTCCGCAAAAGTTTTCCGCGTGAAAAGTCAAAAGACCAAAGGACAGTTGCGCGGCTGCCCTTTGGTCTTATGGTCAGTTATGCCTTTTTATTCAGCGGACAGGATATTTTCCGGCGCGGTCGATACCAGGGGCGGCAGCGGAGCGCCAAGGCGGAAACGGAAATCTTCGCGCACATAAGGAAACTTCAAGCGCCATATTTCCGTTTTCGACGCATCGGGACGCTGATAAGATAAATGAGTAAGGTTCGAGTTTTTGCTGCACGAATCCACTGTTTTTCCATCCGGGGAGATCAACGCGGCATCAACCGGCTCGCCGATGTCCGGCATGATTTCCACCCGGATGTCCTTCACTCCGGCCGGGACCGCGAAATAAAATTCCGCCCCGCTGGCCACAAACATGCCGGTGCGTGTGTCCGCCAGAATGGCCTGTCCGGGATGCCCGGAGGCAAGCTCGAGTGTATGTCCGGCGGTATTGATTTCAAAGAGCCGGACACCCGCCGAATTCGATTTCAGCGTATAGGTGAACTCCGGTTCGGTTATCTTGAAATGATCGAGGGGGGTACCCGCCGCATCTTTCACGGACACCGAAATATTGAGCGGGGATTTTGATACCTGCCGGGCCTGAAATTTCAGCTCCAATACCTTGTCGGCCTCCACATACTGCAACAGCTTGAATTTGCCGCGGAAACGCTTGCTCCGGGCGTCGGGCTTTCCGGGACCGGCCGGTTTCAGGCGAAACAAATCGACGGAGGCCGTTTTGAAATTCTGAAGCTCAGGTACGGGTTGGTGTTTCTTCGCGAACTCCGCGAAATTGAAATCCAGGAGCGAGCCGTCTTTTCGCTGCATTTTCAGGATGCCCCCTACATCCGCGACGCCGCCGCCGGAGAGATTATTAAATTCCAAAGCGGATTTGCCCCCGGTAATCAGGGTTGTGTTTTCAAATTTCAATCCTCCGAAATCCACCGGCAGAGCCGAACTGAGAATGATGGCCGCATTGGCGGAGGCGCCGCGGTTGTCCATGAGGCAATCTTTAAATCTCAATTCAAAGCCGCCCGTCAGCAGGTCATTGACCATCGCGGTACAATTCTTCCCTTCCGAGAACCGGCAGCCATCAAACAGTACCGCTCCTTTGGCCGGGGTGACGGTGCGGCTGGCAATGGAATAAAAAACCGGGCCGCCGCCCTTGAATTCACAGTTTTTAAAAGAGATCGAAACCGGCTTCGATTTCTCGGTCAATGCCCCGACACTGACGCAGACACCAACGATGTTGTTTTCAAAGACACTGTTTTCAATCACACACCCTGCGATCCATTCACCGGGGCTGTTCGGTTCGAAATCAATCCCGGCAGCGGGCGGAGTGCCCTCCGTATCACTGAACCGGCAGTTCCGGATCAAGAGCCCGTCCACGCTGATGATGCTGATGCCCTGGCGGTGATGATCCGTGGCGGTCACGTCTTCGATCACCACATTCCGGCAGCCGGGCAATTCCTTACCGGTACTGATATAGATACCGTCGCCGCCACTCGATTGTAGTTTTAAATTGCGGATAGTGACATTTTCGCAACCGCGAAAACTGAGCAGATGCCGCCATTCCGAATGCGAATAACGCGATGCATCCTGATAGTCCTTCTTGTTCATTTTCACTACGGCGCCGCCCTCGCCGCGCAATACGATATTCCGGGCGTCCCACGCTTGAAACATGCAATCGTTGCGGCCCTTGAAAGCATCGGGATGGGCGCGCACCACCACCCCGTCAGCAAAAACCAGTTCCAGATTCGAGCGCAGCTTTATCGGCCCAACGATCCAATCGCTCCCGGTGTTATCGACAACGATCCGGGCCGCTCCTGAATCGATGGCCTTCTGCAGGCATTCAGTGGCATCATTTTTGTCAAATCCCCATTTTGAGGCGTTTTCGGCGGCGGCCATACTCAACAGCATACCGCAAAACAAAGTAAATATCACTTTCATCCTTATTCTCCGTACAAAATGTCTGGTTCTATTAATTCAGCTCCGGGGCGGGCCCGAACCAGCGTCCCTGAACTGCATTTGTAATATGGCTGCTGGTACCATCCAGCATATCGAGGCTGAACCTCGCCGTCTGAACATCTCCGCCAATATACAACAAGTTTACCCGCCCATTGTGAGCCTGCAGTGACGATGTCGCCGGCACATTGAAATAAAAATCGAAGGCTGTTACTGCATTTACCGCTGCGGAATCATCCAGTTTGCCGGTGTTGCTGATCCGGTTCGCCAGCGAGGCAACCCGGGGATTGGTTCCCATATTGAAAGCCGTGTATTGAGAGCGGTGCTTGTAAGGGTCCACGTAAGCATACGCGGAAACGGCATGGTCGCCATTCTGACCCCAGCGATAATCCGCTGTCGGAGTCATCATCATCTGACGCCAGCGTTCCGTTTTTTCCATTCCCGGACAATAATAAACTTCGGGGCGTTTACTTTTCATTGCCTGGTCCGCGCCTGAATCAGAGACCTGGTAATCGGTGATCTTCAATTTCCCCAGTCCGATCCAACGGTCGGAACGAATGATGAAGTTGTAGTAGGTGTTTACCGCCGTGTCGCCATTGTTGTCGGGGAGCATCGAGTTATAATCCCCGGCGTACATATTCACACTCATGCCAATCTGTTTCAGGTTCCCCTTGCAGTAGCTGAGCTGAGCCTGTTCCCTTGCCTTGTTCAGCGCCGGCAGCAGCATGGCTGCCAGTATCGCAATGATTGCAATCACTACCAGCAGCTCAATAAGCGTAAAATATTTACGCTTCCGTCTTTTTTGTAAAACCTTTGTCATTATTTTGCCTCCGTTAAAATGTTTTGCCCGGCGTTCCGGGATTGAAATGTTGATACCGCTCGGTCAGTTCCGACGGCGGAATTTTGATCAGGCATTCGGCCCCTTCCAGCGTGGCGAAAACCCGCTCCCAGCAAATGGTTTTCTCCGGCGGGGTACTGCAGCCGCAGCTGTCGCCCAAATGCAGAGACGCCTTCAGCAGAACCGGTTCAGCCACCGGCTCGTGGCGCTCATGTTTGATTTTGTCCATCAGGATTTCTACCCCCGTCCGCGCCAATTCGGTCATCGGCTGGCGCATGGTGGTGATCCGGCACGCCCCGGAACACGCGTACATGTCGCCGTCGTAACCAGTCACGGCAATATCGTCCGGCACCTTGATGCCGCGCCCGGTCAGGTATCCGATCAGCCGCACCGCGATATAATCGCTGCTGGCCACGAATCCGGTTACACCGTCGTGGCGGATCAGCCGCTCGAGCTGCTCCGCGAACCGGATGTTCCAGGTCAGGTCGAGCAACTGCGAATTCTCCAGCGGCACCCCGAATTCCTCGCAGGCGCCGCGGAACCCGGCGACTTTCTGCGCCTGGGCGCTCAAGCTCGGGCCGATCAAACAAATCTTGCGGTGCCCATGTTCCAGCAGGTGCTTCGTAATCGTGTAGCCGCCGTACTGATGATCGATTCCGGCGTCCACCGCAAAAGCATCGCGCATCAGCGTAACCATCGGTTTCTGCAGTTCCTGCTGGCTGACCATGTTGCCGCAATCGACCGAAATGATACCGTCGATCCCGAATTGCAGCGCATCGCGCATGATTTCCGCTTCCGTTTTCGGCGTAATCAGCGGAAACTGCAGCACCTTGTACCCGCAAGCCGTCAAATGCAGCGTGAGCTGGTACTGCAAATCCCGGTAAATCGGCAGGTAATCGGGATTGATGAACACCGCGATCGAGCGGGAACTTTGACCGTTCAGCATGCATGCGGAGAGATTCTTGATATACCCCGTCTTATGCACCAGATCCATGATCCGGGTGCGGGTGGCGGGGGCCACCTTCAGCTTGCTGTTGCCGTTCAGCACCGCGGACACCACCGGCCGGGAAACCCCCGCCATATCCGCTATATCCTGCATCGTTACTGCCATCTTACCATCCAACTTTACACTGTAAACTTCTTATTCACTTAACAGAAAGTTTTATGCTCAAAATGATCTTTTCACAAAAACTTACCCGGTTAACTTGTCTATATTATACAATCGAAAAGCAAAAAGTCAACCACCGGTTCGCCGATTGGCAATTCTTTTTTGTCATAAATCACAGAAACCGCGGAAAATCTCTTTTCAGTTTTCTTTCTTTAAAACAATAAAAAATTCCGTGATTTCCGGGTATTCCGTGGTTAAAATTTTTCAACGACCGGTTACGGAAACCGTTCATTTTCTCCGAATTTTTAGGAGCTCCCGGGTTGACTTCATTGATTGAGGCATTATATTAACACGATTTGTGTTAGAAGAAAATTCCCAAAAGTCAGGAAGGACATATGGCTAAGCTCCAGGATATCAACAAGATTCTCATCATCGGTTCAGGTCCAATCATCATCGGTCAAGCGTGCGAGTTTGACTATTCGGGCACTCAGGCGTGCAAGGCACTGCGTGAAGAAGGCTACGAAGTTGTTTTGGCAAACTCCAACCCCGCCACGATCATGACCGACCCCGGCATGGCCGACCACACTTACATCGAGCCCCTGACGGTGGACAGCATCGAAAAGATCATCGCCAAGGAGCGCCCCGACGCCCTGCTGCCGAACCTCGGCGGGCAGACCGCGCTGAACCTCGCCTGCTCGCTGCAGAAGGCCGGCATCCTGGATAAATACAACGTCCGCGTCATCGGCGTGGACCTGAACGCCATTGAGCGCGGCGAGGACCGTATCGAATTCAAGAAGACCATGGACATGCTCGGCGTGCCAATGGCTAAATCCGAGCCCAGCTATTCGGTGGAAGAAGCCGAAAAAATCGCGTCCGAACTGGGTTATCCGGTGGTGCTCCGCCCCGCTTACACCATGGGCGGCACCGGCGGCGGTATCGTATATAATGTGGAAGAACTGCGCGAAGTCGTCACCCGCGGGCTGGCCGCGTCGCTGATCGGCCAGGTGCTGGTCGAAGAGTGCGTGATCGGCTGGGAAGAGCTCGAGCTCGAAGTCGTCCGCGACGAAAAAGGCAACAAAATCACCGTCTGCTACATCGAAAACGTCGACCCGATGGGCGTGCATACCGGCGACAGCTTCTGCGTGGCGCCGATGCTCACCGTGCCCGAATCGGTTCAGAAGCGCCTGCAGGACTACAGCTACCGCATCGTCGACGCCATCGGCGTCACCGGCGGTACGAACGTGCAGTTTGCGCATAACCGTGTTGATGACCGGATCATCGTCATCGAAATCAATCCGCGTACCTCGCGTTCGAGCGCGCTGGCCTCCAAGGCCACCGGGTTGCCGATCGCCCGCATCTCCACCAAACTCGCCGTCGGCATCACCCTCGACGAAATCCCTTACTGGCGCGACGGTTCGCTGGACAAATACACGCCGTCCGGCGATTATGTGGTCGTGAAATTCGCCCGCTGGGCGTTTGAAAAATTCCCGCAGGCCAAGGACCGCCTCGGCACCCAGATGAAGGCCGTGGGCGAAGTCATGAGCATCGGCAAGACCTTCAAGGAAGCTTATCAGAAGGCGATCCGTTCGCTCGAAATCGGCCGCAGCGGCCTCGGGCTGGTGCGCAAATTCGAGCAGATGACGCTCGAAGAGCTCAAAGTCGTGGTCGCAGTGCCCTCCAGCGAACGTTTCTTCCAGCTCTACGAAGCATTCAAAAAGGGCCTCTCCGTGGCCGAAGCAAAGAACCTCACCTACATCACTGAGTTCTTCCTGTCCGAAATGAAAGAACTGGCCGATTTCGAACTGGAAATGGCCAATTTCACCTGGATGAGCCTGCCCGAAGAAATGCTGGTTCAGGCCAAGAAATTCGGTTTCTCCGACAAATACCTCGCCAAATTCTTCAACGTGCCCGAAAAAGAAATCCGCGACAACCGCCTCGAAATCGGCTGCATTGCCACTTTCTGCCGGGTCCCGGTCAGCGGCGTGGAAAATGCCGATTATTACTACTCCACTTACGCCGGTGTGCCGGATGAAGTGCCGGTTACCCCCAAGCGCAAAATCATGGTGCTCGGCGGCGGCCCGAACCGAATCGGCCAGGGCATCGAGTTCGACTATACCTGCGTGCATGCCGCGTTTGCACTGCGCGATTCGGGTTATGAAACCGTGCTCATCAACTGCAATCCGGAAACCGTTTCCACCGACTACGACACCAGCGACAAGCTCTATTTCGAGCCGCTGACCACCGAAGACGTGCTGGCGATTTACGCCAAGGAAAAACCCGAGGGTGTCATCGTCCAGTTCGGCGGCCAGACTCCGCTGAATATTGCGCAGGAGCTGAAAGACGCCGGCGTCAAGATCATCGGCACCCAGCCGGAAGGCATCCGGTTGGCCGAGGACCGCGAATATTTCCGCGAACGCATGATCGCGCTCGGCATCAAACAGCCCGAAAGCGGCATCGCCCGCTCGCTCGACGAAGCCGTCAACCTCGGCCGCACGATCGGCTTCCCGGTCATGGTCCGCCCGTCCTTCGTGCTCGGCGGCCGCGGCATGATGGTGATTTACGACGAAGACACGCTCAAGCGCTACGCCGTCGACGCCATCCAGGTCAGCCCCGAATATCCGATGCTGATCGACCGTTTCCTCGACAACGCCATCGAATGCGAAGTCGACGCCATTTCCGACGGCAAAGACACCTTCGTCGCCTCGGTCATGGAGCACATCGAACTGGCCGGCGTCCACTCCGGCGACTCCGCCTGCTCGATTCCGCCGGTCACGCTGGATGAAAAATACCTGACAGCCATCAAGGAACAGGCCGCCGCCATCGCCCGCGACTTCCGCGTAAAGGGCATCTTGAACGTACAGTTCGCGGTCTGCGAGGACCAGGTCTGGATCATCGAAGCCAACCCGCGTGCGTCGCGTACCGTGCCGATCGTGTCCAAGGTCACCGGGGTGCCGCTGGCCCGTATCGCCACCGAGCTGATGCTCGGCCATACGCTCAGCGAATACGACAAAGTGGTCAACGCCCCTGCCCCCTCTTATTACGGGGTCAAGGAAGCGGTGTTCCCGTTCAATATGTTCCCGGAAGTCGACCCGATCCTCGGGCCGGAAATGCGCGCCACCGGCGAAGTCATGGGCATGGCCAATTGCTTCGGCATGGCCTACTTCAAGGCCCAGCAGGCCGCAGGCTCCCGCCTGCCGCTGAGCGGCTCCGTGCTGATCTCCGTGGCCGAGCGCGAACGCAAGTACCTGCTGCCGATCGTCCAGACGCTGGTCGAACTCGGCTTCAAGCTTTTCGCCACCGAAGGCACCGCCAAGTTCCTCGACGAAAACTGCATCCCGAACAAAGTCATTCACAAGATCAACGAAGGCCGCCCGAACGTGGCCGACCTGATCAAAAACCGTGAAGTCACGCTGATCATCAATACCCCGATCGGCCGCGTCGGCATGCAGGACGACAGCTACATCCGCAGGCTTTCCGTCCAGTACAAGATTCCGTATATGACTACCATCGCGGCGGCCAAAGCTACCGCGGCGGGCATCAAGGAAGCGCTTCACGGCGATACCGAGCCCAAGTCACTGCAGGAATACCTGGCCCGGTAAATTATTACTTCCGTCGCAGAGACGCAAGGGGGATCATAAGTGTGCTCTCTGCGCCGGAAGTACCCAACTTTTTCAATTGAAAATTGAGAATGGAAAATTGATAATTAATGGGATTCAGTAGTTTTCCATAATTTTCCACTTTCAATTTTCAATTTTCCATTTAAAAAAGTTTGAATCAGTCAATTTCTGAACTATATTTTTACCGGTGGATAAACTTTTGGAATCGAGTATAAAATATGAATAAATCCGGAAAATTTTTGGCAATACTGGCGGCGGGCGTAATGCTCTGGGGCGGCTACGGCTGCAAAAACCATCTCGAATACGTCGAAGACATCAAGACCGAATACCGCAAAACCGAGCTGGATCCCCTCTATACCGTCCAGACGGCCAGCACCACGCCCACCGAATCCGTGGTCGCATTCAAGGTCGAGAAGCACCAGCAGATCGCCAATGAAGTGATTCAGATCAAGACCGTTACCGAACTTTACACGCCGTATCAGGGCTGGCGCGAACTTTACGAAGTGCCGACCGGCATCGTGCTTTTCCCGGTGGCGATCGTGTCGCATGTTTTCTGCGCCTGTACGTTTGCCATGTTCCCGTTCCGCTACGCGGTCGGGCTCACCAATTTCTCGTTTGCCTGCATGAATCCGGCCTTGAATGCCGAGATGCGCAGCCGCGCCGAAAGCGCCCTCGTCGAAGTGGTCGAGAGCAAAGTCGGCACCACCACCGAGAGCAACACCGTGCCGGCGGTCCGCCAACCGGTGACCCTGCGCTCGAGCGTCAACACCTGGGAAGTCCTGACCGATGACAAGGGCGAAGCCGAATTCCAGTTCCTCGGCCTCAACGAAGGTTCCAAAATGCTGACCGACGGCGACCGCGAAATCGGCGTATACGTGGGCAAATCCACCGAACCGCAGTTGAAACTGATCATCAGCCGCGACCTGCTGCGCCGCCTCGAAAAGGGGCATGAATGCATTGTGGCCTACCGCCGCGCCCCGGGCGGCAAAGAGCTCGCCGACTGCATTGCCAAACTGGAAGAACTCAAATTCGTCAAACTGGCCTATCAGCTGGAAAAAAGCGAAGTAGAAACCCACAAAGACAACCCCGAGTTCCTGGCCGCCTTCAAAAGCAACTGATCCTGCTTAAAAATTGGAATATCTCAGCAGTTTATCCTGGTATTCCAATTCATCGGGATTTGAAGAGTCGCAGATATTTTCCATGACGATATCATAAGCCTGCCGTTGGCATCCGGCAAGCGTATACCTGCTCAAGGTCAGAGTCCAGACGGCTTTCGGGTAATCCATGTTTTCGCACAACAAAGACAGAAATGGTGCAATCCCAGTGTCTATTCTCTTCATGGAATCGAAACATTCAAGGACTGTCTCTGCAATATCAAGATTTTCAGGATACAAAACGCCGTCACCATTTCTGTACAACACAAGCTTTCCGGTGCAGTCCACAAAAAGCTTGATAAAAAATCCGAGAATTTCATTCCACAACAGGTCATTTTTCAACGACTCAATATTTTCGTCGCACCATCTGCAGAACTCATCAACCAATGACGATGCCGCATCATCTCCGGAAGCCATGAATTTCAAAGCCCACGGAATAAAATACGCGCATTCCTCATAGGTTCCGGCCGGTAGAATTCCCTGAAAAATACACGAGAGCTCCTCCCATCCCAACGTATCATCGCTTTTCCGGATGATACCGCGTAGAAACTCCCGATCCTCTTCTGACATGAAATCGCCGAAAGGATCGCTCAATTTCAATGGTCTGGAATAACATATTTTCATGATTGTTATGATACCATGTTATAAGACTATTTTCAACTACAAAGATCGCATTAATCCATTATTCGGCAAAAGAGATTGGCGGATAGTCGATGACACGTAAAGCATTTACGAATTCTTCGCGAAAATCGGGGTGAATATCTTCCGGGGTGCATCGATATTTTCCATCGGTAAAGGTCAGGCCGAGATTAAACATCAGGATACGGCTTTTCAAAAGCATTATTCGCAATTGATCTTCGCCGGAAGTATCCATGTTCCACATTTCGATAAGTTGCCGGATGTTTTCCCCATTCATTGCGCTCTCCTTACTGTTTGATGAAGTCCGCAATTTTGTGGGTTCAGGCACAAAAAAGGGACTTGAGAGGTTGAACCACATGCAGTAAGCACCATGTCCGGCTTTCGCCGGCCTCCCAAGCCCCAAAGACAAGGCTGGAGAGCCGATCATTTGAAAATGATCAGCAATGCTTACTGACGGGGGTTCAAACCCGTTTTAATTTATTAAAAATCTACATGTAAATCTCAAAAAATCAATCTTGACATTGTATTTTCCTGCGCTATATTTTCTTTAACCAATATGGAGGGCATACCATTGCGTATCTAAGACAAACAATATGACCGGTTTCTTATTTCTGTAATTTCATTGTTTGTTTGGAGCACAATTTTATGTCTTTGTATCTTACCTTTTCTCACGTTTTCTTTGGCTATGAATCCGCTGCCGGCTTGCTTTTTGAGGATCTTTCGTTGCAGTTTCCGTCAGGCTGGACCGGTATCGCCGGGGCCAACGGCTGCGGCAAAACCACGCTGTTGAGGCTCGCCGCCGGGCTACTCAAACCCGAGGCCGGCACGGTGCGCTCGGACGGGCTGTGCTGTTTCTGTGAACAGGAGCTTGAGGTACCGCCGCCGGAAGCAGCGGCGTTTTTCGCCTCGCACGATTCGGAGGCCATCCGGCTGCGCAATGCGCTCGGGGTCAACGCGGCCATGCTGCAGCGCTGGGCTTCGCTCTCGATGGGCGAGCGCAAGAAAATCCAGGTCGGCAGCGCGCTGTTTCAGGCCCCGGACATCCTGTGTCTGGACGAGCCGACCAACCATCTCGACGCCTCTACCCGCGAGCTGCTGCTCGACGTACTGCAGGGGTTCTACGGCATCGGCCTGCTGGTCAGCCACGACCGTGAACTGCTCGATACGTTGTGCGATCAGTGCCTCTTCATCCGGCCGTGGGGCACTCAGATACGCTCCGGCGGCATTTCGTCCGGCATGGAGGAGGAAGCGCTCGAGCAGCGCCAGAGCCAGCAGGAACAGCAATTGCTGAAAAACGAGCTTAAGCGGAGCAAGAAAGAGCTTCAGCGCCGCCGCGAAAAGGCCCAGAAGGCCGAGAACAGCAATTCCAAAAGCAAGGTCGACCGCTACGATTATGACGGCAAGGGGCGCATCAATGCCGCCCGGGTCACCAGCCGCAGCGGCCGCGCCGCCGAACTGGCCGGGGCACAGGCCAAAACCGTCGAGCGCAACCGCAACGCCCTGGGCGCGCACCAGATGCTCAAAACCGCCGAACTCGGCTTGAATATCCCGTACGGTTCTTATGCTTCGCGAAATGCGCTGCTCGAGCTGCCCCCGGGCTCCCTGACCATGGGCGAAAAATCGTTGAGTTTCCCGGAACTGACCATCACTCCGCGCGACCGCATCGCCATAACCGGCGACAACGGCAGCGGCAAAAGCACTTTGTTGCGCCACATCGTCCGCGAGCTGAAAATCGCCCCCGAGCACTACCTCTACATGCCGCAGGAGCTCGACGAGGAGCTGCGGAAAAGCATTTTTCAGACGTTGAGCGAGCTCGGACGCAACGACTACAGCAAAGTAATGAATGTCGTCGCCTCGCTCGGCTCGATCCCCGAGCGGGTCTTGAATTCCGACCGCTGCAGCCCCGGCGAATGGCGCAAACTGTTTTTCGGTCTCGGCGTGCTCCGCGAAATCAATCTCATCATCATGGACGAGCCGACCAATCACCTCGACCTGCCGTCGATCCAATGCCTCGAAGCAGCCCTGAAGGACTGCGAATGCGCCATCCTGCTGGTCAGCCACGACCACACCTTTATCGAAAGGCTGTGCCTTTCGGAATGGAAAATTGAAAATGGAAAATTGAAAATTATTCAGGGAGTTTAGTGCGGGCGCCCCAGGCGCCGCCGCCGTAGGGAGCGATGATTGCAACTTTGTCGCTGGCATTGGCTTGCCAGGTTTCGTCGGTGATAACGGTTACTTTTTTGCCGTTAGTGAGCTCGATCCGCAGATCGATCAGCAAACCGCAGGGGAGCTGTCCGCCGTCGGCGGCGGATACTGAAATGGTGTTTTCGCCTTGTTTCAGGAGCGCTGCGGCGTCCAGTTTGGCGGCGATGGTGAAGCCGCCGGCTTTGCCGAGTTCCCTGCCGTTGATTGAGACGGTGCCGTAATCATCGGCGGCAGCGATCAGGGCGGCGGACTTCACCGGAACGTCGAGCGTAAATGTTTTATGGAGCACGGTTTCGGAGCCGGCGACGCGGGCCTTGGACGCTTCCCAGATCCAGTTTGCCTGGCCATCGTACGGGATATTGTTATGATACGCGGAGAAGTTGCGAGTCACCGGATTTTTAGCGAAATCGTAGCGGGAATCCGGCACGGGCAGCGGCCATGACGACGGCGGCAATTCCGCTTCGCCGTACACATGCACCGAGTACGCGTCAAAGGTGTCGGTCACCGCGCCGTTTTTCACCGGCAATGAGCGATTTTCCTGAAATACTTTGACCCCGGCGGCGGTGAAAGCGGGGTTGATCGTGGCGGATACGTTGTTTGCGGTACCGTTCACTGCGATCACGTATTTTTTGCCGTTGGCTTCCAGAGTGCGGGTACGGATGGCCGGGTTCGAAACTTGCGCTTTGCCGAGTTCTTTGCCGTCGGTCAGGAGCCCGGTCATGGTCTGCAGTTCGCGGGCGGTGCCGAAGAGCGTATCGTAGAACGAAGCGGTTTTGACAAACGCCAGCCCCCACCAGACGATGCCCTGCGCGCCCTCGACCAGCGAGTCGTAAACCACAAAGCGGTCCTGCGCCGGGGTCGGGTAGCCCTCGCCATTGTCGGTGCCGCCGAGCGATTTCCAGGCGAAGCCCTGCAGCACCATCCAGACCGGCTTGCGGTGATGCACGGTTTCGTTCATGTGCAGCACGTATCTGCCGACGGCGGACAAGGTTTTATCCTCAAGCCCGGAGTGTCCTCCGGAGCCGACCGGGTAAATGTCCACGCCGTAGATGTCGGCGGCGCGGCTGTACTGCTGATGGTCGGCGATGCTGCCGCGCGGAGCGGCATTGATCCAGGCCGGGTGATACGGGTCAAGTTCCTTGAGCGTATCGTAGGCTTTCAACAGGTTGTTCAGCGGCACGCCGCCCCACCACGGTTCGTCGGCAATGAAATAGCCGAACAGCGCCGGGTGCGACGCGATTTCGGAGGTCAGTTCGCTGGTGTTGTGAATCCAGTTTTTCAACGTGTCGTCGTCCAGACGCTTCGGATAACCGGTGTTGACGATGACCTTGATGCCGTTGCGGTTGGCAAGGTCGAGAATTTCCATGGCTTTGCGTTTGTTTTCGCCGTGGGTGAAAATCATATTCACGCCATTGCGCGCCAGTGCATGGAATTTTTCCTCATCGTCGACGCCGATGAAATTGCCGCCCCAGAACATGACCGGAAAGAACGGTTTGCCGTTAAAACGAAAAAGCTTGTCGGGGCCCATCACGACTTCGACCGGGGCCTTCGGCAGTTTTTTCAGCTCCAGCGCGGCGGGTTCTTCATTATCCGGGCGGACGCTTAGCTTGTAGGTGCCCTCGACCAATTTGGCGGCGGGGATGGTGAACTCCAATTCGGCTCCGGTGTTGGCAAACGATTTTTCAAAAACCGCGATGCCATCTTTTTCCAGCTTCACCTGAACCTGTTTGATCGCGGTGCCGGTCTTGATTTTGCCCTTGATCTCATCCACCGGCATGCTGCTGAAAATCAGGTTGCGGTAGAGCGGCTGCGTCAACACCATCGGGTGCTTGATCTCCGGCTCGGCCTGACGCTCCTTCAGCTCGAAATTGCCGAAAAAAATCGGGCGCTTGCGCGAATACAACTCGATGACCGCGTCGCCTTTGGCGTTCTCCGGCACGGTGAAATTGAATGTTTTATTCTGAAAGCCGAGGCCCCAGGTGTCATCCCACGGCGAAACCAGTTTGTCTTTGACGCCGGCGAATTCGATGTTCACATTGAACGGAAAGAATTCACTGGCGTTCGGATTTGCATCATAACTTTTCACGCTGTAGGTGAGCGAATAACTCTTGCCGGGGGTGAGTTTGACGCCGCGCAGGAAGGCGTTCGCATTGCGCCCGTCGGACTCGACGCGCAGGGCCTCGCGGCCGTCCTCGGTCACGAACTTGGTCGGGGCCGATACGAACCACTCGCCGCCCAGCGCCTTGCGACCACTGCCGCTGACGGCGCCAAAAGGCTCGATCTTGAGGTTGCGAATGTCGATTTCAGCACCTTCGCCAATGGCGACGGCAAGGTACGGCGGGGTACAGTCCGCTTCGTAGGTGAATCCGGTCTGCATCTTTTTCCATTCCTTCTCGGCCTGGCGCTCCGGCGCGCCGGAGGAGCGGAACTGCTTTGTGGCGTTGGTCCGCCATTCGCAGTAAACGCGATATTTGGACCCGGCTTCGCTGCGGACTTCCCACGACAGCAGGTATTTTTTGCCGGCTTCCAGCGGGATGGCGCTCTGCACCAGAACACCTTTGCCTTTCAGCTTGAGTTCGGCGCCATCGACCGTGCCGCCGACCTGACGGAATTCCCAATCCTTCGGTAATCCCGCCGGGCTGAGCTGCGAGAAGTCGGCATTGCGGACCAGGTTCTGCGCGGAGACACCGAGACATACGATGGCACAACAGATCATATAGAGATACTTCATCATAATTCCTTTCGATTAATTTTTCGGCCAGGCGTTCATCGGTGACCAATAGTTTTTATAATCATTGCTGCTGGCCGGCAGACTGCCATTATCGAAATTCAGCTTGATTTGTTCCGTGTGCCCATCCACAGCCAGGTAATTGTTCCAACCGCTATGGCGGAGCGGCGGGGCACCGGCGGCCCAGAGCTGATCGCGGTCCCCGGCATCTTCGCGCCAGTCGCCCATGACCATGATTTTCGACGGCTCACGGCACTTGGTCACTTTCCGGGTGTTGTCGCTGGTGCCGAATTTATAACCGATCTGGGCGGCATACCCATAGTTCGTCCATTTGATATCCCACTTGGTAAAAACATAGCGCGAGGCGGGGCAAAAGTACGATGACGGCATTTCAAACCCGAGGGTGGCATAATCAGTCGGCACTTTGTCCGGGCCGCCCATATACTGGAGCAGCCGCTCTTCCCAGACTTTGGCCCCGGTGCTGTAGGCGCTCTTGTCCTGCGTATAGCAGTTGGCGGCCATATCGTCGTTTTCACCGGCAAACTGGTGAAAGGCCAGACCGAATTGCTTCAGTTGGGAGACACACTTTGCCGATTTCCCCTTTTCCCGGGCCTGATTCAGCGCCGGCAGCAGCATGGCCGCGAGGATTGCGATGATCGCGATTACCACGAGCAATTCAATGAGTGTAAAATTATTTTTTCGATGTTTATTCATGGTTCTCTGTCTCCTGTTCGTTAAAAATTATGCAAAACTGCTTTGTACTCACGTTTTTCCTTGACCGGCGAATTCCGCAGCAGGATATCGACCGCCTCGCGGCAGATCTGCTGATAATCATAGGTGATATAGGAGATCCTCGGATGCATGCGGCCGCAGAAATCGTATTCGTTCATGGTGATGATCTGGATGTCCTCCGGCAGCCCCAGGTTGCGGGCGAGGCTGTAACGGTAATCGGGATCGAAGGAGAAAATACTGTCCAGCAGCAGGCCGTCGAAATCACTTTCGCGGTATTTTTTCCAGAGCTCTTTTTTAAACTCCTCGAAATCGGTCAGGTCCGGCGGCATGTCCCAGTAAAGGGTGCCACCGGCTTCGCGGTAACCCGGCAGCTTCATATTCGTCACATGCGTCAGGTACGAAGCACCAAGCAGCGGTCTTTTGCAGCCGCGGCGGAACAGTTCACGGACGCCGCCGCCGGAAACGGAGGACGTATCCTGGCGGAGATGATGCCAGTGCTTAATGTAAGGTGTGTAATTATCGTCGTCCGGGAAATGAATCGAAAAATTCTGAGTATAGAGAAAAGCCACGTCACACTCGCGCTCCACCAGAAATTTAAACCCGTAGCGGTACCACATGCCGGGAGCAAGCACCTTGGCGCCGGGCTCGATCATGTTGAGCGTCTCGTAATCGACATCAGAGAGGACATTGGTCCGGGTAAAAGGCAGACTCACCACGCGGCAATCCATGCCGGCGCAAGCACGGAGCAACCCGGCCTGAACCTGGTCGATGTTGCTGCGCCCGTTCATACCGGCGCGAATCGTGTAATCGGCGCAGGGGATCAGGTGATAGATGATTTTCTGGAGCTGGTTCCGGGTATCTGACCGAAAGGTACCTTTTCCGTGAATCCGCTTGATCAGTTTTTCATCTTCCAGCACATCCAGCGCGGCGCGCAAAGTCTTGCGCGAGACCTGAAAACGATCCGCCAGCTCCACCTCGGTGGGAAGCTGCCCGCTACGGGGGCAGTCACCGGCCGAGAGGTAACCTTTAAGGTCGGTCACCAGCTGGTTGCGCAGGGGCGCCGAGCGTTGTCTTTTCATGTGCATGAGCATTGGTATCCTGTTGCTTTAACTAGAGTATACAACAAGGTACCCTTTAACGTCAATAGGGTATTGAGAAAAATTGTGGAAATTTTTTTAGGGGAAAATGGGACGAATGAGACCTATGGGAATGGTCTCCTCCCAATTCTCCAATTCACCAATTCAGCCACGCAGTGGCGGCCAATTCAGGCGGCAAGGCCGCCGACCAATTCGGCAGCGTCAGCTGCCCAGGGCGACGATCACCAGTCCGAGGATGACCAGCAGGATGCCCGCCAGGCGGGGTTTGCCGGGTTTCTCGTGGAGCAGGAAGATGCCGGCGAGCACGCCCAGCGGCAGGCTCATCTGGCGGAACGCCTGTACGTAGCTGACGTTGCTCACGTAGCCCATTGCGATCAGGATCAGCACGTAGGCGGTGGAGGAGAACAACCCGGAAACGACCGGGGTTTTGGATTTCAGGAAAAGTTTGCGGAATTCCGCGTATTCCGATTTGGAGTTGCGGACGATGATGAACATGGAGACGGCAAGCGCGATTTCCAGCAGGAAAAGATAGGAGGTTGAACAGGCGAAGCTGCTTTCCGGGTGGATCTCGCGAAGCATCCGGATCGCCATGCTGTCCAGAATCGTGTAGCCGGTGGTACCGACGGCTGCCAGCAGGATGAACCGGAGCGCCGGGCCGCGGTAACTTGCAAAGCTGAAGTCGCGCCAGTTCATCAGCGGCATCAGCAAGCACCCGGAACTGAGGATAATCATGCCGCCGAGCGCCAGCGGCCCGGGCGTTTTGCCGAGGCCGAAAAGGATGGTCAGCGCGGCGGTCATCAGCACCGGCAGTGCCCGCGCCAGCGGGTAAACCAGCGAAATATCGCTGCGCCGGTAGGCATACGCCAGCCCGGTGAAGTAAAGGATTTCGCAGCCCACGCTGAGCAGGAAAATGATCCAGAAGCGGAACGGCAGCAGCGTCAGGTCCGGCCCGCTCCAGAGAAAGAAAGGGAGCCACAAAATACCCGCGACGGTGCTGGAGATGGTATAAAAAGCGAGCGACGGAACTTTCTTTTTGCTCAGAAAGTTCCATCCGGCATGCAGGAATACCGAGGCAAACAGCAGGGTAAACGCGGTAAAGGTCATTTAGCGAATCCTTTGAAGGCGCGTTCGCGGAATGCGGCCGGGCGGCCCGCGAGCTTCGGCAGCGTCCCGGCGAGGACGGGCTCACCGCCGAGGATGTCGAGCATAATCTCGCCCTCGGTCTGGCAGATGCTCCGGTGGCGCGGGAAATATTCGTTTTGCAGGAATTGCGCGTAACGCACCATGCGGTGACTGCCATAACAATACATGCGCTCACCGGCCGGTGCTTCCACCGCCACCGAGTTGCCGGCACGGATGGCCGCCACCAAATCCTCGAGCTTGTCAGATTTGGCGAAAACCAGCGTGTAATACCAGCCGAACAGCCCGTCGCGGTGGGTACCGTGCGAATCGCTCAGTCCGACCACCGGGAACTCGCCCCGCGCGGCCCATTCCTCATAACCGCGGATGATCTGGTACAGATTGGAGTCGGACTGGTGCTTCCAGTAGCCGCCGATCATTTCGTATGCGTCGAACTTGCGACGCTTGAACACCTCACTAGCCAGCGCCCCGGAAATGACGTTCCAGCCGCGAATATCCCAGTAGGGATGGCAGTAGACCGCCAGCCCGCCGCCGGCGCGGATCTGGTCGAAAACCCATTCCGTGGCCGCCACCGCGAACGGGTTGACGCCGGGGGTGACTTCGCCAAGTCCGGGGATGCGTTTCTCCACCTCGCGCCGGAACTTCTTTTCGTTCTTGTGGAAAATCTCGTTGACGCTGAAACTGCCGCCAAAATTGACGATATGCACCGGGCAGTCCGGCGGATGCACTTCTTCGCCGGGATACATTTTCAGGCCGGTTTTGTACGGCTTCCAGTAGTTGATCGCCTGATACGAGGGTTCGTATTTGCGATGGTCGGTGATGGCGATGAAGTCGAATCCCTCCTCGCGATACCGCGCCGCCACATATTCCGGGCACTCCCGGCCGTCCGAGCAAGTGGTATGGATATGGAAATCGCCCTTGAACGGCCGCAGTTTGTAGAGGTCGCGTTCGAGCGAATAAATGCGGAAATCCCAGATCGGAGTGCCGTCGGCCTTTTCGACGAAGATCAGGTGCTGCTGTTCGCCGTGAAACCGGGCGCGGACTTCGAGCGAACCATCGATCAGATCCCAGGAAATCAGCTCGAAATTGTCATCGTAGACCGGCCAGTCCGCGTGGCGTCCGTCCGGCAGGGCCCCCATTGCGGGGATCACCCGTACCTTGAACTCGTTTTTCGCCGGAAACCGGGCCTGATCGAAACGCGGACGGATCCGGATGGTCGCTTCCTTGCCGGCCGCCACCACCAGTGGGGCCACGTCGAAATATCGGACGGTATCTTTCATTTCACATTCCTTCCATAATGTCGATTGAAATCGATGGATGCAGATATTATATTAGATTCGGACAATAAATCAAGCGTAATGCATCAAATAAAAGATGTCGGAAGTTTACGACATATGGAGATATGCCATGAATGTGATCACGCAATTGGAAATGCTGGGACTGAACGGACGCCAGGCCAGGGTCTACCTGGCGCTGCTGCAGATGGGCTCCGCCGGGGCCATCGAAATCGCCAAATTCACCCGGTTCAAGCACCCCACCGTGTACGATGTGCTGGATGTACTGAAGGAGAAACGGCTGATTTCCGAATCGGTAGTCGACGGCCGCAAGGTGTTTTCCGCCGAGGATCCCGACCAGCTGCGGCTGATCGAGGACGAGCGCCAGCGGACGCTGGACCAGCTGCTGCCGGATTTGCAGGGGCTCTACCGCAGCGGCGCCCGCCGCCCCCAGGTGCGCGTCTATATCGGCAGCGAGGGGCTGAAGATCATCGACGCCGAGCTGCTGGAGGTGAAAAGCAAGGAGTATTTCTACTTCGGCGGCGTCCGCGAAATGCTGCAGAAATCCAGCGAAGAGCACCTGACGAATTATTACCGCAAACGAATCAGCCGCGGCATCTGGTCCAACGCCATCCGCATCCGCGGCCCGGAGGATGATCTCGAATACATGCGTCAGGGCGAACAGCATATGCGCCGGGTGCGCTACCTGCCGAAGCCGATTTTCGAGGACGTGGCCGGGCTGTATATTTATGATGGAAACGTGGCGGTGGCTTCGGCACTCAAAGAAAGCTACTCCATGATCATCGAAAGTCACGAGCTCTCCACATTGATGAAAGCCATCTGGCAATGCATGTGGGAAATCTCCGAGGAACCCGGCCGATAAAATCATTTAATTTTCTATACTTCAATACCAGACTTCACGGCCTACTTTTTCGCGAGTCTCTGCGAACTTTATTTGAATTTGAACGACTTCTGTGGTATTGTTTGCTCATTGATTATACAAACGGTTTCCGAAGAGGATGAATTTTTGAGTAATGCTGCGACAGACACTGCGGTCAAACACGGTGAATTAAAACAGACCCTGAACGGCCTCGATTTATTCAGTATCGCAGCCGGCGCCATGATCAGTGCGGGTATTTTCGTCTTGCCCGGGCTGGCGTTCAAAATGGTAGGACCGGCGGTCTTTGTTTCTTACTTGCTGGCAGGGGCTCTGGCGAGCCTTGGCTCATTGGCCACGGTGGAGCTGGCCACGGCCATGCCGAAAGCCGGCGGCGACTACTTTTTCGTCGAACGCAGCATGGGGCCCATGGCGGGGTCCGTCTCCGGACTGCTGAGCTGGTTCGCCCAGATCCTGAAAAGTGCGTTCGCGATCTTCGGCCTGGCCGAAGTCATTTACGCCGCCTGGGGCATCAATCCCCTGCTCAGCGGCATGGTGCTCACGGTTATTTTCACGGCGGTCAACCTCTACGGCGTCAAAGAAGCGGCCTGGCTGCAGGTGGCCATGGTCATGGCACTGCTGGCGATCCTGATCGGGTTCGTGGTGGGCGGCGTGCCGCACCTCTCGCTGACCGCATTTACGCCGTTCGTGTCGGAGGGGCGCTCGCCGACCGCAATCATCACCGTGGCGGCCGTCGTCTTCGTTTCGTACGGCGGACTCCTGAAAATTTCCTGCGTGGCCGAGGAGGTCAAATCCCCCAAGAAAACCATTCCGCGCGCCATGGTCGGCTCCATCGTCATCGTCACCATTCTTTATACGCTGGTGAATATCATCCTGGTCGGAACCATGCGGCCCGAGGCGCTGGCGGATTCGCAAACGCCGATGGCGGATGCGGCCGGGATCTGGTTCGGGCGCGCCGGGTTCGCGGTGGTGTCGTTCGGCGCGGTGCTGGCGTTTGTGACCACGGCCAATGCCGGCATCATGTCGGCGGCGCGCTACCCGATGGCGCTGGCCCGCGACGGTCTGCTGCCCCTCTGGGTCGGCCATATCAGTGCCCGGCGCAATATACCGGTCGGCGCCATTATCTTGACCGGCCTGATCACCATGGGGTCGCTGCTGATGAGCCTGGAAGCGCTTGTTACGGCCGCGTCCGCGGTGGTCCTGCTGGGTTATCTGCTCACCAACCTCTCGGTCATCATCCTGCGCGAGAGCCGGGTGCTGAATTACCGCCCCGCGTTCCGCTCGCCGCTTTATCCGTGGATTCAGGTGTTCAGCATCGTAGCGTTCACCTACCTGATTATTCAGATGGGATTTTTCGCCGTCAAGGTCTGTTTGATCGCCATCGGGCTCGCCCTGCTGGCCTACATCATTTTCGGCCGCAAATCCGGACGCGAATTCGCGCTGCTGCACCTGATGGAGCGCATCACCAACCGCCGCTTCACCGATCACCAGCTGGAGAGCGAACTCCGCGAAATCGTCAACTCCCGCGACCAGATCATCAAGGACGAATTCGACCACCTGGTGGAGGATGCCGACGTGATTTATCTGGAGAAGGAAATGACCTCCGACGAGCTCTTCGACCAGGTCGCGCAAAGTTGCGCCACCGATGTCGGCCTGAGCCCGAACGCGGTCAAAAAACTCCTGCAGGAGCGCGAGGAGCAGAGCAGCACCGTCATCTCCCCGCTGGTGGCGATCCCCCACATCGTCGTCGAGGGCGACTCGC
Organism: Victivallis vadensis; assembly: GCA_040391785.1. Taxonomy (GTDB): domain Bacteria; phylum Verrucomicrobiota; class Lentisphaeria; order Victivallales; family Victivallaceae; genus UBA5239. The sequence continues at coordinate 22,204 of JBEBXH010000084.1, forward strand.
GGTTGAAACTGATCATCATCAAGGACACCGAACGGATCGATTTCTCCGATGAGGACAATGAAGACGTCCATGCCGTGTTCCTGCTGATCGGCACCATCGACCGCCGCAACCATCATTTGAGGGCTTTGGCCGCCATTGCCCAGATCATACAGGACTATAACTTTGAAAAGCGCTGGAATATTGCCGGCAGCCCCGAACAATTACGTGACGTGCTGCTGCTCGGGAAACGCCGCCGCAACAATAAATAACGGAACTGGAACCATGACCGAAAACGAAAAAACCTACATTGTAATTCCATCATACCAGCCCGGCGACGAATTGGTCGGATTGATCGATATGATCCTGGGATATGGACACGATCATTACCGGGTCCTGATGGTGGACGACGGCTCGGACCGCCAGTACAAGCCTGTTTTTGAGCATTTGTCGCGCAATCTGCGCGTCACACTGCTGAGCCACCCGGAGAACCGTGGCAAGGGCGCCGCGCTGAAAACCGCGTTCAGCTACCTGATGCAGCGCGGGATCACCCAGTCCGTCGTCACCGCCGATTCCGATGGCCAGCATACGCCGTATGACATTTCCCGGGTGGTCGAAGCCTCCCGCGATCACTCCGACTGCCTGATCCTCGGCTGCCGCTCGTTCGATGATGTGAAAAATGTTCCCTTCCGCAGCCGCTTCGGCAATTTCTGGTCGGTGAAAATCTTCAAACTCTTCACCGGCGTCGCCATTCACGACATCCAGACCGGCCTGCGCGCCATCCCGGCGGCCTATCTGCCGACCCTGGTCAATTTCCCGCAGGACAGGTTCGATTTCGAATCCGCCATGCTGTTGGACAACGCCGCCAACCGGCGGTTCCCGTTCTACGAGCTTCAGATCGAATCCGTTTACGCGGAAAATCACACCTCGCATTTCCGTCCGCTTCGCGACTCGATGCGCATCCTCCGCACCCTGAAGAACATAAAATAACATTTTCTAACCACGAATAGCACGAATATTCACGAAATTATTGTCAATAAAAAAATGAGCGCCCGAAACCGGACGCTCATAATTTTCGTGATTATTCGTGCTATTCGTGGTTAGACTTCCCCTTAATTGCCTGGCCTCGGCGTCGGGCTCACAGGGATCGGCAGGAGGTCGTTGCCGCCGCTCAGCGGATTGGGCACCGACAAGCTACCCGGTACAGTCGCGGGCTGCTGTTCACCCCTGGCCGCGGCTTCCTGGGCCAGACGGTCGCGCAGGACCGCGCCCATGTTCGGCGGGAAACTCTTCAGGCAGAACTCCACTACCGCCTGCTTCATCTGCGAATACGCCGGCAACCCGACGCGGTTTTCGATCCCTTCCACCGCTTTCTGATAGCTGGTGTAGAGGTAACGGGCCATGCGTTCGTGCGAGAGCGCCGAGTCGTCGTCGCCCAGCGCCAGGTACAGGCAGCTCTGATAAATCAGCCCGCTGATCTGGTCGGTAGCCTGCTTGACGCTGGCGTCGCGAACGTCTTCCGCCCATTCCCGCATCACAAAGTCATCCAGCGGCAGACGATGCGCGCCGGGTTCTTCCTTGCGCAGTTTGGCATAATATTCCGCGGCTTTTTTGATGTTGCCATAGTTGTACAGCAGCGAAATCGCGTCTTTGTAGAAGTTGATTTTGGCGGAGCGGAAACTCGACTGGTTGTTGTTTTCCCGGAATGCCCGGTCGTATTCCACTTCGACCGAATCCACCACATTGAAGTTCGGCACCAGCACGATGTTCGCATAATTTTCGCGGTCCAGCCAGAGAATACGGCCGGACTGGAAAGCATTGCTCAGTGCCTGGGTAATCATGCGTTCGCACGAGAGGTCGCGGTGGCCGGGGGTCATTTTCAGCCCCATGGTGGCCCAGTAAATCGCCTGCGACTCCGGCAGACGCCATTCCAGCTTGCCGTATTTGGCGTTGATTTCGCTGATCACCTCGGGGTCGAGGCGGTATTTTTTCATCAGCCACTGGCGGCGCAGGTAATGATCGATATCGAGCTTGATTTTATCGGTGGCCATCAGCGTGGTCAGGGCTTCCGGCACTTTGCCGCCGGCACTGACAAACGCCTTGTAGAGGGCGTCGAGATTGGCGAATCCGGCCGTTTCCAGGACTTTCCAGAAAGGATCGGTCGTGGGGTGTGCCTTTTTGAACGCCGCTTCGTCCTTCGGGGCGGCCAGGTAACGGTTCCAGTCGGGGTCCTCGCCGATGACTTCGCCCACTTCCACCGCGAGGCGGTTTTTGTAGTACTTGTTCGCGTCGTCGAGCACATTGCCCATCTTGTGCTGGAAAATCCAGCCGAGTTCCTTGTAGATGACCGGATCGCTGGGGTTGTAGTCGATGGCTTTGTCGCGGATCAGCCGGATGCCCTCCATAACCCAGCGCCAGCGGTCCTCCGGCAGCGAACAGGTCACGGAGATGT
>JBEBXH010000085.1:0-24294 GCA_040391785.1 Victivallis vadensis
CCTCACCCAGATTTCGCTGTTCTGGTTCGAACTGATGGACTGGCTGCCGAACCACTTGATTACCGCCGATATCGCCACCCGTCCCGAACTCAAGAACTACGTCGGCGACCTACAGGGTCGTTCGATGATCGTGAAAAAGGCCAAAACACTCCCGGTCGAGTGCATCGTGCGCGGTTACCTCGTCGGCAGCGGCTGGAAGGATTATTGTAAAAACGGCATCGTCTCCGGCCACAAGCTCCGCGCCGGCTATCAGCAGGCCGAGAAGCTTGACAAGCCCCTGTTCACCCCCTCCACCAAAGCCGAAATCGGCGAACACGACGAAGCCATTTCCTTTGATGAAGTCGTCAAGCTCATCGGTCAGGATTACGCCACCAAGATCAGCGATCTCTCGCTGAAAGTATACCAGACCGCCGCCGATTACGCCATCACCAAGGGCATCATCGTGGCCGACACCAAATTCGAATTCGGCATTTATAACGGCGAAGTCATCCTGATCGACGAAGTCCTGACCCCGGACTCCAGCCGTTTCTGGCCGGCCGACCAATACCGCGTGGGCTGCAGCCCGCCGAGCCTGGACAAGCAATTCGTCCGTGACTATCTGGAAACGCTGGACTGGAACAAAACCGCTCCGGGCCCGCACCTGCCGAAGGACATCATTGTAAAAACCGCGGAGAAATACCGCGAAGCCTGCAAGGTTCTGACCGGCAAAGACATCTAAGGATTACCCGATGATTTCAGGAGGCGACGGATTATTCTGCCGCCTCCTTTTTCATTTTTATAAGAGGAAGAAATATCATGTATGCACATCATCTGGCAGCGATTGAGAAGCTGAAAGAGATCTACTCCGCCGACCCGGAAACCCGCGCGATTATCCTGAATGGTTCCGTCTCTAAAGGCATGGAGCGCGTCGACTCGGATATCGATGCCATAATCGTCGTTTCGGATCAACGCTTTGCCGAGCAGAAGCAAACCTGCAAAACCAGCGACTGCGTTTTCGGCCACTGCGATTACGAGGGCGGATATTTCGATTTGAAATTTGTCGACATGAACTATATGCGCGAAGCGGCGGCGCGGGGCAGTGAACCGACCCGCTCCTCGTTTACCGGCAGCAAAATATTGTATTCGCTGGAGTCCTCTCTGCCGGAATTGCTCGCTCAAATCACCCGTTACCCGGTGGAAGACAAGATCAACCGGATTCGAATTTTCCATTCCGGCCTCTGCCTCAGCTACGGGTATTTCTGGCGCATTTCCGCAAATGGCATCAATCCGTATTTCCGCGCCCGGGCCACGGTCGACATCGTCTACTTCGGGCTGCGGATGCTTTACGCCCACAACGAAGTATTCTTCCCCTGTCAGAAAGCGATGATGCAATATCTGCAGCTCCTGCCGCAAAAACCGGAAAACATCGAGACGCTGGCGTTGGAGCTCCTCGCGCAACCGGACGATTCACGCATGGAGGCGTTCACCGAAGCGATCCTGAATTTCACCGAATGGCCGGTTGGCGAAGAATACGCCGTGATCTGCTCCACCTACATCAACAATTTCGAGCAGTGGTGGCGCGAAAACCACCCCTACCCGAATCCGTACGAGATTTAATTCAGTATCACCGGTATGCCGAGAATATTGCCGAGGTCGCTCAGCTCGCGGCTGTAGTCGCCGTAACAGATGATGTAATGCTGCCCCATGACGTTCTGCAGGAACTCATCGGCGCAGCCGTCGAACTCGACTTTCAAACTCGGCAGCTGTGGCGCGGGCGGCGTCCAACCGGCCTCTTCCCAGGCGGGCGGCGCTTCGGCGGTACCAGTCGCCACATGCAGCGAGAGATCGTAGCCGAGGCGGGCGATCGTTACCTTGCCGGTCTTCAGTTTCGAGACGTTCAACAGCCCCTCGCCGAAAGAACCGAACGCATTCGGCATCACGGTGATCGGGCCGTCGACGATTTCCGCCGGCACGTAATCCGGCACGCCCATCAGGGCGCCGTCGTTGAAGAATTCGTAGAACTCCAGATACGCCCCCGCCTGCCCGGTCAGATAGCGGATCATCAACTGAGTTACGGCTCCGGGACAGTCGTTTTCCGGCACGGTCGAGATCTCCATCCGGTCATGCAGCAGCGTCATGGCTCCGGCCGGAGCGAATTTCAACAGCTTTTTCACGCCGTCGACATCGTTGTAGGAGAATGCCGCGTAGCCGCGTTTTTCGATGATCTGCCGGAAGGCCAGGTACAGCCGCACCGAATTCTCCACCGTGCCCGACTGCGGGTCCTTGGTGAATTTCCAGCTCTGGCGGACCTCGGCGGCGATCTTCGCGACTTCGGCGTCGGAAATGTGTTCCATCAACTGAACGGCTTCCAGCAGCTCGAAATGCTCGATTTCGGGGCCGATGGCTCCCTTCATGGCGATGCCGTCGTACATGGTGCCGTACAAGCGCATGTCGCGGTACCCGGCCATGCCGATCACCGCATGGCGCAGCTGGGCGGCGGCCGAGGCGGCACGGGCATAGCTGACGACCTCGTCGACCGGCCATTCGTGTTCGAAACGGCTGACCACATATTTGAAATTATAGCCCATGGCGGTCATCGGGGCGCGCAGCGCGGTGGTCCCGGCCTGATCGGCAGTGGTGATCCAACGCTCGCCGTCACGCCAGCCGGAGAGCCCCCACAGCACCATCGGCTTGTGCTTGAACTCCTCAATGGTTTTGAATACCGCCCACGACGGAATCCAGCCGGCCACCGCCAGGATCAGGACATCCCAATCACCGGCGGCCAGTTCGGCCCGGGCGCGGGCGGCTTCTTTGCCGTCCGGATCGTCGCTGACCGGCGCGGCAATGGTCAATTCGAGGCCCTTGGCACGCAGCATATCGGCGGCTTGGGCACAGCGTTCATCGATAAATTCGCGGGGCGTATTGACCTCGCCGAACCCGACAAAACCGGCTTTGATCTTATTCATTATTCAACTCCACCTGATTTAAAGTCAGCCTGCGGCAAAAGGTCGCCACAATCGCCGTCGTATCATTGATTTCCGCATACACTTCGCTGAAGCGGACATTTTCGATATAGGTATCCGCGCAGCCTTCGAGCCGGATCGGCCTCGGGGCCTTGACCCGGATATTGGAGAAGGTCATCCGGCCGAGACTGCGCAGTTTGATGCCCTCCTCGACATTGATCCAGATCGGCACCAGCCCGCTCTCGATGACCAGATTATTGAACGAAACATCGTGCAGATTCAGATGCCCATTGCAACCCTGCCGCAGGTAACGTTTCGGATTGTTGATGTTGATGCCGTTGCCCGGGCCCTTAATGACCAGATTGCTGAACGTACAGTTGCGGATCGTGCCGTCGCTCGGACAGCCGACCCGGATGCCCTGGCAGCGGCTGTTCAGCGTGCAGTTGCTGATCGTGACATTTTCGCAAATGGGCTCGACGTCATCCGATTTGGGGATGGAACGCAGGATCAGGCAGTCGTCGCCAGTCTTGAAGAAGCTGTCGTTAATGGTGACATTGCGGCACTCATCGATGTCGATGCCGTCGTTGTTGATCATCCGCTGGTCACCCTCGACGCGGATACGGTTGATCCAGACGTTTTCGCAGTGGATCAGCCACATGGTCCAGCCGGGCGAATCGATGAACGAGGTTTCCTGCAGCCGGACGTTGCGGCAATTGAGAAACTGCACCATGCGCGGACGCGGGTGCGGCGGCTTGCCGAACATGGCGCCTTCCGGTACGTTGCGGTCATAGAACTCCGGCCCTGCCCCATTGATCTCGCCGGGGCCGGTCACTGCGATGTTTTCGGCATCGACGGCGACCAGCAATACCTTGCGGCTGCCTTCCGGGACGCTGCGAAGTTCCACACAGACATCGTCGTAATTGTCCGGCTTGTCACTGCCCTGCAGTCTGGCACCGGCCATCAGGTGCAGTTCCACGTTGCTTTTCAGGTAAATCGTGCCGCAGGGGTAAATCCCCGGTTCCAACACCACGCGCCCGCCGCCCGCGGCATTCGCGCGGTCGATCGTCTGCTGTATCTGATTGTCCTTGACGATAAAATCCATAATTCAATCTCCATTAAAGAGTTGGTTGATGCAATCCACCGTGATGTCGGCCAGCTTGTAACCACCGTCCGAACCGACGTGTCCGTTGATGATCAGCCCGCCGTAGCCGCCCAGCTTTTCCGCGAGCGGACTCGGCAGGTAGCTGAACGCCGCCGCCGAGAGCTGCACCAGCAGTGTCTGTGCCGCCCGGCTGCGCGCCTTGATGATCTGCCCGAACTCCAGATACAGTTCAAACGGATTGTTGGCGATCGCGATGTCACCGAGCCGGATCACGTTCATATTGAACTCGATGTTCGGATTTGCATCCTGCATTTCGTAACGGGTGATGACTGCTTTGGCGTTCTGAATCAACACGAAATGATGCAACTTACTGTCATACGGTCCCGGACGCCCGGCGATTTTTTCGTTCGTCACAACTTCATTGCAAAAATCAGCGAAAGCTTCCTTTTCCGGCTGAATCGCGATCAGGCGCTTCACCTCGGCTTGAGCCTTCACGTAACCCGCATACGAAGCGCGGCGGCGCGGCAGGCTGACCCGTCTGGCCGTATGCTTAAATACCGGCGCATAATCGATCTTTTCCGGTTCAGCATTTTTCACGGCGGCGAGCAACCGCTCCGCCATGACCTTGACGCCATCCTCGTGCCAGAAATCCGGCTCCGTGGCGTAGTGCCGCACCAGGTCGCGCGGCGATTGACAACCGGCGGGAGCGACCTGATAAATCATCCGAAAATCGTCACCGAATTCCTGTTTCAGAAGTTCGCGCGTCGCCCCGGCAAAATCCGACGAAACCACATAGGTTGATTCCATGATCTGCGAGGGGCACGCCACGTTCATCAGCATCCCGGTGGTCTTACCACTTTCGTCATACGTAAACAGCATATCGACACCGGAATCCTCCCCGGCTTCCATGCCGACAAAATCGTGCCTGGTGGTGTCGCCGTACATCTCGGCGGTACCGTCCGTATAAACCGCGCGGCGGCAATGTCCGACCCTGGCAAATCCGAGCGCGCGGGCCACGCCCCCTGCCCGGCGGCTCCGCCACGCCTTGACGATATTCTCCGCGATGACCGGGATGATCAGGTCGCCGTACTCGTCGCCGGTATAGGTGTTATCGAGCTCGGGCAGCCATTCGCGAAACAGTCCGGCCTTGACCACGGCGGGACCGTTATGGGTATGGATCGCGTTCAAGAAGATTTTTTCCGGCTGGATTTCCGGTTCCAACTCATGGGCTTTGGCCCGAACCCGATCCTGAAAGATCTCCGGGAAATTCACCAGGTCCAGCGAAGCCATGACGGCCTGTTCGCCGCCGGATTCGAGCGCCAGCGCCACCGTTTTCAACCGGGAGTGAATCCCGGTCGCCAAACGGCGGTAATATTGACCGGACAATTCGATCTGCTTATCCTCTGCCGGAGTAATGTCCGCTTCGCTCCAGCCGATCATCAGTTTCGTATTCATTTGCCCTGTACCTTGATCCACTGCCCGGCGGCGGCGGATTCCTTGATTTTTTCCATCAGATATTGAATATAAATGCCCTGGTCGAGGCCGGGATTGCCCGGTTCGCCCTTGTGGACACTGTCGATGAAATTATAGAGGCAATGCAGGTGGCTGCGCATCCAGCCGATGGCCGCCTTCGGGGTCGGGAAACCGCCCGGGGCGTCGTAGCGCTGCCCGCAGTCGATGGCCGTCCAGCCGCGCACACCGCCCAGCGGCTTCGCCTTCAACGACGTATCGTAATAATTCAGGTGGTGCGGGTCCATGCTGTTGTAACGCAGCGCGCCCTTGCTGCCGTGGATTTCGAACGACACTTCGTCCTCGGTGCCGGTGGCGATCTTGGAGGCACCGATCGAGCCAACCGCACCGTTCGGCAGCTTCGCCAGCACCATCATATTGTCCTCGGCCGTGACCTTGAGCATGCCGCCCTCGACGCCGGGGCGCTCGGGGTACGCGATATGCGTCGCCGCCATGATCTCCGCGTAATCACCCACCAGCGAATGCAGCAAGTCGAGGATGTGGCTGCCGAGGTCGGCGATGGTACCGGCTTCGAGTTTCCACTTGAGCGGCGCTTTCGGGTCGGCGCTGCCGGAGTGCAGATACGCGCCCCGGAACTCCAGAATCTCGCCGATCAGGCCCTCTTCGACCAGCTGTTTCGCCCGCATCGTGGCCGGGAAAAAGCGGTTCTGCAGCGTCATCTGCGCGGTACCGCGATAATCCTTCAGCGCTTCCCTGATCTGCAGTGCTTCGGCGTAATTCGCCACCAGTGGTTTGTCGCAGTAAATATGCTTCTGGTGCTTCATGGCCGAAAGCAGCGCTTCGAGGTGGTTATTGTTCGGCGTGCAGATATCGACGATGTCGATTTCAGGGTTTTCGGTGATCTCCCGGAAATCGGTCACGGCGTGAAGTGCGCCGACCTGAGTTTTGCCCTTTTCGGCGGTGGCCTCGCGCGAAGTGCACACGTGAGTAATCTGCGATTTGAACTCCGTCTGGTCATAATACAGCGGAATATTCAAATGTCCATACGCGTGAACCTTGCCGATAAACCCGAATCCGACCATTCCGACCTTATAAACTTTCATAATACCTCATTGGTTATTTTACTATACAATAACATGTTTTCATATTTCATCAACCACAATTTCTCAGGCGAATTTTTCAATTTCCCCTTCCTGCGCGGCGGATGTTTCCTCGCCGATCCGGCCGAAATAAATCTTCTTTCTGCAAATCCCGTCCGCAGTAAATTCATACGGAATCCGCAGGATCAAGCTGGCATCGTTCGCATCTTTGGCCACAAAACAATCCGTATTGTTGCGAATAAAAAATCCGCACGGCACGTGGACAAAAACGCTTCCGCTCTCGCCTGCCGGCCGGACCGCGCCGATTTCCAGCGACATTTCCGCCTCGTTCCAGACGCAATCCGCGATCTCCATTTCCCCCATGGCCATATGCATATCGGTACCGATAATCTGCGGCCGCCCGGTGACCGGAGCAACCCGGAAGATCCGTACCGTACCGGCAGGAATTCCCATCGCCGCCGTACCGGTTTTCTGTCCGCAATAACGCTCATTCCAGAATTCCCAGATCAGGAACTCCCCGTCCGCGTCGATCCGGTAATCTTCCGTTTTCTCGCTCAGGTTAAACATCACATAAACCTGCCATGAGCCCCAGTTCCGGGATATCCGGTGACGGAACATCCGCGGCACTTCGTTGTCCGGCAGTGTGAACAAATCCACCGGCACGGCGACCTCGGGACTGCGCGGCAATGTTTTTTTGATCAGTTCGAGTCGCTCGGGCCGGATATAGCGCAAATCGTCCCCCAGCATGGAGGAGGCTCCGCTGAACCCGTGAATCGCCGCATAAATGCGCGCATCTTCCAGCGGAACCGGCTGGTCCACCGTCAACACATTGCCGGAATCGTTGAGGTATAATTTACGGTGCGTATAATAATTGGCGGCCATGTTGCGGATCGCCCAGCCGGGCCCGGTCCAGAACCGGACGCCGTTGATGACGAAGCTGGCCGGGTAGAAAAAAGCCTCGGGGTGGATCGGCCTCCCCTCGCCGAAGTCGTTGCCGGTCCGCATGGCATCCACATGACCGGTGCAATGCAGCGTGGGCCCCGTACTGCCAAGCAGGAACGTGTCCGCGCCCGCCGCCTCGCGGATGACCGACAGAAATTGACCGAGCGCTTCCGGCCCGATGCCCACCGCTCCGTCGTGATGTTTCCGGTAAGGAAATCTTCCCAGCATCCCGGCGCCCGCTTCAAGAAAATCCAGCATGTAGTAGCGGACGCCATGTTCGCGGTAAAATTCAAATGCCCGCCGGATAAATGCCTGAGCCGCGGGATGCGTCGGATCCAGCGCATACAGCGCCGGACGCTGTGCGGGCGGCAGCTTGCCGGCGTCGCCGTGACGCCAGCGCTCACAAACCACCAGATAGTTGCCGTTCTCATCGCGCAACAGCGCATCGTCCAGTTCCCGGACCAGCTCCGTCAACGCGGAACTGAGATAAAACGGCCCGCACCACAAGCCCAATTTCAAGCCGTGTTCCGCCAGCTTACCGACCAGTCCGTCGAGCCCGTCCGGGAGATTGCCATAGTTCCATTCCGTCCATGCCCCGGGATTGCCTCCCGGTAAATTGGCGATGCTGACCCAAAGATACTCAAAGCCGAAACCGCCCAGTTTCTCCCGCAGCGCCGCCGCGTTGGCCAGAAGCCGCTCTTCGCTCGTTTCCCCCGGCTCCGGTGCCATGCTCCACGCCCAGCCCAGATATCCCAGTGCCGCCTGATCGCGAAACACTGGCCGGACCACTTCGGCGACCAGATCCGCCCATTCTTCCAGCTGCCGGTACGGATCACTGCCCCAGGCGATAGTGAACGTCTCAAGCACTGTTTCGGCACCGGGCTCAAGCCGCCAGGCTGCAAAATCGCAATAAGCTTGCACCCGCGCCATGTCGGGTTCATACGAACTGATCGTATGCCTATGTCGAAAAGTCAGAAAACCGACCTGCAGCGCCCGCCCGGCCGTACGGTCGAAATACTGAAACTTGATCATGCTCTCACGCGGTGCATCCTCCGCCTTGATACAACGGACCGCCCTCTGCATTTGTCCGCTGGCCCCCGGCAAACTGCCCAACGCCACAATATCATGCTCCGGTATATTCAGGGCGGTGGGCTCAGCGTCCAGCACGGCAATCCTGCCGAGCGAATACGCCGCCGCGCCGCCATTACGCAGGCTGGACTGCAGGCATAACCGTCCATCCGTCAACTCGATATGCCAGTGCCACACCAGTTGCCGGCCGGCAAAATACAGCTTGTACTCCAAGCCCGGACGGACCTCTTCGATATGATCAGGCGCCAGTCGCCCGCCATCGCTTTCCAGCCACGGTTGCCACCCACTGATTACGACAGTGCCTTGATCGCACAGCCTGAATCCTGTTCCTGAATCATATCCGAATTTCATGAGGTCACCCCATCAGTTCTTTTTCGGTTTCGGCGATGGCTTCTTCGATCAGATCCATGCCGCGCTGCGCCATATCTTCGGGCATCACGATCGGCGGGCTCATGCGCAGGATATGACCAGCTGGAATCCAGGCCAGCCCCTTGCGAAACGCCTTCTGGTAGACCATTTTGCCGGCGGCATCGAAGGGTTCTTTGGTCGCTTTGTCCTTGACCAGTTCCACGCCCATCAGACACCCTTTGGTGCGGCAATCGCCCACGATCTTGTATTTGGAGGGCCAGTCGGCCATGCGTTTTTCAAAAAGTTTGCCCAGTTCCTGAGCGTGCTCCAGCAAACCTTCCTCTTCGATGACTTCGAAACAAGCCAATGCCGCCGCGCAAGCCATCGGGTTGCCGCCGTAGCTGGTCGAGGCGCTGATCTTGTCGACGGCGTCCGCGTAAGGTGTCCGCACCGCCATGGCCGTGACCGGGAACCCGTTGCCGAAGCCTTTGCCCAGCGTGACCACGTCCGGCAGCACGTCCCAATGCTCCATGCAGAGGTACTTGCCGGTACGGCCCATGCTGGTCAGTACTTCGTCGGCAAAAAGCAGGATGCCGCGCTCATCAAGGAACTTTCGCAGTTTCGGGAAGAAATCGTCCGGCGGCATGATGCTGCCGCCCCACCCCTGAATCGGCTCCAGTACGAATGCCGCGATCTGCCCGGTGGTACTCTCCCTGATAAATGTATCATAAAATTCGAGGTATTTTTCGGTATCGATCGAGCCGTCCTCGCGGGTCCACCACGGACGGTACGTATCGGGGCGCGGCACCATGTAGAAACCCGGCGAGCGGGTCGGGCCGCTGAACTTGGTCATGCGCGCCAGGCTGATCGCGTGGCCGCTCTTGCCGTGGAAATCCATGAAGCAACTGATGAATTCGTGTTTACCGGTGGCCGCCCGGCAGGTGCGCAGGCCTGCTTCCACCGCGGTGGTACCGCTGTCGTAGAGCTGGAACGACTTCAGGTCGCCCGGCAGGCAGGTGGCCATCTTTTCGAGCAAGCGCACCTTGATTTCGGAGGTGAAGTCGTGGGCATTCATCAGCTTTTTCGCATAGGTCGCCACTGCCTCGGAAATTTTCGGATGGCAATGCCCGAGGGTGGTCACGTAAATGCCGCTTGAGAAGTCGATGAACTGGTTGCCGTCCACGTCCTCCAGCATGCAACCGTTGCCTTGCTCGAACGCCACCGGAAACAGCTTCACCTGTCCGGAGAGCCCGCGATAATGCTTGGCGGCCCGGGCATGCAGTTCCTTGCTTTTCGGCCCCGGTATTTCGCTGGTCACCAGATGCGGATAATAGTTCAAATCGAGTTTATAAGGTTCAGGATTGTAGCGGCCCATTTTTACGGCTCCTTGGTTATTGAGTTTTGTCATATCAATATTTTACCGTCCGATCAAAAAAAAACAATAATTTTTCAAATTAAATATTGACTTTTTAACATATTGATGTTATTTTTTAACATATGAATAACCGACAAAATGAAATTTTGAAGCGTTTACGCGAGCTTGGACGGGTGGAATTCGAGGCGGAGGCCGACTATTTCGGCGTGACTCCGATGACGATCCGCCGCGATCTGCGCATCCTGGCCGAATCCGGCAAAGTACTGCTGACCCGCAAAGGCGCGGTGCCACGCTCCGAGATCTACGAAAAAGGCGCCGCCCCCGCCATGACGCCCGAAAAGGCCGCCATCGCCCGCCGCGCCTGGCAATTGCTGCAGGAAACACCGCATATCAAGAGCATCATGCTGAGCACCGGCACCACCACGCTGGCCTTCGCCCGGTTGCTGGCGCGCGAAAATCCGGAGCTCTCGGTACTGACCAATTCCATCCCGATCGCCTCGGCGCTCTTCCAGACCCGCGTCAAGGTCATGCTGACCGGCGGAGAGCTCCGGAGCAATTCGCTCGACCTGGTGGGACCTGCCGCCGAACAATTCCTGAGCAACTATCACGTGGATATGCTCTTTTCCGGCTGCGACGGTGCCGACGCGGCGCAAGGTTTCTACACCGCCGACCTGAATTTGGCCAACCTCGAAAACCAGTCCGTCAAGATTTCCGACCAGGTGACGATCCTCAGTGCCAGCGACAAATTTACCCGCAAAGCGCTGGTCAAATTCGCCACTCACAGCGACGTCGACTACGTGATCACCGATGCCAACCTCGGCCGTTCCGAACAAAAGATGCTTACCTCCCGCGACGTCCACGTCCTGACCGCCGAGCTTTGATTAATCGGGGAATTTTCAAGCACGGAATTCACGGAATTCACGGAAATTTTTAAACATTCTCCCTTTGTGTAATTTTGTGATTTTGTGGACAGAAAAAAGAATTTTCCGTGCTTTCCGTGTATTCCGTGTTTAAATAAAAAAGTGAGAAATTACTTTGCCGGAATTCGTTTCGTGTGCTACGTTACCGTAGACTAACAATTGAGGTTCATATGAAATTTCTCAGTATCTTCTGCTTGTGTTTTACTGCCGTTTCCGTTTTTGCCAATGCCGGGATTTTCGGCGGTTTCGGACGGGATATCGTGCTGGAAAAATCGGAGGAAATCCAGATGGTTTCCGAAGAAGTAATCATGCGGCCCGGGCGCAGCCGCACGTTCGTTGACGGCGGAATCGAGGGCATGGACCAGATGGAGTATTTCTGTTCGTTTCAGCTTCGCAACCTGAGTGATAAGGAAGTCACGGTTCAGGTCGGTTTTCCGCTTTCCAGCGGAGACAATATTTCCGTGCCGCGCAAACCGGAGATGGAATTTACCGCCATTTCCAATCACAAGTTCGCCGCCGGTACCGAGAAGGAAGGCAGCTATCCGCTCCGCTACATCCCCGGCGACAAGGAAAATAAATTCCGCCATATTTTTCTCTGGCGCATGACGTTCGCCCCGAAAGAGGAGAAGATTCTCAAAGTATCTTATACCATGAACGGCTATAACGGGCTGGGCAGTACCCGCCAGAGGCCCATCGACTGGAGCCTCAGCTATAAAAGCGATTACCTGAAGAACCTTGAACTGGCAACCGCTGAAATGTTCGGCTATGTGACGGCAACCGGCAATTCGTGGGCCGGGAAGATCGAAAAGGCGGTTTTCAAAATCGTTGATCTCGATCTTTTTGAGGAATATCTGGATAAGCGCGGAGCCCTGGAGAAAAGCAGCAAATCGCATGAGGGCAATGAATTCACCACGATGCTGCGCTACGGCCAGCGCCTCCGTTCACTCACGCCGGAAGGCTGGCAGCTCAGCACCGAAAAACGCAAGCAATTCCTGACGCTCGAATATGCGCCCTTCAAGCCGGGCATGGAGATCATGCTGATGTATCAGTTTACCACTATGCCCCGGAGTATCGAAGGGCTGGATTACTTGCTCGCCAATCTGGGCAAATTCGATGGGAATTCCATCAAAATCCAGCCGGGTGCCGAGAAAAATCTTGCCGACGTCATTCTGGAATTTTACGGCATCGCCCGTAACAACCCGGATATTGCCGATTTCCTGAAGCTGCAAACCTGGTACCCGGTGAAAAATCCGCCTGCGCTGGATGATGCCTTGAAAACGAAACTGCTCGCGCTCTCCGGCAAATAATCAGAACACAGCCCCAAAATCAGCACACGATGGCCGGAAGAGGTCATCACAACAAGCTCAACTACTTGATTCATCGCCTCATTAAAACCGGCACAGGAATCAGCACAATTTCATCAAATACGGCAATATTTTCAAAATATATATTGCAATTCACTGCCGTCTTTGTATAATTGTAATAGCGAAAAACGGAATTGAGGTTATGAACAAAATACGGACAATCAGGCTGCAGACGGCTCAGGCGTTTATCGCCAGGTGCCTTTCGGAAACGGAGCTCGGAGGAATTCTGCCGCCGATCCGCGATATCATCCGGGAAAGCGGCACCACCCGGGCAGCCGTGGAGCAAGCGCTCGAGTATTACCGCGAAAAGGGCGAACTGGCCATCAAGCCCCGCAGCGGAATCGTCAAAACCGAGCAGGCCAAAGCCCAGCGGATTGTCGACCTTGTCGCTTGTCATGAAGTTCATTATGCGCAGGAAAAGGAAGGTGAGCTGTATGAAACCATCAAGCTTCTGACTAATGTCTTGAGTCTGAATGGTTATGCCTTGAGAATACACCGTATCAAAGTCAATGATTCTCTCCGGAAATACGAAGATGTTGCCAGACTTGTGGATAATTCCGGATATATTCTGATCCTGCCGAAAATTCAGGAAATCATCACTACATTCGAGAAAACCGAAAAGCCAGTTGTGGTTCTTTATCCGCAATCCCAATTGAAAGATTGTTTCCAGGTAATCGATTCCAGGGATATCGTCCGACTGCAAATGGAACACCTGATTAAGCTTGGACATACCAGAATAGCCTGGTTAATTAAGGAGCAAGATCCTTATGGCGGGCATGGTGTCATACTGGAGAGACGGCGTCAATATTATCAATTGATGGCTCAGTATGGTTTCAGGATCCACAAGCACTGGCTGGCCAAATATCATGAAAACACGGAAAAAGACTTCACGGAAGCCTTGAAAATAATTTTCGGTCAGGAACCAACTCCTACGGCCCTGATCGTATCCGATGGCGTGCTGCCGTACCTGTATCTCTTTTTGACCCAAAGAAATCTGGTGCCCGGCAAAGACGTTTCGGTGGTGGCCACCGACGGACGGCCTGTTTGTTATCATGTTTACCCGCCTGTCACCACCGTCATCCATGCCCGTGAAGAGGCCGTCGAGAAAGTCTGGGAAATGCTGAAAAAACAATTTAAAAATAAACATGATCCGGAAATCGTCGAAGTCAAAATCAAACTCCAGATCGGTTTATCCACTGGCCCTCCGTTCAATGCCCCAAAAAACAAGAAAAACACAAACTAAAGGAAGCATTATGAAAAAGAATTTTACACTTATTGAATTGCTAGTCGTAATTGCTATCATAGCCATTTTGGCGGCAATGCTGCTGCCCGCCCTGAATTCGGCGCGTGTGAAAGCCAAAATCGTCGCCTGCCTTAATAACACCAAACAAGTCGGCTTCGCGGTCCGGATGTACCTGGACGATAACAACGACACCATTATCTCCTATTATTCCGCCGATACCAAAGCCTCCCAATGGAATGTGGCCCTGACCGACGCAGGATATGCGAAACTCACCGATCCCGCCATGTATTGTCCGGATTGGAATGGAAACCCCGCGACAGGCAATCGCTACGCGACCTATGGATTCATCGCGGTCCCTTATCCCAATGTTAAGGACCAGGGAATTCATCTGCGTAAACTGAGACTGCCCAGCCGTATCCTGCTGCTTGGCGATGCGGCGGCTTCCACGGCTTCCGGAACCCGCTATCCGACCATCATCCACCAGACTTCGAATGCCGGATATCCCCTTATGTGCCATCGCCAAGCCGGTAATTTTTACTTTCTCGACGGGCATGCCCGGCTATGTAACGGCTTCGACTTCAACAACAATAATTCGAACAGGATTGTATGGTGGCTGAACGACGGATTTTATAAGTATCTCAGACTGTCCGATCAAAGCATATATCAGATTTGGTAATAACAGAATAAGGAATGAATAATGAAAAAACTATTATTGGCAAGCGCTGTATTCAGTTGGATTGTGTTGTTGAGCGCCGCGGATTTCGTGCATGGCTTTTACTCCGTGCCGACGGTCGACGGTCATTTTGAAAGGCTGAAATCCATGGGGATCACCCATGTTCACGGGTATTTGAACGCGTATTCGGAAGATGGGCTGAAAGCACTTCAGGATCAACTTGACATGGCACAGAAACACGGCCTGAAAGTGATGTTCAATCTGATCCGCGGCAATATACAGGATGAAACGAACGGATTGGAAAAAATCCGGGCAGTAGTGCTACGCTTCAAAGATCACCCGGCACTTGGCTACTGGTATCTTTTTGATGAACCGCAAGGCGCCAAACTGAAAAAACAGCTTTCGGAAATTTACGCCATGCTCAAGCAAGAAACCCCGGATATCCCCATCGCGCTGTGCCTGGCGCAAAATGCCGAGTGGCGCAACTTCACCAGACCGTGCGATATCCTGATGGGGGATATATATCCGGTTAAGGACGAAGTTTTTCCGGAATCCCCGCTCTTTAAGTTCACCGGATTTATGAATGATCTTTCACAATTCGGCAAACCGGTGATTTCGATTCCGCAATTCATGAATTGGCGCAGCTATCCGAATGCGGTCAAGCTTAACCCGAAATCATTGCGTTATCCCAATACTACCGAATTGCGCTACTTTTTCTATTCTACCATGGCGTTGGGCAATGCCGCCGGAATTTTCTGGTATTCTTTTTTTGATGTTTTGCGCGATAATAATATCGGGTATTTCGATGAAATGAAACCGCTGCTTCTTGAATTCCGCCTTTTCACCGATATGCTCAAAGAACCGGGTAATGCCAAGGTTTTCAAGTGGGCGCGCGACAACAATCTCTATATGGCCCTGTTCGATGGCAAGTATTTGGTGATGGTGAACAATTGGCCGGTCAAACAGCGCGTCGACCGCTGGACCGAAGACATTATCAGCGGCGATTATGATTTCGTCCCCTGGGGCCCTACCCGCAAGGCAAAGGTTGAAATCAGCGGCAACAGAATGAAAATGGAGGGATTCATCGAACCGTGGGAAAGCATGATCTGGGAACTGAAAGAAGTCAATAAATGAAATTATCCGCCATCCTCCTCTGTTTATTATCCGCCGTTTCGGCCCTGCATGCGGACTTTCCCATCGGGATTTACCAGATGGACCCGGCTGCCGAGAGCACCTATGAGCATATAAAGGGAATATTCAACTATACTCAAAGTTATATGCAGCCCGCTGACGCCAAGTTTGCCGACAAGGTACGCCTGGCGGAACAATATGGGCTGAAAATGTTGATCCCGGTACTGGCGAAAAATTTCCGGGAAAAATCGGATTACATGGATGAAGTCCGGGAGCTGGTACTCAAATACAAAGAGAGCCCCTGCCTCGGGATGTGGTATTTGTACGATGAACCGGAGGGGGCCGAAACGCGAGAGATCCTGACGGAAGTATACAAACTCTTGAAGAAGGAGACGCCTGGGATTCCGGTCGCCCTCTGTATCGCCTGGACCAAAGATTATCCGGCATTTAAAAATTGCGCCGACATCCTGATGCCGGATTATTATCCGGTGAAAAATGAGGTATTTCCCGAAGCGAAACTGAATCTTTTTGCTCAATTCATCTGGAATGTGTCGAGGCTGGGAAAGGATATCATGCCGATTGCCCAATTGATGAATTGGAAGGGCTATCCAGAGGCCATGGCACAGAAAAATATTGATCCGGCAACTTGCCGTTATCCGAGCGCAGCGGAAATCCGTTATTGCAATTTTGCTGCGATGGCCATGAATATCAAAGGCATGTTTTATTATAGTTTTTATAATGTCTGGCGGGACAAACAAATTCCGTATCTTGAACAAACAGCCGGACCGGCAATCCGGGAATTGCGGGACTTCGCCGAACAGGTGAACGGAACGGAATTTACGGCGCTGACTACCCCGATTGGCAAAGGCAATCTGCCGGACTATCTGGCGGCTTCATGGGTCGAAAATGGCGACTGCCGGATCGTTCTGGTCAACAATACCGCTACGGAATTGATCGGTAATTTCACCTTACAGCAATCCGCCGGCAGCGGCAAACTGATCCCGTGGGGCAAGACTCGCGACGTCAAGGCCTCTGTTCAGGGAAAGACCCTCAAGCTCGACAAGCTGGCCCCCTGGGAAGTAATGGTCTGGCAGCTGAAATAACTCAGAATATCGCCAGCGTCGCGGCCATGATCAGCATGCCCGCGATCATGCCATAGACCGAGAGGTGGTGATGTCCGTATTCCTCCGCCAGCGGCAACAGTTCGTCGAATGAGATGAAAACCATGATCCCCGCCACCCCCGCAAAGACCAGCGACAACAGCACCGGGGTAAGAAACGGCATGATGATCAGCCACGCGATCACCGCCCCGACCGGCTCCGCCAGCCCGGACATGAACGACCAGAAAAACGCCTTTTTGCGGCTCTGTGTGGCGTAGTAAATCGGCACGGATACCGTGATTCCCTCCGGAATATTGTGAATGGCCACCGCGATGGCGATAGAGATACCGGTGGCGGGTTCGGTCAGGGCCGCGGCGAAGGTCGCCACCCCTTCGGGAAAATTGTGCAGCCCCAGCGCCAGGGCGAAAAGCAGCCCGCTGCGCATCAGCTTCTCGTTTTTGACCTTTTCGGAGGGATGGGTCATCTCCTCGACTTTTTTGACTTCGTGCGGGTTTTCGGCCTCGGGAATCAGCCGGTCAATGAGCAGCGCCACGCCGATGCCGATGAAAAACGCCGCGCTGGCGTAAATCCCGCCGTGCGGCTTGCCGAAAACATCCACCAGGTGAGTATGCGCCGAAGCCAGCATTTCAACCAGCGAAATATAGATCATGACGCCGCCGGAGAACCCCAGCGAAAACGCCAGAAAACGCGTATCGGAACGGTTCGAAAAGAACGCCAGGCAACTCCCGATCCCCGTGGACAGCCCGGCCAGGAGCGTCAGCCCCAGTCCGAACAGTATCTTATCAAACCCGATCTCCATACACTCCTCAGCTGTTGCTGGTCAGCAGCATCTCCTCCTGAATCCGGTACAGCAACTCTTCCTGGTTCATCCAGCGCTTGGCGTCGCCGATCATATAATCCGCCATCCGGATCACTTCATTGTTCAGCGATCCGGCAATGTGGGAGGAAAGATGGACATTCGGCAACGTGTAGAGCTCGGAACCCTCCACCGGCGGCTCGGGATGGGTCACATCCAGCAGCGCGGTCAAGTCGGGACGCTCCTTCAGCGCGGCGATCATACCTTCCTCGTCCACCTGTGCGCCGCGTCCGGTATTGATGAACACTGCGCCGGGGCGCATGGAGAGGAAATGCTCTTTGGTGAACACTTTCTGGTTGTCTTCGCGGTTCGGAAGGTGGTTGCTGATGACAAAACCTGTCTTGAAGGCATCGTCAATGCTCAGCGTGCGCCGCTCGGGGCGCGACGGCACCACGGTCACTTCCACGTTGTAATTTTTCAGCAATTCTTCGGTTTTGCGGGAAATGGCTCCCGCGCCGATCAGGATCACTTTTTCCTCGAACGCGCCGGAGAAATCCTTATTCTGGCGGTAATCCGCCGGTCCCTTCAATGAACGCGAATCCCGGAAAAATCCTTTCAATCCCAGGATGATCTGCGCCACGGCAAATTCAGCCACCGGGATCGCATTCGCCAGCCAGGCGCTGCAGACGATGATATTGTGCGCGAGAAATGGCCGGGCAAAATGGTCCGTGGCCCCTGCCCCGTAAAACACCGCTTTCAAATTGGGCATGGCCTGAAATTTTTCTTCGTTAAAGGGGAACATGCCCCAGGTGGAGAATATCGCCACCACATCTTTCAGCCCGGCGGCGTGAGCTGCGAAATTCTCTTCGGTAATGACTTCAGGATATACCTCAAAAAGTTCACAGACCTGGTCGCGACGGCCCTTGCCGTAGACATAATCGATATTTCCCGGATTGTTGGTGAAAAATGCGGCTTTGATTTTCATGAAAGATTCCTTAAAACGGTATTAATAATTTATTATCTGAATATTATACATCAAAAATACCGGAATACAAATGTCCCACAAATGAAAAATCCCCGCGGTTTGCTCGACCGCAGGGATTCGGGATTGATTCAAACGGTCATTCGTTGGCCGGCGCAGGAAGAACCTTGCCATCCTTGCAATAGTACACATCGACCACATTGCCGTCGCCGTCGAGCTTGGCAATCCGGCCTTCGATGCACTTATAGGTATTCAGCAGCTTGTTGTCTTTGTCATAAACAGCAATCGAGCCTTCCTTGCAGCATTTGTCGCAAAGAACCAGGCGGCCGTCTTTGTCGTACAGCGCATAGTCTTTATTCTTCAGGCAGTCGCCGGCTTCGATGTCCTTGCCGTCCTTGTCGCGGAAAACGATCCGGTTGTCGCCATCGTACTTCAGGATCTCGCCGTTCTTGCAGATATAGCTGTCGACCACCTTGCCGTCCTTGTCATAACGCGAGACCTTGCCGTCGTTGAAGTAGAAGGTCATCTTGACGTTGGCCTCGGGATCGAGCTTCACGACTTTGCCGCCCTTGGCACAGGTGTCGCAGAAAATGACCTGGCCGTCTTTGTTCACGCGGAAAAAACGGTCGCCGATATAGCATTTGCTGCAGGTCCTGAGCTTGCCGTTTTTGTCGAACTTGTCCAAGCGTCCTTCGCCGCCGTAGTAGTCGATTTTGCCTTCCTTGCAGGTATAACCGGCCAGCACTTTGCCGTGTTCATCGTACTTGATGATATTGTCGCCGCTGCAGACGTAGGTTGTGATCACATTGCCGTCGTTGTCATGCACGAGCACCTTGGTGTTGTCGCGGCAGGCGCGGCACAGGATGATGTTGCCGTTGCTGTCATAGCGAATGACTTTGCCATTCTGGAAACAAGTCTTGCAGTCCATTTGCTTGCCGTCCTTGTCGAGAATGGTGACATCGCCGATCCGGCGGCATTCGGCGCATTTCACATCTTTGCAGTCCGGGCACTTGGCACATTCGGCGCACTTCATGACCTGGCAGTTGGAGCACCAGCAGCCGGCCTTTTTGCAGTTTTCGCATTTCACGCGTTTGCAGCTGGTACAATTCTTGTGCTTGTCGCAGCGGATGGATTTGCAGTTTTTGCAGCGGATGTTGCACGGACAGTTGGCGATCCGGCACTGGTCCCCGCAGCATTTTTCAAGAGTTCCACTGGTACACCCCGTAGTGACCACCACCAGCCCGACGATTGCAATCAGACACATGAACAGGTTTTTCATTCGCACTTCTCCTCTTTTGTTTGTTTTTACTCTATCACGAATTCCTGCCTCTGATATTTACTATATCATACGATTTCCAAAAAATCAAATTATACTTGCATCCCCCGCTGAGAAGATAAATGATTTCAAGGCGACATTGTGCACTGTTTTGGTCGATTTTGATATTGTCTATATTATTTGACAATACGAGGAATCATGGCGGGAATGCGGAGTTCCGGGGAGAATTTGTGTCCGGGGTGATTCAGCATGGTGAGCAGGGTCTCGACGCCGCTGCGGGCCATGCCTTCGAAATCCTGAGGCATGACGATAATTTTTTCGAGGTTGTCGTGACTTTCCAGCCAGTAGTCGAAGGTCCCGGCGATAAATGTCGTATCCGGGTGCTTCCGGTGCAGCTCAGACAGCGCTGCGACAACTTCCGAGGAGGAAGACGACAGGATCGCCACCTTTTTCTGTGTGGTGACCTCGGTAATACAGGGGTAAGCAGCCAACCCGTCGCGGCGCTCCCGTGAAGCCGAGTTCAGCTCATGGAAGATCGGGTAAATCGCCTCGGCCCCCTGCTCCAGGCAGGCGTCGGCAAGGCGTTTGACCGCCGTGCTGTTGTCCGTAACCATGGTCACGGTGGGGATATTCGGCAACATCGGCAGACGGTCCAGAAAAACCAACGGGAACTTGTTCCGGTTCAGGCGCTTGATGATGCTTGCTCCGACCGGAGTCTTAAAGCTCGGCGTCAGCACAAACGCCCCGTCCGTCAGCTTCATTTCCAGCTGGCGGAGCAGCCGCTCGTAAATATCCGGCTCGTTATGGTAAAGCGCCACCAGCAAGTCGAGCCCCTTTTCGCGGACGAACCGGCTGATGTGCATACTCTGTTCCTGCTCCAACGGACTGAACATGGAGGGGATGATCAGCCACAGCGAGTTGGTTCGCCCGGAAGCCAGATTGCGCGCCGCCTGGTTGGGGCGGTAATCCATCTCCCGGGCGCACTGCCGGATCCGCTCGCGGGTCTTTTCCTTGACCCGCGGATCGTCATTCAGGGCCCGGGATACGGTCGATGCGTTCAGGCCGCACGCCCGGGCGATATCATGAATCGTCGTGGTCATTTCACCTTGAAGGTCTTGATTTCAAAGGGTTTCAGTTCCACTTCGATCGAAGAACCGGACATGACCCCGGAACATTCGTTCCACTCGATCAGGTCGGTTTCGACGATTTCGGCATAATCCTTGAAGTTCAGCACCGCTTTGGATCTGCGGCCCTTGGTTTCGACCAGGCGCAGCACCACGTTGTCCGACTTTTCCGCTTTCTTGATGACTTCCAGCGATACGTCGGCGCTGCTGATGGTGCACGGCACATCGAGCTTGCCGCTCTTGCCCGCCCAGCTCACCGGAGGCATATTCAGCGCCACCGCTTCGGCGATCACGTTCGACTCCACCAGCGTGCCGCAATGCGGCAGCAAGCTGTAGGTGAACGAATGCTGACCGATATCGGCGGAATCGTCCGGATACTTCGGTGCGCGCAGCAGGTTCAGGTCGAGGATATTTTCCTTGAGTTTGTAACCGTACTTGCAATCGTTGAGCAGTGCGACCCCGTACTGGGCGTCGGAGAGGTCCGCATATTTGTGCGCCACCATTTCGAAACAGGCCATTTCCCAGCTGGTATTGCTGTGGGTCGGGCGCTTCAGGTAGCCGTATTGGATGTCGCAGGTCGATTCATTGCTGAAAATATTGACCGGGAACGCGACACGCAGCATCTTGTGGCATTCTTTCCAATCCACGTGGGTGACAAAGTCCAGGCACTTGCCGTCGGCGGTCAGATAAATGCTCTGATTGATGACGGAGTTGCCGATATTCAGCGTCAGGCGCAGCTCCTGGCGAACCGGACCGTTGAACTTCTCGGCCTTGACCGCGACCGGCTTGCCCACCGGCACGTCTTTGTAAAAGTGCTCGATATCCCAGGCATCGTACTGGTTCGGATGGTCATCGTACAGCGTGAAGTCGTTACCGTTGATTCCGATTTCGCGCTGGGCTTCCTTGTCGTAAGCGCGCAGCAGCTTACCGGTTGCGTCGAATTCGTACTTGACCAATTCGTTTTCCAGCACCAGATCCTTGGCTGTTTGAGCGGCAATGCCGTTCTTGCTCCGGGTCAGCGTGATCGAGGAGAGCGCCGGAACCGTCAGTTGCACCACTGCGCCGTTGCTTTCCTGCTGGGCCACGCCTTCGTTAACACCTTCCCAACCGGCCGGCAGAGCCAGCACGCGGTTGTAGTCATAAGAAGTGGCGTTGAAATAAGTCACCGAGTCGGCGTTGGCCTTCAGCGCCAGCTCGCCGGCGGCGGCCAGAAGTTCGGTGCATTTTTCCAGAATTTCCTCATGCTGGACGTGTGTCACATCATAAACCTTGGTAATGGACGAGCCCGGCAGGATATCATGGAATTGATTGATCAACAAGGTTTTCCACATTTCATCCAGCTCGGCCGCCGGGTATTTATCAAACGGCAGGCAGGAGTAAACTGCTTCGACTTTGCGCAGGGCGTTTTCACACAGGCGGTTGCCTTTCTTGACCTTGGCCTGTGAGGTCAAGGTGGCGCGGTGCATTTCCAGATAAAGTTCGCCGACCCACACGGCCAGGCGATCTTCGTATTTACGCAGACCTTCGAGGAACACGTCCGCTCGGCTGAACTTCACTTTCGGGCTGCCGTTCAGATGCTGCAGGCGCTTGCCCTGCTCGATATGCACTTCGCTCGGACCGCCGCCGCCGTTGCCGGTGCCGAAAAGCGACAGGAATTCTCCGATGAAATCGCTCTCCTTCAGGTTTTTGACGGCAGGATTCAGCATCCGCGGGCTGAGGTCGCTGTTGTAGTTGTTTTCCGGCGGAAAGTGCGTGATGACTTCCGAACCGTCGATGCCGCGCCAGCGGAATGTATTGTGCGGGAACACGTTGACCTTGTTCCATGACATTTTCTGGGTCACGAAGAAATCGCAGCCGGCTTTTTTGATGATCTGCGGCAGCGCGGCCGAGTAGCCGAACACGTCCGGCAGCCACATGTTGGTGACATTGAAGCCGAATTCATCCATGAAAAAATTCTTGCCGTGGATAAACTGACGTACGAACGATTCACCGCTGGGCACATTACCGTCGGCTTCCACCCACATGCCGCCCTGGATTTCCCACTGCCCGGTCTTGACCTTTTCCTTGATCTTTTCGTACACGGTCGGATAATATTTTTTGGTGAAATAGTAATGCTGAGCCTGCGAAGCCCCGAAAACGAAATCCGGATACTGCTCCATCAGTCCGACCTGGCTGCTGAACGTGCGTCCGCATTTCCGGATGGTTTCACATACCGGCCACAGCCACCCGGTATCGATATGCGCATGGCCCACTGCGTATGCGGTCATGGTATTCCCGGCCAGCGGCAGTTCATAGTACTTGCGCAGTACTTCGCGTGCGGCAGAAGCATTGGCGGGATCGTTCGCAAAAACGTTGATGGCATCGGAAACCGTGCGGATGATCCGGTTGGCGGGGAAACGGTGGTCGCCGAGGTCCCGGACCTGCGATACCAGCATATTCATATCATAACGCAACTGGTAAACTTCGTGGTTGAAAACGCCGAAGAAGAGACTGGTGATCGTGGTATCGTATTTCTGCGGCTGCTTGCCGCGCTCCAGGAATTCCTTCAGCGGCAGGCCGAACAAGCCGTTGGCGGCGCCTTCCGCCCAGAATTCCAGCTTTTCGCCGCCCTTGGCGGTGCCGGGGATGAAATACAGATTCTTGGTGTAGCTATGATCAAATACCGAGAAGTCGGTCAGGCCGCAGATCGGTTCGCCATTGGCATCGCACAACAGGATTTCGCCGCCGATGTACAGACGGACCGCCAGGCTCTTGCCCTTCCACTCTTCCGGCACGGTACCGGAAAGATGAAACCATGCACTATCCCAGGCTTCTTTGGCCCAGCTCTCGCCGGTTTTGATGGGCTTGAATTCGCCTTTCGCCCGGTCAGCGATTGCCACCGGTTCCTTCGTGGTGCAATATTCCGCCTGAAATTCTTTGGTTTCGCTGAAAAGCCAATCTTCGAGCGTCTGGCAGAATATCTCCGCCCTTCTGAACAAATCATCAAATTCGTACTTCTGCATAATTTCTTCCTGTATGAAATTTAAAAATACAACCGGTTGCATTTCTAATAAAATACAGCCGTTCCGAAACAATGCAAGAGGGTAATATCAAATAAACTGGAATTTTCTTTTTTGACCTCGAAAACACGAAAATATTGGTGCCGATTTCGGACGTTAAAGAGATTTCATTAAAGATTTTCTTTTCCACAAACACACAAAACGACACAAAATTATTTTTAACATTCCTCTTTTTTGTGTGTTTTTGTGTATTTTGTATGTTAATTACTGTGATGCTTGCAACTTTCCTTTTGCGAG
>JBEBXH010000086.1:0-24180 GCA_040391785.1 Victivallis vadensis
GCTCCTGATAAATGGAAGAACAGAAAAAGAGAATCCGCCGCCCCGAATTCTACGGTGACGGCGTGCTGCTGGTCGATAAACCCTCCGAATGGACCAGTTTCGACGTGGTCAACTTCGTGCGTGCGCGTTTCAATATCCCGAAAGTCGGCCACTGCGGCACCCTTGACCCCGCCGCCACCGGGTTACTGGTGCTGGTCATCGGCAAATTTACCCGTTTCAGCCAGAAACTGAGCGGCGACGACAAAACCTACGAGGGCACGCTCCTCCTCGGCACCGAAACCGACACACAGGACATGGATGGAGAAGTCACCGCCGAAAAAGACTGGAGCGGCGTGACCGAGCAGCAATTGCGCGACGCCATCATGAGTTTCAAGGGCGACATCATGCAGACCCCCCCGATGGTCTCCGCCGTCAAGGTCGACGGCAAACGCCTGTACGAAATCGCCCGCAAGGGCAAAGAGGTCGACCGCGACCCGCGCCCGATCCACATTGCGGACATCGACATCACCCGCGTCGAGCTCCCGCAGGCCGATTTCACCGTCAAATGCTCCAAAGGCACCTACATCCGGACGCTCTGCGCGGACATCGGCGCCAAGCTCGGCTGCGGCGGCACGCTCTTCAAGCTGCGCCGGACCCAGAGCGGCATGTTCGACCTCGCCGACGCCGTCACCATCGAAACCCTCAAAACCTGGGAGCAGCCCGAACTGGCCGCGCACGTGAGCTCGCTGCTCACCAAACAGATATCATCATTCGGAGGCTGATTATGCACGAGCACATCGACCGCGAAATCGACAAATTTTTTCATGACAACGCCCAATTCACCGTGCAGGAAATCGTCGACGGCATGACCGCGGAAACCCCGCAGCAGCAGCGCCAGTTCGCCGAAAAACTGGAACGCGAACTGAGCGTGGACGACCGCTTTTTCTTTGACCTCGAGCGAAAGAATTTTTATTCGCGCCAGAAGTTTTTCCACCACGCGGAATTCGTCATCACCCCCACCGAGTTCGAACTCGACGAGGGCATCCTGATCCCGGGGCACCGCTTCCTGCCGTTTGTGTTCTCCGAAGTTTTCCCCTCGGAAATCACCTTGCGCGAGTGCGGCGGCAAAAACCTGAAAACCAAACCGCGGACCATGAAAGTCAGCGCACTGATCCCGTACCACCTGTTGATGGGCATTGAGCAGATCGGTGATTTCCTGGTGGCGGAGGACCCGGAACACGATATTTACGCGGCTGATGCGTCGCCCGATACCGAGGTCACGATTACGGTCTTTGACCTGCAGCATTTTTACCGCGAAACCCGGTTCAAACAGGGCGATACCCTGATCGCCCGCGTGCTCGACTGGGAAAAGGGCGTGATCGACTTCACCTACGGTTCCGGCGGCCTGCGCGATCATCAGAAGATCAAACACTGGGTCAACGAATATTCGCTGGCGCTGGAGAAGGTCATTGCCGATTACGAAAGTTATTTCGACCTGCCGGAATTCCTCGCCTGGGGCTATTTCTATGGCGGCAAGGCGTTGTTCGGCCCGAACAGCGCGTCGCTGGACGAATTCTCGAAGCTGATGGAGCGCGTGGAGATCCGCATCGAACAGGGCCAGAGCGTCCTCGGCCTGGTCGAGGAAGAGAGCCAGCAGGAGATCCCCGAGGACCTGCTGATTTCCACCGGCGAAACCGGTTCGTTGGAGTCGATCATGGCCGAGGCGGGGTTCCCGATGACCATCAACGAGCTCGACTCCTATATGCTGGACAATTGTTACAACCGCGAACTGGAATTCTCCGACTTCTACGCGCGCTGTTTCGGCGAACGCCGCCTGAGCTTTGCCGACGAAGCGCAGGAAGTGATTTTCATGAACTACCTCGAGGACCGCTGGGAGGAACTGAGTTCCCGCTACAACCGCGAACCGGACGAGATCAAAGCGCCGATCCGCGAGCGCATTCTCGAGCTTACCACCGAACGCATCGACTACCTGCAGTCATTGACGAATATGGAAATTCCGGCGGACAGCATGCCGAAGGATGAAATGAAAAAGCTCGCCAAGCTGAGCAGTCACCTCAACGGCCTTCTCTGCATGTTGAATTCCGAAAAAACCGAGCTCTCCGAAGACGAAGCCGAGAACATGCTCGACATGGTCGATCAATCCGCCGAACTGCAAAGCGAACTGATCGACGCCATGAATAAGTACATTGGAATTAAGAATTAAGAACTCGCCACCGGGTGCTACCCGGACGCGGTCCAGCGCGCGGACAGCGCTGGTCGCCCACAGGGCGAAACGAAATGTAAGCCGCAGGCGCTACAAGATAATCACCGGAAAAACTTAGGAGTAAAGCTTTATGATTCGACTGATTTTGCTGTCCTTCACCTGTACGGTACTGACGGTGGCCGGTGCTGTCGAAATCCCGGCCCTTGCTCCGGAATTGACTGTGCAAATCCAAAGCATGGTCGACAAGGAACTTGCCGCCAATCAATGCAACCTGACCGATGAAGAATCGTATAAGGCGATCGAGTTTTACTTCAAGCACCTCGGCCTTTCCGACGACCAGTTCAAAGAGGCCGTTGTCGCCTGCGAAAGAACCCTCGAAGGGCTCAAACAGGTGGTCAACGATGGCAAAACGCCCGAAGAAGTTTACAGCTTCGTCAAAGTGCTCAACCCGGATATGTCGCTCGAGGTCTGGCTGACCACCGTGAAAGCGCATGGCTCCAAAGAAGGAATTGAGAAGTACAGATCGTTGATTCCCTACAACCTGGACGTGGTGATCCGGGTAAGCCAGAAATCGTGGTCCAGGTATTTTGAAACCTGGCTGCTGCAGCAATATATTGTCGCGAAATACGACAAAGCCCATCCGGTCCGCAAAAAGCTCGTTTCGTTCGAGGGCAAGATCGAAAGCTGGTGGAAGCCCCGCCTGGCCGACTACGGTTTCCAAAAAGCTCAATACAAGACGGTTCTGCAGGCTTTAACCCACAAGCCCCCGTTCGAGCAAGACACTGAGCTGCTGCGCCAATACTTCAAAGAAAAGCTGAACAAACTCGGCATCTGACACTAAGATTCCTCCCGGGCTTTCCGTCATATTATATAATATGGTGTAAGGTGGTGCGATGAAAAAATTTCTGACGCTTCTGGGTTGTGTGTGCATTTGCTGCTCCGTATTTTCCGCCCTTTTCGAACCGGACCGCAGTATTACCGAATTGATGAGGGCCTGCCGGGACAAAGATGCATCCGAGGTCGAGGCACTCCTGAAAGCCGGCGCCAACCCCAACTTCCGGACCATTGAAAAAGACGAAGTCGCGTTAGACTATGCGGTATATAACCCGAGACCATACAAGATCATCAAACTGCTGCTCGACCACGGCGCCGATCCCGTATTGGCAAGACAATCGATATGCAATCTGATTTACGAAGCCATGGACGAGAAAACTGCAGAACGCCGTGTGGATTTGCATCAGGCTATTTTGCTGCTGCTGAATTCCGGAGCCGATTTCGACTATGACTATATTCTGGATCATACATTGCGTTTTTATAACAAGCCGGACCTCAGAGACCTATTGCTCAAAATGGGGGCAATGACCAGTAGTTATACCGCGTCGGCAATCGTATATGATCGCAGCAATGAATCGCTGAAGCAAATGCTTCAGGACGGAATCAATTTCGACGGGCCACAACGCTTTGCATTTGATAAATCGAAATGGGCCATCGTGCCCGTACCCAATGAAAAATTTCCGGAAAAACTGAAACAGTGGAACTGGAGTGAATGGGTCAACCTCGAAATGCTGTCAGTTATCATATCGTACGGCTATACTGTTGACGTTGACGATATGGTCAAAGCCGGCAATAATCCGCACCTTGCCGAGATTTTCGATACCCTGACCGGACTGTACCGGAATGAAGCACCGCTTGACCGGATGGTCGGTTATGCGGTATATCAGGAGAACTCCAAGAATCTTGAGTTTTTGATGGGTAAAGGCGCCACCGTCGAAGATGCCTATAAGCAACTGATTTCAATCCTCTCTACCGACCAGGATTGTGGTTGCTGCCAGAAAAGGAGTCTTCAAACCCTGAAGCTTTTCCACGCTCACAAACTGGATATAAATCTTATCAATCTGAAAACCGGTATGACCGAACTAATGCGCAGTGCAAAACGGAAAGACCTGACAACGCTTGAATTTCTGCTGAAAAATGAGGTTCCGGTCAATGCCGCGGACCAGGAGGGTAATACAGCACTGCATCATATCTGCTACAAACTTTCCGAGAATCCGAAAAATACGCAACCATATCTGAACATGCTGAATATGCTCAAAAGTTACAAGGCTGATTTCAACCTGAAAAATAAGAATGGCAATACTCCGCTGCACGTTTTATTGTCAAGCAGAAAGAGCCGGCCCGAAATCATCAGGCGTTTCATCGAGCTCGGTAGCGACGTCAATGCCCGGAATAATGAGGGAATAACGCCCCTGATGCTGTCGGCGCTGAATCATCCGGCGGAAATCTCGGAATTGCTGCTGGCGAACGGCGCCGATATCAATGCTTTGGATAACAATGGGCGGAACGCGCTTTTTTATCCCGCAAAATATTGGTTCAAAACGAAAAAATACCGGGGCATATACTATCATGCCACCTATGATAAATCCTATAATGAAAACTGCACCGCCAACATCAAGCTGCTGCTGAAGTCCGGCATCAAAGGCGATGTCATCGACAAAACGAAAGCATCCGCCATGACCGAGGCCGCCGCCTGGGCCGACGTCGATACCCTGCGCCTCCTCTATCAGGCCGGCGGCGAAAAGGTAGTCAAGGTGAAAAACAACATGCTCGAGGACGCGATCATCATGGCGGCCGATGCCAATAACAGCGCCGCAGTGATTGAGTTTCTACTGCAATCCGGAGCCGACCCCAACAGCCGCGGCCTGGGGGGTTTACAAAAAAGAGCTTGTGCTGCCCCCATTCTCGGAGCAATTAATAACCTTGAAAACTTAAAGGTTCTCTTGAAATATGGAGCTGACCCTAACAGCCAATTTTCAGAATTCGGAAAAGAATATACCGTATTGACTTATTGCCCCATCAGTTATGCTGCAGCAAAACTTCTGTTTGAACACGGAGCAAAGGATTCACCTGAGATCAAATACCGGGATATCATGGATTTTCAAAAAGCATGCTGGTGGAAAAAATTTGAAGACTTGCAGAAAGACTATGAATATCTCACTACCTGCGGCTTGAAATTGACCGTTGACGACTTCACCGGAATCCTTCTTGAAGCGGCCCGATTCAGTTCCCCCGAAACCGTAAGCTTCTTGTACGAAGATATTTCCGGCAAAACAATATTCGGCCAGGAATATATTTCCAAACTGTTTGCACAGGCGGCGCAGAACAGTAATTATCCGGGCGTGATCCGTTTTTTGAAAGAAAAGAATCCGGAATTCAGCTTCAAGGATTTTGCGATACCACAAGAAGTGAAGGAACCGGAAATCATCGATTTCCTGATCAAAAACGGTTTGAATATCAAACTCCGTCCGATACTGCTTGAATGCAGTCAAAATCCAAGAATCCTCAAAGCCTGGATCCGGAACGGAGCCAACCTGAACGCCCGTGATTCGGAGGGAAATACCGCCTTGCCGAAGCTGTTGTCCGAAAGAAACCGTTCCCGCGTGGCCCTGCTGATCCTTCTGAAAGCCGGCGCCAATCCCAACTTTGCCAACCAAACCGGCGGCACACCTCTCGATCTTGCGATCAAGAGAGGAATGCCGGCTCACTTCGACACTCTGATCGAGTACGGTGCCGATGTCACTCAGATCCACGATCACCCCGAAGTGATTCCATACATCGCCAAACGCCTGATCGAGTTGAAGCAATAACAAGGCAAATGAATATGGTCTTTTTTCTTTATTCACTGCAAATTGTTTTGGGCATAGGTGGGGTTTTTGCTGCGCTTTATGTGGCGACACAGTTCGCGGATGATCCTGTTCCGATCAAGCTGGTCTGGGCAATAACTTTGATCAGCGGATTCATATTTTATCTTATGAACATTTTTTGCTATTATGTTCTATTCATCCCTGATGTACTGCCGTTGGGCATCTATGTCATCCTGATCGCATTTCTGCTGCGTAAACTGGGTAACATCGATCTCTTGCAGTCAGTAGGTATATCCTTCATAACGGCGACTTTCCTGAGGCTGATTAATTTGTTTATCATAGCATGGCTAAAAAGCCTTTCTTCATAATGTTCGCTTTTTTCCGATCTCTCGCGTTGAAAGTTGTCCGGCTTGCTTGTCCCGCCGTAGTACAACGAAGGCGGATCCGAGTTCTGGCGGTTCCGGCGCCTGCGGGAAACCTGTAGGAAATTCGCTCGTAAATTTTGCCTGTTTTTTATTGTTGGGGCTTGTATTATTTTCTGTTGGTTATATAATCAGTGACAGATCAACAAAGGGGGTTTGTATGGAATATAAATTTCTGCCGGAAGCCATCAAAAATGTCTTGAACCTGCGGGAGGGCATGGAGCCTGATTTCGTGCTGCGCGGTTCGGGAGGCATTTCGGGGCGGCCGGGCGAGAGTTACCTCATCTTTGTCGATCACGTGATTTACCTCTTTGAACGGGATTTCGGCACCACGAACTTCGATTTGATCCAGCTGGACAGCCACGAGCCGGGGTTGAAAGCCGAACTCAACAAGGAAAAATTCAGTTCGGTGTTGACCCTGGGCGGGTATGTGATGAAATTTTCGAATTTCGAATCGGGCAGTGCCGCCATGCTGTTGGACAAAATCCAGGAGCATCAGGAGCACAGCCTGAAGAACCGCAAGGTGGAGCCCACCCCGTATTTGCTGTTGATGATGATGCTGATCGACCTCGGCACCCGTTCGGATGACGACTGCAAGCTGTCGCCCGCGGCGGAGAGTTTCATCGCCAACGATATCTGCGGCGGCGGCCGGTCGCTCTTCATCACCGCCCGGGCGCTTTATGAAAACGACCGGATGGATGAAGTATTCAACGCGTTGACGCTGGACGCCGCGCAGAAGCGCTGCATGCTGGCGAACATGCTGGAAATGGTCATGCGCGACGGCGATTTCAGCGGCAAAGAGCAGAGACTCATTTACGAGGCCGCCGACAAGCTCAAGATCGACAAAGCCGATTTCGATAAGGTCTGGGATGTGATCCTGGACAAGAACTGTCTGTCAATTTTAACCGGAGAGTAGCGCCAATGCGGAAAATTTTCACTTTATTTGCCATCTTCCTCGCGGCGGTGACTTGCCGCGGCGCGGAGTCGAAACTGTTCGATCCCGCCTCCGAAAAAAAGGTTCTTTATGTGTCGCAGTTCACCGAGTTCAAGGAGATTTCGTCGCACGAGCTGCTGTTCCTGAAACGGGTGTTGGCCCGCGCGGAACAGGAGAACATCCGGGCGGTGATTTTTGAGCTGGACACCCCGGGCGGCAGCGTTTATGTGGCCTATAAATACCTCTCGGTACTGGCCAAATCCAAGGTGCCGGTGATCGCATACCTGAATCCGAACGGCATTTCGGCGGGGGCGATCATCGCGCTGGGCGCGGACCGGATCGCCATCAACCCCGGCGGTATGATCGGCGACGCCATGCCCATCCAGAGCGGCCCCGGCGGCACCAAGCCGATCACCGAGCGCGAGGATAAAAAGGAAGAAAAGAAAGAGCCCAAAAAGGACGAGAAAAAACCGGAAACTCCGGAGAAAAAAGAGCAACCGCCGGAAGTTCCCAAAGAGGGCGATTCCGGCCCGAAGATTCCGGCTCTGGACGAGATCCTGCGCGAGCTGCCGGACTTGCCGAAGCCCTCCGCCAGCGACGAAGAACTGTTGAGCCAGAAGTTCCTGACCGTGTTTTTCAAGGCGCTGCAGGTGCTGGCGGAGAAAAACGACCGTCCGGTCCGGGTGGTGCGCGCCATGGCCGACCCGTACCAGCGGTTGACGCTGGAGCGCGACGGTATCCAGCACGACAAGGTGTCTCCGCTGACGC
Organism: Victivallis vadensis; assembly: GCA_040391785.1. Taxonomy (GTDB): domain Bacteria; phylum Verrucomicrobiota; class Lentisphaeria; order Victivallales; family Victivallaceae; genus UBA5239. The sequence goes on from JBEBXH010000086.1 coordinate 7,969, forward strand.
TCTCGGCTGCCGAGGCCAAGCGGTTGAAGGTCGTCGATTATGTCGCCCGCGACAGCCACGACCTGGTTTCGCAGCTCGGCCTGGCCGACTGCCAAATCATCAGCGTGGAAAAAAGCGCGCTGGAACAGGTGATTTCGTTCCTGACCTACCCCGCCATCGCGGGCGTGCTGCTGATGATCGGGCTGGTGGGGATTTACGTGGAAGTCAAAACGCCCGGGTTCGGCGTGCCGGGGATCATCGGGGTCACGGCGCTGACGCTGTTCTTCCTGGGCCATGTCGGCTCCGGGGCGTCCGACTGGGGCCCGATGGTGGTCTTCGTGGTCGGGCTGGTGCTGATCCTGCTGGAGATATTCGTCATCCCGGGATTCGGGGTCGTCGGAATTCTGGGGATATTGTGCGTGGTGGTGTCGTTCTTCATGGCGTTCGGCCGGGAGAACATCGAGACGGCGGTCTACGTGGTGGGGCTGTCGCTGCTGGGCTCGATCGGAGTCATGGTGGTGCTGGCATTTTACCTGACCAAGCCGATCTTCCGATTGGTGGCGCTGGACTCGCGCCAGCTCAGCTCGGACGGCTACACGGCGTTTAAGGACGCCCAGGTGGCGATCGGCGACTGCGGAGTGACCGTGTCGATGCTGCGCCCTGCCGGGATCGCACTGATCGACGGCAAGCGCCTCGACGTCATGACCGAGGGTACCTTCATCGATCCCGATATCCCGATTCAGGTCACCGACATCCGCGGCGGCCAGATCGTCGTCAATATTATTACCAATAACCCTAACAACAACAATCAAGGAACCGGAGCCGTATGAACTCAGTATTGGCAGCAACTTTAGGAAACGTTTCAATGGGGATCATGATCTTTTTTGTCATCCTCGCCGTTATCTTCTTCATCGTGGTGTTGTCGTTCATCCCGATACGGGACTGGATCGCGGCGCTGTCGGCACGGGTCAGCGTGGGATTTTTCGCGCTGCTGGGCATGCGGCTGCGCCGGGTGCCGCCGCGGGTGATCGTAAACGCGCTGATTCAGGCGCAGAAAGCCGGGATCGACGTCTCCGCCAATGAGCTCGAAACGCACTATCTGGCCGGCGGCCACGTGCTGCGGGTGGTGGATGCGCTAATCGCGGCAGACAAGGCCCGCATGGACCTGAGCGTCCCCCGCGCCATGGCCATCGACCTCGCCGGACGCGACGTGCTCGAAGCCGTGAAGATGAGCGTGAACCCCAAGGTCATCGAAACCCCGAACATCTCGGCGGTGGCGAAAAACGGCATTCAGCTGATCGTGCTGACCCGCGTGACCGTGCGCGCCAACCTTGACCGCCTGGTCGGGGGCGCCGGCGAGGAAACCATCATCGCCCGCGTCGGCGAGGGCATCGTGACCACCATCGGCTCCGCCAAATCGCACGAGGAAGTATTGAAGAACCCCAGCGTGATCTCCCAGACCGTGCTGGCCAAGGGGCTTGACTCCGGCACCGCCTTTGAGATTCTCTCCATCGACATGGCCGACGTGAACGTGGGCAAGAACATCGGCGCCCAGCTCCAGACCGACCAGGCCAACGCCGACAAGAATATCGCCCAGGCCAAAGCCGAGGAGCGCCGCGCCATGGCCGTGGCCTCCGAACAGGAAATGCGCGCGCAGGTCACTGAAATGCAGGCCCGTCTGCTCGAAGCCGAGTCGCAGGTGCCGCTGGCCCTGGCCCAGGCGTTCCGTTCCGACAATCTGAAAGTTTCTTAAGGAAGGAGAATTTATAATATGTTTGGATTATCCTCAGCCGTTGTGATTACTATTTTCATCGCCATTATCATCGGTATCATCGTCCTGCTCGGGGTGGTGATTCCGATTCCCATGTGGTTCGCCGCGCTGCTCTCCGGGGTCCGGATCGGGATCGGTTCGCTCATCGGCATGCGGTTGCGCCGGATTCCGCCGCAAATCATCCTGTCGGCACTGATCATGGCCAAAAAGGCCGGACTGAACATCACCAGCGAAGAGTTGGAAAAGCATTACCTGGCGGGTGGCGACGTCTTCCGGGTGATTTACGCGCTGGTGGCCTCGGACAAAGCCAATATCGGGCTGGATATCCGCCAGGCCACGGCCATCGACCTCGCCGGCCGTAACGTGCTGGACGCCGTCCGCATGAGCGTGAATCCGCGCGTCATCGAAACCCCGCGTATCGCGGCGGTGGCCCGCGACGGTATCCAGTTGATCGCCTTTGCCCGCGTGACCGTACGCGCCAACATCGACCGCCTGGTCGGGGGCGCCGGCGAAGAAACCGTGATCGCCCGCGTCGGCGAAGGCATCGTGTCCGCGATCGGTAACTCCGACAGCTACAAAGACGTACTGGAAAACCCCGACCGGATTTCGAAAACCGTGTTGGCGCGCGGCCTCGACTCCGGCACCGCCTTTGAAATCCTCTCCATCGATATCGCCGACATCGACGTGGGCAAGAACATCGGCGCCGAGCTCCAGATGGACCAGGCCAACGCCGACAAGGAAATCGCCCAGGCCAAAGCCGAAGAGCGCCGCTCCATGGCCGTGGCCCTCGAACAGGAAATGAAGGCGCAGGAAACCAATATGCGGTCCAAGCTGGTCGCCGCCCAGGCCGAAGTGCCGATGTCCATCGCCGAAGCGCTGGCATCCGGACGGCTCAGCATCATGGATTATTACAAGATGAAGAATATTATCGCGGATACCGACATGCGTCAGTCCATTGCCGGTGAAGACGCGACTCAAATGATGTGATAAATTATGGAAAAGTTATTCGGTCTGCTTATTTTCGTGGTAATCGGCGGCTTGTGGCTGGTGCTCCAGATCGTGAGCAAGGCCCAGGCCCGCAAAGCCGCCCGGGAGCATTACGACCGCCAGGGGTTTGACGAGGACTTCAATCTGGAGCCGGACGAACAAGTGTACGAGTTCGAAGAAACGCCGGCGCCCCAGCCCGTCCGCGCTCCCGCCGCGCCGCGCCCGAAAGCCGTCGCGGCGGCCCCTTCCCGGCCCCCGGAGCGGCATACGCCGAAGGTGCGCCGCAGCCGCAATCCCTATGGCCGTTTCATCAAAACAAACGCCCAGAGAGCGATCATGATGCAGGAGATACTGGGGCCCCCGAAAGGGCTCCAGTAACAGGTCATTTTGGTAGTACCAATTTTCAAAAACCGGCCAGAATTTTTGTTAGAATTTTGTTAGGACGCTTGACAAAAACTCATTTTGGAGGTATATTTTTCTTATACGAGAAATTGCTATTACCTGAATTGCCTAGGGCAGATTGCGTAGTCTGCTGCGATGATGGTAGGGTGGGGCAATCTTATCTCGCGGGACTTCGGATCGATTGGGAGATTTATCCGAAGTCCCATTAATTTTTCAGCCCAAATGGCCCTGCCTGTAATATCAAGGAGAAGCGATGAAACTGAGTTTCCAACTGCTGTGCCCTGTAATCGCGGCTCTTCTCACCGGCTGCTCCGGCATCACCGTCAACGTCTACAACGACACCCCGGAAACGGTCTACGATGTCAACATCACGTGGGACGCAAACAGGCAGACCTTCGATGAAATCCAGCCGGGCGAACGAGTCAAATTCGATATTCCAACCAATCTCGAAGGAATGAAAAAGGAGTGGGGTGTCAGTGCCGACATGACTTATGTCTGGCAGGGCGAGAAGTACGAATACCCTGATATGATCCGGTCTATCAGCGCAGGAGACAACTTTGCGATAGCTCTCCGGATTGCGGGAACAACAGCAAGGAGTGATCGGCGCCTGCTGGTCGGAGGCACTTACCTCAGGACCGGAATCATCCGGAAAACACCGGAGGAGGAGCGCGAAATCCTGGAAGCCGCCAAAGCGCGGTGGCGGACCGCTGACCGCATCGAAGTACAGGAGCATTGGCGGGAGGTCGTTCCAAAAAAAGGCGATTCACAACCCGACTGGGAATACGTGTCGCGGGAGAGCATTACCGCAGTATTGTCCGAAACGGCCCGCGAAACCATGGTTGACCTGCTGGCTACCCTGACTATTCCCGGGCGCAGTACCCTTGACGATGGGGTATCCCAGTCATTCGACATCAAAATCTACCGCGGGAATGAACTGCTCGATCACTTGAAGTACACCCGTTCCGGCAATATCATTCATCCCGGGATCAATACCGCGTTGCATTTCCCTTCGCGCCAACAGTCCACACAATGTCAGAGATTGCTGTTGAAGGCTGTTCCCAAGCGCAGATAATCCCGGAGCGCCCGGTAGGATTCGGGGCCCCTGCCCTGCCGGATTTCCAGGATCAGCGGCGCGTGGTTAACCTGCCGGCAACGCCAGGCGGCAAACAGCGAGGCCAGTGAAATCAATGGATCGAAGGGCGCCGTCAATGCAGTATGGTTCTCCATCCGGCCGTCTACCGGGGGCGCCACCTGATGCAAGTGGAAACCGTTGATCCAATGCCCCAGCGCGGCGTACCAGCTGCTGATCGGCTGCATGGAAGAATACGGAGCGTTGTTCCGGGCGTGTCCGAGGTCGAAATGAAACCCGGTCAGCTCCGGCCCCAGATGCGTCCGCAACGTTTGAATCCATTCCCGGCACTCCTCGATCGTATAGCCGAAACCGCGGGTTAAATCGTTTTTCTCGCCGGGTTTCATATGCATATTTTCGATGCCGACGACGATTCCGGCTACGATCAGCGGCTTCAGTGCCGACACCGTTTCCTGCAGGATCCGGTCGTAAACCGCCGGGGCCCGGAAGTCCGCCAGCGAAACCCCGGGGACATGAAAAGTCACCCGGTCGCAACCCAGCGAAACCGCCAGCTCCGCGGCCCGGTCGAGCTGTTCCCGCCCGGTTAATGTACCCTCGCGCCAGCGCAACTCGCTCAGGTGCAGTGACAATGTATGCCCGCCGGCATGCCGCCAATCATGGAGGAGCTTCTGCAATTCCGCCTGGGCCGCAAGCGCGGCTTCTCCGTATCGAATCTCATAAACGGCAATTCCTTCCCGGATCGCCAGTTCCAGATTTTCCAGCGGCGCTTCCATGCCGGAAATCCCGAGATAATGAAGCATGTTTTCCCACTCGGCGGCGGGCCACGACGCGGCATCGGCCTCGCTATAAGTGAGGTCTTCGCGCTCCCAGCCGCCGCCGGGATTCCGGGTAAAGAGGACGATTCCGGGCGGCGCGCCGATGGCTTTGTCGGGGTCCATCCCCCGGACAATATGCCATCCGTCCACGCAATGGTCATAATGCGCGTGCCCCGCCGCCAGATACCTGATACTGCGCAACAGCTCCCGGTCGCTTTCCGGCAATGATTCCGGCGGATAATGCGTCAGCGCAAGGCGACTGCCGGGCTCGAAGGATTCGAGATACGCCCTCGACTCCGGGCTGAGCCGCCCGGCCGAAGTATCCAGCAACAGAAGATCATCCGGCGGCGCGTTCGCACCGATCAACTGCAGCAAACCATTCAATTCATTGCCGCAACGTAATTCAGCATTGCCGGGCGTGAACCAGAAGGGCAGCCCGGTGCCGCGCAGTTTCCGCCCCAGCCGCTGCGCCGCCGGAGCCGTGCCGAACGCGGTCATGTCGCCGATGCAGGCAATTCCCTCCGCGCCGTTTGCCGCTGCTGCATCCAGCGCCCAGTCGAGAACCCGCTCCTTGACGGTGGTATCGTCGTCCGGCAGGTGAAGATCGGCAAATACGGCTATTTTCATTTCGGTTCCCCTAGATCTCAAATTCGTCGCCGTCGCGGGCAATCACAGCCGGGTACGGGAGATCGGCTGTCTGTTCAGCAAACCGTTTTTCGGCGGCTTCGCCGTGCCAGTGATCGCCGATGTGGTTGAAAATCAGCCGGACCAGCGGCAGTTGGCGGAGGACCGGCAGCGCCTTTTCCAGCGGATAATGCGTCAGCTCGCAGAAACAGGTCATACCAGTCTGACAGGCCGCCGCCGGGAAATCGCTGAAGTCATACCGCAAGTCACCGGTATAGAGAACCTTCTGCCCGTCCGCCTCGCACAGGAATGCGTAACTTGGGAAATCGCGGTTTTCGTTGCTGAAATGCTGGGTGGAAATAGCGGTCAGTTTCAACACGCCGTCATCATAAAAGCAGCCGGGCGTAATTACCCGGTAACTTATTTTCGATTCCGGGATCGGGCGGTGGGCCGCCGCGACAAAGTTGTGAATGGCCTCCACGGCTCCTTCTTCCGGCAGGTAAATCACGGTCTGGACGCCCTCGCGGGCTTTTTTGACCTGGTGCTTGATGATGCCGGAGAGCCCGGCGTAATGGTCCTCGTGCATGTGAGTGATGAAGGCGGCTTTCAGACAATTCAGATCGACGCCGCGCCGGATCAGCAGCGCCGACACCGGTCCACCCGCGTCCAACAGATAACAGTTGTCCCCGGCCTCCAGCAGAGTCGACGTATTGAAACGGGTCAAAGTCGGATCGCCGTGGCTGGTACCCAAAGTAGTAATTTTCATAGTTCCAAAACAGTTGATGGTTTGTGTATGAATAGAAATATAGATCATTCCATCCCGAAATGCAAGCTGAAACCTGTTCCTTTCCCCTGCAATTCTTCTTCCGATATTGGAAAAAAACGATTTACATGGTACAGTAAAAATTCAACATATCACCCACACAACATTGAGGCCGGTTATGACGGTATGGAAATTGTTTTTTGGCGTATTCGTATTGTCGGCATTCGCCGCTGTATCAGGTGCCGAACCGCCGGCCATCGGACTGGCGCCGTCGCACATCGCCGCCCCGGCCAACCCGCTCCTCGCCGCGCCCGAGGCCTGGCAGGAGGTATGGAAAAAGGCGAAACTGCTGAAAATTTACGACGTTCAGCTGCTCGATGTCAAGTGGGCCAATCCGGTCGACCCGGCACTGCTGACCAAATTTTCCGCAGCAACCGGATTGTCGATCGGCATGGAGTTCGCCAACGGCTTCGGACGTTATCCGAACGAGGGTTACGGCCGCGCCGTGGCGCAGGATTGCCTGCGTACGATGGCGCCGGTGTTCGCCGCGGGCGGACGAATCGACTCGCTGCATCTCGACGGCGCCATCGCCCGTACCGTCGGTAATTTTCCCTCCGCCCCTAATGCGCAGTGGAAAAAAAGCACCCTTTCGATGCCGCAAGCCGCCTGTGAAATCGCCGAAATGTTCGCCGAAATCCGCCGCGCCCGTCCGGACATCAAAATAGGCTTGGTGCCAAACCTCATGAACTGGAATTTTTCGCCGACTGCGCCGGGTGCACTCGGCGACTGGTCGCGCGAGACGAAGCTGGATTACCGCGACATTCTCGAAGCGATCTGCGCGGCGCTGGCCGAACGCGGCGACCGGCTCGATTTTATCGAAATCGACGCGCCATACAACTACTACAAACTCAAAACCTCCCCACGCACCGGCGCACCGATCAACGGCGCACAAATGCTGCGCGAAGTCGAGCAATTCTGCCGCGCCCGCGGCATCGCATTTCACTTGATCATCAATTGTGAACCCCGCGAACCGTTCGGTGATTTCGCACCGGACGCGGCGCCCGAAGAACTGGCCAAAGGCGCCAACATTTTCCGGCAGGGTGTGCTGGATTACCTCGCCGCCATCAAACGCGACCGCATCACGCCGGATATGCTGATCATCCAATCCTGGTATCGCGCCCCCGCGCGCAATCTTCCAATCGACGCCCCCGATACCTTCACCGCCATCGCCCGCGACGCCATCAAATAAGGCTTAATGGCCGTATTTCTGGTAGAAGGCGCGGATTTCGGTGGGGTCCTTCAGGTCGGATTCGTAGTCGATGGGCATGTCGTTTTTGACCTCGACCGGCAGGCAGCAGGGTAAGTCGAGCCAGTACGGGGCATTGACGGAGTTGTTGTCCTGCCGGAGGCGGGCGTCGAGGTAGCGGCCCCACCATAGCGAGGCCTCGGTGGTGCGTTTCGGCGGGTTGGACGCGAGGTGTTCAGCGTATTGGCGCATGCCCTCCAGATAACCGGCCTCGGCGGCCTGCTTCAAGAGTTTGGAGACGTCCATGAGATTGATCTGGTGCTTCCGGTAAAGCCGGACCAGTGCCAGATTCGCCTGCGGCATCGTGGAGCGCACATAGCATTCCATGGCCTTTTTCTCGTCATCCGGACAGCCGATACCGAATTCATAGCAGCGTCCGAGCTCGGCCCACGCCTCGACCACGCCTTGCTCGGCGGAACGCTTCATCAACTCGAAACCGCGCGGTAAATCTTTCTCCGCCTCATATCCGTAAATATAGCAGAGTCCGGCAGCGAAATCACCGTACGGCGACGGTTTGTCCTGCCAGTGTTTCAGCGCCGCGTCGTAAGCGCCGCCGAGAAACTGCCGGACACCGGGCTCGGCGACTTTGTCCGCCAGCGCCAGCGCGATCCGGCATTTCAGGTTTTCAAGGATCGAGCCGGAAGTGAAATAGTCGAAGGCTGCGGCATTGTCCTGTTTGTGACGGAAAATATGCCAGCCGGCATTGAACAGCGCGTCCGGGTCGCCGAGCCGCGCGGCCTGTTCGAACAGCGCGAACGCGGGTACCGGCGCGGCGGTCAGTTCGCCGAGTTTGTTGATGCCCGGCGCGAAACGCAGCTCCACGGTTTTGGTGAAAAACTCCCGCGCCTTGACGATGTCGCCCTGCTCCAACGCATTCATCCCCAGCTTGTAAACGGCTTTGGCGTGACCGCGCGCGGCGGCTTTTTCCCATTCGCCGGTCAGGTACAGCGCCTCGGCATTGCCCTGGTTCGCGGCGGCCTCGAGCATCTTGCGGTCGCCGGTCATGAGGCCGTAGAGCGCCATGGCTTTGTCATACTGATACGCCGCGGCCTGCCGGATGTATTCGCCGCCCTTGTCGCGGTTCTCCGGCGTGCCGGTCCCGAAAAGGTGGCACAGCCCCAGATAATACAGCCCGAAAACGTGTTTCAGCTCCGCCGCGCGCTCGAATTCCTTGATCGCCGCCGGGAAATCCCGCTCCACGTCGAAGCCGCCGTCATAAAGGCTGCGCCCGCGCCAGTAGGCCATTTCCGGCACGGTGTATTTGCCGTCGTTGCGATAGCCGGTGTAAACGTGGCGGTAATAGGTGTTGCCGAGGCGGGTCGGCAGGGGATCGAGGCGGTCCCACATGACGATGTCGGTGAATTCGTTGACGAGAAATCCATTCGCGGCCGGCTGCTCGGCAAACCCGTAATAGCGGTAATCGGCGGCCCCGTCCAGCGTCCGGATCATTTTGTGGCCGTGCCGCTCGAACATGACGACATTGTCGCGGGGGTACAGGACGATTTTTTCCTCATTGACTTTGAAAAGATTCGAACAGGGGTTCAAATTGAGGTTGGAAAAATAGACGGTGCCGGGATCGTTCCGGGGCGCCTGTCCGCGGTCGGCGACGGTCGCCTGGACCTTGCCGCGCATCATGGCCATCCGGATCACGCCCGGCGAGGTCCGCTCGGGGCGGTGGGTGGTCAGTGTGAAATTGAGCTGGCCGTAATCATAAAGCCGCGCCGGGTCCAGCGCCGCCGTCAGCGGGTCCACCGGATAAATCCGGCGGTTGAAGCGGAAAGTAAAGGCGTTCGGACGGCTGACTTCGCTGCGGGTGCTGATCATGATATAGCGGAAACTCTCGGCACGCGTGAGCCGCTGCGGAAAAAGGATGTACCCCCAGGCGGTCTGGTCGATCTTGACGCCGTTGGACAAGTTGTAATTATACAAAAAATCCCCGCCGCCGACAATGGAATTGGCGGAGACGGCCAGGCAAACGCTCCACAAAATGAAAATACGGACAATCATTGTTTATTTGAAAAGCTTCTTCCAGAATGATTTGGAATCACTGCAACCTTCGGGAAAAACACTGCACTCGTCCATGACGCTGATGATTTCGGGGTAGCCGGGGCGCTCGTCCGGGTACTGCGAGAGCATGCGCATAATCAGTGAAGAAAGCACCTCGGGCACGTCGCGGCGCAGCGAACGCGGCGCATTGATTTTCGCCATGCGTTCATTGCGGGCGGCCACCGGTTCGGAGGCACTGAAAGGAGCGGTCCCGGTAAAAAGTTCATACATGGTCACCCCCAGCGAATAAATGTCGCTGCTGTAAGTCTCAAGCAAACCGCCCAGCCGTTCCAGGCTCATGTAGCACAAGCGCTCCTGATGCAGCCCCAGATTGAAAAACGCTGCCGCCAGCCCGAAGTCGCCGATCCGCACGTTGCGCTCCATATCGAGCAGCACCACATCCGGGCAGACGTCGAAATGCTCCACGCCCAGCCGTTGCGCTTCCTGCAACCCCTGCGCGAGCTGTTTCATCCACTTGGTTTTGTCCTCAAACGGAATCGGCGCCAGTCCGTTCATCGCCTCGCGCAACGTGCCGTTGGGCATGAACTGCACGACCAGATACGACTGGTTCTCGTATTCGCCGCAGTGGTAAATTCCGATGATGGCCGGATGGTTCAAACGCGCCATCATCCGCCCCCGTTCCAGGAAAATTTCGTCCAGCCCGGGCGCCCGCATGGCAAAATCCTGATTCAGCGCCTTGATCGCCACCTCGCGGTCCAGCGTCACATCCAGCGCCCGGTAGGTGGTCCAGATTTCGCCGCGGCCGCAGATGTCCTCGAGCAGATACGAGGAGTCGAACCAGCGGGGCACGGTGATTTCGGCATTGCAGTTCGGGCAGCCGACTTTTGAAAATGGGGCCAGGTCGGAGAGATCCAGGCGTTGTCCGCAGCGGTAACAGGCGATTTTCAAAAGTTGATCCGTCATACTCACATCCATACGGTTTCGACCGGTTCCGACTGCTCGACGATTTCGAGCTTGATATCGCTGCGCCCGAGTTCACGCAGCCGGGTTTCGGCCTGTTCGCGCACCAGTTGGTAACTGTTGCACTGCGAACTGATATGTACGAGAAACAGCGCCTGCGTCCGCGGCGAAATCAGATCGCCGAGCGCACCCAGCGCCGCCTTATTATCCAGATGACCGTTGCGCCCCATGATCCGGCGCTTCAAATACAACTGCCGGTCCGACCGATGCAGCATATCGAGGTCGTAATTGCTCTCCAGAATCAGTACGTCGCTCCCGGCCAGCCGCGTCCGTGCCAGCAGGTCGATCGACCCGAGGTCCGTGGCCAGCCCGACCTGAAATCCGCCGCGGCTGAATACGAATCCCACCGGCTCCACCGCGTCGTGCTGCACCTGAAACGGCAGCACCTTGAAGCCCGCCGCCTCAAACGCCGTGCCCGCCGCGAATTCGATAATCTTCTCCGCCGCCGTCTGCTTGCGGTGCAGATAATCCGCCGTCCGCCCGGTCATGCACGCCGGCAGCGAGTAATCCTGACAAAAGAGCCTCATGCCGCGCACGTGATCTTCGTGCTCGTGCGTCACCAGCAGCGCCTTCAATTTTTTGGGATCCACGCCCGCCGCGCCCATCCGGCCCAGCAGGTCGCGGCGGCTGAACCCGGCATCCACCAGCAGTCCGCCCTCATCGCATTGTATCACAAAGGCGTTGCCGCGGCTGCCGCTGCCCAACGCCGTCACACCGATTTTCATTTAGTCTCCAATTTCACGCTTTCCATGTTTGGAAAATCATCTTCACGGTATTATAATATAGAGTAATTAGCCCAAATATCAATGTTTTTTTACAGCTTTTTAGATAACGGATCTTATGGCGGAACAAACTTTTAATCACAATCAATCTCAAGTTCTTAAGCAGGAACAGGTTCTGTCCCCGCAGCAATATCAATCCCTGGAGATACTCCTGACCCCTTTGCTGGAACTTCAGGAAAAAATTTCGCAGGAAATCGCCCGGAACCCCCTTCTTGAGCAGGAAGAGGACCGTCACCTGGAGCTGGCCGGCGACCCGTTGGAAAACGCTTCCCGCTCCGAAAACCGCATCGCCGATGACGACGACGGCAGCTTCGACGACGCCGAGGCCCCGAACTCCGACGAGCTCTCCGAATTCTCCCAGCTCGCCCGCGACTGGAACGAAGGCACCTACGAGCCAGCCGATTCCGCCCAGGTGGCCGAGAACCAGAGCCGCCGCGATTATATGTTCAACTCGCTCGTCGATCATCCGTCGCTACAGGACCAACTGCTAACGCAGCTGCGGCTCTCCGACACGCCCGCCGGGCTCGCCCCGATCGCGGAAATCATCATCGGCAGCATCGACGACACCGGGTATCTCCGCTCGAACCTGCCGGATATCGCCATCGCCGCCGAGTGCGGCCTGGATCAAGTCGAAGAAGCGTTGAAGGTCATTCAGGCGTTCGACCCCCCCGGCATCGGCGCGCGCGATCCCCGCGAGTGCCTGCTGCTGCAGATCGACCGCCAGCCGCCGGTCAATAAACAGCTCCGCAAGCTCGTCAGCGACTACCTCGACGACATCGGGCGCAATCACCTGCCGCAGATCGCCAAGGCCATGAAAATTTCCATGGAAGAACTCAATCTGCTGCTGCTCGAACTGAAAAAGCTCAACCCCTTTCCCGGCAGCGCCGTGTCGCAGGACTCCGCCGAATACGTGGTCCCGGAAATGTCGATCGAGAAAAACAAGGACGGCGAATACGTCATCGTCGATACCCACGACTACATCCCGCGTCTGCGCATTTCGCAAACCTACATGGACCTGCTTGAGGATCCGAAAACCGACCGCGAAACCCGCGATTATATCCGCAACAACCTGAGCAATGCCAAAACGTTGCTCCGCAGCCTCGATCAGCGCCAGGACACCATTCACCGCATCACCCGCGTCATCGTCGATACCCAGCACGATTTCTTCGAAAACGGCACCGAAGCGCTGCGCCCGCTGACGCTGCAGCAAGTGGCGGACAAACTGAATATTCACGGCGCCACCGTCAGCCGCGCCATTGCCAACAAATATCTACAGACCCCATGGGGCGTATTCGAATATAAATTTTTCTTCAGCGGCGGCTACCGCACCGACGACGGCGGCGAAATTTCGTCGCGCGGCGTCAAGGAAAAAATCCGCGACCTGATCGCCGACGAAAATCCCGAGAAACCCCTCTCCGACAGCAAGCTCGAAAAACTGCTGAAAGACGACGGCATGGTCAACATCGCCCGCCGCACCGTGGCCAAATACCGCGAAGAACTCGGCATTCCCCCCTCACACCTCAGGAAAAAATTCCTATGAATTTTTTCAATGGACAGTTGATAGTGGATAGTGGACAGTTGAAAGACGCTGTCTCCTGCTACGCAAGAGGGTCAAAGGGATTCCTCCCTTTCCTCCACTGTCCACTGTCAACTATCAACTGTCAACTAAAAAAGATTAAACCATGGCCTCAATCATAAAATTCCTGCAAACAAACGCCGCGCTCTCGCGCCGGACGATTCTGATCCTGTTTCTCGTAGCATTCGCTGCCACGTTTACCGTCCGCACGATTATCTGCCAGCGCGATGTCAAGAGCATGCGCGAAGCCACCGGCAGCAGCTTCACCCCGTTCCTGGTCGAGAGCGCCATCATGTACTCCTACGTGCTCGCCGCCGCCTACGACAAGGGCGGCATCCCGGAATACGACAAAAACCTCGCTGCCATGGAAAATACCAGACTCACCGAGCAAATGCCCATCGGCCTCGAACCCTTCCTCGGCTATGGCCTGAAAGTGAAAAACGCCCTCCCCGGCCTGAACAAAATCCTCGATCCCGATTTCGTCCGTTTCCAGGCGCGGCTGTGGGTCAGCCTGGCCGGCGGCATGATTCTGCTCTGGCTGCTGGCGCTGCGGATCCCGGCCGGATGGTCGATGTTCGGCGCGCTGCTCTACGCCGTGGCCCCCGCCGCCGTGGCGCGGGCGACCGGACAGGATTTGTTGTGCGAAGTCATGGCGCTGCCGTTCCTCGTGGCGGCTTTCGCTGCCGCCGCGTGGTATCTGCGGCGGCCCCGGAAAATGTATGCAGTCGCCTTCATGATTTCCGTATTCGGCGCGGTGGCATTCTGGGATATTTCACAGTTTGTTTTTGCCGTCTGGGCACTGCTGGAACTGGTCCGCTCGTTCATCGATTCGCGCCCGCGAAAACGCCGCTTCACGCTGTTTCTGCTCTGCTATGTGGTCCTGATTATGGCGTCGGTGCTGGTGCCGTACCACCGCGCCCACGGGATGATTCTGTCGCCGATGCTGCTCGTCCTGTTCCCGGTGGTCATCTGCCTGAATATTCCGTTCAAGCGCCGCCGGATCTGCGCCGCCGCCGCGCTGCTCGGCCTGGGGCTGGTCTGGCTCGGCATTTCGTACAACAGTTCGTTCAGCGGCAACTACAGCCACTTCGCCGAACTGATCAAGGCCAAACTCCAGTTCATGAATGTAAAGCCGAAAAACCCCGCGCTGCTGAATTTCGAGGCCCGCGTACTGTGGACCCCCGCCCTGCATTCGGCGGACTGGCGGCAGGTGCTGTATAATTTCCCCGGCGCGCTGTGGATCGGCGGCATGTTGTTCCTCGCCGGACTGTTCTCGCGCAAATTCCGGAAACAGTTCCGCAATCCGCAATATTTCCTGCCGCCGGTAATGGCGCTGCTGTTTTTCGTCATCTTCATTTTCCTGTTCCGTTTTCACGTGCTGGCGGTCATTTTCCTCAGCGTGGCCTGCGCCATGACCTTTGCGCTGTGGTGCCGGATCCGCCACAAGCGCATCCAGCACGTTATGCTGGTCCTCGCGGCCGCGATGATATTCTATGCCGAAGCGGATACGCTGTTTTTCAAAGTCGTCCGTTCTTATCAGGGCTTCAGCCTCCCGGAAATTTCCGAACTGATGCGCTTCATGAACGACTCGAAAATCCGCGATCGCGTAGTGCTCAGTTCCATGGAACTCTCCCCCATGGTCAAAGCTTACGCCGATGCCGCCATCGTGGTCCAGCCCAAGTTCGAATTCCCGCAAACGCGCGACATTTTCCGCACCTACGTCGACTCGCTGTTCTCGCCGCGGCAGGAGGATTTCATTGAGTTCTGCAACCGTTACAACGTTGATTTCTATGTGTATTATCTCGGCACCGGGCTCGGCCCGATGCACATTTATTCCTACCGCTATATGGCCGCGGCCAATGTCGTACCGGCGACCAGCGCGGCCTATCTGCTGGATACCAATGCACTGCGGATGAAAAACTTCTATGAAATCAGTACGCCGCGCAGTTATCGTTTCCACCAGAAATTCCGTGTTTTCCGTTTCATCAAACCGGCCGATGTCGAACGCTCCAGAATAACCGCGGAACTCGCGCTGGATACCTGGGAAGAGGGCAATTACGAACTGGCCCGCAAACTGGCCCGCGCGGCCTATCTGCTGAACCCCAATTCCGAAGACGCCTACCTGGTCTACTACAAAGTTTTCGACCGTGTGCCCCTGCCCTCGATCAAAGACTTCCTGGAAATACCGAAGTAATTAAGAATTAAGAATTAAGAATTTTAAAAAACAAACTCGCCACCGGGTGCTACCCGGGCGTGATGCAGCGGCGAAACGCTGCCCGCCTCTAAGGCGGAACAAACCGTAAGCCGCAGGCGCTATGAAAAAATCACCGCCCGGCCGGAAGTGAGGTTGAAAAAACGTGAAACAGTTTTTTCAACATCGAACGGGAGGCCGTCCCCAAAAAAGCATACGGCTGCCGGAATGATCCAAGCAGCCGTAATTACGAATTGATTTTACTTCGTTAGATGATTTCCACCACACTGTTCAAGGTGCCCATGCCGTTGGAGGTGAAATTGGGGTTCACGGGATCGATGCTCCATTCGTCGTCGATCAGGAACTTGTATTCATACATCCCGGGGGCCAACGACATTTCCACTTCGAACATACCGTCGCCCTTGTGCTTGAGCTGAATATCCCTTTCATTCCACTGGTTGAAACACCCTGCCAGATAAACCTTGCTGTCCGGTTCGGCCTGAACCATGAATTTGTGCTTGGTTTTCTGGCATTTCTCTGCGGCTTTGACTTTCGGTTCTTCCATCACTGCATTCATAATTACTCCTCCTGCTTGTTGGTTGAAAACGAATTAACTCGGTGGGCGGCGCTCAGTAGACAGCCGCCGCATAACAAATTAAAATTTCCAAATTCCGACACACCTCTCTCTTGTGCAATTCCCAAATCATCCCGTGCAAGGGCGCGAACCTCCACCCCGTGAGGGCGCAAATCCGCCAGATTTCATTTAATTACGCAAATACTCAAATTTCTCCAATGTTATAAAGATAACACCAATTTCCGCAATGTCAAATTTCTTTATCGGGGGTACAGCGAAAAAAAATCAGAAATAATTTTTGCATGCTAAAAAAACGTCGCTGAAT
>JBEBXH010000087.1:0-24112 GCA_040391785.1 Victivallis vadensis
ATGAATAAGCAAGATAACTTCGGAAAGATCATATTCCATCAATAACGATGATCGCAATCACGACCAGGAGTTCAATCAATGTGAAGTTTCTTTTCATTTTGATACCCTTCTTTTATCCCTGTGTATCTTTTTTTCGTCCTAAGATATTTAAATCATAGCTATCTTTATTACTATTATAACGTGACTTCTTAAAGAAATCAACAGGCTAAAAGCATATTTCTTAAAAAATAATTCATAACTATCTTTTAACTATGTATGGTATTGGAACAATTATTGAACGTAACAGGCGAAAAGATATGAAAAATAAGGTTCCATTGATTGCCGGGTCCGGTAATCAATCGTTTTTGTTATTTTGTGGACAAAAAAATATCAGAGGCCGTCGGCTTCCTGAACCATGCCGCGGTATTTGCTGAAAATCGCTTCCTTGCGGACAAAACCCAGAAATTCCCCGGTCTGCTCCATACATACCGGCAACTGTTTGGCCTTAAAAATATCCATCGCCGCCAGCGCCCGCGCCAGGTCGTCGTCCGGCGACAGACCGCCCTGCGGCTCGTCCATGATGTCAAAAGCCAGCAGGTAATTGCACACTTCCGGATTCAGCATGGCGGTGATGATTTTGTTTTTGTTGACGATCCCCAGCAGTTTATGGTTCTCGTCGAGGACCGGAAACGCCTCGTCGTCGTAGCGGTCCATCAGGTCGGTGATGTCCTTGAACCTGGCGCCCTGCGCCAGCGGGTGATAGTTTTTGTCGATGTTCAGCCGGATCGCCTGACGGCGCAGGATCGACTGTTCGCGATTGTCGCTGATGAGGTTCCCCTCCACCAGCGCCTTGCGGTAGATCGAGTATGGCTCGAAAAAGTTCGCGGCAAAATAGGAAATCGACGATACGATCATCAGCGGCACCAGCAGGATATAACTGTTCGTGACTTCCGCGATCAGGAAGATCCCCGTCAACGGCGCGCGCATTACCGCGGTAAACACCCCGCACATGCCCACCGCCACAAAGTTGAATACCTGCAAATGAACCAGTCCGCTCATGTTGATCAATTTTGCAAAAGCGAATCCGACGAAGGCCCCGATGAACATCGACGGCGCGAAAATCCCGCCGTCCCCCCCGGAATCCACCGTCAGCACCGACGCAATCACTTTGACGAAGATCGCCGCCAGCATCACGATCACGATGATCGCCGTCTCCGATGGGATCCAACTCAGCAGCGGCATGGCTTCGACAAAAGTTCCGAGCTCCTCATTGAACAGCGCAATGATATGCATATACCCCTGTCCGCGCAGCGGTGGAAAAATCAGCAGCAGAATACACAGCAGCGCGCCGCCGGTAAAAAGCCGCCGCCAGGGGTTGCGATAGCGCTCCTTGAGGATGTCGGACATCCGGTACGCCATCCGGATCACATACACCCCGATGATGGCGCAAGTAAGCCCCAACAGAAAATAGAACGGAATCGCCGTCAACTCCCACTTTTCATTAATCGCCGGGATAATCTGGTGTTCGCCGATGATCCAGCGCGAAATTACCGCTGCCACCGCCGACGACATCAGCATCGGGATCAGCGCCGAAACACTGAATTCCGGCAGCAGCACCTCCGCCGCAAAGAGCACCCCCGCGATCGGACTGCCGAAGATCGCCGAAATCGCCCCCGCCGCGCCGCAGCCGATCAGCAGACTGCGCTTCTTGCGGTCGATACGAAACACCCCGCCGAGATTCGAGCCCAGCGCGGACCCCGTCAGTACGCTCGGCGCTTCCAAACCCGCCGAGCCCCCCAGCCCCACCGACAGCGCGCTCGACAGCGCATGCGTAAATACTTCGCTGAACGGGATATTGATCCGCTTGCGGTTCAAACTCAGGATCAGCGGGCTGAGGCTCTTCGCATAACGCGGCCCCCCCAGGTACCGTTGTACCAGGTACGAGAGAAACAACCCCACCATCGGCAGCACCAGCAACACCGCCAGCCACCAGTATTCATGGAGTTGCTTGGAGGCCATGCTCCACTGGATCGAAAGTTTTTCCAGGTAGCCCACCATGACATGCAGCCCCGCCGCCAGCAGCGCGGTCAGCACCCCGATCAGACAGGCCAGCATGACCAGAAAGCTCTTTTCACCCCAACGCGAATACCAGAATGTCACCATCCGCAATATCACGCGCCGGTGAAACAGCCATAACAGTTTTTTCATTACCCCGCAACCTTATAATTAACAAATAATTATATGTAATATACCATCCCCGCGCCCATTGTGCAACAAGCTGAAGGAAATTTTACGGAAATTCGGCTTGATTTCCGCTGCTCCGGCGTTACTTTTATTACAACACGGGGGAATTCCATGTACGCCAGAGTAAAAAGTCACAAGTCGAGTGTCAAAACCGAAGAATACGACCAGCAGTTGCAGGAGGTCACCGCCCGGCTCGCCTCACTGCGCGCCAAGTGCGAAAAACTGCTCCAGGAACAGGGCCTTGAGCCCGAGGAAATCGCCCGCGTCCTGACCAATTACCGCGACTACGAAAACATGGACCACCGCGACCTGACCATCAAGAAAATCATGGCCGCCTACCGCAACCGCGTGATTCCGCTGCACGACGACTGGGCGAAACTCACCGCCGGCAGCCCGCACCGCAAAACCATCGAAGTGTTCGACTCCTACGACATCAAAAACCACCTCCGGAAACGCGGCTACACCTTCCACGGCCACAACAACTCCTGGAGCATCATCACCTACACCCCCGAGCAATACGAACAGGAACTGGAATTCCTGAAGTCGCAAAAAGTCGAAATCCGTACCGCCATCTGAACAGTCATTAAGCCGGGATCAAGCGCTTTGAAACCAACCAAACAGGAATTTTAGTTATGCGGGAATTTATATCCATGGTACTGCTGTTTTTTCTGGTAACCGACCCGATCGGAAACCTGCCGCTCTTTATTGCCACCTTGAATGAATCCGGCAAGCGCTACCGCACGGTGGTCATCCGCGAATCCTGTATTGCGCTGGGGATGATGATCGTCTTCCTGCTGGGCGGCGGGATGATTCTCGAATACCTGAATCTTTCGCAGGCTTCGCTGGAGCTGGCCGGCGGCATCGTGCTTTTCCTGATTGCGATCAAAATGGTTTTCGGCGGTACCGCCGGCAGCCACAGCGGCAAAGATAATGCCAACCAGCCGGACAAAGAACCTTTCATCGTGCCTCTGGCCATTCCCTTCATCGCCGGCCCCGCCACCCTCTCCACCTGTATCCTGCTGGGCGGCAATGACCAATATCCCCAGCCGCTGATCCTCTCAGCGTTGGTCGTCGCCTGGCTGGGCGGGACGCTGATTTTGCTGAGCGGCCGCTGGGCCGCCCGCGTCATGGGCCCCAAACTGCTATCCGCCCTGGAGGCCCTGATGGGCCTGCTGTTGGTCGCCATGTCCGCCGAAATGCTGATCCGAGGTATCAAAATGGCTTTCAACGTCTAGTATTTCGATAAAAACCTATTCAGCCAGAAAATCACCCTAAGTTTTCTCTCTCTTTGGCGTCTTATCTCGTGACGAGCATTCCGAAACAGGAAATGCGGAAAATGAAATATGGAAATCAAAAGATATATTTTGCATAAAACGCCAGGAATGATAAATTACGCCTGACGAAATCATTAACATGAGGTACCCATGCCAAGAATTGTTGTTATTCACCGTCTGATTGTCTTTGTATTTTTCCTGACCGCATTCATATCCCTTGACGGAGCCCGGATTGCCCTGACCGGCGACTCGCCCGAAGCGGAATCCCTGGCAGAGCTGGTCATGTCCTCGTTCGATAAAGATTATGTTGAACGCAGCGCCATCCGGTCAATCATGACTGAACAAAAGTTGATGGCTTCGGGATTAACGGAACTGGATTGCTACCGGCTGGGGAGGCTGTTGAAAGCCGAACTCATTGCCAGGATCGAAAGTGCTCAACCGCAAAAAGATAAAATTATACCATCCAGATTGATTATCCATGAAACCTCGTTGGGATTGCGTCTCGCCGATGTACCGCTGGCCGGATCGCTGGAAGAAGCTTCCGTACTGGTAAACACCGAATTGACCAAAGCGGAACAACTTCTGAAAAATCCGCAGTCTGCCGTCATGATTTCCATAGCCGGTGTGCGCGACACCGGATTATCCAAAACCGCCATACCGCTGGCGCAGCGCAGGTTACTTGAATTCATACAGCGCTTGACCGCCACCGATCATTTGATCACTCTCGAGCGCGACTATCTGAACCTGATTATTCAGGAGGGCAGATTATCCGGACAATTCGGCAAACTTGCCGCCGCTGCCACGATGCTGCGGTTGGACCTTCTGCCCGGAAGCGAAGCCGCGGATGCCGTGTTGCGAGTTGAAATATCCGCGCCGGACGGCCGGAAACTAAACGAGTTTACCGCCGATCTGAAACCGGAGGACGCACCCGCACAACTGGTCAACGAAATAACCGGGTACTTCAAGCTTGCGCCGAAGAATATGGACTTCAATACGGAACGGGAAGCGGAACGCTTTTTCGCCGAAGCCGCCTGGCCCCATTATCCGTACGGAATCACTGTGGACAAGTTGTCGAATGCCTATTACCTGAGCAAAAACCGGAAAAAAGCCGCCTGGCGGGCTCTGGAACTACTGGAGGTGCACAAAGACCGCGATTTGCGGGAGGAGTTGAAAGCGATCCGGCTGCTTGATGCCATGATTACCGATTATCAAGCCCCGCCGCCATACGTGAACCGAAAAGCCGCAAATCCATTTAACAATATCAATACAGAAACCTACAATCTGGAATTCAGACTGAAGGACAAGCTTATCCGGGTCGGACGCCACGAGGTTTATACGCAATACCTTGACAGCGAGAAACAGGAGCTTATCGATATTTCACGCCGCAGCAGGGCTTATTGGATTTCGCTGGCGAAAATCGGACTGGAAGTGGTGGATGAGCGTCCGGCAGTGAAAGATTTTGAAAGACTCAGCCGGATCACGGTTTATTCCGAGAATCTCATCAATTTCCTCGATTATCAGTTTTATTGTGGCGACACCGGAGGACTCGATGAATTTTTCTGGGCCTTTGATGAACTTTTGAAGAGGCCCTTTTTGCTGACCGCGAAAGATATCGGATATGAAAAGCTGGCATCCGCCCTTCTTATCGCGCCGTTGCCGAAACGTTCGGAGTTGGCTGGAAAAATCGCGCAGAGACTGCGTGTGTTCGCGGAAAATGCAGGCAGTGATGATAAAGCGGAAAAAGCCGCTTTGAATGCACTGGTTTTTGAGTTTTTCTCGGCCACCGGGAGCCCGCCGGCAATGAACCCGCAGGAATTTACATTGCTGACCGCGAAACTCCTCAACGAATATTACGCAAAAACAAATAAGTATCCGGAAGACTTGTCGTATGTGATATACAATCTTGCCGACGACCACTCCAAATGCCGGGAATATGCCCGAATCGTCGATAGTGAAATCACACGCTTGAAACAAAGCAGAAACCAAGTCACCGCCAAATCGTCCCTCGAACGGGAAAAAGTCCGTGAACAATTGAAATCACTGGTCAAACAATTCAACGACGCCAATTATCGCAATTTGCGGAATGACTATTACAATTTGCAGATGAGTGCACGCAAGTGGGCGCTGTTTGACGGCGAGTTCTATGGAGAACTGAATCCGGGCTTTGCTTTCCGTACCATATGGAGCGCCGGTAATTTTCCGCAAAATACGTTCATCGTAGCCGCTGCAGCCGGCGATGATATGAACTACTATGCCCTGGCCAAAGATCCGGCACGGACCATGGTGTGGCGGCTGGACCCCGTCACCGGTTCTTTTGAAAAAATCACCAGCATCGAATCGCCTAATTACCTGCCGCAACCGCAACGCCTCGCTTACTCCCTCCCCATTACCAGTATGACGGTCAGCGGCGGATATGCTGTGGTCAAAGACCCCACCACATTCGTTTCCGGTGCCGGGCAGAAAGCACAAGTTCATTCCGGGGATATTGTAAAAATAATTCCTCTTGGCGCCGGGAAAACGGTTGAAATTGCGGACCTCCCCGGTCCTCCGGTTTTCGCACTGGTATCCGGAGAACGCTTATGGTATGCGGACCGTCACTCCGTGTCAAGCTGCAATTTGAATGGCGGCGACCGCAAGGTGGCTTTTTCGTCCAGAAATGCCGATGATCCATTGCTCAAATCGCTGTCAAACAGTAAATCCGAGCTGAATATTGATGGCATGTGGGCGGCGCCTGGCGGTAAAATCCTGCTGCTGATGCTCAATTCCTTTTGCCTGTATGATCCGGCTGCACATAGCCTGACTCCCAAGTTTGAGTCCACTATTCTGTTTCCGGAACGCGTCAAAACGGTTCGTTCCGGCAATCAATTATGGTTTGCCGCTACCCAGAACGAAATCAACCAGGGCAGCCCGTACTGGGTTCCGGCTATGGAACAAGAATTGCGTTACAGGAGGCCGGGGGCCCTGGGATATTATGATTTCGCCGCGGAACAAGGAGTCGTTCTTTATGCGGCCATTCCCGAGAAGACACGCGATTTGTATCGATTCTCCTCTCCACCTCGGAAATTCACCGAAAACCTCAACTTTTCTTATTCGCCTCTTATTATAGGAAATGACATGCTTTATACCGGCAGGAACCTGAAAGTACTGGAAACGTATCCCGTCGAGGGGCCCGGCGGCGCGCCTCGCCTGATCAGCCCGGAGGTACAGGAGGTTTTTCCCTTGATCCAGGGAAGCAAACTGTTATTTTTTACGGAACATTTCATTTTTGAAGTAACATTGAAAGATAAAGCGGAAGAATCCGTAATTCCCGGTTTACTTCCATCTGTAGAGTGATTTTTGCTAAAAAAAGCGGTGATTTTGGCTCGTTGAAGATGATAACGTGATGATTTCTGTTAAAAAAACGGTGATTTCGGACCATAGACTATTTGACAGAGCGGCAGTATAGTATATAACATGCAAAATTCCAGCATAAGGAAGCTGTATTATGAAAAAACGTATTGCTGCGGTCGTCACCGGCAAAGGTGAAGTCACAACCCGCAAAGTCGATCTGCCCGCCCTGAAGCCGAACGAAGCCCGGATCAAGGTTCACGCCTCGCTCATCAGCCCCGGCACCGAAATGAATCTGGTGAAGGTTCGCCGCGCCACCCCCGATGCCAAAGTCGATTATACCGTTTTCGGCTATTCCAACGCCGGGGAGATCGTCGAGATCAACGGCGATTGCGGCGGCTTGAAGCGCGGCATGCGCGTGGCCTGCATGGGCAGCGCCGCGGCCAATCACGCCAACTACGCCAATGTCCCGGTCAATATGATGACGCCGCTGCCGGACAATGTCACCTACGAACAGGCCGTTTATGCCTGCCTTGGTGCGACCTCGCTGCAGGCGATTCACCGCACGGCCGTCGAGCTCGGCGAATACGGTATGGTGCTTGGCCTGGGGATCGTCGGCAATCTGGCGGCGCAGTTGGCACAGTTGAGCGGCGCGCGCGTTCTGGCCTGGGAAACGATGCCGTCGCGGCTGAAAACCGCGGCTAAATGCAACATCAAAAACACCGTCAACTTCAAGAAGGCCGACCCGGTCAAGGTGGCGGCTGATTTTGCGGCGCCCTATGGCATGGACTTCGCCGTTCTCGCTTTCGGAGGCGAGGCCACCGCGGCGTTCAACCAGGTCAAAGAATGCATGAAAATTTCGTCCGACACGCATGCGATGGGGCGGATCACGCTGGTCGGCGGCTGCTCGGTGAACATTGTCGGCGGCGCGGGCTGTGGCAACCTCGATATCCGCTCATCGGCGCGGACCGGCCCCGGCTATTACGACAAAGCGTGGGAGTACGGACAAGATTACCCGGGCGCGTTCATCCAGTTTCATACCAACCGCAACCTGCGCGAGATTATCACGCTGATTTCGGAAAAACGCCTGCTGGTCGATCCCATGACCACCCACAAGCTGCCGCTGAGCGAAGTCGGCACCGCCGCCGATCTGCTGATCAACACTCCGGACAAGGCCATGGGCATTGTGCTGGAAATGTCACACTGAGGAGATTGAATCATGTCATTCAGAATCGGACTTGCCGGACTCTGTACCTCGCACCCGGAATGCTGGGTGCCGATCATTCGTGACCTGACCGCCGCCGGCCTGGTCGATGTGGAAGTCACCGCGGCCTGGGATTCGGGTGAAACGCGCCCGGAAGGGTTTGCCGCCGGGTTTTGCCGCCAGTTTGAAATACCGCACGCAATCGACAACCTCGCCGATATGTTGCCGCTGGTCGATGGCGTGATCGTCCACACCACCAACTGGGACCGCCATATCGAACAGGGCAAGCTGTTTGTCGAGGCGGGCAAAGCGGTGTTTCTCGACAAACCGATCGTCGGCAACCTGCGCGATGCGGGGATATTTCTCGACTGGCTCAAACAGGGCAAACGCGTCACCGGCGGATCGTCGCTGCGCTTCACCAGAGAAGTCGCCGAACTGTTGGAGAAACCCGTGGGAGAACGCGGCGAAATCCACACGGCTTACGCGGCGATCGGCGTGGATGATTTCAACTATGGGATCCATGCTTATTCGCTGCTGTCGCAGTTGATGGGGCCGGGGATTCTGTATGCGCAATTTTTCGATGCTTCGGTGCAGAAACAGATTTTGCTGAAATGGAAGAGCGGACAGAGTGCCATTCTGACCATCGGCCCCACCAGCTGGCTGCCGTTCAATGTAACGGCAGTGACCAATAAAAAGGTGTATCAGGTAGGGGTTGACAATTCGCGTATTTACCGCAGTTTGCTGGAAGCGGTGCTGCCGTATTTGAGCGGCAAAACCGATGCGGCGCCATTGGATGCGGCGAGTATTCTGGAGCCTGAACTGGCGGCGATGGCGGCGCGGATTTCGTGGATGAATAACGGTCAGAAAGTATTTCTAAGCGATCTGCGGCAGGATGACCCCGGCTATGATGGCACGGAGTTTGCGCTGAGCTACCGCCGCGCCAGAATGAGCGCGAAATAGGAAAAATGAATATGCCGCCGGGTGCCCATCCGGTGGCATATTTCTTTGAGTCCTTTCTTTCATATCTTTTCCAGTAATCCCTCAGTCTTTTCGTTACGCTATAATTTCACGTTTTTTTAGAGAGGCATAGGCGACTGAGGGCACCGTGGTTTTACGAGTCAGGGCATTATTTGATAATAAAATTTTTCAACGGGTATTGACAAAGGGATTTTATGATGTATAATAATTGGTGAAGCGATTCACTAGATTGATTTTCAGGAATATTTATGACGACTTTAAGTGATGTGGCCAAGCGGGCGGGTGTCGGAGTGAGCACGGCTTCTTATGTGATCAACAAGACCGGATTGCATAAGGTCGGTGCGGAGGCTCAGGCTCGCATTCTGGCGGCTGCCGCAGAGCTGGATTATCACCCGAATATCGCGGGACGGGCGCTGGCCAAGGGACGGACATTCATGGTCGGGGCGATTTTCCCGACGGTGATGGGGTCGTTTACGCCGGAAATTCTGCAGGGGCTGGAGGATGTTTTGAACAAAGTTTCCTACAGCTTGATTCTTTGTACGTACAACAGCAGCGAGGAATTCCGGGAAAAGTGCCGGATGCTTGCCGGCAAGCAGATCGACGGATTGATCGTGATGCCGATCATGCCGGATTTTGAGGTAGAAACCTGCCGGGAGTTGAATAGTCACATGCCGTTGGTATTTCTGACCAAGCCCAGCGGGGCCGTCGAAATCCCCCATGTCCGGGTTGACGGCGGCATGATCAATTTCCTGGCGGTGCGTTATTTGCTGGAGCGTGGACATCGGCGGATTGCTATTCAATGCGGCGGCGACCCGCAGCGGATCGAGGGGGCGGAACGCGCCATAAAAGGAGTTGCCGGTGCCCGGCTGATGTTGATGAAGGAGTCAACGGCGAGCGGTATGCATCTGTTAAAATGGGGTTTGGTGCAGCACGAAGTGCCGACCGCCTACCTGACTTATGGCGATTCAACAGCGGCGGAACTGATTGCCGCGGCTTACGAACTCGGGTTGAAAGTTCCCGACGACATTTCAGTGATCGGAGTCAACGGCGAGCCGCTCGGTGAATACACCTGTCCGAAGCTGACCAGTGTCAAACAACCGCGCTACGAACAGGGTTTCGAGGCGGGAAAATTACTGTTGGCGCGTATTGACGGCGAGAAGGTGAAAGATGTCATCCTGCAGCCAAGCCTGACGGAACGAAAAAGCGTGAAAATGATATGATAATAAAGGAGCAAAGATGAAAAAACAGAAAAGACAAAAATTTACACTCATTGAATTGCTGGTAGTTATCGCGATCATAGCTATTCTGGCCGCAATGCTGTTGCCGGCGCTGAACAAAGCGCGAGCCAAGGCGCAGGCTACCACTTGCATCAACAATTTGAAGCAGCTTTATTTTTTCGCCAATGAGTATATGGAGATTAACGACGGATTTCTTCCGAATAGTCAATCCACCGGGAGTACCTGGGCACACACATTGCGGAGATATTACGGATTACCGAATACACTGCCGGGAACGATGTGCCCGTCGTTTTTCCCCAATACGACAGCAGGGGCCAGTGATGTGAATTTGAGCACTTATTTGCATTACCTGACCTATGCGCACCTGGGGGCATACGATCCCTTCAGTTGGCCCAACGCGGCGGTGCAAAGCAAGAAACTCTGGAATCCGAGCCGTGCGGAAATATTCGGCGATTCGATTAACCTGGCACCGCCGGCATGGGTTGCGTCGCAAGGGATTGCGACAGGGCCGGTCCAATATCACCAGGTACCGAAGCGGACCGATAACGCCACGTTGAAAATTCACCTGCGCCATGGCGGTTTTGCGAATTTCCTCTTTGCTGAAGGGCATGTGGAAGCGGTGAACGAAGGAACCCTGATCTCCAAGGAGCATTACTTTCCTGCTTATGGGCTGAGTGCACTTAAAAATACCTATGGACTTTATACATCAAATTAAAGGGATAAGAATGAAGCATAAACTATTTCTAGCCAGTCTGACTTTGGTAGCCATGATTTCTGCGGATGAATGTAAATTGAGTTGGAGCGGCAATGCCGGACAAGCTCCCAAGCCGCCGAAGATTACGGAGGTGGAAAAAGGCTTTGAAGAAAAACCGTCCATACGGGTTGAGGTGGAGGCGGAAGGAAAATATCAGGGAATCACGGGGAAGTTCGAGACGCCGGTCGATTTGAGCCAATATTCGGCGTTGGAATTTTATATGCGTCAGAACTTCCGGAAAACGCCGAAAAACTCATTCGTTGTCCGGCTTGATATGGATAATAAGCGCTTCATTTACCGCGATGCGATTTGCGGCGATGACCAGTGGACGAAGGTAACGGTACCGTTTGAGGCGTCCGCATGGCAGACCCAGAAGGGGATTGAAGTGGCTTTCGGCACAGCGGTAAGCATCAATATTTATCCGTATTCCAACCTGAATACGCCCGGACAGTTTATGGAGTTTGCACAGTTCAAGCTGATTCGGAAAGAAGATGAGAAATCCGGGCAGCTCAGTATCATGCAGTATTTTTATCAGAATACACCGCCCGCCGGCGATGCGAATTGCCGGAAGTTGACCGATGGCAACTTGACGGATTCGGCATTGTGGCCGCAATACAGCGACGATCCGGACATTATTTTTGACCTTGGCGGTATTTATGCGGTTGACCGGATACGGATCAATGCCCACAGTGCGGCTTCGCACAATTTCTCGGAGATGACCATCCTGACCGGAAACGATAAAAAAAGCTGGGTTCCGGCGGCGGTCATTAAAAATGCCGGGAGCGACAGCGAAGTCAAGGCGCTTGAGTTCAACCACGACGGAAAAACGCTGGTGGGGCGTTATTTCCGGTTCAAAGGGGCACGGGTACGCCCGGATTTTCCGATTTCGCTGACGGAGGTTACATTTTACGGCAAGCTGCCGACCGCGGCGGAAATCGCCACTGCCGCGCATGATAATTATGACAACGGGCCGGCTATGACGGAGCGTACCACCGCGGATTATTTCGAGCTGAAAAGTCCGGACTGGCGATTGTGGGTGCATAAGAAGTCCGGAGTGATCAACGGCATTTTCTACAAGGGCGCTCAATTGGCAGAGCGCCTTCATAATGTATATACCTTGCAGACCCGTGAGCGCGACCAGGTGATCGACGGATATCAGGATGTCATGATTTCCCATCAGATCAAACCGGACGGAGTGACATTTACCGTGACCAATCCGCAACTGCCCGGAATCGAAATCGAGAAGCAATATACGCTGGCGGGCAATACGTTGAAGGAGAAAATAACCATTCGCAACCTTACCCGGAAAGACCGCTTTTTTCTGCAGGTTGGCACGTCAATGGTCCTCCACCGGGAATTCCGCCAAGACGGATATTACGAGACACTTGGCGCATCACATACATTAACCCGGTCCCAGGCATCCGAAATCATGCTGGAAAACATGGTGGGCACGATACCT
This sequence comes from Victivallis vadensis, assembly GCA_040391785.1. Classification (GTDB taxonomy): domain Bacteria; phylum Verrucomicrobiota; class Lentisphaeria; order Victivallales; family Victivallaceae; genus UBA5239. Next base: position 12,458 of record JBEBXH010000087.1, read on the forward strand.
ACGGTAATTTTTGAGAATCCGGTTCGCAAGCAGACACTGCTGCATTATCGCAACCGTTTCAATGACCGGTTCACTTATTTCGATCATACGTCGGATGGGGAGCGTACCACCGCTTTCCGTCCGAACGGCTGGTTCATCAGCGGCATGACGATTGTGCCGGCGGACCGCAAGGAGCAAAATTGTGAAAATCATTTCCGGGTAACACAGGGGAATCTGCTCGACGCCTACCGGAATTATATCGAGCAGCCCGAGGTTGCCGAATATCGTGCGTCCGTCAAGCGCCCCGGCTGGTTGCGCGATGCGAAAATCGATGCTGCGCCCGGCTGGGACGGCATGTGGGAGGGGGCTTCCGAACGATTCTTCGCCGACTACCTGAGGGCCTTCAAAACCGGTTATATCCTTTGTCCCGCCATGACCGATCTTGACGGTATCTGGGGGGATCTGCCGGTGGAAGGCGAAGCGGTCAACTGGTTCAACGGCCGCCAGAAAGTCGAACGGCTCCGGCAAAAATTCGAGCGGCTCAAAGCCATGGATCCCCGGTTGAAATTTGGCCTTTACACTTGGGTGTGGAGTGCTTTTCCCTATTCGACGCCAGCAAAGAATCATCCGGATTGGTTCATCCGCAAATTACGCTCCGGCGCGCCTGCGTCGTGGTTTCCCGGCGTCAATGTCAACTGGATGAGGTTTATAAGCATTCCGGAATCGCAACAGGAGGTGCAAGAACAGGTGCTGGCAATGATGCGATATTACAATCTCGATATCTGGTATCTCGACGGAGGCAATACCGGAAGCTATGCCAAGGATTGGGAGACGATGCGGGTCGACGATCCCTTCGGTTGGACCGATTTGTACCGCGGAATCCGCAAGGGTATTCAGGAGCAATCTTCGGATAAAATCATCTTTTTCAACACGCCCTGCGACCCGCTCGGGGACCTGGGTTATCTGGAATCGTTTTCCGGCGCGCTGACTTCGGAATGGCGCAAAGGCGCGGCTTGGATGTATCAGTTCAAAATGTTCCAATATCGCGACCCGCTGCATTATCCGGCATATATCTACTGGCTGCCGGGCGTCGATGGCGCGTACCATAATTATCTGGTCGGCACCGGCCTGATTCCGAGCATGAACAGCCGAGCCCTGAAGGCTGCTGATATTTCGTTTATTTCGGCACGCTATGAAATCCGGCAATTGGGGCTGGTGAATGCCGGAGTTTCGCCGGATTGGCGCACGGACCGCGGGTTGGAACTCGAGTGCATGACCATGACACAGGGCAATGCCGGGTTTGTCTTTATGCAGCAGCACGGTAAGGACAAAACGGAAACCATTGGTGTTGAGACTGCTGGACTTGGGCTGACAGATCGTACGAAGCCGGTTTACCACTGGAGTTTCACCATCAAAGACGGGCGCAAGGCGAACGGTATGTTCGGCGAAATACAACTAGCGGAAGCATACCGGAAAACCGGGTGGATCGCCGACCGGGTTATCGTGCCGGAATATTTGGGAGAAACGCCTTGGCGGGAGCGTTTCGAGCGGCAATTTGCAGTCAATGAAAATCAAGGGAAACTCTGGGTTATGACGCAGACTCCGGCCTTCATCTGGAGCATCGATTCGCTGCCGTCGCAATACCGCTTGCCGTCGCAGCCGGGCATCGAAGTCAGCGGTGATTTGAGCGCGTTGAACATCAAATCGGAGTTCGAAGAGTGCGAAATCGCGATTCTCCTGCCGGACGGCAAAGTTCCTGCTGCGTTCACGCTCAATCAATCGCCGGTGGAATACCGTCTGGCAGGTGATCGGAACCTCCGTTTCGCCCTGGTCAAAGCAGGCAAGGGAGATTCGACGGTTTCGGTTACGTTGAAAGACGCGCCCGTCGCCGGAGAATGCCGCCTGACAGCACAGGCAAACCGGCAGACGCTCAGCGTTAAAGGCGTTCCGGAAGGCATGTCGGTGAGCATCTATCTGGACGGTGATCTGTGTTTTACCGGTAATGGTTCTTTTGATTTGACGCTGCCGGATATCGTCAGAGACGGTAAGTACACGGTTGTCAGCGGCGGCCAGACGACTGAATTTACCGTAAAAGGCTTAGCCAAACCGTTGCGGCTGGAGCCGATCTTGAAGTCGCTGCCGGTCGAGGCCGTGATCAATTCGGTCAACAAAAAATCCGGCGATATTGAAGTCATCAGCACCGCCACCGCCTATAGCCGGAATGCCGGCAAAGCCGCCGCCGATCCGGATTCGATGACGGTTCGCGCCGGGACTCTGCCAATGTATGAAAATCATTACAACATCGCTGCGGCCGGTTTGGAACTGAAGCTGAAGCGCTTCGTCAAACTGGAACTGATCAACGGCATGAAGCAGCACAATCTATATGGATTGCGGCCAAAGCATCATTTTCCGCGTCATGACCGGCCGGACTGTTTCGGCGGGCTGATGCTAGATTTCGGCACTCCGGGCGGTTACACAGTACGCTCTGCCGCCGGCTTCGGTAAGCAGACGGAGAAACGTACTTCCAACCAGCCGGAATGGGGCAAAAAAAACAAGCCCGATCTGGTATTCGTTTTGAACGACGCCTTGCATGAAGATAAGCTCGATCAATGGGGAATCTGGGTCGATCTGGAATCGCTGGGCGCACCGATGAACTGGGATGGCCGGGTCTGGATGACCATGCTGCTGCAGAATCTTGGCCCCGACCGCGAATTCGGCGTACACGTGCTGGAAACCGCCGCTCAGCTGCCCGCCGGCATCGAAGCAATCAAGCCGTTATCATTGTCAAAAAATGCTGAACCGAAAACATTTAAGCTGCCCAAAGGCTCGGCGGATGATCTGTTGAAACAGCCTGAACTGGCGCAACTTTCGCCGTTGGCGGGTTCATCAGGGCAGATTCCGACTTCGGTCAAAGCTGTTTACGATGCTGATAAACTGTATCTTTTCTATGACTGCCGGGAGCCGGGCGGCAAAATACTCGATTGCAGCCTGGGCAAAAGCGGCAAGCCGTGGTTCGGCGACAGCATTGAATTTTTGATTCAGCTGGCCGACCGTCGTGACGAGGCGCTGCATGTGATCATTGATGCCGACGGCAATCACTTTGCCTCGATCAGTAAACTGGAACGAAAAGTCGGAGCCAAAGCGCAGGTCCTCAATCCGTTACCGGCCGAATTCAAAGTCGACCGCACGGACCGGGGTTGGACCATGACGGTTGCCATTCCGCTGAAAGTACTCGGCATTGCCGGCAATCCGCAAGGAGTGAAGCTAGGCGTCAACCTGATGCGCAACCGGGTGCTGGAAGGCAAAATGGATTACTTTTCACTGGTTCCGGGAAATACCTATTTCACCGGCGATCTTTATAAATTTGAATTTTGAAAGGACAAAAAATGAGAATTCCAGCTAAGTTAACCCGTTACGAGAAAAATCCGATTATGACCGGGACCGGCCACGGCGATGAGTGGGACAGCAAGGGCGCTTTTAACTCCGGCGCGATTCTGCACGAAGGCAAGGTGCATTTCCTCTACCGCGCGGAAGGCACGCGGCCGCGCAGCCCCGGCAACCGTTTCTGGCTGGGAACGATTGGCCACGCGGTCAGCGGGAACGGCTTCGACATCGTCGAGCGGTCAGAGGGACCGGTGCTGGACATCACCGGCGAGGACCCGATGATCGTCGGCATCAACGGCGTCGAAGACCCCCGCATCACGAAAATCGGCGACACGTATTACATCGTTTACGCCATCAGTTCGGCCTGCTGGGACCGCCTGACGCTGGCCTCCACCAAGGATTTCAAAACCTACACCAAACACGGCCTGATCGTCAAGGATATTTCCCAGCGCACCGGTGCTTTGTTTCCGGAAAAGATCAACGGTCAGTATGTGCTGATGCACCGCCCGATTCCGAACATCTGGGTGTCAAGCAGTCCCGACCTGAAGAACTGGGGCAATGCGAAGATGATTATGACCAATGAAATCCTGCCGTGGACGCATTGCAAACTCGGTGTTTGCGGCCCGCCGATTCGCGTCAAGGATGCCTGGGTGGTGATTTTCCACGGCAAGGATTTGGAGGGTACATATCGCCTCGGCATTTTCTGGCTTGATCTCAACGATCCGACGAAGGTGCTGTTCGTCCAGCCCGAGCCGATTCTCGAACCGGAAATGGATTACGAGACGAAAAAGGGCATCACCGGTAATTGCGTTTATTCCTGCGGGCAGGTGATTATGGACGGCCGTGTCATCGTCTATTATGGCGCCGCCGATTCCACGCTCTGTGCCGCCACCATGCCGGTCGAAATGCTTGAACTCCCGAAACTGTGAGGCCGATATGTTGAAACAAAAAATCATGCCGATTACCGGCACCTTCGTCAGCCCGATTTACAACGACACCGGCATCAACAACTGGGGACTGAAAGAGTGGGAACAGGATTTCCGCATGATGCGGGCCATCGGCATCGACACGGTGATCGTACTGCGCACGGAATGGGAACAGAACGGACGGCATTTCTCTGCACTCGATCCGCGCTCGACCACCTGGGAGGAAGACCCGGATATCCTGAGCATGCTGTTCCGCCTGGCCGATAAATACGGCATGAAACTTTTCCTTGGCGGATACATCAGTTTGACCGATCTCTACAAGGGCGAATCGGACAAGGTCATCGCGGACAATGAGCGGTTTTATGAAAAAATCCTGCCGCGCTTCAACCGTCATCCGTCCTTCCATGGGTTGTATGTGACGCTTGAAGCGTTGCCGTGGCATTTCGATTTTTTCAAAATCATCGAAGGCACGCTGAAAATCATGCGCCGCCTGGCCCCGGAGAAGAAAACCCTGCTGTCGCCCACATTCTACGGCCTGACCGGTTATATGAACAGTCATTACACGCCGGAGGAATACTTCCGCATTTACGGCGGGGGTCTCTATGACCGGGTGGCAGGCCTGCTGGATTACTGCGCGCCGCAGGACAAATTCACCATGCCCGAATGCGCATACGATCAAGTGGTCAAGAGCGAGCTTGAACGTTGGTATGAACTGTCGCGCGAATGTCTCCGGCGCAATGGCATCGGCGCCTGGGGAAATATCGAGAGCTTCCAGCGGCCGTTTCTACACAAAGAAGGATGCGGATTTTTCCGGCAAGCCGATTACCGCTCGCTTTATATGAAACTTGAGGCGGCCACGCCGTATGTCGAGAAACTGATCACGTTTGAGTTTTCGACCTGCATGAGCCCGAATGCCGAATGGGGCTCCGCAGGACGTTTGCTGGCGCGCTATTTGGAAATGATCGGCAAAAGCCCGGACCTGATTCGGGAAATCTACGAATGAAAAGGCATAAACATGATAGCTTCAAGGCAAAGTAAAGCAAAATTAAACGATTGTTTTGAGCTAACCGTGTTTGAGTCCCTTGCAATCCTTGCTGCATGGAGAAAATTACCTTCATCTTCTACTTCAGGCGAAGTCCGCCCAGGGAAGTCGGTGAACGCCAGTATTCGACGTTTCCCAAGTAGGTCATGGCTGTATGGCGACGAAAACCGCCATCCGCATCATCGGCCAGGACATTCAGGCCCAGCAGAAGATTTTTCTGCGGGATGATGCCAAGCTCTTTCCAGGGAATTGCCACTTCGAGAACATAGCCGCCGGTCCAGGCCTTGCCGGCCAGTTGGATTTTTTGCTCAAATCCCGGGCGGGCATATCCCCCAAGGACAGCAGCAAAAGCTACCGGCGGTTTTGTACGGCTGATGTCGGTGGGCGATATAATCAGCAATAATTCCTTTTCGCTGATACGGGAAGAACGCTTTTGAGGATCGGCCTCGGCAGAAAGAAAAATGCGGATATTGTCGCTGTCCCGCCAGTCCCGGCTCAGGCAATCCCCAACGCTGAGGTCATCATCCAGCACGATAATTCCGGCGTATAAAAACTCGTCGTCATAGCGGAATGCGATTTTACCGGTAAAATCTTCGGTCGAAGGAATCTTGGGATCGCGCAATTTCCAGGTCAGGCGCTGGTCAAGCTCGTAAAACTCTTCCGGCTTCCATTCATCCAGCCTTCCATCGACAACAGCTTTTTCCGGGGTCGCCGTCAACTCCGGATTCCCCTTTTGGAATATCGGCTCATTCATGGAATCCCACATCGGGTAATCGATATTATGTTTGAAGTCAAGAATCTGCCGATATGGAAAGCGGCCATCAAGTTTGATTCTGATCGGGAATTCCGCGGTCCGTTGACCATTGTCAAGTTCGCCCGCCAAGGCGAAATGATATTCCACCCCGGGAACCAGGTCGGCCGCGGGGTTAAAGCTGATCGGAACGGTAATCGTTTCCCGGGGCTTGACCTGTAATTGCTTGTGCTCAAACTCGACCCGCCAGCCGGGCAGTGTTTTCGTCACAATCGGAACTGCGGTCAAAGTGCGGTCCGATGAGTTGAATAATGTAAACGGAACCGTGATTTTCTCTCCGCCTTTGCCGGTAAAACGAAACGAAGGCTTGCTGAACGAACGCTGATCAAGAGCCGATGCCAACAAGTTTTTATTGAGCATGCCCTCAAACCAGCCATCCGCAGGAAGTTTGATGAATAACGGCCGGCCGGTAAGCGGAAGGTTGCCCGTTGCCGATAGCGCCACAGGATTGTCCAAAGCATCTGTAATCACAGCCGCCTTCGGAATACCCGCCAATTCCCCTTGTTCATTCAGGGACCACGCGGTCAGGAGGATGCGGTTGTCCGGCATGCGGAAGTACCAGCGTTGAATAACTTCGTCGAGATTAGTGCCGCCAAGCGGAGTCACATTGCTCATTTCCCGTGAAACCTTGATCAGGGCATGATAGGCGGGCAGCGGCGTCAAATCCGGCTTGATCATCCAGAACGTTTCCCGATCTTTCAAACCGTAAAAATCATACCAGTAAATCCGGTCCACGCCAGTCGCCCGGCCGAGAATAAAAAGGCGGCTCAGAAGGTCGACCTGTTGTTCGGTGGTAAAACCCATGACTTGCGTAAGTTGCCCGGTCAACGCATTTACCCCGACTTTGGTATCGTCGATATGATAACCGATTTCGGTGGCCCAGATCTGCTGTCCGGGCCGCAATAATGCTTTGTTTGCCAGCGTTTTAGCAATGCCGGCCTCAGGGGTGCCGCTATAAGGGTGCACGGCGACGGCGTCGAGGTAATCATGCATATTGTATTCAAGAAATTTCTCAAGATAGCCCGGCAGCCCTTCGGCAATGCCGAATGTAGCCACCAGTGCCTCGGAGTCGCCCGCGCGGGTTCCCAGGGCAAACGCCCGGTGCAATGCCGCCATATCCGCCGCCGCGCCAAATGCAGCCCAGCCGCTGTTCGTTTCATTGCCGTAATGCCAGCTGGCACGCCCTTTGTAACGCTCCGCCATATGCCTGGCCCATTGATAAGCCGCCTTTTGTTTTTCCGGAGCACTATGAAATTGCCTGGGAAACCACATCAATCCGACCATTGGTTCAATGCCGAAGGCTTCGAGTCCCAAAATCACTTCATCAAGCCTGCGATAGGTATTTTCAGCCGCCTTCTCATCGCCGGGCATATTGAAATAACCATCGATGCGAACGGATTTCACGCCGGCTTTGCGCAGCATTTCCATCAGTTTCCAACGAAGTTCCGGAGTATATTTTTCCAGATGAACATTCATGCTGACCAGGAAATCCTTGTTCTCGCGATTCAACTTGCCGGGAGCTCCGAATATACCGGAAAGCTTATCGGTATTCAACCTTGCGCCCGGCTGAATGGCTTTCAGGTTCGGGCCATCGACTTCAGCCAGCACAATCAGGCGATTCTGTACTTTTTCGGGAAATCCGTTGAATTCCTGTGACTTGCCGGCGGTAAGCTCATAAGTTTGCCGCTTTTCGTAAATTTTCTGGCCGCTTGAATCGGTAAGGGTAAAAACGAGTTCCCCTTTGATATCCCGGTCTGTGGGATTTTTGATGGTGGCTGCCGGCAAAATGGTGTAATCATGATAATTCCGATTCCAGCTCAATTCCGGGGCAGCCGGTTCCGCGGCAGCAAGGCTGAAAACAAGCAGCAGTGACAAGCCTGACAAAATGGTTTTCATATCAGAGTCCTTTTTCAGTTCGAGATTATATAATGAGGAAGATAGGAGAGTTTGACTTTGATTTTCAGTTCACCGGTGATTTCAGTTTTTTGCGGGCGGCCTTCCCAGTTCAAAAGCCTGGCATTTGCGGCGGGAAACGGGAGTTCGATTTCGACATTCTGTTCCATATCTCCCATCGTCCAGGCCGCGACCAGCGAATCACTGCCGGAGCCGTAGTAGTAGACCTTGTGCTCTTTGTCCTGCAAAGCTCTGGTAAAAGGCAGGTTGCCCAGCAATCCGCTCATAACCGCGACGGCTTGAAAGGATGGTTTCGGCGAATAATCAGCACGGATCAGGCCAAAATTGTGTTCACGGTTGAATTCATCGGTGCCATCGTCCTGAAAGTCATACCAATAGACCCCCTCATAGGTATTTTCGCGGCGGATATTCAGAAACATTCGAGCGGCGCATGCGGCCTGGAGCATCGGCGAAAGCGGATACATTCTTTTGGTCGGATGTTCCAGATGCCAACCGATTTCAGTAATATAAACCTGAAGCTTTTTGCCATCCGAGCGCGGATTGCGATTGCTGATATTCCGCATATGATTGGCCACCACCGGGATATTTACCCGCGGTACGGGACTGTTTTTCGCTTCATACCCCACTTCCGGCAGATACGGCGACTGATATGGATGTATGCTGAACGCATCTTGGAAATCGACTCCACCGGCCTTGATAATCGGCAAGATCATGCCGCCACCCGGCCCGCCGCCGGAGCCGCCGCCGCCACAGGAAATCACCGTAATGTCCGGACTGGCGGTTTTAGCCATCGGATACACCACTTTCAGCATTGGAAGATAATCCTTCGCGGGGTCCACACTGGGATGCGGCTCATTCCAGAGTTCCCATTCCGTCACCCGGCTGCCGAATTGCTGAATTCCTGCGACCACGGCGTTCCCGTAAGTACGGTACATCTCTTCATTGGGCGGAAACGGCCTGCCGAATTTGCCGGGATAAGCGACTGTATTGTTATAACCGATCACCAACAGTGTTTTTATGCCATATTCAAGCCCGGTATCCACTGCTTTTTCGAGCCGCTCGGGAATCTTGTATTCACCTGCTTTCCGCTCAAATGAGCTCCAGTACAAATCATCGCGCATGCGGGTGAACCCGGCCATTTTCATCAACTCAAAAGACAATGGGAAGGCTCCTTTCGGCCGCCCCTGCCCGAAATGTACGCAGCAGCCGAATTCTTTCGGGCGTTCACGCAACGGCGGCGGAACCAGCGCATAGTTCGTCACTACTTTACCAATTTCCTCTTTGCCCCGGAACGCATATACCGTCAGTTCATAGTAACCATATTCCTTGAGCTCGACCATCAGTTCGGTTTCCGGAGCGGCCTTGACGAATTTGCTCCACAGGCGCGGTTCGGCTTTGCCGTACGGAGCAAGTTTGGCCCGCAAGGTGAAATCAAAATTATCCGCTTCCACTTTGACTCTGATGCGCTGGTTTCCGGAAGCATTGGAAGCCAGTTGGCTCTCTTGGTCCGATACGGTCAGCACCGGCCCGGCGGCCGGACACGCGGCACTCAGCAATGCCAGCAAAAATAACAGATGCAGTTTCATGATATATCTATTTCTCCTGTGATTAATCCGGATATTGCATGTTCATCTGGTGACGCCGCCAGGCCGTTTTGTCGATATGGGATATTTTCTGCTCGGTCAATGTATCGCAACCGGTCGCCGTTACGTGACCGTCCATCCAGGCTACATTGGCCTTGCCGTTATGACGCAGATAAAGTCCCCCGTCGACGCCGCTGCTCGCCACGCTGTTATAACGGAAATCCGGTACGTTGTTATTCAGCTTTGCTTCCGTCAATGTCCCGGCGATTCCCCCGACGTCTCCAAGATGCGCGTACACGCTCGGATGCCGGATTTTCTCGGACTGGATGAAGTCGACCATATTGTTCCAGCGCAGCCAGAAACCTTGTCCGGTGCGGTATGCTGCGTCCCATCCGGGCATATATACGCCATAGCAGCGATAATAATTGTCGCCGACGGTTATATTGTCGTCATCGGCAAGTTTCTGTGTAGTGGAGGGACAGAGGATCTGGTACTTGCTGGAAGAGTTGAATTTGAAATAGTTGCTGCACGGTACCAGTGTCTTTGCGGCGCCGCTCAGAAGCTGCGGCCAACGGTCGGCGCCCTGCGACCGGATCGGCATCCAGCCGCTGTAATCGTTGCCATAAAAAATGAATACCGTGATGTTGGTTTTCAATTGGTTAATGCACTGGGTGGCTTTGGCCCGGGCACGCGCCTGGTTCAACGCCGGCAGCAGCATGGCCGCCAGGATGGCAATGATTGCTATCACTACGAGAAGTTCAATAAGTGTGAATTTCTTCTTTTGTTTTTTCATTGTTCTGTTCTCCTTAGGATTTTAAAAGGTTTTTCACGGTTTTTCCCTGGTAAATTTCCGGGTCGATTTCAATATATTGAGGGATATCCCGAGATTCCTCGAAGTATCCCTTGATAATTCGTATTGTCGCTTCGGCGATTTTATGGCGGCAGCCGTCAACCGCGGTCATATCGATATCCGTAAAAAATGGCGGGTTGCTGCGCCCGAACGTAATCAGGCTTAACTCATCCGGAATACTCACTTTACGCTCACGTAACGCTTTCAGCGCTCCAACCATCGAACCTTCGGATATCACAAATAAGGCACTGATTTTTAATGGTCCGTTATCTAAATAACGCATGATTGCATCATAAGCTTTTTCATTGGACGGTTCGCCTGCCTTAATATCGCAATCAAGTATCTCAAGCTCAGCCCCGTGCGCCTGCAGGGTTTTCACAAAACCGTTGACGCGTCTGCGCACAACCGCCAGATTCGGTTCACTTTGGAGCAACCCGATTTTGCGATGGCCATTGATCAGCAGATTTGAAGCAGCCAGCATACCCCCTACGGTATTATCACTGTCCACACTGCGGCAATTCTCGATCGGAATCGTACAATTCATGAATACAACCGGCACGGGCATACTCATCAACCATGAAACCTGCTCCGCGGTAATGGCATCACTGTTGATCGACCTGAAAATAATCGCATTGGCCTTAATGTCTTTCATTTTAGCAAAAGCGTCTGCATTATCTTTATAGTATACCGCTTTATGCTTGAAACCATTTTTTGCCGAAACCTCGGCCACGTTCGCCACCAGCTCATCGGTAAAGGAGATATTGTAATTGAAGCTGTCTTGCGGAAAAAGCGAAACAATGAGTCCGGACCGATGATGGCGGTTAACAAAATATCCGCTGCGGTAACGGGCATATATGCAGCCGGATTCGCTTAAGCGCGCCAACGCTTTTTCCACCGTCAGTTGACTGACCATATACTCATCCATGAGTTGCCGGACCGACGGAAAACGTTCACCGTCGGACATATTCAATGCCCGGTCTTTAAGGAATTGCACCAGTTTATCGGCGCGTCTGGTTTTCAGGGTTTGTTCAGTCATAATTTTAATTCTGTATTGTTTTTTGATACAGATATTATACAGCAAATAAATGCTTTTGTCAATACCGTTTATCTGAATTTCAGCGAAAAAAAATCAGAAATAATTTTTGCATGCTAAAAAAACGTCGCTG
>JBEBXH010000088.1:0-23646 GCA_040391785.1 Victivallis vadensis
TTAGAGCGACCGTGATTGCGGCCCCGGTGAACACCCATGTTTTCAGTTTCATAATATTTTCCCCTTAAGTTGGTTAATTTGATTTCTGATTTTATACGGCCATCATTTCTTCGAGGAGAAGATCCAGCCTGTCTTTGAGGTTTTCTGTTTTTTCGGTCCAAACGGCATCTGTCAATTCCACTCCGCTGAAATTGACAACATCGAGACTACCGCCGACATCAATCTGCGATGGCATGTGATTCATCGGATGCGTACTCTCATTGGTGAAATTGAGGTTAAGGTCACTCGCCGGAACGACAAACCTGAATCCGCCAACCGATTTGCTCCCGGGAACCATAATCCGGGTATTATTCGAGCGCTCACCATCAGTTCCGGACTGAAGCTCCACAATGTTGCTCGTGGCAATACTGTCGCCAAACGGGCCGGACTTAGTCAGGAGAGTGTTGGTCCTTTGCTGAATCATTTGCAGATCACGTTTTTCAAAAGTCTTTTTCTGGCTGGTTTCCTTGAGGTTCGTTTTGGGTTTGTCGCCGGCTTTGTCTGCGGTTTGGTGCGATGAATTGTTCGCATTGCCGTCGGTATCGTCGTCAACTACGGAATCCGTCTCACGGTTCGCTGCAATCGTCGATACTTTGTTCATCAAACTTGCCTGATCCATACCGTTGACGATATAGTTCCGCGAGGAGGCATCTTTATAAATATTGGTCGGAGCGTCTCCTGTCTCGGTGCCGATGATCGTCAGTGTTCCGTCAATCACCGTGATATCGTAGTTGTTGCCGTCATTGCCGTCATCAATCTGATACTCGTCAATGGCGTATTTGCCTGCGGCTTCGCCCTTGTTACTGCGATCATAACCGAAGACGGAATCACCATCCACCAGCCCCTCGGTATGACCCGTGAATGCCGGATCGTTTTCGCCAGTCATCTTGCTTTTGTCATCGATGACAATGAGCAAGCTAGCCTTATTGATATCAGCGCCTTTGTCGTCATAGACGATCTCGTAGTTGTCGAGGTCGCTGCCGCTCAGCGAATCGCCGCCGAAATAGACGTTTTTGTTCTTACCGGCGTTCTTGTTGTCGAAGTGAGCATTGCCCTTGTTATAATCGACATCATCGCCAGCGATCAGGCCGTCGAGCGACCAGGTATAGTCGGCATTGGTGGTGCCGTCATAGACCTTATCCTCGCCGTCACGGTTAATGACGATCGTGGCCTTGAAAATATCAGCTCCTTTATCGTTGTAAACAATCTCGTAATTGTCCGCATCGCTACCGTTCAGGGAGTCACCATCGAAATAGACGGTCTTGTTCTTGCCTGCATTCTTGTTATCGAAGCGGGCTTCACCCTTGTTATAATCGACATCGTCACCGGCGATCAGGCCGTCGATGGACCAGGTGTAATCGGCGTTGGTCGTGCCGTCATAGACCTTGTCTTCGCCGTTGCGATTGACAACGATCGTGGCTTTGAAAATATCCGCGCCTTTGTCGTCATAGATAATCTCGTAATTATCGAGGTCGCTACCACTCAGGGAGTCACCATCGAAATAGATGGTCTTGTTCTTGCCTGCATTCTTGTTATCGAAGCGGGCTTCACCCTTGTTATAGTTGACGTCATCGCCGGCGATCAGGCCGTCGATGGACCAGGTATAATCGGCATTGGTGGTGCCGTCATAGACCTTATCTTCGCCGTCGCGGTTAATAATGATCGTAGCCTTGAAAATATCCGCGCCTTTATCGTTGTAGACGATCTCGTAATTGTCTGCATCGTCGCCGCTCAGCGAATCGCCGTCGAAATAAACGTCTTTGTCCTTACCGGCGTTTTTGTTATCAAAACGGGCTTCGCCTTTGTTGTAGTCGACGTCATCACCATCAATCAGACCATCGATGGACCAGGTATAGTCGGCGTCGGTGGTGCCGTCGTAGACCTTGTTTTCACCATCACGGTTGACCACGATCGTGGCCTTGAAAATATCAGCTCCTTTATCGTTGTAGACGACCTCGTAATTATCGAGGTCACTGCCGCTCAGGGAGTCGCCGCTGAAATAGATGGTTTTATTCTTGCCGACATTCTTATCGCTGAACTGTGCGTTGCCTTTGTTATAGTCGACATCATCGCCGGCGATCAGGCCGTCGAGTGACCATGTGTAGTCGGCGTCGGTGGTGCCGTCGTAGACTTTATCCTCGCCATCACGGTTGACCACGATCGTAGCCTTGAAAATATCCGCGCCTTTATCGTTGTAGACGATCTCGTAATTGTCGAGGTCGCTGCCGCTCAAGGAATCGCCATCGAAATACACGGTCTTGTTCTTGCCGGCATTCTTGTTATCAAAGTGAGCATTGCCCTTGTTATAATCGACATCGTCACCGGCGATCAGGCCGTCAAGCGACCAGGTATAGTCGGCATCGGTGGTGCCGTCGTAGACCTTATCTTCGCCATTACGATTGACCACGATCGTGGCTTTGTCGATGATCATGGTACCGTCTTTGTAACTGATGTTATAATTAGCGGTCATATCGCCACGGGTCAGGCTGGAAATCAACGCGTTGAACAACGCATCGATATACTCACCGGCATTGCGGTAAGAGTTGCTGTCGTACGAAATCAACGAATCATCGAATGCGAAACCGCGCCCGCCGGCGTTGCCGTCCCAGGAGAATTTGTGGGTCGTGCCATCATACGTATAGCGGGCATCTTCCGCCGTGAATGTGATATCGCGTTTGAGTGTATTGATTTCGATGGTGGTTGAACTCTCATTCCAGTTTTCGTCGCCGGAATAATCAACGTCGATCGTAAGCTTGCCGCCGGCTTTTTTCGCCGTCGCCTGGTCCCCGTTGATATCCAGATATTCCGAGCCGCCGGAGAAGGTGAAACTGCCGTTACCGTAACCATCCTGTTCCGCGTTCAAGGTTTCGGTATCGCCGTAAACAATGTCTGTGCCTTCGGCATCCAGCACCACGTTACCCTTAAGCGTCGACTCGTAAGCACCCATGTCGATGCGGCCGCCGTTGGCGTAGTTGTAAATACGGGTCTTGCCGTCGAGGTCGGTTTCAGGCATGGGAACGTTGCTGCCGCGGTTGATCGCATATGATCCGGAGTCCAGATGATAATCACCGTTGGCCTCGTCGACAAAGCAGACGTAATATTTGCCTTTTGCATTGTCATTGAACTTGCTGCCGCGAGCGCCGGCATTGGCGGACTGCAGATTCACATTGCCGGTGCCACCGAGCGTCCAGTTTTCGATGCCGGAATAGGTCACTGCGTTGGTCACGCCGGTATTGAGCTGGTTCATGGCAGCACCGCGATTACCCCAGAAAATGGAGTTCTTGACCGTGGCTCCGATTGAGTTCCACATGCCGCCGCCGTTGCCGGTAGCGGTGTTGTTGGCCACCGTCAGGTTAAGTAGCGAGACTGCGGCCGTGGCATAAGTACCGCCGCCGTTGCCCTTGGCCGTATTATCGGCGATCAGTGTATTGTCCATGGTCAATGAACTGCCGATGGCATAAACCGCGCCGCCGTCGCCATTTGCGGAGTTCCGGCGGAATTCCGAATGCGTCACCATAAGGTCACTGGCCGCATAAATCGCGCCGCCGTTGCTGCCTGCGGAATTGGTCGTAAAGATGCCACGGGTTATGTTCACCGTGCCTTTGCCATAAATCGCGCCACCCCTCTGCACAGCCGAATTTCCAGTGAAAGTACTGTCCGTAACGCTGACCGAGTTCTCACCGTAAATCGCGCCGCCATTCTGTTTCGCCGAATTGCCGGTAAACTTCGCGGAAACACTCAAATCGATCCGGCTGTAAATCGCCCCCCCATTGACTCCGGCGCTGTTACTGTTGAATTGAAGGCTGCCGCTTGAGGTGAATGCACTGCCTTCGGCCAGATACAGCGCGCCGCCGTCGGCACTGGCGATATTGCCGGAAATTGTGCCGCCGTTGTTAATGGTCAGTCTGCCGTTGCTGTAAATCGCGCCGCCATTGACGGCTTTGTTGGTGGAAAGAGTTGTATTCGTGAGCGTGAGATTGTCCTTACTCCCCAGCCAGATGGCGCCGCCGTCGGCACTGGCGGTGTTATTCTGAAATGCCGTACCGCTGATGGTTGAATTTGCGGTGTAGGTATTCACCAGGTGAATCGCCCCGCCGGTGGTCGCGCTGTTTTCGCTGAAATTGCCACCGGTGATATTGAGCCTGCCGTTGGTACAGCAGATTGCGCCACCCCTTCCGGTAGTGGTGTTGCGGTAGAAATTCGTACCGCTTATCACGTTGGAATTCCAGCTCCAGATGGCGCCGCCATCCCCTTGCGCGGTATTGCCGTCGAATACGGAATTCGTAATATTGAGAGCCGTATTCGTCTGGTTCGAACCGCAGAAGAAAATCGCGCCGCCGCCGTATGAAGCCGTGTTACTCGTAAATGAAATATTGTTAAGGGTCCAGGTTATGCCTTGGCCGAGTGCGTAAATTGCCCCGCCATATCCGGCGACAGCTTTGTTCGCGGAAAACGTGGTATCGCTAATCTCAACCGTATAGTTCGAGCTGGCATGGTTCGCATAGAGAGCTCCGCCGCCGTTGGCGGAATTATCCTCGAACGAGCTCCCGGATATTTTCACTTCCCGGGCGCTGCGGACTTCGATTGCTCCGCCGAGCCCCGCGGGGGCGGAGTTGGATTTGAACGTCGAATTGGAAACCTGCAGCCAGACGTCGGCACTGTGCAGCGAAATCGCCCCGCCCACGCTCGCTTTGTTACCGGTGAATTCGGAATTATAAACCGTCACTTTTCCATTGGAACTGATGGCGCCTCCATATGATGCCGCCGAATTACCCCTGAAGATGACGAGCCCGTTGGCCGGGTTGGTTTCGCCAATCGTGACAACCGTCCCGCTCTGCCCCCTGGCGTCGATGGCTCCGCCATGGATAAGCGCTTTATTGCTGATGAACGAGGTACCGCCGCCGACCGTGAGATTTACCTTATCCCCGGTAAACGCATTCCAGGAGCCGATGGCCCCGCCGTAATCGGCGCTGTTGTCTGTGAACGTCACGGTGCTTCCCGCTCCCGTATCGATGAACAGATTGACCGTGCCCCGGGTATCCGAGGTGCTGATCGCTCCACCCGTCCCGCCGCCCCAGAGAGCTTTGTTGCCACTAAACGTCACCTTGCTTCCAGCTTCGGTACCGACATTGACATTGGTCGTAATGATGGCGGCATTGGTGGCTGCATAATCGACGGTCCCAACCGAAATCGCCCCGCTGCGGTTCGCTTCGTTGTTGGCGAAATCCGTGGTCCCGTTGATGTTCAGCGTGAGCACCGCGCCGTTCTGATTACCGCCCATGTAAATCGCACCGCCGGCACGGTCAAAGTAGCTGTCCTTGTGCGTATGATTGCCGGTGAATTTGCTGGTTCCGCCGATCGTCAGGATGGCCGAGGCGCCGGTAACCAGGTAAATCGCGCCGCCATGCGCGTCAACCGCATCGTAATCATTCTCTACCTCCGTATAATTGCCGGTGAAAGTACAATCCATGATTGTCAGCGAGATATTGCCCGCTTCGGACGACGCGATTGCACCGCCGCAGGTCGCATGGTTGCCGTCGAAGGTGGAACTGTTGATCGCAGCGCTGCTGGTAAAACAGATCGCGCCGCCGAGGCCGCTGATCGCATCCTGCCCGGCGTAATTCCCGGTAAAGGTCGATCCTGTCACCGCCAGGTTTCCAATCGCGTAAATCGCCCCGCCTTTGACCGGAGTCGCGGAGTTGACATTGTTCCAGACGTGGTTATCCTCAAAAATGGAATCGGCGACATTCAACTCCACTGCCGCATAAATCGCGCCGCCGTTCCATGCCGCAGTGTTGTTACTGAAACTGCTCTCGGTGACCGTCAAGCCGGTCTTGGTATAAATCGCCCCGCCATTACCGCTGCTTGCCGTGTTATTATCAAATGTTGAATTGCTCACGGAAAGCACTCTGGAATTATAAATCGCCCCGCCGTCAATTCCCGCTTTATTGCCAGTGAACTCCGCATTGTTAATGCTTAATATCGTGAAATTGACAATTGCGCCGCCATACTCTCCGGCCTCGTTGCTGATGAAACTGAGTTGTGCGGTGCTTTCTATCGTGACTGTCGCATTAACGCCAAAATACATCGCACCGCCATAACCGGTACAGGTATTCCCTTCGAAAACGATTGCTCCATCCAGGCTCATACTGCCGTCAACATGATAAATGGCGCCACCGTCTTCGGCATGGTTATTGGTAAATGTTACATCAGTCAGTGACAACAATGAACTGGAATTGGCACTGGTATAAATCGCGCCGCCGCCGCCATTACTGGCATTACCGTCGAAAAGCGCATTTGTAATGTTCAGTATCCCGTTATTGAAGATCGCTCCGCCGTTGAAAGCGTATCCATTCTGCATCGTGATATTGTTCAATGAAACTTCCGCTCCGGCACTGATGCTCATAATCTGCGCTTTAGCTTCGCCGTCAAACGACAAGTTGTTAAAGGTAACATCTCCACCCGCAATGATGAACATCCGGGTTGTGTTTCCGGCGCTCAGAACATACCGGTCGCCAGTACCGATGATTGTTACGTCATGATTGATCGTGATTGTATACTCAAAAGCGAAATCGCCAATAACCTCGATACTCGACGCTCCGCTGCCGATGGCACTGGCAAACTCCGTGAAGTTCGAGGCTGCTGTCAATGTGCCGTCGTATCCATCCACCGAAATCGATAGCGTATCGATGATACCGTGAGAGTATTCCAGTTCCCAGTTGCCGTTGATGCCGGTACTGTCCGTGCTGCCTGCCACATCTGCGTCGGCTGCTTCCGCCACCATGTCGATGAAGTCCCGCCCCGCCTGGTTTTCCGCCAGATTGCAGCCATAGAACAGAATATCGCCATCGGCAGTCAGATGTCTACCGATCGCCGCCCATTCAGCCGCATCGAAATTTGAAGCATCATAACGTTCCCCCGCCAGCGTAATATAGCCCGCATTGCCATGGCTGAGAATATGGATGGCGCTATAGGTTTTGCCGGAGGCATCCAGGTAATCGTTGATCTGCTCCATCGCATTTTTATCGGAGTTCAGGATCAGATATTCCTGATTCGGGCTGAGGGAATTGATGATCTTGTCGATGTCCTGAACTGTATCATTGATGATCACCAGTTCCTGTTCCGGAGTAACGGTAATATCAGGAAGGGCATCCATCATGGAATCATCCTGATCGCCATCCGCAAATGCATCGTGAATGGCCTCCTCCACTGCATCGGCGCCATAGTCGTTGAAAATGTCGTTGATCATGTCATCAACAGCTTCCGTTCCTGCAGCGGGCGTCGCGACTTCACCATCAATCAACGCCTGAATTTCAGCGTCGACATCGGCCACTTTGTCCGGCTGGGCCGCTCCGTCCGAGGCCGTCATGGCCCCGGACGGAGTTTCCGGAGGAGCGTTCTTCGACGCAGCCTTCTCGTCCTGCGCCTGCTGCTCCGCCGGATTCATGTCCGCATTCGGATCGTTTGCCTGTGCATCTGCGATTTCGGCGGCCGCCGCCGCTTCAAACAGAACGCGTTCTTCCAACCTGAAGAACTCCATCACATTTTCACTGTTTCTCTTCATAATTACTCTTCCTCTTGTTATCGATCCGTTTTACGGAATTGCTTCAGAATTTTAAACCCAAACAACAAAACGCATTTTATTTCTTTCATGGAAATTCAAAAAAGCTTACTTGTCAGAAAACTTATTCTTCCCGCTCTTCACGTAATTATCATATCACCAAGCATATACTTTACTAATTTAATTCAGATTATATTTTTATAACAATTTTTGCATTTAATGACTATATACATACACGGTAATTACGATATCATTATTAATTGAAGCTTAGCATTTCTATATTCGTATTTTTATTTATCCTTCTCCTGCCATTGGGAATAGAATAACTTTTACCTATAACTTATCCTTCCTTCGGTACAGAATTCATTTTCAATGGATAATAAATTCATTAATAATGAATATCGCAATATATCAATGGCTAATATATCCAGAATCTAAAAGTTAATTTATAATCATCATGTGAAAAAAAAGTTGAGGGTGATATTCGGCCTGTTGATTACATGCAAATTACCGGAGCGGGGCTGATTTCTTAGTCCTTCCGGCGGTAGATACTGTTTCTTCATTTTTGATGTTCAGGAAATAAGCAAGATTGCACAATACTAAGTGTCAAACCTTGTGAGCGATATTATTGTCCAGAAGGTCAATAATTTTACCGAATCCGGTTATCTGAAACGGGCTCATCCGTCTAGTCCTGCCAATTCGTTAATCCATCACTATCTGAAGTCCAATGCTTATAACTTGAGATAAACTGTCTAAAAATTAGGCTCCATATCGATTTTTATCTTCATCGGAAATATTTTTAACGTATTTTTAATATACTCATAATACCAGCCTAACAATCAATTGATATATTTGTATTAAAGAAATAAAATCATATCGCATGATGAGTTAAAAGTAATAAAGTAAAGGAAACGAGAAAATGGAAAAGGACGGGGCAACCAACGTTGCGATGAAGGCCGGCTGCAGACAACAGAACAAATCGACGAATAGAAGAAAATCGAATTTTACACTTATCGAACTTCTTGTTGTGATTGCGATCATTGGGATTTTGGCAGGAATGCTGCTTCCGGCGTTGGCCAAAGCGCGCAGCAAAGGCAAATCGGTGGCCTGCCTCACCAATACCAAACAGATCGGCCTGGCGCTTCAGGAATATGCGCTCGACTTTGAAGATTATCTGCCCAATTTCAGTGACGGCAATCCCGGCAGCAACCCCATCAAATTCACCAATCCGTGGCATCAGGCACTGGCCGGTTATATTGCTCCGGACACCGTCTATAAAGACCCCGACAATAAGACCAGTCCGGAAAAAGGCGTCTGGCGGTGTCCCGGCCTGGCGGATAATGAGATGACGGGAACCTATTGGGGCGGCGGTTATGGAGCCAACCGCACCCTGATGCGTTATGCCTATGCAAACGGTACAATGCAGAAACAGGGCAGTACCAAAATCGGGCGCATCAGCAAGCCCTCCGATACCGCGGCAATCGGTGACACCGGCCGCCCCACCGCCGTCGCCAATGGAGTTCCGGTCAGTTACACGGCATGGATGACCTGGACCACCGGTGCGCAGAGCGGCTCGAACTGGAAACTCGGACCCGGGCAGAGCGGATACGAACAACCCGCCGTCCGTCACGATGGCCGGGCCAACATCATCTTTGCCGACTGCCATGCCCGCGCCGTTCCCTATGCCGAATTGAACGACCTCAAGAACAAAGACACCTACTTCTGCAATTACCTCTACCAATAAGGAATTTTCACCTTGAAAAAGATATTCTGTACCGCATTGCTGGCCGCTCTCGCCGTATTGTGCGCCGAAGAACCGCTCTATTCCATTCCCGTGCTCGGCGATATTCATTACGACCGTACCGATTGCCATGATATGGAATGGGTGACCGGCAAGATGAAAAAAGACCTGAATCAGATCCGCAATTATACCAAAGTTACCGAAACCAATACCCCGGAACTTTTCCAGCAGGTCGAGGCCAATGCAGCGAAACGCACCGAACCGGTCCCATTCGTAATTCAGATGGGGGATTTCACTGAAGGGCTGTGCGGCAGCCGCGAACTGCAAGCCAAACTTTTCACTCATGGTCTCGATGCGGTAAAAGCCGGTTTTAAACGGCCTTTTTATCTTGTACGCGGCAATCATGACGTGACCGGCCCCGGCGCCTGGGAGGCGGGCGACGATATACTGCTGCCTTATCTGCGCGAAATCCTGAAAAATGAGAAAACCTCCTGGAACTATACCGTCGAACAGGGCGATGACGTCTTTCTTTTTTTCGAGTCGATGCGTCCCGATCTCAACTGGTTGAAAGAGACGCTTGCGAAGCAGTCCGGCAAACGCCATATTTTTCTTGTGACCCATTATCCGGTTCTGCCCTATAACTACCGGGCCCATTGGGGAATGCTTTCCAAAAACAAGAAAGAGGAGCCGCAGCGGCAGGAACTTTTGCAACTGCTGGAGAAAAATAATGTCATCATCCTGAGTGCCCACCTCCATATGCTGTCGCTGGTCGACCGCAAAAGTACCGGCGGCCATACCGTGCAGATGTCGGTTTCCAGCGTTATCAACAAACGCGACTCCCGTCCGGCCAAAGTGGAGGAAGGGGTTGCGGCCTATTTGCCGGAGCTGGCGATGGAGCGCGAAGCGGACAATCCCAGTATTGAATGGCGCAAGTTTCTGATCTCGGAAAACAAGCCGTTTGCCACCCGTTTCTACAAAGCGGAGTTTGACGGTTATGCCGTTCTGCAGGTTTACGCCGACCGTGTCGAAACGCAGTTTTACAACCTTACCGATGCCGAACCGGTTCTGACGGTGCGGTTGAAATGAGGTGTTCGATTTTACTTCTCGTTCTGCTGTTGGCCGCTACGGCGGCGGGAGCGGACAACAGTACGCTTGACGGTGGCGTTTACTGCGGCTATCAGGGATGGTTCAACGCCCCGGGGGATGGCAGCGAACGCGGGTTTTATCACTACCGGAAAAAAGGCCGTTTCGAACCGGGCAACTGTTCGGTGGATTACTGGCCGGATATGAGCGAAACGACTGAAAGCGAACGCTTTGAAACCCCGTTCCGTTTTTCCGATGGCTCCCCGGCGTATGTTTATAGTGCGCGCCACCCGGAGACCGTGGCCCGGCATTTCCGCTGGATGCGTGAATACGGCATCCGCGGCGCAATGCTGCAACGGTTCCTGACTGAAATCAATAATCCCTCCGGACTTGAAAATGCTGACACCGTACTGGCGAACGTCCGCCGTGGAGCCGCTCTGCACGAACGGACCTGGGTGCTGATGTACGATATCTCCGGCAACGCCGATTTCGAACTTTTTGCCCGGGACTGGAAGCGGCTGCTCGATGTCGGTGCAATCCGGCGCGACGACCCGAATTATCAGCATCACGGCGGGAAACCGTTGGTCGCGTTCTGGGGGCTTTTCGCCGAGCGTCCCGAAAGCCTTGACTGGTTTGAGCGGGCAATCGACCTGGTCACTGCCGATCCGGTCTACGGCGGCTTTGCCGTGATGGCCGGGGTCAATGACAACTGGCGCACGGTCCATGGCGAAGCCGGCGAACGTCTCCGCCGCATTGCGGCCCGCTGCGCCGTAATCTCCCCCTGGACGGTCGGGCGTTATAATAATGAAAACAGCGAATCCTGGGCAGAGAAAGTGATTCCGGGTGATATGGCGTGGTGTGCCGCGCGCAGTATCTCCTATCTGCCGGTGATTTTCCCGGGCTTTTCGTGGCACAACCTGCATGGCGGCAAACTCGATCAGATTCCCCGCCTGAAAGGTGATTTTTACCGGCGGCAGGCGGGGCAACGCCTGAAACTCGGAGCCCGGCAACTCTATATCGCCATGTTCGACGAAATGGACGAGGGAACCTGTATTTTCAAAACCTCCCGCCGCGTTCCGGTTGGAAACAGCCCATTCCTGACCTACGGCGACGGAATACCCGAAGATTTCTATCTGCAACTCACCGCCGAAATCGCCAAACAGCTCGAAAGGAAAATACAACCGTGAAAATTATCCTTGCCGTATGCGCTACCCTGTTGCTTCTTCCCATCATGGCCGATTCACCGCGCCGGGCGCTGCTGGTCATGTACGACGGAGCCCGGTCCGATTATTTTATTGGCTCAATCATATAAGCATGCACGCCGAAAGGTTCGAATGTGTCGGAAAAAGTATTCCCTTGCAGCCGTACCTGATGACGGTCCAGGAAATCGATCAAAACCGGTGGTGGATTTTTCAATTTCAGGGTGAATTTAACCGTTACCGGCTCCCGGCGGTTATTGGTTGCCAGCAGGAGATAACTGCCATCGGCGGGATTTTGACGCAAACAATAGGAGATATCCGGTACTCCGTCTTTGACCTGAATCATTTCTCCGTCCTCTTTGTCTTGAACCAGCCGGACCCGTTCGGCAAATTTCTGCAGATAATCAACGGTGGCGGTATCGTGGTCGCTGCTCACCAGTTCGTCGTGCCAGCTTCCCATGAAATACGGGACAAGTTCATGGATTTCGCGCATTACCGGGTAAATGACTTTGTTGCGGTATTCTGCGCTGGCCCGCCCGAGGCGCCAGCCAAAAATACCCATCGCCCCGCGGGTCAAAGGAGTAAAGCAAAGGTAGCGTTGCTCACGCAGAGTCGGCGTCTTGATATTGAACGACGCGCAATTGTCAAACATCGGCGGCATGTAAATAACGGTAGCGTCGCCGCCTTTTTGTCTTGCGGCATCCACCGCTTTGCCGGCATCGTAATTGGCCTGATAAAGCGGTCCCTGGAATTCCTGATTTGTCAGGGGGCCGAGCGGATATTCATTGGCAACCAGGATATCGTACATGCTGCCGGCGTTGTGGTAAGTGGTCCACCAGCCGAGAACCGGCATCAGTTTTGCTTCGGGATGCTCTTGCCTGATCATCTCATTGGCCCAGCCGAACCATTCCTCCATGCGCTTCGACAGGCTCCGGTCCTTTTCTTTCTGCCATTCATCGGGGAAATGTTTATTATAATATTCCCACATGGCATTTTCCGGTTCATCCAGCATATAACCGATCACATTCGGATACTTGCGTAATTTCTTTAAATCTTCCTCCAGCATGGCCCGGTGCCGATGCTGTTTCTCCGGGTCAAGCAATGGCGCATAGCCCTTCAGCTCTTTTGCTTCCTCCAGAACCAGGCCGTTACCCAGCCCGATGATGATGGCGATATCCTTATACATCGGGTCATTCAAAGAATGTTCCAGCCCCGGGTAAATGACCGGTTGTCCGCCCGTTTCATAATATTTGTCGCCCGGCATGGCCAGTTCACCCATTACCGCCATATTGCCTCCGGCCGCCAGAAAACCGGGATCGACCGAATAGCGCCCCCTGCCGGGATCACGCATATCCCAGCCGCCCAGCGGGAAAAACGGTTTTCCCTTGAATTTGGCGGGAGGCAGCGGCTTTTTTCCGGCACTGGACGGGGGATTGTCTGTTTCGAGCCCGCTAAACCTCAAAACAATTTTCTCCTGGGGTTTATGCGCCCAAACCGTCATGAATTTGAATGCCGGCTCCGTATTCAACTTTACCCGCAGGGTATGCGCTTTGTTATCCTGCAGCAGTTCCTGCAGTGAATGCTGTTCCCCCGCGCCTTTCGGTTTGAATTGAACCGCCGTTTTTCCCGGAGTAATCCCCTGCGGGTGAATCTGTTGGACCGTAAACTTTATCGCACCGGCAGGCATATTTTCCGCCGGTAAATGGATATCAAGATTCAGCCATTCTTTATCCCCCGGATAAAAACAGAGATCAAAACTGCCCTTATCATGTTGCGATACCTCAATATGTCCGGATGCGGCGACAAACCGGTATCCGTCGATTTTCACTTCACTGCCGCTGGCCGCAGTCACGGCCAGGAGAATCATCATTATAAATTTCCGCATTTTTTCAACTTTTTTTCAGGTTATTTCTTAATCTTTACCGTATCCAGATGACGCGCCAGCTGGCATGAATTCGCCATGGAAATCGTCGTGTCGCCGCGTGAATCACGTTCATTGCCGTTTTTCGACAGGACATTTCCAGCCAGGTACAGCGCATTCACGCATCGGTCGTGATTTGACTGCCCCGCGCTGAACAATGCATAGGCGATTCCTTGATTCAAGTCGTTCCAGATCACTGCGCCGGGATCATCGCGTCCGACCTTGATGCGCGGAGTGTAATAGCTGTACCAGATTGCCGGATCAACTTTCGAGTCGCCAGCCGGTACCGAATGGGAAACATACGAGACATAGTTCAGCGAAGCCCCCACCCGCCAGTTTTCGACATCGCTGGGGCACTGATAATACAGCGCTTGGTTCCGACGGTCAAAAATCTCCGCATCGTCGGCAAAGCCTTTGCCGAAATAACCGAGCTTCATCAGCAAGCCCGTCTTGTCCCAGGTTTCTCCCACCCGGTACGTGGTAACCCCGCGTCCGTAACTGATCAGGTCGTCGTGGTCATTGGCATACATCAAATCCGCCACGCCGATTTGTTTAAGCTTGTTTATACAGCTCGCATTGCGCCCCTTTTCGCGTGCCTGGTTCAGCGCCGGCAGCAGCATGGCTGCAAGTATCGCAATGATCGCGATTACAACCAGCAATTCAATGAGTGTAAATTTTTTCTTATTCCGCATTTTATCCTCCGTTACCTTTAAACTGTTAATTTTTCTTTATTCATATTTATGCACCTGCCGGTGGTTTTTCCTGTTTTCAACGGCATTTCGCAAAGCGTTATCTCCTGTTTGCCGTTTTTCCCGGCCAGAATTCCCAGCATTTCCAAAAGCGCCAGATGCTGGATCTGATATTCATCCATCAGCAACGTCGTAAACTGGGGCCGGTATTCGCTGCGGTTTGCTATTGATAACAGGGAAATATCTTTCGGCACCCGCAATTTCAACTCTTTAATCTGCCGGTATAATTCCAGATTCATACCTTGCTCCGCAACAATAGCCGTCGGCGGTTCTTTCAGTGACAAGAAATGCTCCAGGGCCTGCCTGATATACCGTTTCCGCCAGTCATTGGGATACTTGCGCTTCATAAAGGACTTGGTTTCACGAACATAAAAAAGCTCGTCGCCATAATCCCCGTCCAGGTTTTTCCGCCAAATACCGCGCATCATTTCCAAATGCCCCTGGTACTCTTCATCGCGTCCGTATTCAACGAACGCCACCCGCCGGTGGCCAAGCCCGTTCAAATAGCGGAAAACAGCATCGAAACTTTTTTCATGGTCAAAATCAACCCGATTCAACCAGGCCAGTTCCGGCCAACGGTTGCAAATAACCATCGGGATCTGCTCGGAACGTAAGTATTCTGCCACCGAGCGATTCAGCGATGAATAGCAGAAAATCAACCCATCAACCGGAAATCTCGCCAGCAAGTCGCGGCGCTGGATAAATAAATTAGGATGATGAGTGATCGTAATCAACTGATAGCCAGATTTTTCCGCCACCGGATTCAGATGCTCGATAATGGACCCGCGCTCATTATAACTGGTGATCCCCACCAGGCCGATTACCTGATATTTCTGGCGGGGGCGTCGTTCTTCATTGATAAACGTGCCGCGCGTGCCATTGATTGAAACCACCCCTTTTTCTTCCAGCAGTTTCACCGCTTTGCTCATCGTCAACTGATGCACCCCGAACTGTTTGCTCAAAGGTCCCAGCCCCGGCAACTTCCCGGTCAAAGCGTTATCCAGGATATAGTTCTCCAGTTTTTCACTCAGTTCATGATATATTGGTGTTATCATTGGCTCTTACCTTAAACTACTACACTTTCACATACTATAGTGCTTACTATATATGGTACTACATATCCGTGTCAAGAGGGGGAAAATAAGAAAATCAAACTTTTTTTCAACCTTGCCGGTATTCTGAACCTTTTGACGATTTATCTTTATACCAATTCGCTTTCAAACATAGACAATGACTTATAATGACTTTGAGATGGCTTGCAATTTTAAACCGCAGGCCGATATAAATATCGGACGAGGATTTAAGTTTGCAAACGGCTCGAAGGCATATCATGTCATCTATGTTTGAAAGCGAATTGGTATTACATAGAAGATGAGTAACTGCCTTATGATATAATCCGGTTATCAGCCGACGCAACAAAATAGCCGAGAAAATTATATCACAAAATGATATTTCAGTTGATGGCCTTTACAGCGTGGTAATCACCCATTTTGTCAGGAGTATTGTGAAAAATTTTGTGAAATTCTGTCAAAGGGGTATTGTTTTTTCCGGGAGAATGGTTATAATAGTAGTTGACGAAACGATTTGTCAATGATTTTTCGTCATTTTTTTGAGTCAGATGAAAAATCGATTTGTCAATGAACCTGAGGTGAAAAAATGTCGGCAAAACTGAAAGATGTCGCGGCACTGGCCGGAGTATCATGTTCCACGGTATCGGGGGTTCTGAACAACCATCCGAATACGCGGGTGTCTCCGGAACGTCTGGCGGCAATTCTGAGTGCGGCCGAAAAGCTCGATTATCACCCGAACATGATGGCCCGGGGGTTGCGTCAGCAGCATCGCTATACCATCGGGATCCTGATGCCGATGGTCTCCGGGGCTTACTGGGAAATGGCCGCCCATGTGCAGCGCAAACTGAATGAGCGCGGTTACGTGGCGATGTTCTTTTTCTGGAACGGCGTGGAGGAGATACCGCGTGTATACGATGCGGTCTGGCAGCGAGGGGTCGACGGGGTAATCACATGGCATTACCATGAATCGATCGCCCGGCGCAAGATGCCGGCGGTGGAGTTCATGCGCAGCCGCCCGGAGTGCAGTTCGGTTATGCTGGACCTGAAAGATTTCGCCCGGCGCAGCCTGGAATATCTGCAGGGGCTCGGGCACCGCAGGATCGCTTATCTCGGACGCGTGGAAGGACAGATGCGTTATCAGTATCACGTGGAAACGCTGCGGGAACTCGGGTTGGAGGTCCGCCCCGAATGGGTCATCGATACCGGGCATCCGGACGCGGAGTCCGGGTATCAGGCCATGGAAAAATTATTGGCAGCCTCGGAACAGCCGAGCGCAATTATCGCTTACAACGATTCGGTGGCGCTGGGTATAATGGCGGCGGCGCGCAAGCACGGTTTGGATGTACCGCGCGATTATTCGCTGATCGGGTTCGACAATATGCCCGACAGCCGTTTTCTGCAGCCGGCGCTGACCAGCGGCACGGCGAACAAAGAACTGGTGGTCGAAGCCCTGGTTTCATCGATCCTGTGTCAGGTCGCCAAACCGGAAACCCCGCGCTCGGACACTCTGATCATACCGGAGTTGATCGTGCGCGATTCATGTTGCAAAATCGATATTCAATCTTAAATTATGGAGGATGGATTCATGAGGACAAGACTATTGAACAAGGGAATATTTTTTACACTTATCGAGCTCCTGGTCGTTATAGCAATCATTGCGATTCTGGCGGCGATGCTGCTGCCGGCGCTGAACAAGGCACGCAACAAAGCGAAAGCCTCCAATTGTTCCGGCAATCTCAAGCAGATCGGGATCATGCATTTCCTGTACGGCAGCGATTATGAGGACCGCTCAGCCGCATACCAGGCCAAGGGGGGATATCCGATCTCCGACAGCTGTTCGTTCATCGACATGCTGATGCCCTATGCGGACCAGAAGCGCGGCCTGATCGGTACCCTCTGGCGTTGTCCGGGAGTGGGCGTGAACAATTTCAAGGAATACGCCGGCAGCGTGCAGCAATATCACTGCGGGGATTATGGGGCCAACATCAGCGCCACCAGCACCAAACAGGCGGCGATTTATCCGACCGGGCTGCGCTTTTTCTATTATTACCGCAAGTGGGCCACGCTCTACAATCCCTCCGCCACCACCATGATCGCCGACATGTATACCGCGCCGCCTCCGGCACACAGCAGCTACTACCGCCGCAACGGCGCCGCGCTGGACGCGATCAACTATATCCACGACGGACGCATGAACACGGTCATGGGCGACGGCCATGTGGATCATTATACCCGCAATGAATTGATGGGCAAAATCAACGACGAAGTGTTCTGGACCGGCTACAACGATTAAGAATTATTGATATCGAGGAGATAATGAATATGAATATCAGAAGAATTTTTGTATTTTTTTCCCTGGTGCTGACAGCATCGTTGTGCGCCCAGACGATCACGATGGAAAACAGTCATGCCAAGTTCAGGTTCGACCCTGCGCGCAACTATCAGCTGACCGAAATTCTGAACAAGAAAACCGGGCGCAGCGTGCGCTTCGGCGATCCGGGCCGCGGCAAGCCTGGCCTGTGGAGCGCGGAGTTGCTGCTGAAGAGCGAAACCACCGCTGCGCTGTACGCGACCCAGAACGCCAAGCCACGGCTGAAACGCGACGGCGACAAACAGGAGTTGACCCTCGTCTGGGAAAATGTCTGGCACGAAAACCAGCGGCTGCAGGTCACGGCCAAGATCGTACTGCCGGACGACAGCGGCATCGCCGACTGGTCGATCTCCGCTGAAGTCACCGGCAAGGAATATGCCGCCTGGATCAAAAAACTCAATTTTCCGCTGCTGCAGGGCATCCAGACGCTTGGCGACGATTATTACGTGGTGGGCGAGCACATCGGGCGCATGGTGCGCAACCCGGTGAAGCGCCTGCCGGAAACCTTCGTCCAGTCGCCCACACCGTGGTCGATGCAGTTCGCGGCCTTCTACGGCAGTGCCAAGCTGGCCGCCAATCCGCTGGCCCCGATGGACAAAGGATTTGAAGTCAATGGTTTCCAGCGCGGTACCGCCCCGGATGAAACCGGGCTGCTCATCTCCCCGGACGACGCCACCGGCTACAGCAAAACCCTGCATTCCTACCGCAATGAAAAAGACGGATTCACCGTGGAACTTGAGAATTTTCCGCGCTATCCTCATTGGCCGATGGAAAAGAAGGGCCTCGACAAAACCTTCGCCTTTGCCGTGCCGTATACCGTCAAGCTCGGCACCTACACCGGCGGCAACGCCGAGGCGGCCCGGATTTACCGCTCGTGGGCCATGGAGAAACCGTGGATGGCACGCGGCCCGGTTCGCGCCGAGTCCAAACGCGCCGCCGAATTCGGTTCGGTATCGCCCAAAATGCTGGACTGCGCATTCTGGGGCAAGTTCTATTTCGGCGCGGACAAAGTCGTGCCGGAACTGGCCGGTTACCGCCAGTACCTGCAGGTGCCCATGAACACCCACTGGGTGGCTTATTATGAGACGGAATTCGACAATAACAACCTCGAATATTTTCCGGTCCGCCCGCGTTACCTGGAAGGGGCGCGCGATGTCCGCTCCATGGGTATGGGGGCCAAAGTTTATGTATGCTGCGGCGTTTGGGACATGGATACGGATTCCTTCGCCAAATACGATTTGCTCAATACCGCTGCCGCGCTCAATGAAACCGGCATGCCGTATATCTGGGAACTTTTTGGCCAGCCCAATGCCTGGATGAATCCGGCCGCCAAAATCTGGCGCGACAAATTCCACGAAACCAGCTGGAAAATGTTCCGCGACTGGGGCGTGGACGGTGAATACCTCGACGTGCTCGCCGCCGCCGACGCCAAGCTCTGTTACAACGACAAAATCGGCGAGGTCCACGGCAGCGACGGTTGGACCAAATACAGTCTGGCCATCCTGAAAAACCTGCGCGAACAGATTCGCAAATACAACCCGGAAAGCTTCATGACCAGCGAATGTTTCGCGGAAAATTACATCAGCTATCTCGACGGTTTCCTGACGCTGGACATGACACGCTACGGCTGGCTTTATGGCGGCGGCCTCGATGTTTACCCGATGTTCTCGCAGATTTACCATGACTATGCGATTCCGTTCGGCTCGGACTGCAACCAGCTGCTCAAACCCGATGCCTTCCGCTGGCAGATGGGGCACAGTTTCGTCTGGGGCATCCAGCCCACCTACAGCCAGATTCCGAATGTGAAGGAACCGGAAACGGCCAGCCCCGAAAACGACCGTTACACTCGCGAAATCGCCCACGCCTGGCACCGTTCCGGTTCGAAGTTCCTGACCGGCGGCCTCGGCATCGAGTGCGCCCAGGTGCCGGATGCGGCGCTGATGGGCAACGCCCCGGCGGCGGTAATCAGCCAGCCCTATGCGGTGACTGCCGAACTTTACATGCAGCGCAACCTCAAGTGGCAGGGCCCGGCGGTACCGGCCTCCGCCTGGCGCGCCTTCGACGGCACCATCGGGTTCACGCTGGCGAACATCACCGACAAATCCCAGGATATCACCCTGAAACTTGAGCCCGCCAAGCTGAACCTCGCCGACGGCAAAGACACCCTCTGGCGCACCTGGCCGCTGCCTGCCGCCAAGCTCGGCAAAGTACAGCCCGAAAGCAAATTCACGCTGCCCGCCGCCACTGCCATGATCCTGGAACTGCGCGACGATTCCGCCCCGGTTATCAAGGATCTCGAAACCTACGGCTGGAAGTTCGTCAAGACCGGCGCCGACGGCAAAATCGCGCCTGTCACCTCCGACTCTGGTGAATTTTTCGGAGCCGAGGACGCCATGATCATCAATAATGCCGAAAACGGCAAAAACGTGCTGACGGTCGCCATGCGCCGCGGTTCGACTTCCGCCGAGGGGCTCAAGCCGTTCTTTGTCCTGAAACCCACCGGAGTGGCATTCGCCGGCGCTTACAAGGCCACCGTCTGGTACACCGGCGAGGCCCTGATCAGCAATATCGAGCTGAAATCCAATGCCGCGATCACCTATCCCGAC
The DNA here is from genome assembly GCA_040391785.1 of Victivallis vadensis. Taxonomy (GTDB): domain Bacteria; phylum Verrucomicrobiota; class Lentisphaeria; order Victivallales; family Victivallaceae; genus UBA5239. Next base: position 20,341 of record JBEBXH010000088.1, read on the forward strand.
GGCCTGAAAATCAGCCTCGTCAACAGCAAAAGCGGCCAGGCGCTGACCCCCGCGAAAGGTACTGAAATTCCTGCCGGCACTTACCGCCTCGCGGCATACCGTCCGGTGGATATCGACAACGCCAAAGCTCTGGAAATTCTCCGCAATCCGAATGCATCCGAAGTGGAAATCAACAAAGCGCTGGCGCGGCTGACCATCGCCAACGCGGACGCTTTCAGCGCTGCCGGATTCATCTTTGACAGCTACACGGAGCGCCTCTGGGTCCTGCCGGAGGGCAAACAGACCATCACGTTCAGCAAAGATTCACGGTTGAAGAACGGCAAACTCGAAATCATGCGCCCCGAATTGCTGCCGTTCGTCACAGTCACCGCGCAGCAGCCCGGCGCTGCGTTCGAGATCGCCGTCAAGGCCGATGTACCGCTCGAAATGATGGGCCGGATGGTTTATTCCGGCGAACTCAATTCGCATCCGATTTTCGCGGTCAGCCATATCAACGTCGACTATCCGTTGATCGCCGAACTGATCCCCGGCAAGAAGGCCATTTCGATGGGCCCCGGCGAGACCTCCCGCACCGAAATCGGCATCCGCAACACCTCGCCATATGAACTCGAAGTCACGATCACCGCCGATCTGCCGGAGGGCTGGACGGCCAAAGCGGATTCGGTCCGGGTTCCGGGCAAGAGCAAAAAGATCGTGCCGGTGGACGTCACCGCCGCCGCCGACAGCCGCGTGGCCGTGCATCCGGTCAAGATCTACACCAATTTCGCACAGGCCAAATCCCTGCGTCATTTCGCCGAGCTGGAAGTCAGCATCGTCAAGGGCGACCTGGAACCGGCCAGACTGGTCGAAAAACCGCTGGAGAAGCTGCCCGTGCTGCCGTGGCTGCGTTATAACGGCCGCCTGGCCGTGGCGGTGGAAGCTGCCGGCGAAATCGAGCTCTCCGTCAAAACCATGGCGATCGGCTCCGACAAAACCGCGTCGTTCAGTTGGTCACTGACCGGCAGCGACGGCAAGACGCTGGACTCCGGTAAAACCCCCGGCGGTATGGCCGACAATACCGTCAAGATTCCAGTCAGCGCGCCCGGCATTTACTTCATCAATTACTCCGGCGAATTCTTCAAGGTGGAAGTGAAAAACCAGCGTTACTACGCGTATTCGGCGGGCAGTCTCAATCCGTATGTCACGTTCTTCTGGGGCGAGCGGATTCCCGGCAGCGGCATCTTCTATTTCCATGTGCCGGAAGGCGCTGCCGGATTTGAAATCGGCGGCCATGACGGCGGCCCGCTGGAACCGGCCCGGATCGTCATCCGCGACGCCTCCGGCAAAGCGGTTTTCGACCGCGACGGCCGCTGGAGCCCCGGCAAATGGTACAAAGTACAAGTACCCAAGGACCAGTCCGGCAAAATCTGGAGCATGGAAATCCTGCCCGTACAGGACCTGAAAGTGATGATGCGCGGCGAAGTGACTCCGTTCATTTCCCCCGACCCCGCCGCAGTATTGAAATTCAAATAAGGATGAAGCCAATCATGAATACAAAAAAGAAATTAGCCTTGATCGGGTGCGGCCTGCGCGGCACCCACTACCTGATAAACCTGAAATCGAAGAAATACGAGAGCCTCTGGGAACTCGCCGCCGTGGCCGATCCCGACCCGGAGAAACGCAAATACGCCGTGGAGAATTTCGGCTGCGCCGGAACTCGTGAATTTACAACCGGGCTCGACCTTTATGCCCAGTGTCAGGACCTGGATGCCGTAATCGTGGCCACACCGAACGACCTGCACCGCGAAAACGTCATCCCGGCCATCGAGCGCAACCTCGTGATCCTGCTGGAAAAACCGGTTGCCAACACCAGCGACGACTGTCAACGGATCATCGAGTCGTATCACGCCTCGAAAAAGCCGCCGCTCGCGGTCGGATTCGTCCTCCGTTATACGCCATTTTACAGCAAAATCCATGAGCTGCTCAGCCAGGGAACGCTCGGGCAGATTTACGGAATCGAAGCGACCGAGGAAATCGGCGGTCCGTTGAGTGCGTTGTTCATGCGCGGCTGGCGCCGCCTGACCCGCATCGCCGGGCCGTTCATTGCCGAAAAGTGCAGCCATGACATCGACATTCTCAACTGGATGGCCGGTGCAAAGGTCCAGACCGTATCCTCGTTTGCCCGGCGCAACCACTTTGTTCCGGACCCGGAAGCCGCCGAAAATTGCCGTGACTGCAAGAAAATCCACACTTGCCGTTACAGCATCGAAAAGCTCAGTGGATATTCGTTTAACGATCGTGCCGACGTGCACCCGCAATTGCGTTTCCCAAACGATATGTGCGTGTTCAACGGCGAACGCGATATCCCGGACATTCAGTCGGTCCAGCTGGTTTATGAAAACGGTGTGATCGCCAATTTCATGGTGATGATGGACCAGCCGCGGACGACCCGGACGATCCGTATTTTCGGCGAAACCGGTATTCTGGAAGGAAACATTGCCGAAGATAAGATCTTGATTCACCGGACGTTCAGCGATCAGAACAACTCCATCCGGACCGAAATTCTGCCGGTGCCGCATGATCAGACCGGCCATCACGGCGGCGACGGGCAGCTGGCCGATACGCTGTCGAAAATGTTGCGCGGTGAACCTGTCGAAGCCGGCCCCGGGCTCGAGGAAGGAATTGAGGCCTCGCTGGTCTGTTTCTGCGCCGAAGAATCGCGCAGAACCGGACGCCTGATCGATATCAGCGATTACCGGGCAAAATCATAAATCGCCCAATTCCCGTACAGGAATAGCGCATGGAAATGGCGGGCTCACGGAGGCTTCGCATGGCAATGCCCCTCGTGGAGTACCACCTCAGGCCGCCTCGGCCTCACACGAACAAATTGCCCGTCAGCACATACGGTAGTAAAATCCGGAGGATTTCGCCAGGCGGCTCCGCATTTTTCCGGCGGTGCTCGAAAGCGCCGAAAACCTGCGCCAAATAAAACGCCTCCGGCAGGGTTAAGGGGCGGCAGCATCCTTACGCGAGTCGGAAACTCGCGGATCTCCCTTTTAAAGATACTTCGCAGCGGCTCGTAGCCGCACGCGATCCAGCGGCGGAACGCTGGTCGCCCATCGGGCGAAACCCGCTACAAGAGGCCGCGCAGTTCCTCGCATTTGCCATCCCCCGTATAAACGAAAAACCCCGACCTTGCGGCCGGGGTTTGAACTTTGCCTGGAAAAGCTTATTCAGCTTTGGCTTCTTCGGCTTTTTTGGCCGGAGCTTTCTTGGCCGGAGCTTTTTTAGCTTTGGGCTCGGCGGCTTCGGCCTTTTCGGCTTTGG
>JBEBXH010000089.1:0-22547 GCA_040391785.1 Victivallis vadensis
AATTTGGCTTCCGCTCAGATTAGCGCGAAGAATATTCTGATTTTTTGTGGCTGAATGAATTTTCTGGAAAAATTCTACTAACGAGTGTCAACGGTCGATGAAAATGAAATTCTGCGGACCACTTTCCATGGTATTGTTACGGCGGTCGACATAAATATCTTCACTGCCGCCATCGTCGATGAAGATACTGAGCGAGGTGCCGCCGTGATACGAATTGTTGCCGGCGTAGGCGGTTTTGACCCTGGCATAGTGATCGCGGCCGCCGCGATCCCAGAACAGGCACAAAGCGTTGTGGGAAACTGCGCCCAGGCTGAAAAAGGTGCCGCCGTCGTATTTGTCGTCGCCTTTTTCGTCGATGAAAAGTCCGACGGCTTCATCCCAGGCCAGCCCCTGCGCCACGGCATGAGTTGTCCGGTAGGTGTCATTGCCGCCAACTTCGATGAAGGCCCCGAGCGCCTGGTGCACGCCGAACCCCTGCGCATAACGGGTGCCGATATAAAGATCGTCGCCATCCCCGTCCTTATAGAGCAGGCCGTAGGCATAATAATAACCGCCGCCCTGGGAAAAGGTACCGGCTTCGAAGCGGTTGCGCCCGCCTGCGTCATATAGTACACCGATACCGCCCGAGGTGTATGGGCGCATGCCGATGCCGATACCCTGGCCCCAGCCCTCGAAATGGCCGCGGGTTTGATAACCGGTCTGCTGGCTGCCTTTGCAGTAATAACTGTCGTCGCCGTCAAAATCAAGCAGCAGTCCGGTGCCGCCGGTGAAGCCGACGGCCTGGGCGCATTGATGAGCCTCGTAGCGGTCGTTGCCGCGGCGGTCGGCCAATATTCCGGCCCCGAAAAACGCTGTTCCCTGAGCCATGGTCATGGCCCGGTAAGTGTCGTCGCCATCTTCATCGATCAGCATACCGATGCCGCCGAAGGCGCTCCCCTGAACCGCGCGGATGCCGACGTACCGGTCATTGCCGGCGAGATCGCGCAGGATGCCCACGCCGAAGTTTCCGGCTCCCTGAGTGAGCGGGTCGGTGGATTCATAGGAGTCGTTGCCCGCATAGTCGACGATGATCGCGGTCGGGATCTTGCCGGGAATTGAGCCGGCTTGATTGTTCAGATACAAATCGTTGCCGCCCAGATCATAAATGACCGCGCAGTCGGCGGTATGGATATTGTCGACCGTACCGGTGATGACGATTTTTCCATACGGGGTGTCGCGCTCGGCAATGATGGGTTTGGCGGTGTCGGAGCCCACCTCCCGGAGAAGCGAGGCCGTAAACGTGTCGCTGACCAACGTTGAGGCCAGCCGCGCCTGGGCGAAAAGCGCCTGGCGGTCGATCCGGTTGAGAATGCTGCAAAGCCGCAAATTGGTGGAGGTAAGTTTCGTATCCGGTTCGTAGGAGAGCATTTTGTATTTGAAGAACGAATCAAGGAGCTTTTCCCGGTTGGCCAGCACGAATTCACGTTCCTCGGGGGAGATGTTCCGGAACGCCTCCTTATTGTATTCGGCGCAACGGGCCAGGACTTTTTCAATATAATCCAAGTGTGAGTTCAGGTCGCCGCGAACGATGACGAATTCGAATTTGGAGTCCGGCTCGGCGAAATCCAACAGGTATTGAGCAGTGTTGAGCATTTGATCCGGTTGCATGGCGCTCCGGCGGAGGCGCTCGCCGATGCTGCGGGAGACCGCCTCGATTTTAAATGGATTGCGAATCAGGTAACTGTAAATGGGGAGGCGGTATTGATCGCGGAACTTGTCGGTGTTCTCAAGCCGTTTCAGCAAATCGTCGAAGTCATTTTCCCATTTGTTCTGACGGATTACCGGAATTGCGGCATTGTAATGCTCGGAGTCGGCTTTGAGGAATTCTTTAGCGCCTGCAGGCTCGATATAGGGCCGGGACGAGGCCTGGTAATAGCCCTGTACTTCGAGTTGAAGGTCCTCGACAATGGCTTTGCCGTCGCGGAATTTCATGACGGTGGCTGGAATTTTGTCGCCGACCTGCAATTGGCCGCCGCGGCTGCCGCTGACATTGGATATATTGAATTTATCCGGCGGGCCATTGTTGAGGGACAAGAACAAATCGCCTTTGGCAAGACCTTCTTTTTCGCCGGTGGCTCCCGGGGTGACGATCAGAATTCGCAATACGTAGCCTGTTTCCTGGCGTCCTTTTAATTCCGGGATTTCAGCGGCGGATACCTTGCGGGTGGATAACCCCCATAAAACCTTGCCTTTGTATTCGTCTCCGGATAACTGAAGGGCGAATATCACGACCGACAGAAACAGAAATACTTTCATGTGCAGCCTCTTTTGATTGTAAAATATTCTACAATAATGCGGTTATCGGCAAATGCAAATTATCTACTGCGGAAGGAGCGGAGAAATCCGATTCCGTTGATTGAGAAACAGTATCGAAAAATAAAGATTTCTTGATTTTTGCCGAAAAGAGCTTGCTTTTTACGGAAATGCTATTATACTATTTATGTCGGGATTGTAATAATTCAGCTTATTAAGGATTATTACCGGAGAAATGCAATAATAATCAGAGTGGACCTTATTATTCCGGCATTATAAACTGTTCTTTGAAAAAATTAGCAAAATCGTGAAAAAATGTCTTGAATTATAGATTTTTGCGTGTACCTTAATAACATAATAAATACTATTATATGTTTTTTAAAAAATTTTTGGATGCGCCTGATACTCCCTCTCTCTCCCAATCCCACTCCCTCAGGCGCATCCTTCTTTTTTTGAGCTTATTCAGAAATAAAAGAACCCGCCTGACTTATGCCGATACGGCACCGGACAGGCGGGTTTTTTGTGCGTTGATTTTAAGAAATTTTATACCGAAACATCATCCAATTGGGCCTGGAGATGGCCGTATTTTTCCAGCAGGGGCGTGACGGCTCCGGCGAGGAAATCGACGCATTGCTCCGGCGCGCGGCCGACGAAGGCGCGGGCGTCGATCAGGCTGTCGATCTGGTCTTTGATGACGGCGAAATGCTCATCCTTCTTGATCCGTTCGATCAGGTCATTGGCGGCGCCTTCTTCCTTGATGCGGCGCGCGGCTTCCATGGAATGCGTCCGGATGGCTTCGTGCAGATCCTGACGGTTGCCGCCCGCTTTGACGGCGGCCATGAGGATATTCTCGGTAGCCATGAAGGGGAGTTCTTCCTGTACGCGGCGGGCGATCACATTCGGCCAGACCTGAATGCCGGAGGTGATGTTTGCCAGCGTCGACAGAATCACGTCGGCGCAGAGGAAGGACTCGGAGAGAACCAGCCGGCGGTTGGCGGAGTCGTCCAGCGTCCTTTCGAACCACTGGTTCGCATGCGTATGCGCGGCATTGATCGGCAGCGACATCAGATAACGCGAAAGCGAGCATACGCGCTCGCTGCGCATGGGGTTGCGTTTGTAGGCCATGGCGCTGGAGCCCACCTGGTTTTTGCCGAAAGGCTCTTCGATTTCGCGGAGGTTGGCCAGGAGCCGGATATCGCCGCACATTTTATAAGCGGACTGAGCCAGGCCGGACAGTACACTTAAAACATAAAAGTCTACTTTGCGAGTATAGGTCTGACCGCTGACGGCCACGATATTGTCGAAGCCCATGGCGGCGGCCACCCGGCGTTCCAGCGTTTTGACTTTCTCATGATCGCCGTTGAAGAGCGCCAGGAAACTGGCCTGGGTACCGGTCGTGCCTTTGACGCTGCGGAAGGGGATGGTCTCGATTTCCTGCTGGAGCCGCTCGAAATCCATGACGAGATCCTGCAAATAGAGGCTGAACCGCTTGCCGACCGTGGTCAACTGGGCGGGCTGGTAATGAGTGAAGCCGAGAGTCGGCATATCTTTGTACTGCTCGATAAAGGCGGCCAGGTTGCGGATGACTTCGAGGAGCTTGGCGCGGAGCAGGACCATGCCGTCGCGCATCTGAATGAGCTCGGTGTTGTCGGTGACATAGCAGCTGGTGGCGCCGAGGTGGATGATCGGCATCGCCGCGGGACAGAGTGTGCCGAAGGTGTGGATATGGCTCATGACGTCGTGCCGGAGCTCTTTTTCCTTGGCCGCGGCCATCTCAAAATCGATATCTTCGAGGTGGGCCGCCATTTCTTCGATCTGACGGTCGGTGATGTCCAGCCCCAGCTTTTTCTCCTCGGTCGCCAGCGTCAGCCAGAGCTTGCGCCAGGTGGAGTGTTTTTTCTGCGGGGACCAGTTGTAGCTCATTTCCTTGCTGGCGTAACGATCCGTCAACGGATTTTGGTAAACATTGTAATCCATAAAAAACCTTTCTATGTTTATTTCAATTCATATTTGTAATTTATGCTTTTAAAGCTATAATAAAAAGATAGCTCATATTTCGTGATAGTAAAACTGCGAGAATATTTTTTTATGAAAAAAAGCCGTTTCGGAATCATCGTCAGGGTCCAAAACCTTGACCTTTGCCGTTATTTCTACCAGGCGATCGTCGGTCTCGGCGATCCGATCGTCAACAGCAGTTTCTGGGTTGAATTCAAGGCCAGCGAAGACAGTTCACTGATTCTTGAGCAATGTTCCAGCACGGAAAAAGCGGAAATCCAGAACGTTTCCTGGAAATTCCTCATCCCCGATATCGTTACGCTGAAAGAACGCCTGATTGATTACGGCTGCGAAACGCCGTTGGAAATTCGTGAATTCAACGGCGAAACGCTGATGGGATTCCGCGATCCCGAAGGCAATTACTTCTACATCGAATCCGAATCCTGAGAGATTCCACCATAAAAAAAAGCCTGGATTGCTCCGGGCTTTTTTTGTGATCAAATCTGCATTTAAGCTTAGCTCTTATCTGTACTCTGGATGGATTCCGCCGGGCTGAATAAGGCCGAGCCTCTCGCGAAGTCGATGGCGGACAACTGTACCTGAACGAAATCCCCCGGACGGAATATCTTCTTGCCGTTATACGACTTCAGGATATTGCCGTAGCGTTTGAAATTGCCGCGCAGATTTTCCAGCGGGATGAACCCGTAAATGCCGAGGTCTTCGATATCGACCTGCATGCCGGCGGCTACCACGCGCGCCACCACGCCGTTGTACAGGACTTCCTTGTTGCTCATCAGCTGCTCTTCCAGATAACGCAGTTTCATGCGGTCGGAGGCGGCATAATAGGCTTCGTCATTATTCATTTCCTGTTCCGAGCAGCGTTCGGCCACGTGTTCCATTTCCTTGCCGGACTTGAGGCGGCCGTTGGTGCTCTGCTCCCAGAGCTGCTGGTGCACGATCAGGTCGGTGTAGCGCCGGATCGGGCTGGTGAAGTGCAGATAATGGGTTTTGCCGAGCCCGAAATGCAATTCCGGTTTGTTGGCATACGACGCGCGGGTCAGGGAGCGCAGGAACAGACTGAGGATGATCGGCCGTTCGGGGCCGTCCGGTAGGCTGTCCAGGAATTTGTTGCACTCGTCGCGGTTGGCCAGGTTGCCGGGGATGACGCCGAAGGATTCGACCACGTTGGAGGTGAATTCTTCGAGTTTTTCCGGGAAGGGCTCCGGGTGGATACGGTAGATTGCCGGGGTATTTTTGCCGGACATTTCCACGGCTACGGCGCTGTTGGCGGCGAGCATGCACTCTTCGATCAGCTGATTGGCTTCGCGCTGGTATTTGCGCTCGAGGCCGAGGATTTTGTTATTGGCTTCGTCACACAGGACCCGGATTTCCGGCACGTCCAGCGTCAGGAACTTCTCCTGCTTGAAGCGGTATGAGCGCATGTTGCGGGTGATGTTGACCAGCTCGGTGATCCGGGCGGCAAATTTTTTGTCCCACGGGGATTTACCACTATCGATGAAATCCTGGACCTCGTCGTAATTCAGGCGTTTGGTCACGCGGATCACGCCGTGGGTGCGGCGGGTCTTGAGGATGCGGCCGCTCTGGCGATGAACGGTCAGCATGACGGTATGGGTCAGGCAGTCTTCGTTTTCGGTCAGGCTGAGAATGGCGGTGAGCTTTTTCGGCAGCATTGGCAGTGTCCGGCCGGGCAGATAGGCGGTGAAGCCGCGGCGGGCGGCCTCGCGGTCGAAGCGGCTGCCGGGGGCGATATACGCGGCGAGGTCGGCGATATGGACGCCGAGCACGATTTCACTGGGATCGTCGCCGGGGTGAATCGAGATGGCGTCGTCGAAGTCCTTGGCATCGTGCGGGTCGATGGTCAGGCAGAAGTCTTTGCGGAAATCTTCGCGGGCGATTTGACGCGGCTGAAGCGCCGCGGCGGCCTGGTCGTCTTCTTCGCTGTAAGGCGGGGCGAGATGGTATTCGGCGCAGATCGCGTTCAGGTCGTTGACGATTTCGCCGGCGCGCCCGAGCTTGGCGGAAACGGTGCCGCGGCGCATGCCGTCGCGTCCGATGGTGTCGACAAGCTTCACTTCCACCCAGTCGCCGCGCTTGGCGCCTTTGGCGCTGCCGGAAATATCGATTTCATTTTTCAGGTCGCGGTTGATCGGGCGAACTTTGTGATTGTCGATCACTTCGCCGATGATGGCGGTGCGGGCGCGGTTGATGATATCGACCACTTTGCCGGCGGGCCCCTTATCGTTGCTGTATTCGGGGACCTCGGGGAGCAGTTCCACCTTGACTTTGTCGCCGGTCATGGCGGTCATGGTGTACCGGGGCGGCACGAAAATATCGGCGGTATGCTCGGTTTCCGACTCATCGGGCTTGACGAAGCCGTAGCCCTGCGAGGTTATTTTGATGGTTCCTGTGATCAATATCTGATGCAGCGAGGGCTTGTCCTTGCGCGGGGGGCGGAAGCTGTGGCGGGTTTTATGCTGCTGGCGCTTGCTCGAGTGGTTTCTTTTCATGGTTTACTCCTGGTGTTTTGAAGTATAATTTAGGTGAGTCGCATATGAATTCAATGGGAAATCTCATAAAAAAGAGGAAAAAAGAGATTTTGATGTTATATTAGTGCATATATATGAACCACAGAAAGGAATACCGCTATGGCCGGAAAAATAAATGTTGGAACATTTCGCAAAATGAAAGAGCGCGGCGAGAAAATCGTCATGCTGACCGCTTATGACGCTCCCACCGCCGCCATGGCCGCCGCCGCCGGGGTCGAAATCCTGCTGGTGGGCGACTCCATGGCCAACACCGTATTGGGGTATGAAAATACGCTGCCGGTGACCATGGAGCAGTCGCTGCACCACAGCGCCACGGTCCGACGCGGGGCGCCTGCGGCGTTTATCGTGGGCGACATGCCGTTTATGAGCTACGAGGCCAGCATTGAACAGGGACTGCTGAATGCCGCGCGTTATTTGAAGGAAGCCGGCTGCAATGCCGTCAAGATCGAGGGCGGCTTGAAATCCGTGCCGCTGGTCGAGCGGATGGTCGACTGCGGGATTCCGGTGATGGGCCATATCGGGCTGATGCCGCACCGGGTGATGGTCTCCGGCGGATACAAGATCGCCGGGCGCACCGAGGCCGAAGCCATGGAGCTGATCGATACCGCCAAGGCATTGGAGGAAGCCGGTATTTTCTGCCTGGTGCTCGAGGGTATTCCGACCAGCGTCGCCGCCAAAGTCACCCGGGCGTTGAAGATCCCCACCATCGGCATCGGGGCAGGGGTGGAGTGCGACGGTCAGGTCCAGGTGGTCACCGACCTGCTCGGTTTGATCGACGGCTTCCTGCCGAAACATGCCAAGCGTTATGTGACGCTGCATGCGCAGATTTCCGAGGCCTTCCAGCGCTACGTGGCGGAGGTCAAGAACAAGGAATTTCCCGGAGAAGAAAACTCATTTTCCTGATTTATGAATATCGAACTCTATGAACTGATTATCTCGAACCCGCCGTTTGCGGTCTTTACCAGCGATTTGTATGGCAAGGCACACGCAAACCGGGTCTGGCTGTACGCCAATCTGCTGGCCAATTTCCAGCCGGACCGCGAGGCGCTGGACATGGACGCCATCATGCTGGCGTCGCTGCTGCACGACTGCGGGCGGATTGACGACGGGCCGGACGAGGAGCACGGGATGCGCTCCAGCCAGCTGGTCATGGAGTTTATCGAAGAACACGGCCTGGTGGTCAACGAGATTCTGGTGGAGGCGATTATCCTGCATCATTATCCGCCGTCCTGGTACGTGGACCGGGATCCGTCGACCGAGGCGCGAATCGTGGCCGACGCCGACAAACTGGACCGTTTCCGGCTGAACATCGAGAATCCCTGCGAGCCGCACTTCTTCGAATTGCCGGAATCCAAGGCATTTATGGATCTCTCCAGCCGGATCAATTTCCACTCCTGGCGCAGCCGGCTCTAGAGATCGCGTTCGACGAGGTAATTCAGCAGCTGGTCGAGCAGCTCGCGGTAACGGTTGTCCGGGCAGCGGTTCAGGGCCGCGCGGGCCCGTCCGGTGAGCAGCGAAGCGCGTTCCAGCACAAAATTCTCCGCTCCGGAGTTACGCATGAAATCCCGGACTTTGTTCAAATCCTGCTCCGTATAAGAGGTGCGGCCGAGCATCTGATAGAGCTCGGCGGATTCGGCCGGGGGCAGGAGTTCGAGGGTTTTCAGCAGCAAAATGGTGGCTTTGCGGGCGGAGAGGTCGGAGCCGATGCCCTTGCCGAGCTTGTTGAAATCGCCGAAGATCCCCAGCCAGTCGTCGCGCAGCTGAAACGCGATTCCGGCATTGGCCGTGAAATCGCTGATATCGGCAATGCCCCGGGCAGTGAATGTGGGATCGTTCAGCGCGATGGCCGCGCCCGCCTCGGCGGCGAACCGCAGCAGCGAGCTGGTCTTGAGGTCGAGCATGGCTTCTACTTCGGCAGGCGTGATGCTTTTCAGTTCGCGCACCGATTGCTCCACGTCCAGTGCTTCGCCGGAAATCACCTCGCGGTTCGCCTGTTCGTGCAGTTTGCGCGACAAGGCCAATGTAAGCTCGGCGCTGACCCCGGCGGCGGTCGAATTGAGCAGGATATCGGCGGCCCAGCCCTGCTGGATGTCGCCGGTCAGGATGGCGAAATCGCGGCCGTATTTGTCGCTGTCGGTACGGAAGTTTTTCGCGGCGTGGGCGGCGAGGGCGCGGTGAGTGGTGGGGCAGCCGCGGCGGACGTCGTCATTGTCGATGATATCGTCGTGAACCAGCGTCCAGTTGTGAAAAATTTCGATGGCGGCGGCCACCGGATAGGCCTGTTTGACGTCGCCGCCGAACAGCCCGCAGCTCCAGACGGCGATGGCCGGGCGCAGCCGCTTGCCGCCGCGCATCGGGTAATCCCGCACGGCCCGGCGCAGGTATTCCGGTGCGATTTTTTCCGGGAAAGGATCATTGGCAATATAGGAATTGATTTGGGCGGCGATATCTTTCAGAGCTTCTTTCATACAACAATCCTTACATACGTTTTTATACTATTTAGTTACCATACCATAGAAAACAGGATAAATCAAGGCTAAACCGGATTGTAATTTGCCCGAAAAGAAGTTATATTTCATCTGCAATGTTTAATCCGGGGATATAAATGTTATGAAAAAATTGTTGTTATTAATGATGATGTTCGCCGCGATCTGTGTGACCGCACAGGATCAGGACAAGAAATTCAAGGTGCAGGTTTTTTGCCCGCAGCCGGAATTGCTTTATAAGCAGAGCGGTGATTTTCCTTTTGCCTATTACTGGCGGCGCGATTATATCGATATCCGCAAATTCGAAAAGATTCAGATCAAACCGGTTGCGGATAATTTCTGGTTTGACGGACAGGACCGGAACAACGGGCAATTGAAGAACGATTTGAACCGGCTCTCGGAGACCTTTGTCGGCGAAATCAAGAAAGCGATCGACGCGGAAGGCAAGATGATCGAGCTGAAAGTGACGGATGAAGTCGATGCCAAAACCATGATTCTGGAAGTGGCGCTGGTGCCGGTGATGCCGCTGGATTATTACCAGCGTATGTTGAATTACTACGGCAGTAAGAAATATACCGGGGTCAATCTGCCGTACGGCATGTTGTGCATGAATATGGTAATCATCGAAGCCGTGGTCCGGAACGGCGAAGACGGCGAAGCGGTCGCCCAGATGGCTTCGCTGTGCGGCACGGTCAAGGATGTGAAGGCGCTGGACGAAAAGAGCTGGGAGCAGGCCGCCAGTCCGCTGCTGACCGACTGGAGCATGAAATTCGTGTCGACGATCAAGGCGGAACTGAACCGCGGCAAAGACGGGACTTATCTCTCGATTTCCGGCAAAATAACCACTCCTGCGGCGCCTGCGAAAGACCAGAAAAAATGATGAGCGGCGAAGTACGATATCAGGATGTGGCCGAGATCATGATTCAGTCGGCCAGGGACGCGGGGCTGCTCAGCGGCAGTTTGGCGGTGGTGCCGGAATTGTCGGATCTGGAGAAGAAGTTTTTCGTCCTGCTGATTTCCGAGCTTTCCGGCGAGGAACTCTGTGAATTGACTCAGGATGAAATCAGCTGTCTCTTCAACTTCGTCACGGCCAAGGCCTGCGAGGTGATTTCCTGCTGGAACAACGATCAGGCGATCGATTTCGGATTCGAAGATATGCTGAATCCGGAAGTGCCGCTGATCGGGGATTCCGATGTGATCTCGGAGATCCGCGCCAGCGAAGTCAGCCGGATCATGTGTGAGGCGTTTTTCACCTGGATGGCGGAGAAGGCTCCGGATGAGCCGGAGGGCAATCCGATGCTGCCGCTGATGGAAGCTTTGAAATGGAACTGGCGCATTACGATTAATGTGGCCCTTGATATATTGGGAAAATAACCGATGGATCCGAAAGCAGCAGTAGAACAGGTCGCACATGTAGCTCAAGGCGCTACACCTGAAAATCTGGTTACGGCGCTGATCCTGATCGTTTTGACCGGCCTGATCGGCGGGTTGATCATGAAGAAGCTCAACCAGCCGCTGATTCTCGGATACATCATCGCGGGGGTGCTGGTGGGGGCGCCGTACCGGGCGTTTTTCTCGGATCAGGCGTACCTGGCGCTGCAGGCGCTGGCCAATATCGGGGTGGCGCTGCTGCTTTTTTCCATGGGGTTGGAATTTTCCAAGAGCGATATCAAGCCGATCAGCAAGGTGGCGGTATGGGGAGCGCTGCTGCAGGTGGCGATCACGTTTGTCTTTTGTTTCGGCATCGGATTTATTTTGAAACTGCCGCCGGTCACGGCGGCGCTGTTCGGTACCGCATTCGTTTCCACCAGTACCGCGGTGATTCTGAAAACCTTGGGCAGCCGCAACAAAATGGGGACGCTCTCCAGCCGCGTCATGATCGGTATGTCGATCGTGCAGGACCTGACGGTGGTGCCGATGATGGTGCTGGTGTGCAATCTGAACAAGCTGAATGAAGGCTGGATGGCGGTGGTGGAGCCCATCGCGCTCGGCGGTACTTTTATGGTAATCATGATGGTACTGGGGCCGAGAGTGGTGCCGGCGCTGCTGAAAATCGTGGCCAAATGGAACTCGAAAGAGCTTTTTCTGCTGGCGGTGACGGTGCTCGGATTGGGCATCGGGTATATCTCGGAAATGATGCAGGCGTCGTTTTCATTCGGCGCGTTCCTGGCCGGGATCGTGCTCAGCGATTCGGATTACGGCAAAAAGGCTTTGTACGAACTGATGCCGGTACGCGACCTTTTCAGCATGCTGTTTTTCGTTTCGATCGGGATGTTGCTGGAATGGAGCTTCCTGATCGAAAATTTCTGGATCGTGATTATCGCCATGATTGTGACCAGCCTCTCGCGAACCGCGGTGCTGGCGGTTATCACCAAGCTTTACGGGTACCGCAATGTTATTCCGGTGGCGATGCTCTTTGGCATGTTTGCGACCTCGGAAATCGCGTTTGTGGTTATCCAGACCGGTACCCAGACCGGTATTTTCAGCGAAAAAGTGGCTTCGCTGGTTCTCTGCGTGGTGGTTTGCTCCATGCTCTGCGGACCGGTGATCGACGGCCTGACCGGGCCGGTTTATGACCTGCTGCGCCGGACGATCTGGAAAAGCCCGATTAATACCATCACCATCCCGGAGCCGAGCCTGCGCGACCATGTGATCATTGCCGGGAGCGGCCCGGTGGTGCGCTCGATCGCCGACTTGCTGGGGCGGCTGCAGCTGCCTTATTTGATTATCGACTCCGAGCATCATTCGTTTCAGGAAAATCAGAAGGCAAAACTGGTTTCGATCTACGGCGATCCGCAGCAGGAGGTCATCCTGCGGGCCGCGGGGATCGACAATGCCAAAATCCTGATCGCCTCCGCCGCAGGGTTCAGCGAAAACCTGGCCACGATCCGGATGGCCCGCGAGCTGCACCCGGCGCTGCCCATCGTGACCCGCGCCGACTCGGAAGAGGAAGTAACCATGCTTCACGGTTACAATATTTACGAAATCGTCCAGCCCAAACTTGAGGCTGGATTGGAGCTGACGCGTCAGGCGCTGCTGCGCATGGAAGTGCCGGCGGTGGAGATCCAGAACTATCTGGACGAGGTTCGTTTCGACCATTACAAGGCTTTGTATCAGGGACAGCTGGATTATAAGCTGTTGTCGCGGCTGCGCTCATTTATCGGCATTGTCGAGCTGAACTGGGTGCTGCTGCCGGAGCACAGTACGCTGGTGGGGCAGACGCTGAAGTCGTCGAAAGTGCGCGGGATTACCGGCGTGCTGGTGGTCGGCGTCATGCGCGCCGGTCACTTTACCTCGAATCCGCAACCGGATTTTGAGTTCAAGCCCGGCGACATGGTGGCGGCCATCGGCACCGCCAGCCAGCGCAAGGCATTCGGCGAACTGGCCGGGTCCGAAATGGCCGACACGCTCGCCGCAGCCAACCGGTTGCCGCAGGAAAGTAAGGCCGTTTCATTGGAGGAGGCGCACACTCAGGTATGAAGGAGTTAAGCATATATACACGGTATGACACTCTTGGAGCTTCAAGTCGCTATCGGTATTTTATGTACGAAAAATATCTGCGTGCCGGCGGTTTCGAGCCGCATTATTACCATTTTTACGACAACGATTATCTGCAGCGTCTGTATCGCGGGCACAAAGATTATTTGGCCTTGCCTGCCGCCTGGCGTCGCCGCCGCCGCGATGCCGCCCGGATTGCGCCGTGCTCGCTGGTCGAATACGAACTGTTTCCCTTTCGCTCGTGGCAAACCGACTGGAAATATTTGCAGAAAACCCGCTACGTGGTCAATTTCGATGACAATGTGTGGGAGAAATATAACCGGATTCCGTGGCTGCGGCAGAAATTCGACCAGGTGACCCGTCACGCCGCCGGGGTGGTCGTCGCCAACAATTTCCTGCAGGAACGCGCCGCCAAACTCAACAATAACGTGATCAAAATCCCCACCGTGCCCGATCTGGAACTTTACCGGTGCGGACTGCCCAAGTTCGACAAATTTACCGTAGTCTGGATCGGTACGCCGGTTACTTATGGTTATCTGGAAAAAGCGGCCGAGACGTTGCGGGCCGTGAGCCGGGCGATGCCTGATTTGGAACTGATCGCGGTGGCTTCGAGCTTGCTCAAGCCCGTCGAAGGGGTGAACATGCGCTGCCTCGACTGGTCGCAGGAGCTCGAGACCACGCTGCTGTGCCGCAGCCATGTCGGGATCATGCCGCTGACCGATGATGAATTTTCGCGCGGCAAGTCGTCGTTCAAAATCATTCAGTACATGGCCGCCGGTTTGCCGGTGGTCGCCAGCCCGGTCGGCGAGAATCGCCTGGTGGTGAAGCCCGGCGAGACCGGTTTCCTGCCGGAGACGCCGGATGAATGGTGCGGTGCTTTGCAGCGACTGGCGTCCGACCATGAGCTGTATCAGCGGATGAGCCGGGCGTCGAAAAAAGAAGGGGCCGGATACTCCATTCAGCATTGGGGACCGGTTTTGAGCGAATTTTTACATAAAACCTATCAGCAAACCCCGGAGTCGAATGGTACCACAGTTTGATCACAAGTATATCAGCGCAGGCGCAAGGAATCTGGACGTGGCCGAATGGGAATACCGCAGGTTCATTGATTGCGATTACGAGAATGTCACAGCGTTGCTGGGGCTGGCGGACGTCCGGTGTCTGCTGGAAGATTTCGATGACGCACTGGGCTGCTGCAATGTCGCCATCGAGGTGAATCCCGCCTGTGAATATGCCTATTCTTTCCGGGCCTATATTAAATTGCTGTTCAAGAATGACGAAAGTGCCCTTGAGGATCTCGATGAAGCGTTGGAGATCGAGCCGACATGCGTGTGGGCGCTGACGGCCCGGGGCTATTTGTATTTGCAGGAGGGGAGGCTGAGAAAAGCCGCCGCCGACCTGACACCGGCGCTGGAGCGCGACCCCGATGACCTCTGGGCGAATTTCTGCATGGGATACCTGAGGACGAAGCGGAAAAACTACCGCGGAGCGCTGGAATGCCTGAACAAGGTCATTGAGATGAAGCCCACTTTTCTCGAGGCCTATGAAATCCGGGGATTCTGCCGGGTAGGCCTGAAGGATTACGCCGGGGGCCTGCAGGACCTGAATTTGTTCCTCAAGCAAAAACCGGAAAATGTGAAAGCCCAGGCTAAACGGGTGGTGGCGCTGGCCGGTACCGGCGAACAGGCGAAAGCTTTTGCACAAGCGAAAAAACTGGTCCAATACCACTGGTCCTATGCCTGGCTGCTCGTGATGGTGAAACTGAAGAAATTTAAGGCAGGCGCATGAGCAGCGTGTTGTTGAGCGCGAAGCCCAGCAGCAGGATCACCAATGCCGTTCCGGCCAGAGTCGGAGCGAATTCCTTGTAGTCGATGAATTTCGGCTGTTCGATCACGGTCTTTTCCATCTGATTGATTTCATCCATGACCTTGCCCAGCCCTTCGGCGTCATAAGCGCGGTAGAACTGACCGCCGGTGACAGTGGCCATATCCTTTAACAGTTGTTCATCGTAGTCGCCCTGTATCGGGACCATCCGGGTACCGAACGGGCTTGACTGCAGCACAAACGAATTCGGGCTGCCGATACCGACCGTATAAATAACGATATCCTTGGAGGCGGCGACTTCGGCGGCCTGGCGCGGAGTGATTCGCGCCTCGATATTGTTGGCGCCGTCGGTGAAGAGCACGATGACCCGCCGTTTGGAATCGCTGTTTTCGAGGCGGCTGACCCCGGAGGCGATCGGGCCGGCAATGCCGGTGGCTTCGCCGATCATGCCGGGCTGGAGGCTCTGCAGGTGCTGCGTCAGCCAGGCGTGATCCAGCGTGGGCGGGCTGATGTTGTACGGCAAATTGGCGAAGCCGGTCATGCCGATGCGGTCATTTGGCCGCTTTTCGACGAATTTAATCAATTCCAGCTTGGCCGTTTCGAGGCGGTTTTTCAGATCGCCGCTCTGCAATGCGCGCTGCAGTTGATTCGGGGCGGTGATATTGGACGGTACATCGTACGCCTGCATGCTGCCGGAGAGGTCGAGCGCCAGCATGATGTCGATGCCCTGCGTGCGGATGAGCACCTGTTCGACGCCTTGCCGCGGCCTGGCGGCGGCGGCGATCAGCAGCACCGCGCCGGCCACCATCAGCCACATCGGGAAATTCATGCCGCCGCCGCGGCTGTGCCCGGCTTTGTCGCCCAGCGGCTGCAGCGTCGAAATACGGATGGACGGCTGCTTCTGAAAAAACATCAGGTACCAGACCAGCAGTGCCAGCGGCACCAGCAATAACAGCAGCCATGGATATTCAAAACTCATTTTTTGCCTCCATGTTCTTCGACGGGTTTGGTTTCGTTGACCAGGATTTCGGCCTTTTCGATGGCATCGTTGAGCATGGTCTCATCGGGCGGCATTTTGGCGAATTTCACCAGGTCGGCCGAGGTCATGAAGCCGGAGAGGAACGGGCGCTGCCGCGAGGGCAGGGGGCCGCCGGAGCGGCTAAGCTCGCGCATGAATTCCGCCGTGGTCTGGCGGGTGGTGTTCAGACTGAAGCGCTTTTCCAGATAAATCCGGACGATGTCGGTGAGGCGGGAGAGCCCGCCCTCCAGACTGAGCTTGCCGTTGCGCAGTTCATGGTGCAGAGTCGCGATGTCCTCCAGCGCCAGCGTCCACGGCGGGATGATATGAGTGCGCTTCCGTTTCCGGATCAGGATTATGACCAGCACGGCGATCACAACGACGAGCGCGATGATGCCGTAAAGCAGCCAGCGTTCGCGGGAAGTCAGCGGTACATTTGGGATGGCTTCGGCGATCTGGAGATTCGGCTCGGAAACGGTGATTTCATTGACCTGACAGGACGGTATGGAGTGGGTGAACTGCTGCCCGTCGGCGTCGCCGTTGGCCGGATTGAAATGCACGGTCAGTTTGGCCCCGGCGAGAATGCCGGTACGGAACGTTTTCAGCTTGGTTTCGGCCTGCCATTCGCTCCAGCCCCAGCGGTGCTTGACGATTTTAAATTCGGGTTCGCCGAGCTGCAGTAGACCGGGTATGGTCGCGAGTTCGGCGCTGACGGGCTTGCGGCCCCACGGCACTTTGTAGGTCGAGTGAACCGTCACCGTATCGCCGAGCGCGGCGGTGGCGGGATCGATGGCCGCCGAGGTCAGTTCTTCGACCGGGTTGTGCTTAACCTTGTGCCAGGTGAGCAACCCCGCGCCGGTGGTCAGGATCGCCAGGCTGATGACGGCCAACACGATGATCAGGATCAATTTTTTCCACGATTTGAAACTCATGTGCGCCCCCGTTTCCGGCGCTTGCCGAAGAATCTCATCAATGATTTGACATAGTCGTCGCCGCAGAGGATGTCGACGAGGTCGACCTGAGCGCGGTCGCAGGTCTTTTTCATGCTCTGATGAAACTGCTGGGCGCGCTCGGTAAAGTGTTTCTGGCCGGAACGGCTGAGCGGGATGATCTTGCCGCTTTCGGCGTCTTCCAATACCACATGCGCCACCGGGTTCCACTGGGTTTCGAGGCAGTCAAGGATGCGCACGGCGATCAGGTCGTGGCGGCGGTTCATGATTTTGAGCGATTTCTCGATATCCTGATTGTCGATCAGGTCGCTGATCAGGAAAACCACGCTGCGCTTGTTCAGGAGCTGCATGGATTCGCGGAGCGCCGAGTTGATATCGGTGCCGGTGCGGCTGGGGTTGAAGGCCACCAGTTCGCGGATCAGCCGCAGCACGTGCGAACGGCCGGAGCGCGGCGGCAAATAGAGTTCGGTGGCGTCGGAGAACATCAGGAGTCCGACCCGGTCGTTGTTGCGGATGGCGCTGAAGGCCAGCAGCGAGGCGATTTCGATGGCGGTCTGGCGCTTGGATTTGTCGCCGCTGCCAAAGGCGCCGGAGGCGGAGACGTCGACCAGCAGCATCACGGTAAGCTCGCGTTCTTCGACGAATTTTTTGATGTACGGCGAGCCCATGCGGGCGGTGACGTTCCAGTCGATATCGCGGGCATCGTCCTCCGGGGTATATTCGCGGACTTCATCGAATTCGATACCACGGCCCTTGAACATGCTGTGGTAGGCGCCGCCGATGAGTTCATCGACGATGCGGTTGGTACGAATTTCGATCTTCCGTACTTGTTTGATCAGTTCCGACGGCAACATGGGCGGGGACCTCCTTACGGCGTATGGAGCTCGTCCAGGATCATCTTGATGATCGTATCCGAATTGAGGTTTTCCGCCTCGGCCTCGTAGGAGACCATAATGCGGTGACGCAGCACGTCGGGCGCGATTTCCTTGACGTCCTGCGGGACCACGTAGGCGCGGCCCTCCATGAAGGCATAACCCTTGGCCGCCAGCGTCATGGCGATGGCCGCGCGCGGCGATGCGCCGAAATCGATCAGGTTGGCAAGCTGGCCCAGCTTGGCGTTTGCCTGGCGGGCCGAGAGTTCGCTGTGGCAGGCGGTACGGGTGGCGATCACGATGTCGAGGATGTATTCGATGATCTTCTCGTCCACATAAACTTTGTCGAGCCACTGGCGGGCCTCGGTGATATTGTCGAGCGTGGTCACGGCGATGGATTTCAAATTGACTTCCGGGTGAGCCATGCGGGTAATAATCAGGCGCTCTTCGTCGCGCTTCGGATAATCGATCTTGAGCTTGAACATGAAGCGGTCCACCTGGGCTTCGGGCAGGGGATAGGTGCCTTCCTGTTCGATGGGGTTCTGAGTGGCCATGACCAGGAACGGATGCGGCATGGGCATGGTTTCTCCGGCGATGGTGGTCTGGCGCTCCTGCATGGCTTCGAGCAGGGCGCTCTGGACCTTGGCCGGGGCGCGGTTGATTTCGTCCGCCAGCACGATGTTGGCGAAAACCGGGCCGCGCTTGATGCTGAAATCATGGGTTTCGGCGTTATAAATACGGGTGCCGACCACGTCGGCCGGGAGCAGGTCCGGGGTGAACTGAATGCGCGAGAATGTACCGGAGATGCTTTGCGCCAGGGTCTTGACCGCAAGGGTTTTGGCGAGGCCGGGCACGCCCTCGACGAGCACGTGGCCGTCGGCGATCAGCGACAGGATCAGGCGGTCCACCAGGTATTGCTGGCCGACCACGATACGGCCGATTTCGGTGCGCAGCGGCGCGATGAATGCGGAGACTTCACGAATTTTATTCTGCAGTTCCTGAATATCTTGTTGTTCCATAAATTACCTCTTCTAAATTTCACAGTTATGTTGATAATAGACCAACACCGGGTACAAAAGTTCTGTTATTTTGTATTTGAATGCGAAAAATTTTTGCAAAAGTACCCCAACAGATGTATACTTTAATCTATCATTAAAAAAATTACAATCGATGAATGAGAAAATAAATTTCAGTTTCAATCTTAACGAACGCTATTTGCCGTACGAAGCAAACTTGAAGCGCGGGTTCTGGGGCGGAATCGCAGCGTTGCTGTTGTTTCTGTTTATGGTGCCGACTGCGCTTCTCCTGACGTTGAGGACGTTTTTCGATGACGCGGCGTTTATCGTGGTGATCAGCCTGATGTCGCAACTCGCGATGGGCGTGTCTGTGCTGTGTTTTCTCAGGGGCGGAACGCCGTTGAAGAAGACTCTGGAGCTGGGCGAATGGAAAGCCTCCTATATTGTGGTAGGTGTGGCCGGGGCTGCGGTTTTCATCCTTCTGGGGGAGGTCGTTCAGCAGATTTATTTCTGGGCTGCCGACTTGCTTGGAGTCAATCTGAGGGATAAAAGTCATATCGAGATATTGATGTTGGACATGGATTGGCAGGGAGTTGCGGTGCTGGGGGTGGCGGCAATCCTGGTGGCGCCGGTGGTGGAGGAAATTCTGTTCCGTCGGGTAATTTTCGGTTATCTGGCGGGGAAAGTACCGTGGGTGGTTTCGCTGGTGATTACCTCGGTGATATTCGGCTTGATTCACACGGAAATCAGGACTTTGCCGGGGCTGATTCTGCTGGGCGCCGGTTTTCAGCTGGTCTATCTTTGGCAAAAATCGCTTTATCCGGCGATTATCATGCACTTTGCAAACAATGTATCCGCGTTCATTATAATGGTTCTGGTAAAATATAACGTAATCGGTGAACTATGAAGCTGGCAAACGGTTTGATGTGCCTGGCTGTGCTGCTGGTAATGGCGGTCGGCCTCGGGGGTAAATATTGGTTGAAAGGGGATGGATGGAATGTTTTTGTGGCGGAAGTCCCGGCGGAAGAGGCGTTCAAGCCATTGAATGAATTTATCGCGGAACACAAAAACGGCAAATACCCGGCCTGGCGCGATGTGGCGGATTTCGCCCGCAAGGAAATTCCATATATCATGGTTTATTACTCGTACGACGACAACGGCTACCAGACGGCGTTCTGGAATGGCGAATACAGCTGGATTTACAATTCGGCGGACGGCCGGGTTTACCGGATGACCGAAGATGTTTCGCGCACCGCCTGGTATGATGCGGCGAATCAGCAACTGCTCACTTCGGCCGATGTCGAAAAGCTGAATGCGGCAAGGCTGGAAGAAGCCGGAAAACAAAAGAACATGAGTTCGGAAGAACTCGAGAAAATACAACTGAAGTACGCCAGATTATGAATGCAATCGAACTCGAAAATGTCAATGTGCGCCTGGACGGCGTGCATATCCTGAAAAACGTCTGCTGGCAGGTGCCGCAGGGCGAACACAACTTCATCCTCGGTGCCAACGGCGCCGGCAAAACGACGCTGGTCAAAACCATGATGGGCTTCGTCTGGCCGATTTTCGGCGCCACCGTGCGGGTGATGGGCCATACTTACGGTCAGACCAATCTGATTGAACTGCGGCGCGACATCGCGTGGGTGTCGCCCTTTATGCAGCAGTATACCTCCACCGGCGACTGGACCGCGCTGGACATCGTCCTGACCGGCATCGACGGCACGCTCGGGCTGTTCCGCAAGGTCAGCGAGGAGGAGCGCGAACACGCCCTGGCGGCCATGCGGGCGCTCTATTGTGAGCACATCGCCAACCGCCGGATTCCGCTGCTTTCCTCCGGCGAACAGATCAAAGTATTGATTTGCCGGGCCATGATGACGCGGCCGAAATTGATGATTATGGACGAGGCTTGCGTTCACCTGGACATGAAGGGCAGGGAGTATCTGCTCGACACCATCGCGCAGTTTGCCGGGGCTCCAGACGCGCCGACCATCATCTTCATCACCCAGCGCATCGAGGATATCCTGCCGGCTTTCACCAAAGGGATCATTCTGAAGCACGGCGAGATCATCGGCTGCGGCGCCCGCGAAGAGTTGATCACCGAGGAAAACTTGAAACGGGCCTTTGAGATGGATATCCGGCTGCAGCGCAGCAAATCCGGCCGTTTCTGGCCCGTCATCGACTGAAGCACTTAATTTTCTGTTTTTTTTCGTGTTTATTCGGGTATTTTGTGGTTAAATAAGTTGAAATTTATTTTGTCACCGTTTATATTACGCGAATTTAATTATAACGAAAAGTATAAATATTATGGCAGCACAGATAAACAAAAGCAATTCGGATTTCCGGATCGAGGTACCGGAGTATTATAACTTCGGTTATGATATCATCGACCAACGCGCCGAACAGGACCGCAATAAATTGGCCATGATCTGGTGCAATCAATACGGCGCGGAGCGCAAATTGACCTTTCTGGATATCAGTCAACTTTCCAACCGGGCTGCCAATATCCTCCTGAACATGGGACTCAAGCGCGACGATGCCGTGGCGCTGATGCTGCCGCGTATCCCGGAATGGTGGATCTTTTCGATTGCCTTGATCAAGCTCGGCATGGTCCAGTGTTCAATGCCGCCGCTGCTCACGCCTATGGATATCAAGCACCGCATGGACGCCGGTAAATTCAAGCTGATTATCACCGATGTCGACAATGCGGCGAAATTCGAGGAAGTCTACAACGACTGCCCGACTTTCCAATACATGCTGCTGGCCGAAGGCTCCAAGCCCGGCTGGGTCAGCTATGAGGAAGAATGCAAGAAAATGCCGCGCGAGTCGCTCTACCGGATCAATACCCCGGAGCCGATCCGCACCCGGGCCGATGACCGGATGCTGATCTGGTTCACTTCCGGTACCAGCAAATACCCCAAAATGGCCGAGCATATGCACTCGTACCCGATGGGGCACCTGGTCACTGCGGTTTATTGGCAGCGCCTGACCAGCAATGACTTGCATCTGTGTTGGAGTGATACCGGCTGGGCCAAGATCACCTGGGGCGGCTATTTCGGGCAGTGGATTGCCGGGGCGTGCCTCATGGTCTGCGATTTCCGGCATAAATTCATCGCCGAGGAAATTCCGCCGATACTGGAAAAATACGGTGTCACTTCATTCTGCGCCGCGCCGACCATTTATCGCATGCTGGTGCTTTGCGACCTGAAAAAATACGATTTGAGCCAGATGAAGAAATGTTTCACCGCCGGTGAGAGTATCCACAAGGAAACCATTGATCTCTGGCAGGCCGGCAGCGGACAGTTGATTTACGAAGGGTATGGCCAGACCGAAACGGTCTGTATGACCTGTACCACTCCGGAAATGTTGTATAAGCCCGGTTCGATGGGGCAGCCTTCACCCGGTTGGCACATTGAGCTTCACGACGAAGACGGCAACCCGGTGCCGCAGGGCGAGGAAGGCCGTATCGCCATTAAAATGGGCGAGCACACCCCGATCGGGCTTTTCCGTACTTACCTCGAAAATGACGAGGCCAATGCGGAGGCTTTTATCAACGAATTTTACTACAGCGGCGACAAAGCGCGCATGGATGAAGACGGCTTCATGTGGTTTGCCGGGCGTAACGATGATATCATCAAAAGTTCCGGCTACCGGATCAGCCCTTCCGAAGTGGAATTTGTGATCATGCAGCATTCCGCAGTTCACGAAGTGGCCGTGGTCGGCGCTCCCGACCCGATCCGCGGGATCGTGATCAAAGCCTATATCGTGTTGAAGCCGGATTATTCGCCGACCGAAGCCATGGCCAAAGAAATTCAACGTCACGCCAAGTCGCTGACCGCTCCCTATAAATATCCGCGCTACGTGGAATTCATCGAGCAGATGCCCAAGACCTATTCCGGCAAAATCCGCCGCAACGTCCTGCGCAAACACGCCGAAGACGGCGTCTGCACCTGGATGTAATTTCCGGAGGAAAGAGAATGCGAGGAACTGCGCGTTCCTCGCGCTCCAGCGGCAGATCGACTGATCTGCACT
>JBEBXH010000090.1:0-22252 GCA_040391785.1 Victivallis vadensis
ATTTGGCTTCCGCTCAGATTAGCGCGAAGAATATTCTGATTTTTTGTGGCTGAAAAATGCTCTATCGGGGAAAACGGCAAACTTTTAGCAAAGTTTTCCCTTTTCCCCGAACCCCTTTGACCCTTTCAAATCTTTTTAAGATCAGGCGGTCTATGCGATTGCGACGCAATCGCATAGACCGCCAAGTTCTTAGTAGTTTTTGGCAAGAGGGGGTGCGGGGGAGAAGGACCTTTTTTCAAAAAGGGCTTCTCCCCTGCAAAAGCAAACCATAATCCTTACGGCGAAAAGACCGCCTGTCAGAAACAGGCGGACAAAAAAGACAAAAAATAGTTGTTTTATGCCGGGTTGCTGATCTTCAGGATTTCATCAACCTTCGCCTGGCATTCGCGGAATACCTCTTCGTGGTCGACTTTCAAGTTGGTCGAGTGATTGGTGACCTCGTACATTTCCAGCCCGTTGAACTGGCACCAGAACCGGATGTACGGACGCAGGAAGTCGAACGGCGCGGCGTCCGGCTCATCGTAGTTGCCGCCGGTGGCGAAGGCGACGAATATTTTCTTGCCTTTCAGCAGCCCTTCGTAGCCGTTTTCGTTGACGCTGAATGTCCAGCCCGGCTGGGTGATCAGGTCGATATAGTGCTTCATCTCATACGGCAGATTGAAGTTCCACATGGGAATGCTGAATACGTAAGCGTCCGCCGCCTGAAAATGCAGCCAGATCGATTTGGCCTTTTCCCACTGCTCGCGCTCCTCCGGGGAAAGCGTCGCGGCCTGGCCGATCTTGTATTTGGCCGTGGCGCCGGGCTTGCCGAAGGCCGGCAGTTCGGCCAGGCTCAGGTCAAGTTCCTCGAGCTGAATATTCGGATAAACCCCCATGAGCTTGTCGATGAAGTAGTTGGCGAGTTTACGGGAATGTGAACGGCCGTCGCGCGGCGAAGCCATGATATGCAGTATTTTTTTCATGCGAGGTTCCTTTATTTTTTCCGGTAAACGATGTCTTTGCCCTCGAAATCCGGGTCGTCTTTTGGCGTGTGAAAGGTCAGGGTATCGGATTTCAGCTCACACGGATATTTCTTGGCGGAGACTTTTTCGAACAGGTAATATTGATCATCCTGCTTTTCGATGCGCCCGTTTTCGATGTTGTCCTCGTAGGTGCGATGTTGTTTGATGACCATGATATCGTTTTGGTCGTCGAGCGGGATTACCTCATTGCCGATTCGGGCCAGGGCCCAGGTGCCATCATACGGATAATCGTTTGCCGCATCGCCATTGCTTTGACAACACGACACCATGAGGATTGCCGACAACATTGCCAGTGCCAGTGTGAGTAGTTTCTTCATCGTTCAGCCTCCTGTTGGGTTATTTGATTTTTACCGCGCCGATGATCTCCTGAACGGATTTGCAGCCAGTACGGTCGAGATATGCGTTGATGCCCTCGATGACCTTGATCGGGGCATAAGGATCGGCGAAAATCGCTGTGCCCACCGCCACTGCAGAGGCCCCGGCCAGCATGAATTCCACCGCGTCGTCGCCGTTCATGATGCCGCCCATGCCGATGATCGGCACCTTGACCGCCTGTGCCACCTGATAAACCATGCGGACGGCTACCGGTTTGACGGCGGGGCCGCTCAGGCCGCCGAAGAGATTGGCGATTTTCGGGCGGCGCGTGTTGATGTCGATGGCCATGCCGGTGATCGTGTTGATCAGCGAAACCATGTCGGACCCGGCGTCGACCACGCAGCGGGCAAAATCCGCGATGTTGGTGACGTTCGGACTGAGCTTGGTGATCAGCGGCAGCGAAGTCGCCTTACGCACTTCGGCCACCACCTCCGCCGCCAGTTTCAGATCGGTGCCGAATGCCGCGCCGCCTTCCTTGACGTTCGGACACGAAATATTGATTTCCAGCGCGGCAATGCCTGCGCGGTCCGCTTCGAGGCGCTCTGCCACTTCGCGGTATTGCTCAATGGTCTTGCCCCAGATATTGACAATGACCGCCGCGCCGGTGGTGCGCAGAAATGGCATATATTCGGCGCTGTGCAGGAATTTCTCCACGCCGGGCCCCTGCAGGCCGATGGCGTTCAGCATGCCGCCGTTGACCTCCGCCACGCGCGGCGTCGGGTTGCCGTGGCTCGGAAATGTGGCGATGCCCTTCACCACCACCGCCCCGAGTTCCGTCAGGTCGAAATAATCTTTGTATTCAAAACCGTAGCCGAAGGTGCCGGATGCGGTCATCACCGGGTTTTTGATCGTAATTTTGCCGAGATTGGTCGTTAGGTCCGCCATGATTAATTCTCCAGATAAAGTTCGGCCGAGAGGAAGACCGGGCCTTCCTTGCAGCTGCGGGCATAACGCCAGCCGTCTTCGTTGTTGTCCTTGACCTTGACCACGCAGGCGAAGCAGGCCCCCACGCCGCAACACATCAGGTGGTCGAGCGAGATGAAACCGGGCAGGTTATGGGCGTTCAGGATCTTCGCCACCGCGTACAGCATGGGCGTGGGCCCGCAGGAGTAAAACCGCACCTTGCGGTGTCCGAATTCCTTGATCGCTTCATTCAGCAGCTCCGTCACCAGCCCCTGGTGCCCCACGGAACCGTCGTTGGTGGAAACGCGTACTTCGAAACCGGCGGCTTTGTACTCATCGATCAGCAGCAGGTCGTTTTCAGAGCGTGCTCCGAGCAGCAGCAAACCGCCGTTTTTCGAATCGCGGGTCAGCATGAACGTGGCGGCCGCGCCGTATCCGCCGTCGATCAGAATCGGAAACTCATCCTCGGCGGGGCAGGGGAACGGATTGCCGAGCGGCCCGAGCAGTTCGCAAACCGCTCCCGGCGGCAGTTCGGCCAGTGCCGCGGTGCCTTCCCCAACTTTCTTGTAAACGACCGTCAACACGCCATCGTCCGTACAATTGCAGATGCTGAAAGGCCGCCGCAAAATTCGATGGGTCAAGTTCGGTATCCGCACATGAACGAAATGTCCGGCGCGGGCTTTGCGACATATTTCCGGGGCATGGAACTCGACCCGGTAATACTCGTCTTTCAACAACTGGTTTGTGATGATCTCACCTGTTTTCATATCTCATCCTTCAACGATTATTAGTGTCAGTCGGACATGTCGGACAAGTCGGACAAGTCGGACAAAGTTTTCCCTAATTTCTTCTTTCTTCTTTCTTCTTTCTTAATTCTTCAATGACTTGCTCCGGCGTTATCGCCTTCATGCACTTTTGCGTGCCGCTGGGGCATTCGCGTTCGAAACACGGCGCGCAGGGCTGACGGTCAAACAAGATCTTCCAGCGGCTCGAAACCGGGCTGGTCGAAGTATAATCTGTCGGCCCGTAAACCGCCACCCCCGGCGTGCCCAAAGCCGCCGAAAGATGCATCAAACCGCTGTCGTTTGCCGCTGTGGCCGCCGAATGCTTCAGCAAATTCATCAGCTCCGGCATACTGGTTTGACCGCACAAATTAAACGCCTTGTCCGCCGGCAATCCCGCCAGGACTTCCTCGCCGATGCGGTGTTCGCCCTTCGTGCCGAGTGCCGCCACCGTGCCGCCCTGTTCCAGCCACCATGCCGCCACCTGACGGAACGACTCCGACGGCCAGCGCTTGGCGGCGCCATAAGCGGCTCCTGCGGCCAGCGTCAACAGCTTTTCCGTGGGAATGGATGGTTTTGCATCCGGCAACACGAATTCCGGCAGTTCGCCGTTCCACTTCGGCGCGCCCAGTGCCCCGACAATCGCCAGATAGCGGTCCGTGTGCTGGATACCGTGCAGTTCACCCTTATGAATTTTGGGAAACTTCAAACTGCGTTCCAGCAATATTCCGCGTCCGCGCGCTGCGGCGCCGTATAGACGGGGCACTCCGGCTAATTTCAGCTGAATCGCATCCCGCAGCGAATTATTGAATAAAATGCCCGCGCCGCAGTACAGTTTCTTGATTCGCAGCTGCATTTCGGAGCCCCAGAAACGGTGGGTATTCTCCAAACCGAGCACCACATCGACAATCGACAAGGCCTTGAAAAGATCGTTCATATAAGCCGGGCAGATTACGAACAACCCGCAGCCCATCGGTAGAATCTTCTTGAGCTGCATCAGGGCAGGTATGGCCATGACGGCGTCGCCGAGCCAGTTCGGCATCCGGACCAATACGCCGTTCTTGAAATCCTCGGTCCGCAAAGGCGTGACCGGGAACCGCGGCGCGGTATCCGCCCACGGCCGTGTATCGAATTTGTTTTCCTCATTTATCATAAGGTAAGATACATCAACTCCGCTCTGACTTCAAGCTAAAGATTCCTCAAAATAAACCACGGGAAACTCAAACCTCGAAATTTACGGCAGAATTACGGTAAAGGTATTCTTGGCCTTAAGCCCGCCGGGGTCTTTGCCGTCGGCATCGCGCGAATACAAACGGAAGCCGGACAGGGTATGAATTTCGCGTTTCTCTCCCATGATTTTAAGCGACCCCTGTTCGTACATAATCGGTAGGCGGTTCAGCGAATCGAGCGGCTTTTCCGGCAAAAAATCGAGCGACTCAGGCAGTTTACCGTGAGCGTTGCGGTAATCCATCACCGCAACGCCGATCTCGACCAGACGATAATAATCCTCAACTGCTCCATGTTTCAAATAAATTTTCGGGTAAATAGGTAGCAGCCAGTATGAAAAAATATAAGCTTTTTGGCATAGCATCTCCTCATCTTGCTCCATTCGCTTGCTCCGTTCGGTGGCGGTAAGTTTACTGGAACACAAAAAGAGCTCCAAGCTTTTTTTGCATTCACCTGATGCATAACGATAGTCCAGATAGAAATAAACGGGGAACCATATCGGCAGATATTCCGTGATTTTTACCTGAAAGGCGTCCGGAAAAAATTTCTTTCTGATTACAGCCTCGTCGACCAAGCTTTCAAGCAGAGTTACTTCGTCGCCCATTGCATCGGCCAGAGCCTTGCCCCAGTCGGGACGCTGCGAAAGAAGACTTTGCCAGTCATCATCGGTCAAAGTTCCTTGGGCCAGAGGATAACTCAATGCTTTTAACCGGATACCTTCCACTGCAATTGCCACCAGCTTGCCGATCAGAGTAATATCAGCAATGCACCAATCGCGGAGACTTTTCAATTCTTTGTCGTATTGCAATACCTTGTCACGGTCCTCCGAGTTGGCGATTAATTTCAACGCCAGATACCGCGCACCTGTCCGGAGAGCATTCGCCTCCGGCAGCAGGAGCGCAAAAAGCATGCTAACGTGTTCATGCTCAATTGTCTGAGGGGGGAGTTTGATCAACTCGTTGACGGCCTGGCAGAAGTCCGGATTATTTTTCTCGAATTCGGCAAGTTCGCGTTTATAATCGTCAATACTCCAGGTGTAGTCACGAAAAGAGATTTTCTCGGGAGCCTTGGCGATCAGTGTACTCAATGGTTCAGCGCCAAGCGGAAAACCTTTTTCCTGACGCTTCCAGAAATCTTCCAATTCCACGGAATGGCCGAGCATTTGTGAAATTTCGTTGCGGTACCTGGCGATATCATACTTGAGCTTTTCCTCATATCCCCATGTGCCGAATGTTACGAAAAAGGCCATTCCCAACGGCCATAGAATACGCCACTGGAACTTGTAGCGGCTCTGGAGCCCTGCAATGGATATTGTCATTAACATTATACTGAGCCACCAGATAACATATATGACAATCGGTTTCAGCTCAAATATATAGTCGCTTAGCCACAATAGCCCGATTGCGGCAGTAATCATGATGCCGGTCACGCAGCAGGCTGCAAGGAGCCGTTTTTTTTGTGCGAATAAAACAAAAAACAATATTGCATTGCCCAGTGGATAGAATAACGCGGCCAAACCGGCAATCGTTATGCGTGGAATTTTCCATGGAACCAAATGCCGGAGCATTGAGGCATAGGCGCATCCCAGTATCATGATGCAGTAACAGAATACCATCAGAGAAAATGAAATTACAAGCATGAATACGAGAGATGGCTCATTGACATCAAGGACTTTTGGAAACAGGTACCAGAAAATGGTGGATGGCAATAATACCAGAAACAGAATGTGACACGACAACCCGAACAACGCGGCATTGCGCGGCGATTTCCGCCAGAAGAGGCGGTAGAAGAATTTTTTGCGGCGGAAATGTTTTAATGGCCCCACTGTTTTTTTCATCAGGTTCTCCGAGGTTGCCTGTTTCAATATATCTCCGTTGAAGTTCGATGCCAAATTTTTTGATAAGATTCGTCAGAAAATTATTGGAAATGTTAATTGCGATTCGGAGTAATGGTGTTATCTTAACTTGATAAACCGTAAAATGGAGGTTGTATGAAACGTAAGATCAGAATGGGTATGGTCGGCGGGGGGCCGGGGGCGTTTATCGGCTCCGTTCACCGGATGGCGGCCAGATTGGACGGCAAAATTGATTTGATTTGCGGTACTTTCAGTTCAGACCGGGCGAAATCGCTGGCGACTGCCGCTGAGCTGTTTCTCCCCGAAACCCGCTGCTACAAGAATTATCAGGAAATGATGGAATTTGAGAGTGCCCTGCCGGCCGATGAGCGCATTGATTGCGTGTCCATCGTAACGCCGAACAAGACTCATTATGATATTGCGATGAAAGCGCTGGAGCACGGTTTCCACGTGATCTGCGAAAAGCCGATGACCTTCACGCTCGAACAGGCAAAGGCGCTGTCCGTCAAGGTCAAGGAATCCGGGCTGATTTTCGCGCTTACCCATAACTATACCGGTTATCCGATGGTCAAGCAGGCGCGCGCCATGATCAAGGCCGGCGAGCTCGGCGAGATCCGCAAGATCGTGGCCGAATACCCGCAGGGCTGGCTCGGCGACGCCATCGAAGACACCAGCAAACAAGCCGGTTGGCGCGTCGACCCGTCGCAGGCCGGGATCAGCTGCTGCATGGGCGACATCGGCTCGCATGCCGAGAACCTGACCGAATACGTGACCGGCCTCAAAATCACCGAGCTCTGCGCCGACCTGACCACCTTTGTGCCGGGGCGCATTCTGGATGACGACGGCAACGTGCTGGTGCGTTTCGATAACGGCGCGCGCGGCGTGCTTTATGCCAGCCAGATTTCCACCGGCGAGGAAAACGGTCTCAAGCTGCGCGTTTACGGCACCAAGGGCGCCATCGAATGGCTGCAGGAAAAGCCCGAAACGTTGATTTTCAAGCGCAACAACCAGCCGCAGCAGATTTTCCGCCGCAACTGGGCCGGAACGCTGCCGGAAGCCGCGGGCGCTTCGCGCATCCCGGCGGGCCATCCGGAAGGCTTCATCGAAGCTTTCGCCAACATCTACAGCCAGTTTGCCGACGCGATTTCGGCCAAACTGGATCTGGACAAGGATTTCGTGCCGGATTTCCCGACCGTGGAAGACGGCCTGCGCGGCATGGCGTTTATCGACGCCGTGGTCAAGAGCTCCAAGAGTGAACAGAAATGGATTAACTTCGAGGTATAAAAATGAGCAGACCCGTAACCATCTTTACCGGACAGTGGGCGGATATTCCGTTTGAAAAACTGTGTCCCATGATCAAATCCTTCGGCTATGACGGCCTGGAACTCGCCTGCTGGGGCGACCACATGGACGTCTTCAAGGCGGCCACTGACCAGAAGTATTGCGACGACAAGAAGCGCTATATGGAAAAACACGGCCTCGGCCTGTGGGCGATCAGCAATCATTTGCCGGGCCAGCTGATTTGCGACCCGAACTTCGATTCGCGCTCGGATTGTTTCGCTCCGCCGGAATGCGCCGGCAACGCCGAAGCCAAGCGCAAATGGGCCGTCGAAAGCATGATGAATGCCGCCCGCGCCGCCAAAAATCTCGGCATCAAGGTTGTCAACGGCTTCACCGGTTCGCCGATCTGGCACATGCTGTACAGCTTCCCGCCGGTCAGCGACCAGATGATCGATGAAGGATTCAAGTTCTTCGCCGACATGTTCAATCCGATTCTTGATGAATTCGAAAAGTGCGGGGTCCGTTTCGCGCTGGAAGTTCACCCCACCGAAATCGCGTTCGACATCCACACCGCACGCCGTGCCCTGGATGCCATCGGCAACCGTCCGGAATTCGGTTTCAACTTCGACCCGAGCCATCTCCTCTGGCAGATGATCAACCCGGTCAAATTCATCGAAGCGTTTCCGGACCGTATTTACCATTGCCACATCAAGGATGCGGCCTTGCAGTTGGACGGCACGAACGGCATTCTGGCCTCGCACCTGAATTTCGGTATCGCACAGCGCGGCTGGGACTTCCGCAGCCCGGGCCACGGCCAGGTGAACTTCGAGGAAGTCATCCGCGCGCTGAATCGCGTGAATTACAACGGTCCGCTGTCGATCGAATGGGAAGACTGCGGCATGGAACGTGAATACGGCGCCAAAGACGCCTGCGCCTTCACCCGCAAAATCGATTTCAGCCCCTCGAACATCCAGTTCGACGCCGCCTTCGACAAATAAGCAATCCGCTATTCATTGCGACCTCCGGTTGGATATGCCGCCGGAGGTTTTTTTATTTATTGCCGCCCTTCACCCACCATTGTTTTTGGGACGGCAATTCGGTGGGGATTATTTCCTGCCCCATCATGGGGATGAAGAGATTTGCCTGTGCTTTTTCCGCAGCTGCCAAGGCGCGCTTGATCGGTTCATCCCAGGCGTGAAGCGCCAGGTCAAAAGCGGCATAGTGAATCGGCAGCAGCAATCGGCCGTTCAGTTCACCATAGGCGCGGATGGTTTGTTCGGGGAAAAGATGCAGATCCGGCCAGTCCTCGTCCCATGCACCGATCTCAAGCAGGACCACATCGAACGGTCCATGCTTCCGGCCGGTTTCCGCGAAATGTTTGCCATAGCCGCTGTCGCCGCCGAAAAATACCTTGTGGCCGGGGCCATTCAGGATATAAGAGCACCAGAGCGTCCGGTCACGGTCACTCACTCCCCGTCCTGAAAAATGATGTGCTTCGACGGCAGTGATTTTGAGGCCGTTCAGTTCGCAGCTTTCCTCCCAGTTCAGGGTATGAATCCGCTCCGGCGGAATTCCCCAGTTTTTCAGGCGGTCGTCAACGCCGAGCGGTACCACAAAATGAGCAGTGGATGATTTCAGGTATTCGATGGTATCTTTTTCCAGATGATCGTAATGGTCGTGAGTGATGATCACCAGATCCAGCTTCGGGAGTTCGTCACGCATCAATGGCGAGGGCTGGAAACGTTTGACCAGAAACGGAAACGGTCCGGGGCTTCCGAATATGGGATCGGTGAGGATCCGGACGCCATCGATTTCCATGAGCACGGTCGAGTGCCCCAGCCAGTAAAATTTCAGTTTTCCGGGTTCGGCGGAAAAATCGTTCCTGGTTCGCTGGACGGTTGGCAGGGTAAAGTCCGGCCTTCTCTTTGCTCCGCCGAACAGCCAGTTCACGGTATTGGCGAAATCCCCCTTGCTGGCTTCCTGGCTTTCCAGTTTCTCCGCATTGACGAAACGTCCGCCGGCGAAATTCGCCTGCCGGGAATACCGCTCATTGTATTCGCGGGCAGGGGCGAGCGATCCCGCCTGACAGCCCACCATCAGCAACAGTACGGCAGTCGCAACACCCACGAAACAGAATATGGAAATCAGGGAAATCATCATCATTCGAAACCGTTTGTTTTTCCTGAAAAAAGCAGTCATGGCACATCCCGATACAAAATTGATTTAAACGACATTGCTAATGTAGCAGTATACCTTTTATAAATCAAATATGATAAATATATTCTTGAAAAAACAGAAAATGACTTCGCGAATTTATTGTTCAAGTTTTGGAAATGGAATATTGATAATGCCTCTGCAGGTTGTATAATATCCTTCATGAAAAGATACAAAGATTTGAGGTATTCATTATGAAATTTCTTTATCTGGCAGATACTCACTTGGGCGGCAGCGACGATCAGGGCTATCGGCAGCAGAATCGCTATTTGAGCCATATTCAGGAGTTGATTTCGGGGCTGAAAAACTGGCTTGAGACTATGGGGGATATTGATTTCATTCTTCATGGCGGCGACATGGTGGATGTGGGGAATCCGGCGAATATCCGGCAGGCGGCTGAGTTGTTCGGCGGACTTGGCTGTCCTGTTTATCTGGCGCTGGGAAATCATGACTTGAGCGAGGCGGAGTCATATGTTGATTGGATGCGGTATGCACCGGGATTTTTTCCGGGCGGTAGCGGTAATTTCCAGCTGACATGTGATGGAGTCAACATGGTTGTTTTATCTGCTCATTGGGGCGAAACGCCTTATCGATGGTTCATCGACGAACCGCAAATTCCCTATTTTGACGCGGCACAACTGGAATTGCTGAAGGATGCCGCCGATATTATTGTGTCACATGCACCACCCTGCGGGCTGCCGGCATCTCAGACTGGAATAGACTGCGAGCTTCATCCGCCCAAAGGCGATTTTTTGCACCGGGTCGGGGCGCTGGCGCGCCAAGCCCGGGCGAAGCTGGTTCTCGGCGCGCATAATCATATGAATCTGCATGTTGAACGCGAAACAACCCGTCTTGTGACGGCATCTGCGTTCACGGAAACTCCTTTTGAATTCAAAATCATCGAATCAGATGCCACGGGCACCATTCGAATGGAGACAGTGGGTCTTGCCGCCGTCATGCCGTTTCAAACGGTTTATGACTTTGGCAAAACCTACATTCAGGGGCGTCCTTGTGACCGCTCGTTCTGATAAACTTATAGCCAGAGTTTGCTGATCGTGGCGGCGGCGTGTTCGGCGATGAGGCGGTTGCCCTCCGGCTTGTAGTGGAAGCCGTCGCCGGAACAGATCTCCGGGCGATTGACCACGGCGCTGTACAGGTCGTCGACCGGGATGCCGCGGGCGGCCATGACTTCGGCGGCGATGGCGTTGCGGCGGACGACGATGTCGTTCTTGGCGTCGAGCTGCTCCGGCTTACCGTTTACGGTGATCGGAGTGGAATGCCGCCGCGAAGCGGGTGAAATTCTATTTCGGCTCGAGTGCGCCTGCAGCGCCGGTCTTTTTCCGTTCTTTGCCGGTATAATCCTTGGCGAGTATCACGGAAACACCGCCGGAGGCATTGCGCGGGCGGAGTTTTTCCAGTTGCGGCGGAATATCGAGAGCCGTATTGACTTTATCCGTGAATTCCGGGTCTCGAACGGTATTCTTGCCCCCCGTGACGGCAAGGGATTTCGCGCCGCTACCGAAGTAAAGATTGTGATGGATGTTCCAGCTTTTCTGCAGTCCCCGGAATGCCAGCGGTGTATCGGCGTAGACGAGGTTGTTGAAAAATTCCACTTTCTTCATTTGGATCGGGTCCGTATCACCTTTGCCCCAGTTGGCAATCAGGAAAACTGCTTTGGAGTTGTTCGGCGAATAAACGGTATTGTTGTAAATCCTGATATCTTCGAGATTGTTCCACAGTGTGAATACTGACATGCCGTCGGAAATTGAAATATTGTTGCGCACCACGGCTTTACGATTCAAGGTCGTCTCCTCGCCGCAAATCAGGATGAAACCGCCCTCGTTGTGGTAACTCAAATTATTTTCGACGACGGTATTGAAGTTGTTGGTGTCGATATCGAATCCCTGGCCGTCGCCGTTGCCGGGGTATTTGGCGGTAAATGCAGCGGTATTGCCGGTAATCAGGGTGTTGTCGCAGCTCCATGGCCAGATCGCCACATTGGCTTCATAGGCGGTACAGGCGGCCCGGTAGACTTGATTTCTTGCCACCAGGGCGCCGTCGCATGCCCAGGGCACGATGCCGTCGCCACCGATGTCATACAGGATATTGTCGGTGATTTTGACGTTGGTGCTTGGAAACCAGTCGCTTCGGCGTGCGTGTGGCCACACCCGGAAAACGATTCCGGAACGGCAGATCCGGCGGAGCGTGTTGGAGAAAATTTCCAGGCGGTCGATCCGGCTCGGTACCCGGTAACCGTCGATGTCCACTACAATGCCGCCATTCTCCTTGCTGTCCTGTGCCCCCTCGATATCTTCAATTTGCAGGTTATGAAGCCGGATATTTTCCATTACGCCGCAGTTGTCCAGCTTGAGCAAAAATCCATGGCGTGGTCGTTTACGGGCATAAGGCTGGAAAAAACGGTCGTTCCGGTCGAGTGTTCGGTTATGGCGTTTTATTTCGGATACCGACTCCGGAACCGGCTGCCGGTTGGCAAGAAAAAGACCGGATATGTCCCAATGACTCCGATTGCGAAGCCGGACGGCAAAGAGGGATTCAACCTCAATGCGCGGGGTATTCCCCTCGCCATAAGCAGAGAGGACGACGGGTTTTTCGTCGCTGCCACCGCCGCGGAGTTCAAGCGGCGTATTCCAGCGGGAGTTGCGCCGGAAACAGATCCGGTCGCCCGGCGCAAAAACGCACAATGATACTTTTTCCAGACTTTTCCAGGCCGAATTTTCACTTTCCCCAGAAGCGGCATCGCTGCCGTTTTCCGAATCCACATAATAGCTTTTGCCGCCCGGCGAATGGACAAAGGCAGGTATCTCGACCGTGAACTCATTTGAATAAGGCGATTCGTCGCCGTCGGAACGGTTCTTCAGGCGGTAGCGGCACCGGGTTCCGGGGAGAGCCGCCGGGTCGATCGCGGTATGGGCATAGGGCAGGGTGTCTCCGACCACCTCGAAAGGCGCGCCGCCGACCGAGCGTTCAAGGATTGCTCCGCGGCTGTTTCGTTCGTAATTGCGGAACTGCAGCGTTACTTTGAACTCTTCCGTGAGCGCGTCCCCCAGAATAATTTGCGGTTTGCCCGGGACTTCATCGATTCGCTGTCCGGGCTGGAGCTCAAGAGTATAGTGGTCGATGCCGACTGTTCCTGTATTTTTTCCTTTGCACCAGAGATCGAGGACGGTGGCATCGGGCGCGAGCGGAACCAGCGCGGTATAATAAACATCCGCGCCGTCACCGGTATCCGGTTTCGCCTTGAAGTTGGAGACGAATCCGCGGGCGTTTCGAACGGTGCCCACAAGCGCCATGGAGCGGTCTCCGCCGGTATTGCGGAAACGTACGCGAAGCCGGTACAGGCCCGGCGTCCAGCGGGCGGGGCGCAGACCGATGCTGATCCCGCCCTCCAATATTTCCAGGTCCCCCCGCGATACACGCTCGCTGTCCGGCACGGTTTCGACTTTTCCGTATAAACGGAAACCGTTGAGCTTGTCGCGGAATGTCGCGTTCGGAATCAGGTTGTCTGCATGGCAGATGATGCCGGATAAAAAGAGTAGTGAATACAGCAATATTTTCATATGAAATCTCCGTGGTGATTACAAATAGGTATCAGGATTATAGGCTGTCTGCCAATTCCAGAATGGACGGTGCTGGATATCGTATCGAACCGGCATACAGTGAAAATCGGCAAAAAGGATATAACCGGACAAGTGATGGGGATAAGCCGTTTGAATCGTCCATTTCATATAGCTGCTGTCCCAGTAATTGCCGGGGCGGCTGTCTGCCGTCCAGGACGCGAGCCGGCGTTCCTGTACCAGATCTTCGATGAATATCACGCATTCATTGGGCTTGCGCGGCAGCCGGGCAAGTTTTTTCCGCTCGATCTTATAACTCTGCCAGCCGCACATGTCGTAAGTGACATATTCGATACCGGGATTTTCCGGTACGAATTCCGGACAGACGAAACTTTTGGGACTGGTCAGATATTTGCCTTCCCTCAGGTGAAGCCACCAGTCGCGGCGCATGGTCCAGCCCTCATTGTCGTCCACATACTGCATGACGGCGAGTCCGATCTGTTTGAAATTGTTGAGGCAGGCCGTGGCCCGCGCCTTGCTTCGGGCAGTATTCAATGCCGGCAGTAACATTGTCGCAAGAACTGCAATAATAGCTATGACGACTAGAAGTTCTATAAGTGTAAAAAATTTTTTCATTTCAGAATCCTCCTTGTTTTAATTGACAATGATATAAAAAACTTCAATTCCAGGCGTTACTTTCTTTGTCGGCGCGGTTATCGAAATGATACAACGCTTCGGGAATCCCTTCTTCCAGCGGCTGTTGAGATTCCAGTGTTACGCTCTGGCCACGCCAGTAAATCATATCCGGTATGTTTTCGACACAACCGCAACTGGCGCTTAGGTGCAGATAAGGGTTGACCATGAACGGTTTGGCGAGCGATTGATAATCTCCCCGCAATTTGGCCAGCATCAATTCCACCAGTTTATCGGCAAGTGCACGTATCGGCTGTACCACCGTGGTAAGAGGCGGGTTGAGACATTGCGAAAATCCGGTACCGTCGAAACCGATCAGTGCGACATCGTCCGGCACTTTATAGCCGTGCCGGAGCAGATAAGTGAGAAAACGCGCGGCGAAATAGTCGTTCTGACAGAGAAATGCGGTCAGTTTTTCTTTTTTCAACAGCGCATCGAGTTCGCGGCGGAAATCGATATTTTCATGTAGGCACAGGTGCCAGCTTTTTTTCGGTTTTATACCATAGTCCGAAAGCGCGGACCGCCAGCCGTCGCATTTCATCTGTTCGAGGTCGCCGGTCAGGAAACCGATGCGCGTATGACCATGGCTCTGAAGATGCTTCACCGCGAGCTCCGCCCCAAAGGCAAGGTTGACTCCGACATCTCCGAATGGCTGGTTGTCGAAGCCGATGACCATGGGAATATTATCTTTCCGGGGCGGCGGCAGCAACGGAATCTTGGCGCAGATGATGCCGTCGACATTGCAACTGATCAAATCATCCAGAATGCGGTTAAAGTTGCTATGATCATCCAGCAAGGTGGAAAGAATGGTTTGATAACCGTTTTCATAAAGTGTTTCCGAAATATATCTTCTCAAATCCCCCGGAGCTTCGTGAGTCCAGTTCGGCATGATCAACCCGATAATTCGGGATGGCTGTCCCTTTAACTGGCGGGCCACGGAATTCGGCCGGTAATCCAGTTCCCGGGCAGCGGAGAGAATCTGTTTGCGCCGTTTCTCGGAAACACCGATCCTGCTCGGCCGATTGTTCAGCACCACTGATACCACCGAGACATCGATTCCTACTTTTTCGGCTATATCTTTGAGTGTCGTACGCATAAAAATCCCTATTTAATCAAACGTTTGATATAAATATAATGAACATTCCCGTTTTTGTCAATACCCAATGTGAAATTTTTTAGGATTTTAGTTTTCCGTGACCGGTCGCCACAAGTCGCTGATGGTGGCGGCGGCGTGTTCGGCGATGAGGCGGTTGCCCTCCGGCTTGTAGTGGAAGCCGTCGCCGGAACAGATCTCCGGGCGATTGACCACGGCGCTGTACAGGTCGTCGACCGGGATGCCGCGGGCGGCCATGACTTCGGCGGCGATGGCGTTGCGGCGGACGACGATGTCGTTCTTGGCGTCGAGCTGCTCCGGCTTGCCGTTTACGGTGATCGGGGTAGAGTGCCGCCAGCAGAGTTTGGCGCGGCTGGTCAGGGCGAGGAAATCGGCGAATTCTTCGAGGCCGCGCCGGTAAAAGGCGTCGTCATAATCCAGCCCGTGCAGGCCGTTGTTGAAGTAGATATAGTCGATCGGATAATCGGACAGGGCCAGCATCAGTTCGCGGTGAATGGCGGGATCGCCGACGATTTTTGAGGTGGAGAAACCCGCCACTGCGGCTTTGCCTTCGAGAACCCGGGCGACGCCGTCGCGGCTGGCGGCCACGATCGAGTCGCCGATCAGGAGAACCCGTTTCAAATCACTGCGGTCACTGTCGAACCAGTAAAACTGACACCATTCGATTTTTTCGCGTATCATGGAATATTCCTTTCGGTTGATTCCATAAAAATACTGCTGGAAATCACTCTTTGCAAGTGACGAATGCGTCAATCAGCACATTCAGGCACGATCCCGGGGTGATCAGGTCGCCCGCCCGAATGTCGGCTTCGGTGAAGCGCGCCATGATGATCTGTCCGTGCGCGGTCCGGGCGTGGTCGTAAACCAGATACAGGAAACCGTCCTCGCCCTCGGTGAGGTCCGGGTAGGAGACCTGGTCGCGCGAGTCGATCAGGAGGCCGCCGCCCCAGGTTTGGCCATCGTCCTCGGAGAGCCACGCGGTCAGGTTGTTGCGTGGCGACCAGCTGCCGAGCGAGGTGTCGCCGGGCAGGCGGTGCAGGACCCGGTGATTGATCATCACCAGCTTGCCGGACTTCAGGCGGCGGATGGCGAAACGCGAATTCGGGCCGTCGAAAACTGCCGGGGCGGGTTCGCTCCACGTCTTGCCGCGGTCGAAACTGAAGCTTTCCCAGATGCCGGGAAGGCTGCCGCGGATCAGCAGCCACCACGAACCGTCGCGGCGCTCAACCACCATGTGTTCGTCGAAACTGCGGTGTTTGGGATCGGCGATCCGGGCTCCGACGATCAGTTCGAACGTCTTGCCGTTATCTTTGGTCTGCAGGAAATTCGCCTTGGATACAGCGTCCAGCTCCGGCAGGATGCGGTCGGTGTACACGCTCCA
Organism: Victivallis vadensis; assembly: GCA_040391785.1. GTDB lineage: Bacteria > Verrucomicrobiota > Lentisphaeria > Victivallales > Victivallaceae > UBA5239. Next base: position 16,423 of record JBEBXH010000090.1, read on the forward strand.
CAGCGATATCGGCAGCAGCCACGAACCGTCGGCCAACACTGTAGGTTTGTTCATCATCACGCCGTCGCCGAGCCGGCGGGGGGCGCTCCAGACGGGGGAGTCGGTATCGGGATTGTCGCAGCAGACGGCCCAGGTGCCGGGGCGGCCGTCGAAGATATAACCCAGCTTTTCGGTAGTGGTCTGGGCCCAGAACCACCACAAACGACCCTGCGGATCCAGCCACAGCGCCGGATCGTATGCGCGCTCCGCTTCGGGGCGGATGGGGGCCACGACCTGAACTTCGCGCCACGAGCGGCCACCGTCGCTGCTGGTACTCAGCGGTACGTAGTTGCCGGGGCCTTCGCCGGGCTCGAATCCCGCGTACCAGGTGGCGAAGAGCCGTCCGGACGGCAGGATTTCAATGCCGGGGATACCCTGATGCTTGCGGGTGGACGGGGCGAATTGTTCGGTCATAGCCTGCGGGATAAATGCTTCTTCTGAATACTTTTTCATCGGATTTCTCCTCCTGGTAAACGTTTTGTTATATAGATTATACAGCTGAATACTTGATTAAACAATATTCGTGGTGTAATATTAATATACGGAATATTGGATTTATACCGAATTGCATTCTAAAGATTAGTAACCGCCGCTGGAATTGCGGAATGCAAATTTGGTATGATGAGCTTGCCGCTAATGAATTAGCGGCTGCGAAACAGGCCGGATTTGAGTCCGCAAGATCAAGGCGGTTGTAAGCTTTATGATTGTAATTCGGTATAATTATGGAAGTATTGGAAAAAGCTCTGAATATGCCGGTCGGGAATTTCTATCTGCCGGATGGTGTCATCAAATGCGATGCGTACTCGCAGCATTCGCCGTATGACCGTTTTTTGATGGTGGTGGAGGGCGAAAAGCACGAGCCGATGTCGCTGAACGGCAAACTCGAAACCGTGATTCTGCGGCCGGGCGACGCGTATCTGATCCGCAAATACATTTGGGAATACGTGTCGTTCAGCCATTCACACCGTTTTCTCTGTATTATCCCGCGCGGGAATTACCTGCGGCTGGTCGACTACAAGATCAAGGCGGGCCAGCCGCACAACCCGTGGCCGCAGACGGAGTTTTTCCATACCGGACACGCGCCGGGGGCGGCCCTGACCGGGGTTTTCGCCGCACTGTCCGACCCGGACGCCGCCGGGGGAGGGCATATCCCGCACCTGGTCAAAGCGGTCATTTCGCTGGCTCTGGATGAGTGCCGGAAAAGCGATGCCAAATCACCAAGCAAATCGACCGCGACTTTCGAGCAGATCAGCAGTTATATCGAGCGGCATTTCCACGGCGATATCGACCGCGAATTCATCGCGCGGAAATTCAATTTGAATCCCTCCTATCTCTCACAGCTTTTCAAGGAAAAATCCGGCCGTACGTTTCAGGAGTACCTGCTCGACTGCCGGATCGGAATGGCGAAAATGCTGCTGAGCACCACCGATTTGCAGATGAAAGAAATTGCCGAGCGCTGCGGCTTCTCCGGCGAAGTCTATTTCGTCCGGCGCTTCCGCGAAGCCACCGGCCTTCCCCCCGGCCGTTACCGCCTCAGTGCTCTTGCATAGTTCACACGTGCATGCTATAATTATGATATGATGAAAACAGGTATCATAATTGGAACGGTTCTGCTGATTCTCGCCGGAGGTATCTGCTGGCGGGCACTGCAGAATAAGTTCGAAAATCGCGCTGAAACGGATAACCGGCTCGACTCCGTTTGCGCGCCCTGCAGCAGGATCAACAACTATCCCCACGGCACCTTGCCCGAAGTTCGGTAAACGTAAACGTTAATCGGACATTCAAAGATCGGAGACAAAAAATATTGGACATTTAGGACAGAATGGACGCGATGGGCAATATGGACAGCTATTCATGAGGGCCAGTTCTTAAGAATGGCAGGTCTATGATATTTTTCGTTTTTCTTTGATGTGGGGGATTGACAATTTGCGAGTGATATGTTATTATATACAGTATGACACTTGAGGATTTACATGACCAGAATTTTGAAGTATAACGAAGCCAAGCAGAAGATTATCCAGCTGATTCATGACCGGCAGTTGAAGCAGGGGGACAAGTTGCCCTCGGAGCGCGAGCTGGTCCCGATGCTGGGGCTGAGTATCATTTCAGTGCACCGGGCGCTGGATGATCTGCGCGATACCGGGATCATCAAAAAGGTTCACGGGGTCGGGTCGTTTCTGGAAAGCGAGCTGAAAGAGGTGGTGCAGACTACGAGCCGCCTGGGCTTGATTAACGTCGGCGACCATCTGTACCCGGATGCCCGCGGGGTCAATGAGCTGAGTACAGCCGTGAAGAAGTACAATGCGGATTACAAGATTTTCAGCGTGCCGCGCGAGCTTGATCCGACGATTTTCAGCGAGCTTGCCGCCTGTGACCGCTTTATCGTGACCGGGTTTATCAACCGGGCCTGGATCGAATATCTTTCGAGCCTAAGCCGGCCGATTGTCCAGGTCGGGGAGAGTGATTACGACGCGGGTTTGTGCAAGGTCGGTTTCGACTGGTACGAGGCGGTTTATCAGATGATTTGCAAGATGAAACGAAAAAATATCCGGACGATCGGTTTTCTCCTGCCGGAACCGAGCATCAATACGCAGTCAATCCCGATGCGCAACAATTTTCTGAAAGCAGCGGAGGCCGCAAAAATCAATCTGCGCCCGGAGTTGGTGCAGTTTGTGCCGCATAGATACGAAGTCCGGTTTGTCCGGCAGTATATCGAACGCTATGGCAATGAACTGGATGCGGTGTTGACGGTGGAGCCGAGTTCGCTTTTTCCGCTGTTGATGGTGGGGATGGCGGACGGGATGCCGAAGAAACTTGGGGTAGGGGTGTTCGGTGAAGTCAATTTCCTGCCTAACGACGCGGTGGAGGAATGGCATGAGCTGTACAACGTCTATTTCAAGGATCGGATTATTTCCAAAGCGGTGGAAATACTTTATGCGTATCCATATAAGTATATTGAGGAACGCAATGTTTTCATGCTGCAGCCGGTGGTTGAAGGCGCCGGCAAGGCATTGGGTTTGAATTACGTGGTGGAAGTCCAGAATTTATAAATACAGGTATTGAATGATATGAAAAGATTGATGATTGCATTAATGGGGTTATTGGTAGTTGTTGCGTTGAATGGCGGGGAATTTATCTTGCCGTCCGAATGGGATTTCCGGCTGGATCCGCAGGTGAGCGGCGAAAAAGAGGGCTGGATGAAACCACAGGCCGGCGGAAAGTGGGACACGATCAAGCTCGGCCACTGGGAAGGATTCGGCATTATTTACGACGGTTACGCCTGGTACCGGACGACGTTTAAGCTGCCGGAAAATGCCGCGGCGGGCGGGCGGATCGTGCTGCATTTCGGAGCCGTGGATGAAGAGGCTAAAATCTGGGTGAACGGCCAGTTGGCCGGTAATTTCGCCGAGGGGTGGAATGCCGCGTTTGAGGTGGATATCACGCCCATGGTCAAATATAATGCCGCGAATACTCTGGTGGTGCGGGTACTGGACGAGGTGAACTGCGGCGGCATCTGGCGTCCGGTCAAGGTCAAATACGACGATAAAGTGGCTGATGCAGTGGCGGTTAAGGAATTGAAGACGAAGGGCGTGCGTGGGATTTCCGCCGGGATGGGCAGCCGGGAGCGCGTGGCGAAATTCAGCGATGCCGGATTGAATTTGTGCTTGAACTGGTCGTATATTTTGCAGAAAGGAACGCCGGGGCCGTCCGGAGCGGTGATCGAACAGGCGGAACTTCCGCGCTTGAAGAACATTGAAAATGAGGCGAAACTGGCGAAGGAAAGCGGAGTGCTGACCATGCCGTTGATCTGGGTTCACGAGGATACTGTGCCGTTCCTGAAAAAAACGGGTTCGCGCCCCTGCGTGGATGTTAACGGGCGTCAGTGCAAGGTTGTGCCGTGTCCGAGCGATGAAGCCTTCTGGCAGAAGGTTATGCGCCCGCTGCTGATGAAGTTTGCGGCGATTCAGAAAGAAGCCGGGGCGTCCGGCGGCGGCGCGATCGACTTCGAATATTACACCGGGGAATTCGCCGGTTACTGTTATGACGAGATCGCACTGCAGGGGTGTTACTGCGATGTCTGTTTCAACGGATTTATTGAGCACAATGCGGCTAAGGCACCGGTACTGATGCTGGAACAGCGCGGCAAATATGTGGCGGAGAATTTCGGGCAGGAAGTTTATCTGCAATACCTTGAACAGTGCGTTTACAAGCAGGCGGCGGAAATGGCCCGGGCGGTGCGTGAAATCAAGCCGGATTTCCTGTTCGGCACGCTGCCGGGGGCAGGGAACTGGTTTCTGGATGGCGTGGCGCGCGGCATGAGCGCTCCCGGTCTGCCGGTGCTGGTTTTCAATGAAAAAGAGTATTTCACCGGTTACAATCCGAAAACCGCCGAACTGCAGAAAACGCTGCGGGAAAAGGGGTTCCCGGTATTGCTGGCGGGCGGGTTGACGATCAGCAGTTACAATGGCGAAGGGCTCGGCGCCAAGGCGGCAGAGATGACCCGGCTCGCCGACGGTTACTGGCTGTATTACGGCGAAATGCTGATGGCGGCCAAGCCGCGGATCGTGCCGAAAAATCCCGGTCAGAACGAATATATCCTGCGCGAAATGCCCGACCGTTACTGGCCGGCGATCAAGCGCGCCAATCAATGGCTGGACCGCGGCGAAAAGATCGAAAGTTTCACGAATCCGCAATCTGTTTCGCTGCTCTCGAAAGATGAATTTTCCAAGTTGCCGGGAGGCGTGACGGTGGAGAAAGACGGCTTGCGGCTTGAGCTCGCACCGAAGGGTGATGTCAAGGCGGCGAATCTGGATTTCAGCGCACCGTTCGGGCGGGGCTGGCAGACGTATTATACGCCGCCGGTGTGCGGCAGCGGGGAAATGGTTTTCGACCTGGCCGGGACGAAGGACGGGCGCTGGAACTCGGTTTTTCAGGCGGTGGAACTGGTCAAGGGACAGAGCTATCAGGTCGATGTCGAGGTGAAAGCCGAGAAGCTGGAACAGGGGCATCTGGCATTGCAGGTTTATAACAGCGTCGCGGCCGGGGCCATCGCCCAGCAATTCGACCACAAGCCGAACAGCGAATGGAAAAATTTGCGGATCCGCTTCGCCGCGCCCGCCGAAAAACTCTATCTGACACTGCAGGCGCACGGAGTCGGCGGCAAGGTTTCTTTCCGCAATCTCAAGCTGCGCGAAACCGCCAATGTCGAGCTGGAAACCCGTCCGCTGCCGAAGCGCCCGATCGAGGCGCTGACCATGGAGAGCAGCGATCCGTTCCTGCGCGGTTCGCTGCTGAACCCGGAAACCGGGCTGGAGTATTTTTATCTGCAGCCGGGGGCGAATCTGCTCGGTTATCTGCAGGCGATTTACCCGGAAGCGCCGCTGGCGGTGCGCTTGACGGCCGACCCGGTGATTGGACAGAAGGAAGTACCCGTAAAAACGTTGAACATAAGCACCAAATAATTAACAGGAGGCAGCCATGAAACCATACAGCTCAAACAAGAAATCGACTTTTACCCTCATTGAACTCCTCGTCGTGATCGCGATCATCGTTATTGATGGAATATGGCCTTTTCGTGGATATCTTGTTTGTTTATAGCATGATGCGGCTTTCTTTTTTTGATTTTTCTGATTTTTTCCGATGTACTAACTTTCCCATACTTTCTCCCTCAATCCGCTGTTTTCTCCTATAGGCGTTTTACATCATAAGCAAAAATAAGCAGAATTTTCTCCCCTCAAAATCTTTGTTGTTTTTTTCGGAAAACAGGAAAGTTTTTGAACTTTCCTGTTTG
>JBEBXH010000091.1:0-22136 GCA_040391785.1 Victivallis vadensis
GCAATGAAACCATTTTGATCGTGGACGACCAGGAAACGATCTGGGATTTCCTCATTGAAGCTCTTCAGGAGCTCGGTTACTCCGTATTGTTGGCCGAGAACGGCCTCGACGCCGTCGAAATCTACCGCGATAATCCCGAGCAGATCGATCTGGTCCTCCTCGACATGGTCATGCCGCGTCAGGGCGGGCACCAGACTTTTTACAAAATCAAAGCGCTCGACCCCAAAGCCAATATCCTCCTCTCCAGCGGCTATGTCTCCGATGAAGAAGTAAACGACCTGCTGGTCGAAGGCGCCCGCGGCTTTCTCGCCAAGCCCCACCGGCTGAGCACCGTGGCCCAGGAAATCCGCCGTATCCTCGATACCTTCCCTCATCGCTAAAGCGAACGCCAGGCGCAGGGGCCGATTTTATTGGAATCCGGGTTGAAAAATCGGATTGGAAATGTCATATTACCTGTCTGTTAAACTGATGGGAAATTATGACGGATCAAACCGATAAAACAATCTCGGCCGAGGCTCTGCTGGCTGCGCTCGAGACCGGCGACACGGATATTCTGCTGCAGAACCGCAATCGCAACCTGGGGGCAATGTTCGCCGCGCCGTCCGCGCTCGATTATATCCGGATTCTCTACTGCATGCTGCGCTTCCGCCGCGACCACGAGCTGGAAGTGCTGAACGATGTCCTCTACGAAACGTTGAACGCCGGGCATGAGCTGGATCCGCAGGACTTCAATCTGCTGATGAAGCAGCTCGAGGACTGGCTGCTGATCGAAAAGCGCCTCGAAAAAACCCGCCTGCGCTCTTACAAGGACGTCCGGCGCGACCGTTTCCGCTATCACCTGACCGAGGAAACGATCTCATTTCTGAATTATCTGGAAGACCGGTTGCGCAACGACCTGCTGCCGCACGACGATGACTCGATCAACCTCTTGGAATTTATTCTCGGCTCGCTGAAACAGGTCAACCGCGACCTGAAAAACCCGTCCGGCGGCACCGGCAGCGTTTTCGCCATGTTCGACGTGCAGGAAAAAACCGCGCGGCTGAGCCAGAACCTGAACCGCATCACTGCCACGCTCGGCGACTTCCTGCTGCGGGCGTATTCGGCGGAGGACGCGCGCCAGATCGTTTCCGAGCTCGGCGTCTACTTCACCGCTTATTTGAAAACGCTGGAAACACTACGGATGAAAATCCTCAACGAGCTTGATAAGCTGAACGAACCCGACCGCCGCGCCGCGCTGCAGCAGGAGTTCGACGAATACTTGCTGCGTCAGCAGAAACTTCCGCGGTTGATGCGCTCCGGCATGCCGCGCGAATCCATCACCGAGCAGATCGACAAACTGCTCGAGTATTACCGCCGCAACGGCCGGGTGGACCGCCTCTGCTCGGCGGTGAACGACAACGCCATGCGCGTGCTCGGCAAGCTGACGGCCTTCCTGAAAGAACTCGAACGTCGCAGCAACCGTCTGGAATTTATCAATCTGCGCCTGCAGGAGCTGGCCGCTAAGCCGGAGAAGATCGACGGTTCCGCCTGGCTGTGGAACCTGCTGCGCAGCCCCGCCGCGCCGCTCGACCCGAACGACGCCGACGAGTACCAGAAGGCCGAACCGCCCGCGCCCCGCGCCTCGGCGTCCAGCCGCAAGGTACCGCCGCGCACGTTCAAGCGCACCCGGCCGCTTTCCGAGGAGCACGTGGAGACGCATGAGGAAATGCGCCTGCGGCTGCTCGGCGAATTCATCGAAAAATATTACCCGCAGGGCGGCAGCCTGGGCGGTGCCCATTTGCCGCAGATCGACGAGTTCCGTCAACTGATGTTCCTGCTCAAGCGCGGTATGCTCGGCCGGGGCGCCACGCTGGCGGCGCTCGGCTACTGCCTGGAGGCCGACGCGGAGAAGCAGATGACCGTGACCGGCGCGGCCGGCGAACTCGAGGGACCGGAAATAATACTGAAGGAGATACCGCAACATGGATAATGAATATCAGGAACTGCTGGCCAAAAACCGGGAGATGGTGGTGAAAATCAACAACATCCTGACCGAGTCGGCATGGTTTTACAAGACCGACGACCCGGAGCTGTTTTATGACCTGCATCATAACGAGCACGCGTTCGCCGAATTTTTCCGGCGCAATTTCAACTGGGAACTGCGGATCGACGCCAAGTGCGCGCGGCTGGTCAAGGACCGCGTTTACAACGCCGAGCTCGGCAGCGGCACGGTCATGTTCAAACTGCGCGGGCGCGACGAATACATCGCGTTTCTGTTGATGATCGAGTTTTACGAAAAACTGCTTTCCGAGCAGTCGCTCTCGGCCAATGACCGCGAGAATCCCACGTTCACCTTCGGCGAATACCTCGAGCACGTGGCGCTGCGGATGCAGGCGCTCTTCCCCGAGCGTACCGACATCGACGCGGAAAGCATCAAAAAGCGCACGCTGCGCGCGCTGATGGACAAGCTCATCGACTACCGTTTCATCAAGCCGCTGCCCCGCGACACCGGCGAAATCGTCTCCTACGAACAGACCATTTACGAGGCGCTCCCGGCCTGCTACCAGTACAATCCGGCGGCGCTGGAAAAGAACATCGAGGAGGTGCGCGATGCCGAAGATTGATAAAGAAATCTACTCGATCCACGCCGTGCGGCTGGTCAATTTCCATAACATCGACTGCGTGACGATTCCGATTATTCAGGGCGGACACCTCTTTTTGCTGGGCGACAACGGCTCGGGCAAGACGACGATCCTCGACGCGATCCACTATGTGCTCTCGGCGGGCGAGCTCGAGCTGAACTCAGCGGCGCGCTTCGGCGGCAACAAGCAGAACGGGCGGCGCATTCACGGCGTGGTCACCGCGTACAACGTGGACCACGACGGCGGCGACCGTTTCCCGGACGGCCGCGTAACCTACGCCGCGCTGGAACTGCGCAACAACAACGGCGGGGTGGTTTCGGTCGGCATCGGCCTCTCCATCGCCAACGCCGGGGCGGCGCTGCAGCAATGGGGCTTCACCATGGACGCCCCCGTCAACGAGCTGCCGCTGCTGATCGCCGACAAGGCGGGCGAGGAGTATCCGCCGGACCGCGAGGAATTCAAGAAAGCCATCCAGAAGTGCGGCGGCAAATATTACACCAGCATGCAGGCATATGCCAAGGCGATCACGTCGCGGTTTTTCCCGACCGAATCGCAGTATCAGGACTACCGCAGTTTCCTGAACATGTGCAAGGCTTACCGCGAAATGTCGAGCAAGGCGGGCAACTACCACGAACTTTTCAAATCGCTGCTGCCGGAGCCGGACGCAGACACCATCCGCAGTCTGCGCCTCAGCATGCGGGCGCTGCGCGATTCGCATTCGGCGCTCTCGGCATTGGAGAAAAAATGCCATTATCTGCACGAAATCCACGAGCGCCAGAAGGGCATCGAGCGTTCCGGCGAAACGATCGAGGACCTCGAGGCCGGAGTGCTGGTTTTTGAGCAGAAGGAGCAGAACCGCGCGCTTGACCGTGTTTCGCTGAAAATCAACGAATGGAACACGCAGATTCAGGCCCTGGCCGCCGACAAAACCCGCGCCGACGAAGCCGCGCTGGCCATCGAAAAAACCATTCATGACCTGAAGGAGCGCGATGCGGGCAGCCTCGTCGCCACCGAGAAAAACCGCACCCGCGAATACGAGCGCCTTTCCGGCAAAGCCACCGATCTTGACCAGGCCGCGGACGCGCTGGAAAGCAATTCCAAGGTTCTGAAAACCAAACGTACCAAGATTTTCGAGTCATTTTTACACAACGGTTCGGCGCTTTCCGGCAAGATCGCGGAGAACCTGACCCAGTGGCGCAATTTGCCGCTGCGTGAGGTCATGGACGAGTTCAACACCGCCATGGAGCAGGACAAGCCGTACCGCAAGCTCCCCGAGGCCCAGCTGGAAAAATTGCTCCGGGCCGTGGCCGGCGAGGAGGAGCGCGTCCGCGCCGCATTGGAAGGCTACAAAACCCGCGCCGACGAAGCGCAGAAGCTCAAGCAGGAGCGCGAGGCCGAATTGAACGAACTGATGGCCGCCGAGGAGGCTTGTCCGGAGAGCGTTTCGGGATATCGTGAGCTGTTGAGCGAGCTGGATACCCGGCTTTTTGACGCGTCGCCGTTGTATCTGAAACTGCACTGGCGCAAGGATGTTTCCGCCGGGCTGCGCGGCGCGATCGAGGAACTGATCGGCGAGAATACGCTCAGTACCGTCGTGGCCGCCGCCGACTGCGTGGACGAGCTGAAAACGCTGCTGCTGGCCGATTACCCCGGCGCGCGCTGCGCCCAGAAGTTCGACGACTCGCTGCGGGTGCCGTCCACCGAAATCCGTGAATTCCTGAACCGTTATTTCGAGGCGGACAAGGATGCCGCGTTCCTCGAAGTGCTGGCGCGCGAGCTGGACGGCATCAACGCGCCGAAGTTCGACCCGTCGGCGGAGCCGCGGTTCGTCGAGTGGCGCGGTTCCTTCCGCACGCTCGTGGGGCAGGACGCGGTGCTGATCGGCGAGGACGAGCGCCGCCAGGAACAGAAGCGCCGCGTGAGCGATGCGCAGGAACTTTTGAAAGCCGCCGAGGACAGCGCGAAAAACGCCGCCGCTGCGGTCGCCGAAACCGAGAAGCGCCAGAAAGCGCTGCACCGCTTCCACGAGCGCCTCGGCGAACTCAATACGCTGATGCGCGGCGACGCCCGCGAGCTGATCGCGCTTGATCGCGACCTGGCCGAAATCGCCGACAAGCTGACCCGCAACCGCGAGGAATACGCCAATATCGAGAACACCCGCGCCGAGCTGATGGAGCACCTGAACCGCCTCCGCCGCCAGATCAAGGAACAGAATCTGGAAGCGCTCGAGCAGCAGATCGCCGAGCAGGACGTCCGGTTGAAAACCGCTCAGGCCGAGTGCACCCGTTTGCACGACGAACAGGTCAAAATCCGCACCAAACTCGAACAGCAGACCGAACTGCGCGACGAAATCAGCCGCCGCCTCGCCGAGATCGGGCTGGAGCTCAATACCCGGCTGGAACGCAATCCGCGCCACAAGTCAGCCGAGGAACTGGGCCGCGCGCTGAACGACAGCGATGTGTTGTCGCTGGAAGCCTGCCGGTTGAAGATCAGCGAGAAGCGCGAGCAAATCGCCACCTTCAAGGAATACATTCGCACCAAGATCAACGATCCGGAGGGCAACGATTACGGTTTCTCGTACGACGAGGAGCAGAACGAACTTTACAGCCGCGATCACCGTACGCTTAAATACCTGCTGGACAATCTGCAGGTGAATCTGGCCGAGCAGAAAGAGATTCTGAACCAGGAGACGCGCCGCAAGTTCGAGGATATTCTGCTGGTGCAGTTCCGCGAGTCGCTACGCCGCCGCATTTATGCGCTGGAAGGCATGTGCACGCAGATCAACCGTTTGCTGAAGGGACACGTTTTCGGCAGCAATACGTACAGTCTGCGGGTCACGCCGCAGGGCGAATACGCGCCGCTGGTCAAGCTGCTGCGCGGCTTCACCGATCAGGACATCGAGCATTCGGAGGAGCTGAAGGAGATTTTCGACGCGAATATGGAGAGCATTCTCAACACGCCGTCGAACCAGATTCCGCCGATCCTCGACTACCGCAATTACTACCGCTACGAAATGGTGCTGCATACCGAGTCGAAGAGCGGCAAAATCATGGATACCCGCGCCAAGAGCGTGGGCTCCGGCGGCGAACAGGCGGTGCCGAACTACTTGCTGGTGATGATGATCGCGCATCTGCTTTTCGACAAAGTCGAGGGATCGTCGTCGCGGATCAAGATCAACAGTATCCTCTTCGACGAGGCGTTTTACGGCATCGACATCGCGCGGCGCGACCAGCTGCTGGGCTTCGCCGAGGAGCTTGGTTTGCAGCTGGCGGTGGCCTCGCCGGATCAGGACGGGGTGAAGCTGGAACTTTCCACTTCCACCAATATTTTCGTCCGCAAGGACCGCGAATTCCAGGTGCATCTGTTCCCGTACAACTGGAAGCGCAACAAAGAGCTGTTTGAACACGGCGAAGCAGAATTATTAGGGACCGAATTGATATAAAATGGAAGAGAAGAGAGAACAATTTCTGAACGGCCAGAAGGCCATATTCGAGCGCGCCCCCGAGCTGAAAGAGGTGGCCCACAAGATCATCGCCGGCGTGAACAAGGACCCGGAACGGCAGAGCATGATCGTGAAATGCGACGGGCGGCTCGAGCTGGATAACCTGCTGTTCGGCAAGGTCATCGCGCGCAGCGGCCAGTATGTGGCGAACCTGCGCGACCTGAAGGCGCACCTTGGCGACGATTTCCAGCTCTGGCTGGTGACGCTGGCCGAGAGCTCCGGCTACGTGGAAACCGGCAAGGATGAGCGCTTTATGGAGTTCATGACCTCGCTGCAGATGAAGCTGCCCCTGGTGGATTGGAAGAAGCACGAGACGCTGCTGAAAGCCGAATTCACCCAGAATCCACAGGACCTGAAAGACCTGCTGATCGACGCCTGGCATGCAGCCGAGTACCTGGCCCGGAACAAAGAGAAAAATTACACTACCGCCGAGATCGGCGCGATTCTCTTCGGAGACAGCAAGTACCTGAAAAACAAGGTTTTAGCCTCATGGATCAACCGCCTTTTCCAGCAGCTCGAGCCGCTGGAGGAAACGCGTCCGGTGTTCAGCGAAAATCCGACCGCGTCCACAGTGACGGTCTGCGGCCCCTTCGTCTACGAAATCGGAGGGCGCAAAATGACCTGGATCAAAGACTTGTGGATGCTCGGCCAGAGCGTGGTGCTGAACAGCGACAATCTGGCGAAAATGGAGAATCTCACGGTCGATTTGCCCGTGTTGAGCATTGAAAACGAATCGACGTTTAACCGTATGAAGGAGTCGAACCGGGAGTACGCGCTGGTTTACACGGCAGGGTACCCGACCAAGGCGGTATGCCGCTTCATCGGCCTGGTGCCGCGCGGCAACGAGCTGCGCCACTGGGGCGACAGCGACCCGGAGGGGTACGAAATCGCCGCGGCGATTCACAAACTGCATCCGCTGCGGCTTTTCCGCTGTTCGGTGGTCGACCTCGACCGCTGCAAGGCCAAATGCCGCGAGCTGAGCCCCGCCAAGCAGAAAAAGGCCGAGCGCCTCAGCAAGGACCCGGAATTCCCGTTCAAAGCCGAAATCGCCTGGATGCTGAAAAACAACCGCTGGCTGGAACAGGAAAACTTCCCGCTTTAAACCACTTTTTTATACACAAAAATACACAAAAATACACAAACTTTTTAGAGAGAGTGTATTCTATCATTATTTGACGCTAGGGGCAGATAGAATTCTTTTAATTTTTTGTGTTTTTTTGTGTTTTTTTGTGGACAAAGAAAAATTTCAGCGGAGCTTTTTGGCGGCGTTGACTACGCGCTCGTAGAAGCGTTTGGAGAGATCGATGATCAGCCGTTGCTCGGCTTCGGTCCAGTCCGCGATGCAGTCGAGCTCGATTCCGCGGATGGCCGGAAGGACCTCGGCGGCGAATTTGCGGCCGGCGGCGGTCAGGACGATCTTCTTGCGGCGGCGGTCCTGTTTGTCGGGCTTGCGCGCGATGTAACCGCGTTCCTCAAGATTGTTCAGGCTCACGGTGATCGACTGGCGGAGCACGTTCAGCGTTTCAGCCAGCACGGCGGGTTCCTCGCCCTCGCGGTTTGCTTCGAGCAGCTCGATGATGAAATACTCGTTGAGCGAGAGATTCCAGTGGTGCAGCAATTGCACGTAGGCGGCATCGGTCAGCCGCCAGTATTCAAACAGTTCATTCAGATTTCGTTGTGCATCGGCGTTCGGCATAGCACATTCTCCGTTTTGGGCTTTTTATGATATTTACGCCAGAAGTACCAGAGCATTCCGAAGAGAATGATCCGTGACACCGGCATGGCCAGCCATACCCCGTCCATGCCCCAGAACAGCGGCAGCACAATCAAACTCAGCGGCATGGCAAAGCATGAATCACCATAAATTAATATAGATGCCGCAAAGATTTTGTCAACCGACTGGAAGTAGTAACTGCCGACCCGGATGACCCCGAGAAGGATAAACGCGCAGGAACTGATCAGCAGCCCGCGCCCGGCCAGTTCGGCCACCTCGCCGGTCAGGCCGAAAGCCTGCGGAAAAAACTTGTAGCCGGCCATCGAAAACACCATCATGATCACGCCGATCACCAGCGAAGCATAATAACTGTAATACGCGATCCGGCTTTTGCGTTTGTGCTTGCCGGCACCGTGGAAATAGCTGGCCAAGGGCTGCATGCCCGCCGCCAGCCCGGTCATCGTCATGGAGCCGATCGACTGAATGGTCGACACCAGCGTGTAGGCCGCCAGCCCGCCCAGCAGCCCGTACTGCAGCGACTGATAGTTGTGCATGAAGAGCATGGCGATGATGGCGATTTGCGAGCCGAAACTGGGGAAGCCGTTTTTCAGCGTCCGGGCGCAGATCGCGAAGTCCGGTTTCAGCAGTTTCAGCGACGGGCGCAACTGCGTTTTACCCCTGTAGAAATAGATCAGGCCCAGCACGATGGGAATGCCCTGGCCGATCACCGTGGCGATCGCGGCACCCTCCAGTCCCCAGTTGAAAACCAGCACGAAGAAATAGTCCAAGACCAGATTGGCGATCAGCCCGGAGCCGATAATCAGCATGGCGAGCATCGGGCGGCTATCATTGCGGATGACGGTGATGATGCCCATGGAGAGCATGGCGCAGACGAACCCGGCGGTCAGGATCATGGCGTAGTTGTAGGCGCCCGCCGCCAGCATGGCATCGTCGGCGCGTACGAGGCGGAGCAGGGGCTCCATGAAGGGGAGCATGAGCGCGCCCATCAGCAGCGCGGCGGCAATCTCCAGCGTGAACATGTTGCCGAAGGCACGCTTGACGGCCTTGACGTTGCCCGCGCCGTTTTCCTGGGCGATGATGATGCCGGCGCCGGTCCCGATCATATCGCCCACGGCGCCGCCCAGCATGACGATGGGCCAGGTGATGGCGCTTGCCGCCAGCCCGATTTCCCCCATTGCTTTGCCGACGAAAAATGTGTCAACAATACTGTACGTACCGGCAATCAGCATTCCCCCGATCGAAGGAGTGATGTACTGGGCCATCAGTTTGATGTCACGACTCATGATTCCACCTCTTTTAAAATTAGTAAACATTATTTACTATAAATCAGATTTATCAAAAAGTCAAATCAAGTTCCGCAGATTTTTATAGGACGGATAGGAGGCGGCTGGCAAGCTCAAAAAGGAGAAAAACCCGTAGACAGGGGTCCCGGGTTTCTTCTCTCTTATTTCTTCTTTCTTCTCTGAAAAAAAGGGATCAGTCGTCGCCGAGTTTGCAGATCCGGCAGTTGCGGCAGTTCAGGCCCTGCGGCGGGATATAGACTTCGCCGCGCTTCACTGAACGACGGATATTGAAGTAGTTCTTCAGCGCCAGGAAGCAGCCCACGATGATGAATGCGCCGGGGGCGCTGTTCGGCAACAGGAAGTCTTCGGTCCAGGCGGTGATGATTTTCACTTCGAAAAGCGAACCGCTGGTCAGGAATTCGCGGGTACAGCCCAGCAGTACCAGCGTCAGCGTGAAGCCGAGGCCCATGCCGAGACCGTCGGCACTGGAGCGGGTCACGTTATTCTTGGCGGCGAAAGCTTCGGCGCGGCCCAGCACGATGCAGTTCACCACGATCAGCGGAATGAAGATACCAAGCGCGTTATAAAGCGTGGTCGGCGCATAGGCTTCCATGCAGCGGTCCACCACGCTCACAAAGGTGGCGATGACCACGATGTAGCAGGGGATACGGATCTTGGCCGGGACCACGCCTTTCAAGAGCGAAATCACCACGTTGCTGCAGACCAGCACGCAGGTGGTGGCGATGCCCATGCCGAGGCCGTTCACGGCGTTGGTGGTTACGGCGAGTGTCGGGCAGGTACCGAGGAGCAGGACCAGTACCGGGTTTTCTTTCCAGATGCCTTTGCTGAAATCTTTGAATAAGCTCATTTTGCCGCTCCCCCTTTCTTGTTCAGTTCGTCGATAATCTGCTGCTGGTTGTCAGCGAAGGTCTTGACCGCCCGGTTCGTCAGGTCCGCGATGGCGCGGCAGGTCACGGTGGCGCCGGTCATGTAATCGGCTTCGCCGCCGTCCTTGGCCACTTTCCAACCGCTTTCCGGCTGTTTCTTGCCGTTGTACCAGTCAAGAAAACGGTTGGCGGGCAGGCCTTCCTTCTTTTCTTTTTTACTGAAAAGGTCGAAAATCGTTTTGGCTTCCTTGCGTTCGCAGACCACTGAGCCGAGGCCGGGAGTCTCATTGTGCTTGGTGATGACCATGGAGCGCACGGAACCGTCGAGGTTCAGCGAGATTACCGCATCGATGCCGCCGCCGTAACCGAGCCTGGACACGGTTTCCACCGCGATTCCGACCGGCTTGCCGCTCTGAAACGCACCGTAGAATTTGAGGCCATCAACCTCGACGGTTGTTTCCGTGAGGTTGTTATCAAACTTCGGCAGGATCGAGGCCAGCGAGTTCTGGATGTTCTGCATTTTCTTCTGCTTGATCGGCTCCTCGGTCTTCATGGCGCTGTAGGCCATGATTACCCCGGAAACACCGCAGAAGACCGCGAGGAACACCCCCAGCGCGACGATATTTGAGACTTTGTTGAAGTTCATGGTCATGCTCCTTTGGCCGGAACCGGTTTGCGGAATCCGAACGGGCGGATCCGGGCGATGCGTTCAATCAGCGGCACCAGCGCATTCATCAGCAGGATCGAGAAACTGACCCCTTCCGGGAAGCCGCCCCAGATACGGATGACGCAGGTCATGATCCCCAGCAGTACCGCGAAAATCGCGGCGCCGCGGGCGGTAATCGGCGAAGTCACCATGTCGGTAGCCATGAAAAACGCCGCCAGCATCAGCCCGCCGGTCAGCAGGTGAAAAAGCGGCGGAGGCGTGACCCCCGGGCAGAAAAAGTTCAGTATGCCGGTGAAAACCGCCACGGAACCAAGGTAGAATACCGGAATCTGCCAGCGGATCAGTTTCATGCCGAGCAGCAGTGCGCCGCCAATCAGGATGGCCAGCGCGGAGGTTTCACCGATACAGCCGCCCATGTTGCCGATGAAGTACTGCCAATAGGCTTCGGGGTTGGCGATTTGAGCGAAATTATTCACGGCCTCCGGGCTGTGGCCGATGATCTTGGTGGTGGTTTGCGCCAGCGAGAGCGGCGTGGCGCAGGTCATGCCGTCGATCACCTGCCCCGCTTCCTGCAGTTTGGTGAAATCGGGCGTGGTGTAAAACGTTGGGCTGTACGAACTCAATTCGGCGGTCATGCCGCGCGAAGGCACCCAGGTGGTCAACTGGCGCGGCAGCGCGATCAACAGCCCCACGCGGGCCACCGCGGCCGGGTTGAACGGGTTCTGCCCGAGGCCGCCGAAGACTTGTTTGCCCAGCCAGATCGCCAGCATTGCGCCGATCAGGCAGACCCACCACGGAGCGATGGCGGAGAGGTTCAGCCCCAGCAGCAGACCGGTGACCAGCGCGCTGCCGTCCTTGACCGTGCTCAGCGGCTTGCCGGCGAAGTAGCACCAGACCATTTCCAGCGCCACGCAGAAAAACGCGCACCAGAACAGCACCAGCGCCGCGCCCAGGCCGAAAAAGTAAATCCCGGCGGCGATTGCCGGCACCATCGCCAGCACGACCTTCAGCATGATCGACTGGATATTTTCCTTGTCGTGAATATGTGGGGAGGGGCTCAGCAGGAGTTCCTCGCCCTTCGGCAACATCATTTGAACTTTGTTTTCTTCGCTCATCTATCTTATTTCCTGTTCATGCGGTTGCGGATTTCCGCCTTGGCGCGGCGGATATGCTGGACGATCGGCCGGTGGGACGGGCAGGCAAACGCACAGCCGCCGCATTCAATACAATCCATAACATTGTTCTTCATCGCTTCATCGTAATGCTCGGCCTCGATCATGCAGCTGAGCGGACCGGGCAGCAGGTTCATGGCGCACCCTTCCACGCAGCGCCCGCAGCGAATGCAGGGCGACGATTCATACTGCGAAATCTGGCTCCGGTCGAGCAGCAGGATCCCGGACGTGTTCTTCATCACCGTGACTCCGGTCGAACGCTGGGCGAAACCCATCATCGGTCCGCCGAGAATCAGCTTGCCGGGTTCGCGTTTCACGCCGCCGCAGAGCTTGAGCGCCTCTTCCACCGGAGTGCCGAGCTTCAAGCGCCAGTTGCCGGGGTTCACCACCGGTTCGCCGGTGATGGTGGTCACGCGCTCGATCAACGGGATTCCCTGGGTCACGGCGTCCGCCACGGCCGCGGCGGTACCGGCATTCTGTACGATGCAGCCCACGTCCGCGGGCAGCGCCCCGGTCGGAACCTTGCGGCGGGTGACGGCGTAAATGAGCTGTTTTTCCGCGCCCTGCGGGTACTGGACCTTCATGCCGACGACGCCTACGCCGTATTTCTCGCTTTTCGCCAGCAGCGCGTCGATGGCGTCTTTTTTATTGATTTCCACCGCGATCACCACGTTTTTGACTCCGGCGGCTTTGCCGAGAATCGCCGCGCCGAGCAGGACCTTGTCGGTCTCCTCGAGCATTACGCGGTGGTCGGCGGTCAGGTACGGTTCGCACTCGGCGCCGTTAATAATCATATGATCGACTTTCTTATCCGGCGGCGGCGAGAGCTTCACGTGCGACGGAAACGCCGCGCCGCCCATACCCACGATACCGCAGTCGACAATGCGCTTTTTCAGCGTATCCGCATCGGCATTCTGCCAATCGATCGGCGGGGGCAATTCGCCCCATTCATCCTTGCCGTCGGCCAGGATCGAAATCGCCTGCGCCGGCACGCCCATCGGCCCCGGCACGTCGATGATTCCCTCCACCTTGCCGCTGGTCGGCGAATGCAGCGGCACGGAGACAAATCCGCCCGCCTCGGCCAGCAGCTGGCCCTTCTTCACCTCGTCACCGGTCTTCACCACCACCTTCGGCGGTGCACCGATGTTCTGAGCCACGATGACCTGATAACGCTCCAGGAGCGGCGCGGTCTGAATGGCGGCGCTCTTCGACAATCCCTTGCCGTCCTCTTTCGGATGGACTCCGCCCTTGAAACTTACGATTTTGACTTCTTTTTCACTCATGGCTCACCTCGGGCTCATTGCGTTCGATTTCCAGGTGCCGCTCCGGGGTCAACAGGCAATTTTTCGGGCACTCGGCCCGGGCGATCACTTCCGGCTGCGGATAATTTTCGTAATTGACCTCCACGCGGAAGCCCTTGGCGACAAACTGGCCCTCTTCACCGGCCTTCATGCACTTGCGGCAGGCGATGCAGGGGACGTTGCAAACCTTCATTTTGGCCGGGCCCTTCTCCGGGGAGCTGCAGTAAACATGGACCTTGGCGTCGGCCGGGACCAGCTTGATCAGCTTGCGCGGACAAGTATTCACGCATTTGCCGCAGCCCACGCATAATTCGTTGTGAACCACCGCCAGACCTTTGATCACTTCAATCGCGTTAAACGGACACGCCCGCGCGCAACTCGCCATACCGAGGCAGCCGTACTGGCAGCTTTTCGGACCGCCGGCGATCATCGAGGCGGAAATACAGTCGCTCACGCCGTTATACCGGGTAAGGATCTTGGTCTGATTCACGTCGCCGCCGCAGAAAATCACCGCCACCTGTTTGACGGCGCAGTTCACTTCCATGCCGAGCAGTTGACCGAGCTGGGTCATCACTTCCTGCGAGGATACCGGGCATTGCGAGGGGCTCACGTCGCCGGCCACCAGGGCGCGGGCGAAATCGGCGCATCCGGCCTTGCCGCAGCCGCCGCAGTTGGCGCCGGGCAGGAGCTCGAGCACCAGGTCGACCTTCGGGTCGGACGGCACCTCAAAAAGTTTATAAATCACGCCGATGGCGACCCCCAGCAGGAGACCGGCTCCGGCCAGCAGTACCGCCGCCAGTAAAATTGTTGCACTCATACGATCTCCTCCTCAGCAAAGTCCGGAAAATCCGACAAACGCCATCGCCAGGATCCCGGCGGTAATCAACGCGATCGCCATGCCCTGGAAGGGACGCGGCACCGCCGACAGCTCCAGCCGTTCACGCAAACTCGAAAACAGCACCAGCGCCAGCCCGAAGCCGAGCGCGGAGAAAAACGAAAACACCACCGATTCCCAGACGTTGCGCCCGCTGTTCGCATTCAGCGTGGCTGCACCGAGCACCGCACAGTTGGTGGTGATCAGCGGCAGGTAAATCCCCAGCGCACTGTACAACTTGGGGCTGAACTTCTGCAGCAGCACTTCCACAATCTGGACCAGCGCCGCGATGACCACGATGAAGGTCAGCGTTTCCAGAAATTTCAGGTTGACTTCGACACCGTTGAACGTAAAGCTTTTTGCCAGCAGATAGTTGCTGATCGAGGCGGTCAACAACGCCGAAAGCGTCATGACAAACACCACCGCGGCGGACATCCCAAGTGCCGTATCCAGTTTCTTCGACACCCCCAGAAACGGACAGATCCCCAGAAATCGGGACAGCACGAAATTGTACACCAGCATCGCGCCGACTGTCAGTTCCAATAAGTTAACTAAACTTTCCTGAGCCATGGTTTAATCCTTATTGTTGCGAATTAATTTCATAATATGCATCCTCGCGCCGCAATAGTCAAGCAGAAATGAGCATGAACCCCGAAAATCCTTGCCACAATGCATTTAGATAAAAAAATACTAATTTATACGATATCCGGGATTTGATTAATACAGGAAGAGCGCGAGGAACTTCGTGCTCCTCGCGCTCCAGATTGCCACGCTGTAGGGTATGGCGGAATTGAGTGCGTCAAATAAGCTTTGCCAGCGTTTCCAGCATATCTTGGCGGAGCTTTTCAAACAAAGCCGGATCCGCATTGCCGCTGCCCGGTTTATCGGTCAGTTCGCCGAACGGTTTTTTCCATGCGGTTCCGTTGATCAGCTCGACCGCCCGGCTCAACGCCTCCCGTTTGGCGGGCGGCAACTGCTGTTTGACCGGCGAAAGTTCCTCGACTTTGCGCTTCAGGGCCGTGGCGAGGTCGTAATCGTACATGCCTTCGCGGAAATTGATCAACCGCAGCGACGGGCGCATCAGCCCCTCCTGATCCTGATAGACCAGCGAGCCGGTACCGTACATCATCAGGTTCGGTACGGAAAAACCTGTCCATGCAGTCAACGCGGAGTCGCCGAGGCTCTGCTTTTTGCTCCACGGCCCATTCAGGTTATAATACAACCAGCCCTGATACTTCCGCGCCATGGTCGTCCAGTGGAGGCTGCGGGTCCACGCGGCCGGATACCAGGTTTCCCATACGATGTGATACCACCAGACTTCCTTGCCCAGCGAACGCAGGTGTTCAGCGGCTTCGGGGGTCATGGCATTGCCCAGCGGAATCCAGATGTCGACCGGCATGTCGTGAATGCTGAAATCGTTGCAGTCGCGCAGCGTGGCGGCGGTGCGGACGCCGTATTTGCCGTAACGCTCCTTGAACGCGCCGAGAATCCGGCTCACGGTTTCGCGCTCTTTCTGATGGGAATGCGACACGGTGACTTCGTCGAAACTGTAGATAATAGCACGGTCGGCGATGCCGGCGGCGGCCATTTTGCGCATATAATCGTCGGTGTATTTATTATAGATGGAATTCATGAATGCTTCCTCGCTCACGTCTTTGAAGTCGAGGCGGTTCACATAGATCAGATTGAACACCGTCATACCCTTGTCAACCCATTGTTTGACGAAGTCGATGTTCAGCGCCGTTTTCTGACGTTTGTCGTAGATGTTGCCGGAGTCACTGTAATGCGGATTCATCCGGTAGTCCAGCCAGAACTGGCGGTCGGCTTTGCCGTTGAAGGAGCCGATTCCGAGCAGAAGCGGCAGTTCCGGCTTGTCCGGCATTTGTACCGGGGCGACTTTGACCAGGATGGGCATATCGACCGTTTTGTCCTGATATTTCACCGTAAACGTGCCGCTGTAATTGCCGGGTTTAGCGTCTTTGGCGGTGTTCATGGTCAGGACCAGCGGCTGAAGCCATTGTTCTTTTTCGAGCGGTGCCTTTTCTGCCATTTTCAAGATGGGGTCCGGGTACCAGCCGGGGACAAACCCCTGTTTTTCCAGGCTGTAGAACGGCAGGAGATCGAGGTAGCCGATGCGCTCCACAGTGGTCCCGATACCGTCGATTTTGCATTCGACTTCGAATTCGGTGTTTTTGTCCACCGGCTTACGGAAAAACACGACTTGAACGGATCGTTTTTCATTCTGCGCCATGGTGAAATCAATGCGATTGCTCCAATTCGTGGAAATCTCCGCATTCCGGAACGGGACACTCTCCGAAATCGAAGTCGCTTTCAGTCCGAATTCCTTGCCGGGAAATTCTTTGTCGAGGACGGAGAGCATTTCGCGAAGCCCGGCGTCCGGCAGCAACGGTTTCTGCGGATTGAGCGCCACCGGGCGGTTCTGCGCGTCGAGGCCCGTAACGGAATCGTACATCAGCGCGTCCGAATCGCTTCCGGCGATCAGCATGATATTGTCCACATAGATCGTGAAGTCCTCTTTCGGGCGGGTGACATGAAACTCGAACGCGGCGATATTCTTCAATCGTTCAAGGGCGGGCTCGCCGATCAGTTCATGAAGATTGACTTTTACCCGATAAGTCCCTTTTGCAAACTTGTACGAAGCGCTGATCCGCTCCCATCTCTTGCCGTACTGGATCAGGAAGCTTAACGGCAGGTCGTCTTGTTCCAGCCGAATATCGAACTGCAGATAACGGTACGTGCTCCAATCCCGGAGCGGCAGGTTCAAGGTCACGCCGGGAAAATACCCCACATCCATCTTTTCCGCATCGAACGCTGCACCGGCAATCAGTAACGACTTGGCGCCGTGCGACGCCCATTTGTCCGAAAGCTCAGCTTTGGCGTGTTCTTTGTTCCAGACCGCTTTCACCGGGGCCTTGGTCTGCTCGAAATCAAAGAGCATTTTGTCCTGTGCGCTCAGCACTGCAGCAACAATCAGGCTGCAAATCAACAATACTTTTTTCATGGGATATCCTTATTTGTACGAGTTTTGAATAAAGCCCTCCGGGCTCATGATATTGGACGCAGGAAATTCAGTGCGCGCCACCGACACATGCCCATCCATCAGCAAGATGTTGTAAGCTCCCGTGTGGCGGTAATCGAGGTTACTGGCGGTGGTAGAGGGCCAGCGCCAGCGGTTGGCGTTGCCTTTCACATCCACGACCACGGCATTGGCGGAGATTTTGGTGAAACGCGACATTTTCTTTTCGTCGCAATAATAATTATAACCGGTGTTGAGGGTTGCATTACCTTGTCCGGCCCGGTCGAATGCGGGGCAGTCCCAGAGTTGCTTCACGGGGTCGTACCAGTTTTTGCTCTGAGATACATAAGGCAGGATCAGGTCGAACCAGCGGCGGGTATCTCCGGCCGTGGCGGTACCCTGCCGCAACAGGAAACCGTCGTTGTCGTCGCTGTAGAAGTGGACCGAAGTGCCGATCTGTTTCAGCTGATTGAGGCAGGTAGTCGCCCGGGCCCGTTCGCGGGCCTTGCTCAGAGCCGGCAATAGCATCGCCGCCAGAATGGCGATGATCGCAACCACGACCAGCAATTCAATGAGTGTGAATTTTTGTTTTTCCATATCCATCTCCTGTTTTTATGAATTTGACAATACTTTGATTCGTGCAATGGATGCGGTGGCACAGATAATGTCCGAATTGTGGTAGATCTGAACCGCCTGAACCGGCAGTATCTCCCCGGTCAGCTCGGTGTAAGCCTGTTCCATCTTCTGATAAGTGATCCGGTTCCGGAGAGAAATAAAAACATGCTTCGCGTGCAAGTCCTCTTTCACCCTGCAGATGAACTCGGCCCACAGCTGTCCGCGTTCTTCCTGAATCCGGCGTGCGAGCGGTTCGCCGGCATCCCCCCGGGCGTATATATTGACATAACATTCCTGGTAAAAATTATCGGGATTGGACGACTGTGCCTGTAAAACGGAAAAATCCTGCTCTTTGAGATGATAATACCGCCGGACGGCAGCCAGAGTGGTCAGCGTATTGCAGAGACAATGCCATTTGCCGCAGTAACATTTCTCCAGGCTCCGGACGCTGAACTGGCAATGGGCGAGTTTGCGCTCATAATGGTGCATGGCCGGGACGATCCGGCCGTTTTCCACCATGGCCACATTGATTTCGTCGCCGGACGAAAGCAGGACCGAAGGTTCCGTGATATTCGACCTCTGAATCTGATGCAGCAAAGCCACTTCGCTGCTTTTGTACAGCTCGGCCGGAAGTGCGAAATGTTTGCTCAACGCCAGCGTCAGCTCCGGCATGGCGGCAAAGAATTTGCTGTAAGTCAGCGCATAAGGGTTGCGGGAGAGGGCGATCCGCATCAGCACTTTGTCGGGAAACTGTTTGCGGAATTCCTCGAGCTGCCGGAAAACCAGCGTGATCATTTCGGTAATGTTGGCATTTTCCGGAATGGTCAATGTCTTGCTGAACAATATCCAGCTGTTGATGTCGACGACAATGATTCCCAATACATTGCGCAGCAACGTGATGCCGGCGCAACAAACCTTCTCGCTGCAGGAATGATAACAGACGGACGGGCGCCCCCCATGCGGATTTTCCTGCTTGCTCTTGCTGATGATTCCCTGCTTGCACAGTTCATCGGCATAGGCGATGACGCTCCGGGTGTTCAGCCCCGTCCGCCGGATCAATTCCTGCCGCGAAATCACGCCTGAACTGAATATGGTGGTCCGCAGCCGGAGTTTTTTGTTAAAGATTTTATTGTTTTCAACCATTTGCTTATTCCAGATCTGCTCTTATTATATCGTATTCTGCAAAAAATCTCAATACTTTATTGCATTCTTATACAAATAATATCAGCAAAAACTTACAAAATTGACTTTATGAGCAGAAAATCAATATGCAAAGTTGAAAACGGAATCTGCGGTTATTATGATTGGTTGAAGATGGATTCGAAAAGTTCCGTGAGGGTTCCGGGGTATTCCGCCTCGTAGCTGTCGCAGACGCCCAGCTGATTGCCGCCGGCCCAGAATACTTTGACTTTGCCGTCCAGTTCGATGAATTCGGCGTCGCTGGCGTTGAGTTCATAGACATCGGGGTATTCAACGGGGTTCGGACGGTGAGTGTAATCCGGAAACAGCACGCTTCGGTTCGCCGGAGCATCTTCCCAGGTGAAAAGATCTTTGGAGCGCGCCAGCCGGGTGTCGTAATTGGCCTCTCCGGTTTCCGCATTCGGGAAATAATTCACATAGGTGACGTAATAATAGCCGCCCGTGAAAACCATGCAGGGGCCGCCGACGTATTTATCCACGCCATACAGCGCCCCGTCCAGCTTATCCCAATGAATCAGATCGGTTGATACCGCAAATTTGAAGGTAAAGGGCGGGTACGCCGGATCGTTGGTTTCGTAGAGCATGACAAACCGTTTGCCGTCATATACCACGGAGTTGTTGTACAGTTTTTCATTGCTTTCGGCGCTGAACAGGGTCTGTGGGGCGCTCCAGGTAATCAGGTCTTTGGAGCGGATCATTTTCATATCGCGGAGAATCTTTTTGTCGCCCCGGCCATAATCCATGGCGAAACAGAAAACTTCGCCGTTCCAGACAAATGCCGTGGCGTAGTGATGATTCAAAAGCGGAATCGAAATGATGAAGCCGGATTCCACGTCGCGAATCAGGAAATAATCCTCGTGGAAACGGTATGCCGGATTTTTCTCCTGATGATGACGCGTAAATGCCGCCGAGTTTTCCAGACGGTAAAACCGGCCATTGAACATGAATGGCGTGATTTCGCCGTGAATATCCGGATAATTGATTTTATTGATCCATGCCGGTTGCCATTGTTGAGTTTTGTCGGTCATAATGCGTCTCCTTTGATTTGCTTATTTCTGTCGATTGCTATATATTATACAGCTTGATAACTCAAAACTACATGGCGAAAATTGCAATATTATGGAGCTTTTTGCAAAACTGAACGGTTTCCGTTTTGATCCGGCGAGCCAGGCGGGCTTGACGGTCAAACTGCAATGTGCGATCAACGTCCGGGCTTATGACCGCAGATACGCGGCGCCACGCAGCCTTGATTGCTGGGTGATTGACTGCGTGGCGGTGGGCGGAGCTGGCCTCTCATGGACCGAGCTTTCCGGCTGGCTGCCGCGGACGCCCGGCGTGGCACATTTGTACCGGCCGGGCATCCTGTTCGCCGATGACAATACACAAGAGACCGGGGCGCACGAATCCTGTTATATCCTCTTTGAAGGCGGTGAACAATTGGGTTTGGAGGCGTTGACGGGGCCCGACGGGTTTGCCCGCATTTATGATCCGGAGCTTGAGATTTACCGCCGGATGACCGCGATCGGACGATTGGGTGAGGCCCGCGGCAATCAGGGCATATTGGCGGTTCAGGGGTTGTTTTACGAACTGGCCGATTATCTGCTCCACCATGCGGAACCGGCGGGGGGATATGAATGGCACATTGCCGGCGATGCGGCAGATCCCGCCAGACTCGGCAACCAGCTGCGCAGTTACCTCGAACACCACTACCGCCGGAAACTCCGTCTGGAAAAAATCGCCAAAGACCTCGGGGTCAGCGAATCGACCCTGTCGCACCGCTGCCGCGCGGAAACCGGACAAGGCGTCATGGCGTTGCTCAACACCATTCGCATTGAACAGAGCATACCGTTATTGCAGCGCGGCATGCTGCTCAAGGAAATCGCGCACATCACCGGTTTCACCGATGAGTTCCATTATTCCAAGGCATTCAAACGGCACCTGGGCCGTTCGCCCAGACATTATAATCAGAACTTGTCGAACGGGTAATCGGCGCAGAAGGTGGTGCCGTCCTCCGGCGATGAGGCGAAACTGATTTTGCCGCCGAGGCAGCTCTCGGTCAGGAGCTTCATGCCGTAAGTACCCCAGCCGCGCCCTTTACCCTTGGTGGAGTAATAACGCTCGAACAGCCGCTCCTCGACTTTCGGGGGGATCACCTGCGGGTTGTGCACGGCGAAACGAACCTTTCCATTGGCCTCGCCCACCGAGAATTCCACGGTGTCGCCGGGTTTCGCCGCTTCCAGCGCGTTTTTCAGCATATTGCTGAGCACGCGGCGGAGCAGCCGCCGGTCGGAGTAAAACATGCGCGGCTGCGATTCGGGATTGATGGCGATGTGCTTGCCTTTGCCCTCATCCTGCTGCGAAAAATAGTCGCGGAGTTCCTGCACCAGTTCCAGGGGATCGATTTTTACACGCTCGGGCTGGATTTCGCCGAGTTCCACCAGCCGCAGGTCGCGCTGTGAGGCGATATCGTCGAGCAATCCCTGCGCCAGGTTCATCAGCCGCGGGCTCATTTCTTTGACATACTCCGGCGAACTCTCCAGAATCGCCAGCAAACTGTAAATGCCGGAAGCGGTGTTGGTGATGTCGTTGAAAAAGATCCGTTCCAGCGCGTCGCGGTATTTCTCGTCGGCGATATCCTTCATCAACATGATGACCAGCTTCGTACCGTTCAAATCATAAGGCTTGAGCCAGATCCGGAAATTCAGGTGCCGCCCGTCGCCGGCGATAATCGAGCACTCCTGCATCATGCCTTCCGGTTCCGGATAGCGCGGATTTTTAAAGAAACCTTCTTCCATTTTGCCGCTGTAGGCGTTGCGGTAGCCCATCACCTCGGAGGGGTTCAGCCCGATGATATCGGTGCCGTCGGTATTCAGCACGCGGCGCGCAGTGGAATTCAGCATCAGGATCAGGAAATCGGCGGACAAAACCATGACCGGTTCCGGCAGCATATCAAACCACTGCATGAACTGGGGATACTCTCTGATTTTTGCCACAATTTCTTTCATGGCTATAAATAAAGCACGAGTTTATCGCTTTGCCAGCAGCAAAGCAAAATAAATTGGAGAATTGGTCGGCGCTATGCGCCTGAATTGGCCGCCACTTTGTGGCTGAATTGGAGAATTGGGAGAAAATTTTTGTGTAAGTCCGTGTCCGTCCGTGAAAGAGGGGACGGACACGGATTAGACTATTATCTCAGAATCGCGAAATCCGAGAAGCTCAGGTAGACGATGGCCACCAGGACC
>JBEBXH010000092.1:0-21892 GCA_040391785.1 Victivallis vadensis
TTTGGAGCAATTGTATAATGATGAAAATAAGAATGATTTTGCTGTCGCTGACAGTATTGATTTTTTCGGTGGCCGTAGTGGCCCAGGAAGCGGTGCGCGTTACAAAAGGTTCCGGCGCTTACACCAAAAACCCCACGGCGATTTTTCAGGGAATCGCAGGCGCGGATGCGGCACTGTCCGAAACGGTGCTGGGATTCCTCCGGGCTTGCGATTGGTTTGACCTTCAGACCGGCGGTTCGGTGGACTATTTGATTTCCGGCGAGCTTGCGGACGGCAAACTGTCGCTGCAGCTCCGCAGTTCCGAGAGCCAGGCGGGTTTCGCCGTGCGCACCACTTATCACGGCCAGAGCCATAACCGCGCGATCGCCAAAAAGATGGTCGACGGCATCCTGTTCAAGCTTTTCAAAGTGCGCATGTGCGAGTCGCGGATCGCCTTCTGCGCCGACACCTCTCCGGGGGTCCGCAACCTTTTCACCTGCGACATTGACGGCGGCGAAGTCCGCCAGGTCACCAATTACAAAACGTTGTGCGTGGAGCCTTCCTGGGGGCACGACTCCAATTCGCTGATTTACTCCATGTACGGCCCCTCGTATATTGACGTGGTGCAGACGGAACTGGATCCGCTGCGCAGCCGGCGGCTGGTGTCGTATCCGGGGCTGAACTCCTCGGTGTCGATGTCGCCGGACGGCAAGTATCTGGCGCTGATCATGAGTTTGGACCGTCAGGTGGACCTGTACGTGAAGGAAGTCGAAAGCAGCAAGCGCATCCGGCTGACCAACAGCGTGGCGGTGGAAGCCTCGCCGAGCTGGAACCCGAGCGGTACCGCGCTCTGTTATGTCTCCGACCAGCGCGGCAGCCCCAAGCTCTATAAAATTGAACTGGGTTCCAAAGAAGTGACCGCGCTTTATACCGAGGGCTCGGAAGCGGTGTCGCCGGAGTGGAACGGCGAGGACGTGATCGTATATACCACGCGAATGGGCAACTATACGCTGGCGATCCTGAATATGGGCGTCACCAGTCCGGCGCGCTCCGGCATCCTGATCAGCGTCGGCGGCGACTGGGAATCCCCTTCGTGGGCGCCGGACAACCGCCACGTAGTCTGCAGCCGCAAGCTCAACGGGCGCTCGACGCTGTATCTGGTGGATTCATGGACCGGCAACTTCCGGCAGATCATGAATTTCCCGTATAACCAGAGCACTCCGGCGTGGTCCAGGCTCAAATGAATTTTCAACAGGCCGAAGAATATCTGGCCCATCTGACACGGTTCGGCATCAAGCTCGGGCTCGAACAGACCCGTCTGCTGATGGAGCGGGCCGGGGCCCCGGACAAAGCGCTCCGGTTCATCCACATCGCCGGGACCAATGGCAAGGGTTCCTGCGCCGCCATGCTGGAAGGTGCGTTGCGCCACTGCGGCTACCGGACCGGGCTTTATACCTCGCCGCACCTGGTGTCGCCGTGCGAGCGCATCCGGGTGAACGGCTGCGCGGTCAGCGAAGAGGTCTACGCGGACGCAGTGGCGAACCTCAAAGAGATTGCCGATCAGCTGGCGCAGTGCCCGACTTATTTTGAATTTACCACCGTCATGGCGGCGAAGATTTTCGCCGATGCTCAAGTGGACTTCGTGATCTGGGAAACCGGCATGGGGGGGCGTTTCGACTCAACCAATGTGGTCACGCCGGTGTGTTCGGTGATCACCGGCATCGCCATGGACCACGAGAAATACCTCGGCACCGACCTGACGAGCATCGCCCGCGAGAAGGCCGGGATCATCAAACCGGGCCGTCCGGTTTTCTGCGGCGAACTGCCGCCGGAGGCCGCCCGGGTGGTCGATGAAACCGCTGTCCGCGTCGGGGCGGCCGTTAAATATTGCCCGATAGATAGTTGCAGGGACTTGAAAATATCCCTGAATGGCGATAGATTTATCCAATGTTTTGATTACGCGGGGCACCGGGTCCGCCTTGGCTTGGCGGGACCGCTGCAGCGGCGTAATTTCAAGGTTGTTTACGAAGTGCTGTCCTTTCTGGCATCGGAATTCGGTTTCGGACTGGACAAGGCGCTGGATGGTCTGGCCGCGGTGCGCTGGCCCGCGCGGATTCAGTTCCTGCCCGACGGCAGTATTCTGGATGGCGCGCACAATCCGGACGGCGCCGGAGCGCTGGTGGAGGCCCTGGCGGAGATTCTGCCCGGCGAGAAGTTCACCGTAATCATGGCGAATTTCGCCGACAAAGATACCGCCGGCGTATTGCGCGAGCTGAACAAAGTGGCGGCCGGTTTCGTCTTTGTGCCGCTGCTGGTGGACGGGCGCGGCGGGCTGCCGCCGGAAGAACTGGCGGCGATGCTGCGCGGCATGGCGGACACACCGGCGCATACCGCGGGCAGTCTGCGCGAGGCGCTGGAGTTGCCGGCGGAGCACCGGCACTTGATCGCGGGCTCGCTGTTCATGGCCGGCGACGCGCTGGCGCTGTATAAGGTTCCAGCCTTGAATTTGAATTGAAAATAACTGGAGATGTAACATATGAGCAATTTTGACAGTATTACGATTAAGGCCCCGGGCTTTAATAATAATAACGCGCCAGTGCCGGTACCGGTGCTGACGCTGAAAAACATGGTGTCGTTTCCGTATACCCTGACCTCGATGCTGGTCGATCAGCCGGAAATGGCTGAAATGCTCAAGCGGATTTCCGGCGACGACCGTCTGCTGGCGGTATTCCCCGAAGTGCCGCCGAAGAGCCAGCTCGAAGAATTGCCGATGGATCTGGAATTTCAGGATGTGGAATTCCGCGGCGTCCGCATGGGGCGCATCGGCACCATGACGCGAATCATCAAAATGCTGAATTTCCCGGACGGCACCGTGCGGCTGCTGGTGCGCGGACTGCGCCGCGTGAGCTTCCAGCGGGCATATCAGACCAAGGACGAGTCGCCGGACATGGCGCTGGTCGACGATGTCCGCGAAGACCGCGACGAATCGGTGGAAACCGCGGCCATGCTGAAAAGCGCCGTCACCCAGTTCCAGGAAGTGATTTCGTTTTCGCAGGGCGTGCCCGATGAATTCAAGCTGGCGATCAGCACGCTGAACGACGCCGGGCGCGTGGTGGATATGATGTCGGACACGCTGCCGATTATCGCCACCGAAAAATTCGCGCTGTTGTCGCTGGCCAACGTCCGCGAGCGCCTCGAACTGCTGATGGCGATCCTGAACCGCGAGATCGAGGTATCGCGCCTGAGCTCAAAAATTCAGAACCAGGTGCACGAAGCCATGTCGCGCTCGCAGCGCGAGTTCTACCTCCGCGAACAGCTGAAAACCATCAAAAAGGAACTCGGCGAGGAGACTGCCAACCCCGATATCATCGCCCTCCGCGAGAAAGTCGCCGAGCTCGATATTCCCGAAGAAGTCCTGAATGTGATCAACAAGGAACTCGAGCGCATGGAAATGATGCCGCCGATTTCCCCCGAATACCACGTGGCTTATAATTATGTCGACTGGCTGAGCAACATGCCGTGGAATATTTTCTCCGAGGACCGTATCGACGTCAAGGAAGCGGCCCGGATTCTCGACCGCGACCATTACGGGCTCGAGGACGTCAAGGAGCGCATCCTTGAATTCATGGCGGTGCTGCAGCTGAAGGATGACCGCAAAGCGCCGATCCTCTGCTTCGTCGGTCCGCCCGGCGTGGGCAAAACTTCGCTGGGGCAGTCCATCGCCGAGTCGATGGGCCGTAAATTCGTGCGTATTTCGCTCGGCGGCGTGCGCGACGAAGCGGAAATCCGCGGCCACCGCCGTACCTACATCGGCGCCCTGCCCGGCCGCATCATCCAGGGACTCAAAAAAGCCGGCACCTCGAACCCGGTGTTTATGCTGGACGAAATCGACAAGCTCAGCAACGACCAGCGCGGCGACCCCTCTTCGGCGCTGCTGGAAGTGCTCGACCCGGCCCAGAACAAAACATTCAACGACCATTTCCTCGAAATCGATTACGATTTGAGCTCGGTCATGTTCATCGCCACCGCCAACGTCGGCGAGATGATTCCGGGGCCGCTGCGCGACCGCATGGAAGTGATTCACCTGCCCGGCTACACCGGTTTCGAAAAGCGCCAGATCGCGAAAAACTTCCTCGTGCCGCGCCAGATCAAGGACAACGGCCTCAAGAATTTCAAGGTCAATATCAACCTCGCCGCCATCGACGAGATCATCAATTATTATACCCGCGAAGCCGGGGTGCGTAATCTTGAGCGGACCATCGGTTCGCTGTGCCGCAAGATCGCCCGCAAGGCGATTCAGGAAAATTACCCGGACAAGAAAACGATCACCATCGGCCCGAAAGAGGTCGACGAGCTCCTCGGCGTGCGCAAGTTCATGATGGACGAAGCCACCGCCAATCCCGAGCCCGGCACTGCCACCGGCATGGCCTGGACCGGCGTCGGCGGCACCATCCTGATGATCGAAGCCACCATGCTCCCCGGCGGCAAGGGCAATTTGAAGCTGACCGGTTCGCTCGGCAATGTCATGAAGGAGAGCGCCGAAACCGCGTTCAGCTACGTCCGCAGCGTCTGTAGAAATTACGGCATCGATCCTAAGATGTTTGATCAGAACGACTTCCATATCCATGTGCCGGATGGCGCCACGCCGAAGGACGGCCCGTCGGCCGGGATCGCGCTGGTCACCGCGCTGGTGTCGCTGCTGACGAACAAAGCGCCGCGACCGTTCCTGTCGATGACCGGCGAAATCACGCTGCGCGGCCGCGTTACGGCCGTGGGCGGGATCAAGGAAAAAGTGATTGCCGCGCTGCGCTCGGGCATCAAGACGGTCGTCATGCCGGAGGAAAACCGCAAGGACCTCGCGGATATCCCGGACAACGTCAAGGACCAGATCGATTTCATCTTCGTTGACCAGGCCGCCAAGGCTCTGGAGCAGATTCTGAGCACGGGGCCGAAAAAGAAAGCGGCAGCGAAGAAAACCGGGACGAAAAAATGAGCAAGTACCTGCTTCTGATACTGTGCGCCGTGATCGCACTGCCGGCCATGGCGGTTGACCTGGACAAAATCAGCTCTCAGGAGTTTCTGGACTTGCTGCGCCGTCCGCACGGTTTCCAGACCTGGGGGCAGATGTCTGGCCGCATCGACCATGAACGGCAGGGCAGCAAGAAAACGTCGTCGTCGGTGTACCTGGCCACGATGTTTGCGCCGGACCGGATGATCTCGCAGGTGATTGTGGACGACAAACAGGGCTACACGATCAGCCAGACCTTTGACGGCGCCAAGTCCGGCACCACCGTCACTCCGATGGAGGGCAGCGCCGCCGACAGTGACCTGCTCGGTCAATACGGCCTGCGTGCCGAGGACCTGACCATGAGCTTCATCTACTGGGATTTCGTCAAGGAGCTGCCGCGCGAAACCATCACGTTCCGCAACTGCCGCGTTTTCGTGCTGACCAAGGGCGACGAATACGTGCGGTTGAGCGTCAACGTGGAATACCTTTTCCCGATGGAAGTCCGCTGGTACAAAGATAAATTCGACGAAAACGCCGTTGCTTACCGCAGTTTGAAGGCCACCAAATTCACGGAAGTCAACGACCTCTGGCTCGTGACCCGTTTGCAGCTGGAGGGCCCCGGCTGGCGAACCCGTGTGGACTTCACCAAAGTCGACGCCGACAGCCGCGACAAGCGCCTCCCGAAAGACCTCTTGCGCGACTCAGTCAAATAAATTGGGGAATTGGAGAATTGGGGAATTCGGGAAATAAGAGAAAACACCTCTGGTTTATTATTGCCGGGGGCGTTTTTTGCATTGTGGTAATTGCAGTATTGCCGGGATCGTGGGTGAGGTTCGGGTATAATGTCACCATCGGGCGTTTTTTTCGTTATTCGGTGGCGGACCGCATGACGGAAATCCGGGAACCCGCGCTCAAGCGGCTGGGTTTGACGGAAACTCCGGCGGCGCTCCGATTCATTGCTCTTAAAGAAGAAAAAGTGCTGGAAATGTACGGCAAATTCGGCCCGGACGCCGAATGGAAACTGCTTGCGAGCTATCCGGTTCTGGCGGCGAGCGGCGTGGCCGGACCGAAACTGAAAGAGGGCGACCGTCAGGTGCCCGAGGGAATTTATGTGATCGAATACCTGCATCCGAACAGTCATTTTTATTTGGCACTGAAGGTGAAATACCCGAGCGAAGAGGATATTGCCATGGCGCGAGGCGAGGGACGCGACACCGGCAATCTCGGCTCAGACATCATGATTCACGGCAAGGGCGGCTCGATCGGCTGCATCGTCGTGGAGAACGACGCCATCGAAGAGATTTTCGCCCTCACCGCCCTGGCTACACCTCAAAATACTGAACTTCTGATTGCCCCCTACGACTTCCGGACGAAGCCGCTGCCGGAGAATTACGACAACATGCCGGCCTGGCTCCCCGAACGCTACCGGCAGCTCCAGGCCCGCATGCTGGAGAAGTGATTACCGGGGAGTGTGCCGGTAATCGATGTTTTCATTGTAGTCGACGAAGTGGACGCTGCCGTCTTTGAAGGTGCCGTCCACGCCGGAGACCGTGTATTCGCGGCCGGCATCGACGGACCAGAAGGCCAATACCTTCTTTTGATCTTCGCCGCGCTCGAATACCATCATGAAGAACTTGTCCGGGCTCGACAGTTGTTTGATGAACTTCGGGTATTCGCCGAGCGCTGTGGTCATCTGTTTGTAGGCGCGGTAAAAGGGCTTCGGACGAAGGTCGCGGGTGACCATGCCGAAGTTATCCTCGCGTTCGCCGCGCTGGATTCCGGTATTGCGGAAAACATAGAGATAGAAGCGCGGGACGCCGCGCGAAAGGCTGTAAACGCTGAACGTTTGCGCCAGGTCCGCCTGTTGCTGCTCGGTGACAAAATCGTCGAATTTGATGAGCGTGCAGCCGATGATCGCTCCTTTCCAGTCGTCAAAGGTGTAGAGAGCCAGTGCATCGCCCGCCGGTTTACCGTCCGCCACCGCCTGAAGGATGGGGGTGTAGCGGACGCCTTTGCGGTTCTTGTCGTTATTCAAATAGCGGTTGGCGTGGCCGGGTGACGGGATGAACCCGAGTTTGGCGGCGTCGGCAGTCGGTTGGACATTGAACGTTTCGTTCGGGGCGCCGGGCTTGTTCCACCAGGCGTGCCAGCCCATGCGGAAAGCATCGTAAAGTTCATCCGACGCACCCCGCTGCGCCCGTGTTCCGTGTTCGTTGACATAGTGGAGCGTATAGAACGGCACCTGGGCAAAGGCCAGCACGATACCGCCGCGCTGAATATACTGCTGCAGCGGGCGGACGAATTCCTCGTACATGCCTTCGCTTTCGCATCCGATCATCGCCGGGATTTCGTTGATCTTGAGTGTTTCGAACTGCTGCGGCGTGACGGGGACGAATTCCACCCCCGGCAGCCACGTGCGATTATTGCGGAAATGATCCATGGGGGTTCCGGGCAGGACCGGTACCCCGACTTTGAACTGATGGCCGGCGGGGAAGGGGCGGCCGGTTTTTTCCCCGGCCAGCTGCAGCGCCTTGAAAATAGCCTCGGGCTGGCGTTCGATAAATTCATTGCGGGCGGAGGAGGAGCCGCATTCGGTGAACCAGACCGGTTTATCGGCGTCGCCGTGACGCTTGAGGATCGCCTGTACGGTGTTCAAATTCCGGTCGAATCCTTTGTTGCGGTCGCCACCCCAGCCGTAGGGATGCGTGGAAACCAGGTCGAAATACGGTTTGCCGCCGAGCTTATAAACATCTTCAAGGAAACCCATGCTGACGAGGCCGCCAAGCATGATCTGGTTGTTCGGATCGGCTTTTTTCAGCTCTTCGTGGGTGATTTTCAGCAGGGCCAGGTATTGTTTCGGGTCCGGCGCCGGGTGCCAGAAGCCGCCGTCCGGCTCGTTCCAGAAGGACCAGACCGTGATCTTGCCTTTGAAATGTTCGGCCATGGTGCGGACGTATTTCCGCCATTCTTCCGGGTGGTCGTGCAGCGGCACGAGGTCCGGGCGGACATTTTTCACTTCCCAGGCGTAACCGTTGAGGATCGGCAGCATCTGGATGTCGTATTCCTTGAGCTTGTTGTATACCTTGTCGATCTGCGCCAGACCGTCTTTCCGGGCAATCATGGAGAAGCCGACGTCCATCCGGGCGGCCTTGATTCCGGCTTCCTTCATCAGCCGGAGCTGCTCGTCGGTCCGGTAATCAAACTCGGCATCGCGGTTCAGATGGGCACAAACGCCCCACGGGGAAATTTTTTCCTGAGCGCCCGCCAGGACGCCGACTAAAAGAGAGAGCATGATGATAACTTTTCGCATTGGGAAATTCCTTTCTGATTAAGGTGTAACAGGGCCGTTCCAGGCACTGGTACCGTTGTAACTGAGCATGGTCGGGTCACTGACGGATTGGCGCAGCGCGAATTGGAAGGGCCAGTAAGCCGGTTCCACACGTGCCGCCTGAACCCGTCCGTCGGAGAACAGGACATTGAGGTCGCCGAATATGGTTCCAAAAGAATTGTACGTTGCATTGTGCGCCCAATAATACCCAAGTGCGCTCTGCCAGATTCTGCCGTCCATCATCAACCCGGTGATGTATTTGTCGCCGGCGCGCCGGGGCTTGCCGAATCCCCGGTCCGGGCTCAAAATCCCGAAGTATGCATAGCTGCATTTCCAGTTCATGGAAGTATCATAAACCGTTTGAGTGGCGAGCTTTTCCCAGTTCGATTCGCTGATCGGCGGGGTTTGCGTATCCAGGGGGCAGAGAAACATTTTGCGGTCCGCCGCATAGGCACGGGCCCGGTTGGCGAAGCGCCCCACCATATTGGTCGGGTGGGTATACTCATAGCCGCCGTCTCCATCGCCGCTGTTGTTGTACTGGGTTCCGCCGCCGTAAATGAAATAATCATTGCTGTCCACCGCGTAGGTATGGAAGATTGTCCCCCATTGCTTCAGCTGGCTCGTACAGGAAATCAATTTGGCCCGGCGTCTGGCTGAATTAAGGGCCGGCAGCAGCATTGCCGCCAATATTGCAATAATCGCAATCACGACGAGGAGCTCGATCAGCGTAAAAGATTTTCTTTGTCTCATTTTTTATTTCCTTCTATTGTTGGAATTATGCATATTTCATTTGGTTTTTCGGCACATACCGGGCTACGGAATTACGATCGATGATCATCGGCTCGGCGTCGATCTGAGTTTTGAAGTCCGGCGCGTGCTGCAGGATGTTTTGCGCCATTTTGATCACCGACTCGGCGATCAGGTGATGATCGACGCCCACGGTGCTCAGCTTCTCCATGCCCGGTTCCGGTTCATCCCCGAAGCCCAGAATGCTCAAATCTTCCGGGATCCGCACGCCGAACTCCTCCAGATACCGCATGGCCTTGACCGCGGTGATGTCGCTGATGACGAACAGCGCGCTGAAGTCGTATTTGCCGGCGGCGAACTGCTTCATGAATTCGCGGATTTTCTTCTCGGGGCGGTCGCCGGAAGTCATCCGGCAGTCGAGTACTTCCAGGTCGCAGCCGCAGGCGCTCGCCACCATCTCAAAGTTGCGCAGACGCGACTCCGTACTGATGATATGCGGCTCGCTGAACAGAAATCCCAGCTTGCGATGGCCCTTTTCCACCAGGTAACGCGCCGCCAGTCCCCCGGCCTTGACGTTGTCGCCGCAGACATAGCGGATTTCGGCCACCGGAATCGTGTTATTGGAGATGATGACCGGCGCGGCGGAACGGCTCAGCGACATCAGCTGTTCGGGATTCAACTGATCGTTCGCCACCGAGTCCAGTACGATGATATCCGCCTCGTAATCATTCACACACATGCACAGATCATCGTGATAATCGCGGCGGGCCAGCGTGAAATCAAACCCGTATTTGCCGGCGTAGAGTTCCAGCAGCTTGGCGGTCCGGGCCAGTGAACTACCGGGCCAGTCGGGCTGCAGAAGCACCAGCTTCGGATGCACGGGCATGGCTTTTTTGCAGACGAAAGTACCGCGCCCGACGAAGGATTCCAGAATGCCTTTTTCCTTCAACTGATTCATGGCCGCGGTCACAGTCACCTGGCTGACCTTGTATTCGCTGATCAGCTGGCGGACCGATGGAAATTCCTCGCCATCAGTCATGTCGGCGATTTTTCGCCGCAGTTGCCGGTAGAGCCGGTTGGTTTTATTATCGATTTCCATATCCATCTTTTATTTAGTGTGTTTGTGATAAACACACTTTGATTAAAAAAATTAGCCGCGGACGGCATAATTATAATTTCAATAAAAACAGTGTGTTTATTATCGATACACTTCTATTATACAAGCAAGCCCCGGAAAAAGCAATAGCTGAAAAATAAAAAGTAAAGAAATTTATGCGGGTTATGCGAGGGTGGCTCCGCGCCCCCTCGCGCTCCCTGCGGCAGATCGACTGATCTGCACTGAACGGATGCTGCGCATCCTGACTATATATGGAAGATCCGCGAGTTTCCGACTCGCGCAAGGAGGCTGCTGCCCCTTGACCCCGTCGAAAACCTGTGCCGGGTAAAACGCCTCCGGCAGAGTCCAGAGACGGCAGTTTTCTGGCGCGAGTCGGAAACTCGCGGATCTCCATTATAAAGTACTTTGGTGCAGGGCAATACGCCCTGCCGCAGGGAGCGCGAGGGGGCGCGGAGCCGCCCTCGCATTATCATAATCTTTCATCATTGTTAGATAAATGTTTTATTTTCCGATAAATTCGCGATTGCGGTTTGTAATGTCGTTTTTTTATCCTATAGTACGAACTTCGCAACTCAAAACCCAAGGAAACAAAAACATGGCCGGTCTGACAATATAGCGTCTGCAAAAATTCTTGCAGTAGATTGTTATTCCTTTGGATCTGTTTTTATTTCATTCATTTTGGGGTTTCTATTTTATGTTTTACTTATTCCGTTTACTTTTCCGTCCGCTCGAATTCACGGGCCGCGGCGGCTATTTCGAACTGCTGAAACTGGCTTATCCGCTGATCATCATGAGCGCCAGCAACACGATCATGCAGTTCGTGGACCGCAAACTGCTGGCGCTGGCGTCCACCGAGGACGTCGCCGCCGCCATGCCGGCCGGTATCCTGTATTTCACCATGTTCTGTATCTTTCTTTGCGCGACGGGGTTCACGTCGACAATTGTGGCGCAGTACCATGGGGCCGGAGACAAAAAATCGGTGCTGGCGTCGGTGTGGTCCGGGGTTTATTTTGCCATTGGCGCGGGGATCGTCATCACCTATATTATACCGCATATCGGGCATTTCATGATCGGGCTCGGCGGGCATTCGGATGAGCTGTACTGGCGGGAAATCTCGTATTTCGACGGGTTGAGCGGGAGTGGGGTATTCGCGTGTCTGGCGGCGCCGTTTTATGGCTTTTTCTCCGGGCAGGGGCGCACGAAACCGGTGGCGGTGATCAATATCATCGCCTGCGTGCTGAATATTGTCCTGGACTATATCATGATCTTCGGTTGGGGGCCGATACCGGCGATGGGAATCTACGGGGCCGGTCTGGCCACGACGCTCTGTTCGCTGTCGGGCTTCCTGATGATCTTCAGCTATTTCCTGCTGCAGAACCAGAAGGTGTTTCCGACGCGCTCCAGCCGGCTGCCGCGCTGGGAAAGCGTGGTCCGGCTGGTCCGCTACGGCGCGCCGACCGGGTTCCAGGTGGCGTTTGACTGCGGTGCGTTCGCGCTGGTGTCGTTTACGGTGGGCAGCCTGGGGCGCGACCCGCTGGCGGCGCATACGATCGCGCTGTCGATCAACAATATGTTCTTTATCCCGCTGCTGGGGCTGTCGGATGCGACTTCGATCCTGATCGGGCAATACATCGGGCGCGCCAAACACAGCATCGCGCGGCGGATCGCGTACCGCGCCTGGCGGGTCAGCTTCCTGTATATGCTGCTGGGCGGGATCGTGTACACCTTTTTCCCGCGAATGCTGGCCGGATTGTTCGCGCCGGCGGAGGACGACGGTAATTTCCAGGTGGTGGTCGAGATGGCGCGTTGGCTGCTGGTGACGGCGGTAGTGTTCAATCTCTCCGATACGCTGAAGTTCATTTTCGGGGCGGCGCTGCGCGGAGCCGGGGATACCAAGCCGATCATGCTGATTTCGATCAGTTGCGCGTATCTGCTGATGGTGCCCGGAGTGCTGGCGATCGTCTATTGGTTCGAAGGCAGCGTGGTCTGGGTGTGGGCGTATCTGACCATTGTCGCCGTGACCGAGGGATCGCTGGTCCTGTGGCGTTTCCGCACCGGCAAATGGCGCTTCATCCGCATGATTAAGCCCTCGGACAAGATCGCGCGGCTGGACGAAAAACGCGAGCACCCCGCGGATGGGGTTTGAATATCTTCGTTTATGCGTTAAATTAGCGTAGCAAACAAGGGAAGATATTATGTTTTATGAGATTACCCATCCTTGCATCAAGGATAAGATGACGATTCTGCGCGACAAGGATACCTGCTCCAAACAGTTCCGCGAATGTACCAAGGAAATCACCTGCCTGATCGCTTACGAGGCGCTGAAAAATCTGGAGCTCGAAGCGGTCCAGGTCGAGACGCCACTGGAGGAGACGCAGGGCTGGCGGATTTGCAACGATGTGGTGATTGTGCCGATCCTGCGCGCCGGGCTCGGCATGCTGGACGGCATCATGCCGCTGGTGCCGAACGCCAGCATGGGTTTCGTGGGTTTCCAGCGCGACGAAGACACCGCCAAGCCCCATCAGTATTATAACAAACTGCCGAAGCCCACCGTCGGCTCGGTGGTGATCGTGGTGGACCCGATGCTGGCGACCGGCGGTTCGCTGGCGGCGGCGGTCGATTCGATCAAAAAGGACGGCTTCACAAACATCATGGTGATCACGCTGCTGGCGACGCCCGAGGGGGTCGAAGTCATGACCGCCCGGCACCCGGAGGTCAAGATCTACACCGGCAGCCTCGACCGCGGCCTGAACGGCAAGAAATACATCCTGCCCGGCCTCGGCGACGCCGGCGACCGGTTGTTCGGCACGTTGTAAGTTCGATAGGACAAATGGACGCATAGGACGTATAGGAGGCGGCTGGTAAGCTCAAAAATCTGTCCGACTCGTCCGACTTGTCCGACTTGTCCGAAAGGAATTTGATGAGTTCGGGAGGGATATTTTGGGCGAAAATTCCCGTTTCGGCTTTATTTCTCTGAAATCGATATTATATTGCTAATGTGCATTTAATGAAGATGTGAGGGGTATCCGATGTCCAATATTACTTTTTCCTGTCCACTATGTGGCAAAGATCTTGAGGTCGAAGACGAATTGCGCGGTCAGCAGGCTGCTTGTCCGCAGTGCGAACAGACGATTATTATTCCTCTTGAAATGACCAATCAGCCGCAGGAAAAATCGTCGCCTCTGAAGATGGTCATAATTCTGCTGGTGATCATTGCGCTGATCGTCGCGATCGTGGCCTTTGTCCTGATACGCCTGGCAGGCGGCTCCGCAGGTTGAGGCACCAACACGGACGTACACGGACAAACACAGACTTACACGGAAACTTTTCCCTAATTCTCCAATTCAGCCGCCATCGGCGGCGACCAATTCAGGCACGGAGTGCCGTCCAATTCAGCGGCTGCAAGCCGCGTCTAATTCCTCAGATGCCCGCGTGGTTGACGCTGTCCCAGGATTTGCCGTATTTGACGATGTCGAAGTTGTTCGGATTGTCGGGATTGCGGAGCATGACCAGAATCTCGAGATCGAGCGTTTCGTAGAGCTTTTTCGCCAGCGGGAGGCCGCCGACGAAGACGGCGGTGGAAAACATGTCGGCGTCGGTGGCGGAGTCGGTCAGGATCGTCACCGAAAGCATGTCCTCGACCGGGTGGCCGGTTTTCGGGTTGATGATATGGGTGTAGTTTTTGCCGTTGAAGGTGACATAACGCTCGTAATTGCCGCTGGTGGCTACGGATTTGTTGAGGATGCGGATCACACCGCAGGCCTTGTCCTTGTTCAGGGGGTTGCGGATGCTGACGGTGTAGAATTTGCGTTTCTGCGGCGGGGTGGGGAAGCAATAGATGTTGCCGGCGAGGTTGATGATACCGGCGTTGATGCCGGTTTTGCGGACGTTTTCGGCGGCCATGTCGACGGCGTAGCCCTTGGCGATGCCGCCGAGGTCGAGCGACATGTCTTTGACGGTGAATTGCACGGTGTGGTCGGTGTCGTTGAAAATGACTTTGTCGAGGCCGACGCGCTTCATGGCTTCGTCGAGCTCGCTCTGCGGCGGCAGTTCGTAGCGCTTGCGGTAAAATCCCCACAGCTCCATCAACGGACGGATGGTCGGGTCGAACGCGCCGTCGGAGAGTTTGTAGGCTTCGCGCGATTTGCGCAGCACTTCCCAGAGGAGGTCGGAGCACTTGAAGGGTTTCTCGAAAGCGCTGTGGTTGAGCTTGTAAAGTTCGCTGTTTTCGTCGAAAGTACTGCAGTCCTTTTCGACCATGGCGAAAACCTGCTGCGTCAGGTTGGCGGCCTTTTCCACCTGGTCCGGGCGGCCGTAAAATTTCAATTGGGCGACCGTGCTCATGACCGGAAACGTGCGCTCCTGCTCTTCGGTTTTGGAAGTATCGACCGTGCCGAGGCGCTGATTGACGAAAGCCGCGGCGGTGGCGACCAGCGCGATCACGACCAGGATGAGCCAGTATTGTTTCTTCGACATCTTGATATTTTCGTTCATGACTTAGCCTCGCGGGTGAAATTGGCGGTGGATATTCAACAGAGTTTTCTGGTTCACGTGCGTATAAATCTGGGTG
Organism: Victivallis vadensis; assembly: GCA_040391785.1. GTDB lineage: Bacteria > Verrucomicrobiota > Lentisphaeria > Victivallales > Victivallaceae > UBA5239. The sequence goes on from JBEBXH010000092.1 coordinate 14,750, forward strand.
GTGCTGATATCGGCATGGCCCAGCATTTCCTGAATCACCCTCAAATCGGCGTTGTTCTCCAGCAGGTGGCTGGCGAACGAATGGCGCAGGGTGTGGGGATGGATGTTTTTGTGAATGCCGACGATCTTGGCGGCTTCCTTGACGACGCGCCAGATCCATTCGCGGTTGAGCCTGCGGCCGCTTTTGGAGAGGAAAAGCGTGGTCTCTTTTTCGCTGCGCACCAGTTCGGGGCGGATATTCGTAATATAGCGCTGCAGCAGATTGCGGGCGGCGCGGCCGAACGGCACGATCCGCTCCTTGTTGCCCTTGCCGACGACGCGGATGATCTCCTCGTCGAAATGGATCGACCCGACCTTGAGGTTGGCCGCTTCCGACACGCGCAGGCCGCAGGAGTAGAGCACTTCCAGGATCACTTTGTTGCGGAAAACCAGCGGGTCCTTGCCGGCGGGATACGCCGCAAGAAGTTCGTCGACCTCGCGCGTGCTGAGAAAATCGGGCAGGATCTTCCACAGCTTGGGGGAGTCCATGACCTCGGTAATGTTTTTGTCGATGATGCGTTCCTGAAAAATATAGCGGAACAGCACTTTGATCGCCACCAGCCGGCGCGCCAGCGTGGTCGGCTCGAGCCCCTCGTCCTTGCGGGCGCCGAGGTAATCGATGATGTTGTTACGGTCGACCTCATTGAAACTGCCGATGCCGCCCTCCTTGAGAAATGCGATGAAATCCGTGAGGTCGGTCCGGTAAGCAATCACGGTATTGGAGCTCAGCCCCCGCTCTACGGTCAGATACCCGCAAAAATGTTCCAATATATCTTCCATCATGACCGTAATATAATCACATATTTCAAAAAAACGAATACAATCTGAAATTTTATTCGTTTAAGCCGAGGTAATCCGCCAGCGAATCGTAGACCTGTTCCGCGTTCCATTTCACGCTGGCGGCGGTTTCGCCCGGCCGGGCCGCCTGGTACAGGGCCTTGGCGGTGGCCACGGTCTCGCGCAGCGTTTCCACCGGTAGCGGTACGCCGTCGGCGCGGCGGAGGGCGGCGCGGGCCAGGGCCAGCTGAAGCATCTGCAGATTGCCGGCCAGCAGCCAGGCTTCCACGGTTGCCAGCCCGGGCGAGTTGGCGGTGGCAAGTTCATCGAACAACCCGTTGAGCATGGCGATGCCTTCCCGGATTTCGCGGCCCGACTTTGCCAAAGCGTCCGGCGCATTTTTCCATTGGACGGTATCCTCCTGCAGTTGGGCGACGATCGTGGCGATAAATCCGGCGGGCGGTTTGGTTCCGTCTTTGAGGGCGTTCCACTGGATGCCCAGATGGCGCGAATTGTTGAACCAGAAGGATTGTCCGATCAGGTTAAGCGCGGTGAAAAAGTCGCGGTGAACCTGCCCGAAAAGCTTCTCCGATACCCGGTCGAGCGCGTCCTGATAGTCCGGGACGGGGAGCGCCGCGGTTACTGTGCCCAGCATGAGCCACGGCAATTGGGTTTCGTAAGGGTGCATCCGGATGGCCCAGCTGGTGACGCAGAATCCGGCCAGCGAACTCTCCATCGCCTTGCGGGTACAGCTGTAAATATTCGGCGCGTGGATGTGGTGCCGCCCGCAGTGGTTGGAGTCCTGCGCCGACCTTGAAGCACTGCACAGAATCACATCATAACCATGCCGCTTGAGGAAATCGACGGTATGAAACGGGTTCAGGCGGCCGTCTTTGATGATATCCGGGAAGGTTTGCCGAATATGTTCCGGGACATCTTCGGGTTTCTGAAACATCGCCACGCCCCAGGCGATGGCGCACTGGTGGTTGGGGTCAACCGTGCTGCCCCAGTAATTCCAGTCCCACATCATGAAATCCCGCGAAACGGCGTCGAGTTCCTCCGGGTGATGGAGCACCATGTCCGGCCAGATGCCGGGCCGGACGCCCCGCTCGAAAACCGGCTTGGCGATGTCGGCCAGATACTCCGCGTAAAGGCGGTTGCTGCCGTGTTTTTGACAATACTCTTTGCAGACGGGGCAGCTCCCAAATTCATAAGCTTCGTCGCCGCCGAGGTGGAAATGGTTGAGCGGTCCGAACAAATCGAGGTATTCGAGAACCAGATTCCGGACGAAGGTGCGGACCTCGGGGTTGGATGTACAGTAACAGTCGTGGCGGTCGGGATTTTCGCGGAATTTGTGATACGGCGGATGGATGAGGATATATTCGGCGTGCCCCACCGTTTGCAGCAGCGGAATCGGTTCCAGCCCTAAACGGCGCGACACTTCCAGAATTTCCCTGAAATCGGCTTTGCTCAGCGCGTCGCCGTCGACGCATTCGGGGCAGGTTTCCCATTGGACCTTGTTTTCCAGTTCCCACAGGATCGCGTTGTAGTCCATGGCGGCGAGTTTGTGGAGAAGGGCGGTGATATAGTCCTTTTTCAACGAAACCATATTCATGTCGACGTGGAAAACTTTCAGCATTGTGAACCTTCTGAAACAGTATTTATACCGAATTGCAACCATAAGGCTTGTAACCGCCTTGATCTTGCGGGCTCAAATCCGGTCTGATTCGCAGCCGCTAATCTATTAGCGTCAGCTCATTATACCAAATTTGCGCTCCGCAATTCCAGCGGCGGTTACGAACCCTTAGAATGCAAATCGGTATTATTTGACGATTGCATAATAAACATAATCCAATATTTGATATTCGCAATATTCATGGTAAGGTAATAATGTGTTTAATAATCGTACTTTTGTGACAAATTGAAATGCCATTGCTGAATTCGAACAATCACTTCAGGCCGAGCAGCACCTGCATGGAAGGGCTGCCGTTCGGCGTCCGCTCGGCGGGATGCTACTTTGCCCGGCTGCCGTGGCGGTATTATGCGGGGAGCCATAACCATATCCAGGTCTATTGGGGGATTTCCGGCGAGGGGCGTTTTGTGATCGGGGACCGGGCGTATCCGCTGCGGCCGGGCGAGGTGATGGTGATGTGGCCGGGAGACCACCACTGGATCGAAGCGGTGGAAGAGATCTGGAACTACCGCTGGTTTACGCTGGATGGCAGGCTGGCGCGGGAGACCGTCGGGACATTCGGGCTCGACCGGGAAGCGAAGCTGATCGGCCATTGCCCGGCCGAGGTTTTCGAGCGTTTGGAAAAAGGAATTTACGATTCGACCCCGGATGGACAGCGGCGGATGTCGCTGCTCGGCTATGAATTGCTGATGTTGTGCACCCGGCCCGGTTCGCAGCCGGAACAGAACCCGCAGCTGTACGACCGGGCCCGGCAAATCATCGATGAGAGTTTTGCCGACAATGCCTTCAATATCGAGTTCCTGGCCCGGAAGTTGAATATTCACCGCAGTATCCTGAGCCGGAAATTCAAGGCGCGGTTCGGCGTGACGGCGATTGAATACCTGACCATGTGCCGGATACAGAACATGCTGTCGCTGCTGAATGAAACGGAGCTGTCCATCAAGGAAATCGCCGCGGAAAGCGGTTTCACCGATGCCAGTTATGCAATTAAAAAAGTGAAAAAGCTGACCGGGAAAACCCCGAAAAAAATCCGCGGTGTTTAAACCGTGGTTTCCGTGAATCGCGGTAAAAATTTTCCCGGAATATGGTCTGCTTATTTGGCTCCGACAATCTGGTCCAGGCGCTCGCCGCCGGTCGGAATCCAGTAGGCGTGAGTTTGAGTCGTGGAGGTGTCGATCTGTTTTTTGACGCCTTCCGGGAGACTGTTATAGGTGGCGTAGACCGAAGTCGGCACACAGGTTTCGTCGATGAAACCGGCCGACATGATGGTTTCGCATTTGATGCGTTTGGCGAAAAACGCGCCGTCGTAGTAGCCGACGGTATCATAAATCTTCTGGTCGTTGGGCTTGCCGTCCGTAAGTTTGAGCCATTTGGGCCAGCCGGAGATGCGCCCGGCCATGACGCCGTAATGATCGCACAGGGCGGGTTTGTTCGGCATGCAGAGCGTCACTTTCGGCTCCATGGCGGCAGCCACCAGCGACTGGCCGCCGCCCTGGCTATGCCCCAGGACGATCAGGGTTTTGCCATCCCATTCCGGCAGGGTCATGACATAATCCATGGCGCGCATCACACGCAGGAACATACCGTGGAAATAGATCTTTTCGCGGTCGTTGGGATTAAACCAGGGATAGTTCTTGAGTTTGCCTTTGCTGATTTCGTCGTAGTATTCTTTGGGCTGGCCGTTTTCGATGCCGTGGGCGTTGACGTCGAAGTAGATCGCATTGGGCTTGAAGCGTTTGTTGGCGCTGCGGACGCCGGCGCCGTGATACTCCACCACGGCTTTCAGCGAGCCGGGCCCGGCGTTGACGGGCATGGTCAGGTAGCCGGACACCGGCGCGCCGCCGGCACAGTCGACCTTGACGTCGAAGCATTTGAATTTGCCTTGCTGATCTTTCGGCACTTCGGCTTCGGTCAGTGTGGCCTTGACGGGAACGGCATTGAGTTTTTCGCGCTGGGCTTGCCAGTAGGCGTCGAAATCCTTCGGTTCGTCCGCGCCTGGCTTGATGGTCAGGGGGTCGACCATGGCGCCGATCTTGCGGGTGATTTTCTTGCCGTCTTTGCCGTCGATGGTGGCGGCAAACAGTACCCAGCCTGCGCTGATCGGGGTGAGTTCGATGGTTTGCGCGGCTTCACTGTAGATCGACTGGACTTCTTTGCCGTCGATGGATACGGCGGTGGTGATTTTGACCGTGGCCCGTTTGCCTTCGTCGGTGACGGTGACCTTGGCGATAATCTTTTCACCTTTCGTATAAATGCCGTCCTGTTTGTTCAGGCTCAGGCCCAGCTTGTAGTTTTCGGCGAAAAGCGCTGTGGCCGTCAGCAGCAGAACCAGTGTTGCAAGTCTCTTTACCATCAAAATCCTCCTGATGTTAATCCGATAAACTAACACCGGAGGCGCGTGTTTTCAACTGTTATTCGTTGGGATCGCCGATATTCCACTTGAACCAGCGTTCGGCAATTTCATTGGAAGTGCTGATGGGGCCGCCGAATTCGGCATAACCCTTGGCGTCGACATGGCCGTCCAGCCACAGGATATTGGCGCGCTTATTGTGGTTCAAGCCGGCCCGGTGCCAGTTGGTGAGCTGGTTCGAAGCGGTAGCGCCTCCGGGGACGAAAGAGCGTTTCTCACGGTCGGTCTCGGCGTCGCTGTAGCTGAAATTGCCGTCGACAAGGATCAATTTTTCGCTCGGGTTGTCGCGGCAGGAAGCGACCTTCCTGCCGAGGGCCTTGCCGGCGGGCGCGGGCGGGTTGCTGTACTGGGTCTGGCTGCTGTACCAGTTGATCACATAACTGACTTTGCACTTCAGGGGTTCGGATTTGAAGCCGTAATAATTGATTTCGCTGGGGCAGGCGTAGGTGGAGGAGACGGCTTTGGAGAGCGCGTCGCGGTCGGCGGTTTTCACCTCCTTGCCGGTTTCGTGGGCCGCCAGGACGTGGAACCAGCGGAGTCCGGTGGTGATGGTGGTGGCGGAGCCGGGGGCGGCGTCGACGAAAGACGGGGGCATATGATCGTCGTGATCGTCCACATACAGCCGTATCGACAGGCCGAGCTGTTTCAGGTTATTGGTGCAGCTGATGGCGCGCGCTTTTTCGCGGGCGGCATTCAGTGCGGGCAGCAGCATGGCCGCGAGTATGGCGATAATAGCAATAACGACGAGGAGTTCGATAAGTGTAAAAAATCGGACTTTATAATTTACCATGATTTGATTCTCCGTTGATTATGGTGTACTGTGCCTATTATAGCATAAGTTTTGGGCCGAGTCAACAAAATACGGGGTGTCGGGAAATACCGACAAAGAAGGCAGGAGGCGGAACATGGATGATGTTGCATTGGAACTGGTTAAGCTGGGGTTCGGCGAAAAGAAGGCGGAGCTTTACCTGGCGTTGCTGCGTCAAGGCGGGGGCAGTGCGGCGCAGTTGGCGGAGGCGGCCGGCATCAAGCGAACCACCGCTTATGAATTGCTGGAGGAATTGTGCGAGGAGAACCTGGCGTCGTTCACGTCAGTGGGGAACCGGCGGCATTTTATTGCCGAGGCGCCGGATGGGCTCGACTTGCGTTTGAAGCGGCAGCAGCAGGTGCTCGACCGGATCATGCCGGAGCTGGTCCAGCTGGGGCAAGTGAATAAACGGATGATGCGGGTGCGTTATTTCGAGGGAGTAAGCGGTTCGATTTTCGTGCATGATGAGGTACTGCGCAAGACCCGCAAGGAGTATTATTACTTCGGATCCATGGCGACGTTTCGTGCGACCACCACGCCGGAGTACCGCAAGGAATACGTGGCCAAGCGCATCGCCAAGGGCATCTGGTCCAACGCTTTGCTGCTCAATGACGGCTACGCGGAGGAATACCCGGAGCTGTTGCCCGGCCAGAAGAACCTCCGCCGGGTCCGGTATCTGGAGAGCAGCGAGAACCTGTCGATCGCCAACACCATATTATTCGAGGGGCTGATCGCGGTATATGCATTGCCGCAGGACAATTATTCGATGATCATCAACAGCGAAAACCTCTATAATTTGCTGATGCTGTTGTGGAAGGCACTGTGGAAAGTGAGTCCGGAAAGTGTTGGTGATTGCCGACAGAAAAAAATTTAATTTTTTTTATTTTTCTATACTTTTATGAGGTCCGGCAGTACAGAATAATTTGAAAGAATTTTTCCACTATCGGTATTCTTAACCCAATGCTAACAAACTGTATTTGCAAAATTTGAAAGTTGTACTATATTATAGACAAACACATTATAGGAGGTGTCATTATGAGTGGAAAAGCCAATACTCCGGCGAAGGCCAAAAAAACTGTAGCAAAATCCGAAGCGCCGAAAGCCAAGAAACCCGCAGTCAAGACTGCAGCGAAAACCGTGACCAAAGCCGTAGCGGCAGACGCCAAGAAGCGTCGTCATACTTTCTTTTACCAGGCCGAACCCGGCAGTGTGGTATCGGTAGCCGGTTGTTTCAACGAATGGAAGCCGAACGACAAGGTGCTGAAAGACAAAGACGGCAGCGGTTCGTACCAGTGCACAGTCATGCTCTCGCCCGGGACTTATCAGTATAAGTTCTGTGTGAATGACACCTGGTGCATCGATCCGGCCAACCCGAATTTCACGCCCAACGACATGGGCACGCTGAACAGCGTTCTTG
>JBEBXH010000093.1:0-21572 GCA_040391785.1 Victivallis vadensis
CATTGCGCCAGAGGATTTTTTCCTTGTCGGCTTCCGGGATCGGCAGCGCCTGAATTGTTTCGATGGCGAAGCGCATCTGCATGGGGCCCTGCAGCGGCACGTCGGTACCGAAAACGATGTGATCGGCTCCGGCCAGCTCCACCATGCGCTCCATCACGCCCGGGTATACATACATCAGGTAATGCGCGGTGTCGATATACACGTTCGGCAGCTTCAAGGCGCAGACCTTTTCGAGGTTATCCTGATTCGGGAAATATGGATAATTACCATTCTGGAAAATCCCCGCCATGTGCGCGAAAATGATGTTGGTTTCCGGATGCTGCGCCGCGAATTCCGCCACCTGCATCGCGTCGGCGAAACCGGTGCCGGGCATACATGAGACATGGAACAGCATCAGCTTCGTCTTTTCCGCCGCTTCGTGGAGAAATTTTTGACGCGATTTCGAAGCGAGGTTGTAACCGTGGTAATCCGGGTGCGCTTTCACGCCGCGAAACTTGGGGTTCGAGTCCAGCAGCGCGAGGTCAGCGAGCGACTCCGGGAACATCGGGTTCACCACCACGTAACCGAGCAGTTTCGACGTGGTTTTGAGCGCGGCGTCCAGCTCGGTATTGCCTGCGCGCACGTCGTACATCAGCGAGCGCGAGGACGACACGCAGAGCGTATCGACCCCGGACTCGGCGCAGTAGCGCTCCAGCGTCGGCGCGTCGGCCTGCCAGAACGGCGCGAAATTGATGTTGCCAAGGTGCCCGTGAACGTCGATAATCATGATTTACACCTCGATGATGTTGATCTGGCGGCCGTAATTGGAGAGCTGCTCGGCGGGGCCCTTGCGGACGATCAAGCCGTCTTCCCAGCGGAATCCCATTCCGTTCTGCGAGAGGAACATATCCTGCATGAACGTCATCCCTTCCTCCAGAATATAGGTGGACGAAGTTTCGAGGAACGGATATTCGCACTCCATCTGTCCGCAGCCGTGGGCGGGACCGTACAGCAGCGCGTGGCCGTAGCCTTTTTCAATCACGTAACCGTGGATCTTTTTCGCCACTTCGCCGGCGTGTGAACCGGCCTGCATGAGCTCAAATGTCAGGTTGGCGGCATCGAGCCCCACCTGCATGAATTTGCGGATTTCGTCGGGACACTTGCCGAGTACGACCGGACGGCCGATGCTGGCGCTGTAGCCCTCGACCTTTGCGCCGATGCTGAAATGGATGATTTCGCCGGTCTGCACCTGCCTCAGCGACGGACGGCTGATCGCCTGATTCGAGTTCGGGCCGCTGCAGCACCAGATCGGGTATCCGGTCGCTTCGGCGCCCGCGCCCAGCATCGCCGCCGCGGCGATCCCGCAGAGCTCGGCCTCGGTCATGCCCGGCTTGATGGTTTCCAATATCGCCTTGAACCCGACTTCGGAAATCCTGGCGGCCTTGCGCAGGCATTCGATCTCGCAGGGCATTTTCTTGATGGTCACCGGACGCAGCAATTCATCGGCGCTGACCACGTTTTCGAAGCCGCCCAGCGCCCCGGCGATGTTCGCCATGATCGAATGCGGGAACATGTGCCAGCCGCTGATACCCAGTTTTTTGACCTTGAATTCACTGAGGATCGCGCTCCAGTCCGGATGTGTCGAGCCCGGATAATCCGGCTGCGACGACTCGCGGAAATCCATCACCTGAATGATGCGGTCCAGCCGCGAACGCGACTTCGCGTACGTCAAACTTTCCGGCCCGATAATCAGCGCCGCCTCGCCGCTGCGCGGAATCAGTACGGCCGTCGTCTCGAAGCTCGGCCAATAATCCGCGAAATACCGCACTCCGGCCGGTTCGCTCTCGGTGGAGAACACCAGCACGGCGTCCAGATCGGTGGTCAACAATTGTTTGCGGGCGCGCTCGATGCGTTCCAGGAAATCGCTTTTTTGCAGAATCATAGTCATAACCTCTTCAGCAATATTCGTCGCCATGCTCGGCGATCCATTTTTTCGTATACTCAACCGTTTCCAGACCGATGTCGGCAATGCAGTTCGAGCAAAGAACCATTCCCTTTAACCGGCCGTCCATCAGATATTTGTAGTAAACATCAAGCTGGAATTTCATCTCATCCATGGTAAGCGGTTTCGATTTGCCGTAATTCCACATATAACAGCCGGCGAATATCGGTTTTTCACCGGTCATGGCACGGGTTCTGGCGTAATTTTCCTCCCAGTTTTTCAGGTCTTCGCCCTGCCAGGTCCATAGCGAAATGATATCGCATTCGTCCAGGTACTCGCGGATCGGCATGCCGAGCTGATATGTGTACAATACCAGCCATAAATCCAGTTTGCGTTGCGGGAATTCATGAAGTTTCCGGCGGATATTGCGCAGGCTTTGCAGCGAATGCCGTGCCACGGCGCCGCTGATGTCAAACCCCTCCACCGAGGTGAAGAAATCATCCAGCACCCCACCGGTAATATTCGGATACATCTCCGCCTGGCGCAATACTTCCCCGAGGTCGCTCTGGTCGCCGCTGCTGTGGCGTTTGACGCCGCCCGCACCGATCACCGACCAGACCACTTCCCTGAGCCCGGCGATTTTTTCGCTTTCCGCGTCGAACGGCGGCTGCGGACCGATTCCCATCGCCACCCGGCAGCAACGGTTAATGCCGAAAAATTCACATCCTTCCTTGCTGTCCATCTTGTTCACACCCGGCAGCTTATAAACTCCGCTGGCATGATGCCCGCCCGGATCTTGTCCCCATAGCCAAATACGGTCGCGTAACTTCATCTTCATCTTATTTTCCTTTGGTTTGAAATAACCGGGTGGTTTCCCGGATGGATAAAGTCGGTTCCAGCGTAATCCGGTGCTGCTCTTTTTCTTCACCTTGAATCAGCGCGTAGAGCAGTTCCGCTGCCGCCTTTGCCAGCTCCGCGTGCGGCTGCCGGACCGAAGTCAGCCCGATGCGTGCCAGCGCGGAAATATTCAGGTCGTCGACCCCCGCCAGCGCGAAATCGCGCCCGGCGATTTGACCGTGCCGCTCGGCCTCGTCCATCAAACCCAGTGCGCACAAGTCGTTGATACAGAAGATGCCGTCCGCGTCGCTCCGCTGCCGGCGCATCTGACGGTACGCGGCGGCGCCGGCTTCGATCGACACGCCGCCGTTGACGTAATTGCGGGCGGCGATCTTGATTTTGTGTTTGGCCAGATGCTCGCGGAAAGCTTGTTCGATCTGTTCAAACGCGCTGCTGTTCGGAAATTTCTCCAGCGCATTGACCAGTCCGGGGCGGCGCACGCCGATGTCGAGGAAATGCCCGGCGGCGAGCTGCGCGCACTTCCGCAGGTCGTTCAGCACGGCCGGGCCATCGTAAAACTCCGGGGTGCTGTCGGTGAGCACGTAGGGGATTCCGGCCTCGTCGAGCAGTTTGAAACTGTCGCCGTTACGGCTGGCGGTACAGATCAGGACACCGCGCACCCGCATCTGGATCATCTTCTTAATCAAGGCCTTTTCGCGCTCGGGGTCCCACGAATTGCTGCCAAAAAAGATCTCCATGCCGTGACGGTTGAACATGATTTCGGATTGTTCCAGGATCAGCCCGTAAAACGGGTTGGTGATGTCGCAGACGATGAATCCGACCGTGTTGCTGCGGCCGCTGCGCAAACTGCGGGCTGTCTGGTTCGGCACATAATTGAGCTCTCTGGCCACCGCCAGGATGCGCTCGCGCGTCTCCTTGCTCACCCGCGGGCTTCCCTTGAACGCCAGCGACACGGCCATGTTCGACACGCCGACGATTTTCGATATATCATTGATTGTTGCAGCCATAATGAATCATCTTTAGTTTGACGTTAAACTAAGAATACAGCCAATCCCCGAAATGTCAACCCCCGAAACCGGAGAAAGAAGAATTTAAACCACGGAAAGCACGGAAATCACGGAAAAATCTTTTTATTTACAAAAAACTTCCATGTACGTTCGTGTCAGTCCGTGCCCGCGCTCAGCTAACATCAAAATTCCTTGAATTTGTGCTTGAATTGTATTGAATCCAGTTTACAGTAAGTATCAAATATAATAACAGGGGAGCTGCCAATATGAGAAAAACTGTTTGCATTGCCGAAAAAGACCTGGCGCTACATGAGATAAAATACCCATCGGGTCTGTGCTTCCGCTTCCTGCCGGGCGGGGACCTTTATGACATCCGCAACGGCGAATTCATGGTGAACCTCTACACCGGGACCGTTTTCGACCAGAGCCCGGCCAACATTTATCTGCGTAAATTCGAAAACGGCGTGCTGCATTCGGCGCCGCTCCTGGGCAAGAATTCGGCGTCCAACTTCAGCGTCGGCGCGCGCGGCATCATCGCCACCGGCGTTTTCCGCGATCTGCAGTACGACCTGCGGCTGGCCTGCAACGAGCACGACGTCTGGCTGTGGCAGGTGCGCGTGTACAACATCGGGGCGCGTCACGCGTCGTTCGACGTGGTTTATTTCCAGGACCTCGGGCTGGCGCAGCGCAAACATATCCGCAACAACGAGGCGTCGATCAGCCATTTCCTCGATCATCAGGTTTACAACGATCCGCGGCTGCAGTACGTCCTGTGTACGCGGCAGAATACGCCGCAGCCCGGCGGCAAGCATCCGTGGATGATCTCCGGCTGCCTCGATCGCGCCCCTGGGTTCGTCACGGACGGTTTCCAGTTCTACGGACTGAGCAGCCGCGCCACCGGCAAGCCCGAAGCGCTGCTGGAGGAGCATTTCCCGAATGTACGGCGTCAATATGAATTCGCGGCACACGGTTTGAGGTCGCGGCGCTTCGACATCGCGCCCGGCAACACTGCTGCGTGTACGTTCTTCTCGGCACTGCGCATGGACCACCCCGAAGCCACTTCGGAGAAGGACCTCGGCTACGTGGAAAAGGTACGCGAATTTTTCCGCAAGGCGGACTTCGTCAATTTCCCGTCCTACGCCGGACCGATTCAGAAAGACCATATTTCAAGCAGTCCGTTTTTCCCCTCGCTGGATCTTTTGCCGGAACAGCTGGATCAGTTTTTTCCCGGCGACAAGCGCCATCAGCAGAGCTTCGGCGGCAAAATCCAGTCGTTCTTTTACAAGATCAATCATCACGTGGTGCTGCGCGACAAGGAATTGCTGGTCGAGCGTCCGCACGGCCAGATCCTGCAGAGCAGCCCGACCGTTTACCCCGACATGGAAATCGGCTCGGTGACGGCGTGGATGTGCGGGGTGTTCAATGCGCATTTCGCGTTCGGCAATACGCTTTATCAGGGCTGCACCACGGTGGCGCGTGGCGCGCTGAATTTCCAGCGCTCGGGCGGTACCCGGATCCTGGTCCGCAGCGGCAACGGCAGCACCTGGGAACAGCTGGGGCTGCCCTCGGCGTTTGAAATGGGGCTGGACTTCTGCCGCTGGGTTTACTATTCGGTGGAGCGGACGATCGAGGTGAAGTTGTACAGTGTGCTGCGGCACGCCAATTTCGCGTTGGAAATCAGCGTGACCGAGGGCGGACCGTGCGAGTTCCTGATCTCCACCAATATCGCTTTCGGCGGCAAGGAATTCGAGTACGAACAGAAGGTTTCCTGTGACGAGGCGAAGGGCGAATTCATGGTGCGTCCGGATTCGACCTCACCGGTCGCCAAATCCTATCCGAACGCGGTATTCCGTCTCCGCGCAGGCAACCCCGACGCGATCGCCGCCATCGGGCTGGACGAACTGCTTTTTGCCGACGGCGTTTCGCGCAATTATCCGTACCTGGTATACCGCACCAAGCCGTGCACGAACTTCGGGTTTACTTATTCCGGACGCAACGATTATCAGGATATGGTGGATGAACCGTTTGAATACGTGCCGTATATGGAGGCGCATTTACAGTCGTCCGACTTCTGGAAGTCGATGCGCTGCCAGACCGAGATCGAGGCGGAAAACAACGTCGATTTCGGCAAAGTAGTGGAAATTTTCCCGTGGTATGTGCAAAATGCCATGGTGCAGTTTGCCACGCCCTACGGGCTGGAACAGTTCTTCATCGCCTATTGGCGTATCCGCGACATCTGTCAGGGGCCGTTTGAAATGCTGCTGGCGCTGCGCCAGCACGACGTGGCGAAACGCATCCTGCTGCGGATTTTCGAGCAGCAATATTTGAGTAATGGCGCCTGGCCGCAGTGGTTCATGTTCGACCAATATTACAAATCGCAGCAGCTCGAGAGCCATGGCGATATCGTGATCTGGCCGCTGAAAGCGTTGTGCGACTACATCGAAGCCACCAACGATTTGAAGGTCCTCGATGAAATGCTGCCGTATACCCAACCCGATCTGTCGTTTACCGTGGACCATGAATCCGTGGCCAGGCACGTCGAACTGCAGCTGGACAATATCTGCAAGCAGTTCATGCCCGGCACCAAGCTGATGCGTTACGGTTCCGGCGACTGGAACAATGCGCTGCTGCCGGCCAGCGCCGAGGTCTCCGCCAAACTCGTCAGCTCGTGGACCGTGTCGCTGCTGTTTCAAAACATCAGCCGTTACGCCGAGGTTCAGCGGCGCATCGGCGAAAACGGCCGTGCCCGCAAGCTCGACCAGCTCGCCGCCGAGATCAAAGACGATTTCAACAAATACCTGTTTCGCGACGGCGTCATCGCCGGCTTCGCTTATTTCAAGGAAGAGGGCCAGGAGCCGGAACTGCTGCTGCATCCCTCCGACCACAGCTGCGGCATTCAATACCGGCTGCTGCCCTTCAATCGCAGCATCATCGGCAAACTGCTCAGCAAGGAGCAGGCCGAAACGCACCTGCGGGCCATTCGCGAGCATCTGTTATGCGCCGACGGCATGCACCTGATGGATGCGCCCACCGCGTACCACGGCGGCATCGCCGACATGTTCAAGCGCTCCGATGCTTCGGCCTTTTTCGGCCGCGAAGTCGGCACCCACAATACCCATGCGCATTTGCGCTACGCCGAGTCGCTGACCCAGATGGGGCTGGGTGACGATCTGCTGCAGGCGCTGCTGCAGGCGGACCCGGTCAAGCTGCAGGATACCGTGCCGGCTGCGCTGCCGCGCCAGAGCAACGCGTATTTCATCAGTTCCGACGCCGCGTTCAACGACCGCTACGACGCGCAGAATGAGTTCGCCAAGGTTCGTGACGGCCGTGTCGGCTACCGCGGCGGCTGGCGCGTGTGCTCAAACGGCCCCGGCATTTTCGTGCATCTGCTGGTCTCGCGTATGCTGGGGCTCCGGCGCTATTACGATACGCTGGTGATCGACCCGGTGCTGCCAGAATCGCTGGGTACCGTCAGGCTCAAACAGTGTTTCGAGGACAAAATGGTGACTTATGAGTTCATCAAAAGCGATCACAAGGCCGTGCTGGTGAACACCGTTCCGCTGGAAATCAAGGGCTACGAAGCCAATCCGTACCGCCAGGGCGGCATGATGGTGGACCTCGCCAAATTCGTGGCAATGCTGAATTGCCCGGACAATACGGTCACGATCAATTATTGACCGGGTGTTTCCTGGCGTAATTGGTGAACCACCAGAGATAAACGCCGAGCACAGCCGCGGTGCCGATCATCAGCACGCGGCTGAGTTCGGAGAACCCGTACATATTCAGGATCGTATTCACCGGCACTGAAATCGTGATGATGCCGAAGCTCTTATGAATATGCTGCGCATAGCCCGCGTTGCAGACGATGTTGTGCATTTTCGCCCCCAGCGGAAATCCGAAAATTCCGCCGAGCGCCACCAGCATCGCCAGTCCCAGGACAAAATAATCGATGCCGCCGTTGCGGACCAGATACGTCGTGCCCCCCGTAACCGTGGTCACCAGCACCAGCAGCCGGACGATGCGGCTGGTGAAATACTCCGGCACCTTGAATCCCGACGCCAGCAGCGGCCGGATCAGGATGCCGCCGCCCACCCCCAGCATCGACGATACCAGCCCCGTCGCCAATCCCGTGCCGAACGCGATTCCGCTCTTTTTGCGGCCAACTGCCGGCGGCGCGGCGTCATGATGCGCCGTGCGGCTGAAGATCGTCTGTACCGCGATCAAGCCGATGAATACGATCAGGAACCATTTGATCGGGCGGTCGTCGCCGCACCAGGCCACGATGTCGCTGTTGACCCGTTTGCCGACCAGCGAAGTAATCAGCGCCCCGGCCCCGATCGGCAGCGCCAGCGACCAGCCGTAACCCCCTTTTTGCCAACCGATTTCCGGAAACTGTTTGCGTACCGTCAGAATCGTCGAAGGCACCATCTGCAATAACCCGATCCCTACCGCCTGCATCGTGTCCACACCGAAAATCATCATTGTCGGCACCACCACCCAGCCGCAGCCAACCCCCCAATATCCCCCCGACATCATGCCGATAAACCCGATGATCGGCGCCACAATGTAAATTATTTCATTCATAATCATATGCCTTGTTTATGCGAGGGCGGCTCCGCGCCCCCTCGCGCTCCCTGCGGCAGGTTGTATAACCTGCACCTTTAAGCTATTTATCCGGGGGGACACCTGAACAGATTCAGGTTTCCCCCTGCGACCCCACTTCCCAATCTTTGCCGATAGAACAATGCAAAAGATCGGAAAAGGGTTTGGAAAGGAAAAACCGGATCTGTCCGGTTTTTCCTTCCGAAAAAACATTTTCAAAAAGTCCAAAGGTGCAGGTTGCGAAACCTGCCGCGGAGAGCGCGAGAGGCGGCGTCAGCCTCTCGTATTCCCCGCATTCCCTTGTCCTCTCCGAAAAAATTATTTGCATAATCCACTTTCCCGCAGTATTATATCATTTAAAATCGGAAATACTGAATATTGTATACTGTATACAAATAAATGGAAAAGTCAAGTACTATGTTGAAAAAAATTTCATTGGCGGAACAGGCCTATCAGATCCTGGCCGGTAAGATCATTTCGGGGGAGTACCCGGGCGGAACGCGTCTGGTGGAGGAGGATTTGACCCGTGAGTTCGGGATCAGCCGGACGCCGGTGCGGGATGCGCTGCGCCGTCTGGAAGGCGAGGAACTGATCGAGCCGCTGCCCAAACGCGGTTTTCAGGTGCGCCAGCTGGACAACGGCGCGATAGCCGAGCTCTACAACTGCCGCAGCCGTATCGAGTTGCTGGCGCTGGAAAGCGCGATCAACCGGATTCCGGAGGCGGAGCTGAAAAAGCTGAAGAAGCAACTTGAGAGCGACGACTCGCTGCCGACCTCGCTGGAAGTCGACGAAAAATTCCATTTGTTGATTGCGAAGCATTGCGACAACCGTTATCTCAGCCAGATTCTGGAGAAGCTGATCCGCCAGACCGCGCCGTTCCGGACGCACCGCAACTATCACACCGCCGCCGGTGAGCTGAACTCCGAGCGCATCCGGGTGATCGACTCGATCCTCTCGCGAAACTACGAAACCGCCTCGAAGTTACTGGAACAACACATCGTCAAGGGCAAAGTCCGGTAGATTATGCGAATTTTTTATATCACAATTGCCATTTTGATCTTTGCCGGAATGACCTCCTGTAAAAATCAATCATCCGGCGAAAATTTCGCCGGTAAATGGCAATGTGGTCTGGTCGATGGTCATGGAAACTGGTGCGCCACGGACCCGGAAGTCGAGCTTTTTCCCGATGGCACGTTGAAAATCACCAACCGCTATCTGCCCGCGCCTTCCGACCCGGAGAGATTTTTGACCACCGGGACTGGTTTTGCCTTGGCTCTATATGAGAAAGGTACCTGGCATATGGACAATGGAAAGGTGGTCATCAAATGCGAATACGGCGATTCTCGAACGGAAATGCGCTTTGAGATATCACCGGATAAATCAACCTTGACGTTCAAAAAATTTCCCCTGGTCAACTGGCAAATGCGCAGGCTGGAATAGCAGCTCACATCATCAAGCAAGTCAATGGGACGAATGGGACCTTCTGGGACCTATGGGAAATTGATTCCTGAGCTCATGAGCTACTCCCATATGTCTCATTTGTCCCATACGTCCCATCATTCCCTCGGAATATCGTTCAGTGGGTTTTTGGGGAGTAGGCTCCCACGGCGGATTTATCATTTGAGGAAGATCACCATGATGGTAGCGGCAATCATCAACACGATCAGAATGATCAAAAGAGCCGTTTTCCCATTCATACGGGGAGAATCATCCGGCCAAAAGAACTCAAGGAGTGGAGCTACAATATCCAGAAGAAAATCAATAATATGGCCCATATTTTGTCATCTGTCCTTCAACGGGTTTTCGGGGGGCTCGATGTTGCAGTCTTTGAGGAAGGATTCCACGGCTTTTCTGGCGCCTTCGCGGAAGGTCTTCGCGCTGTGGGAGTCGGAGCCGAGGAAGAATTTGCAGCCGCAGCGGCGGGCTATGGTCATCATGCGTTTGTATTCGGGCAGGGCGTCGGCGGGGAGATAGCGGAAAATACACTGGTTGATTTCGATGGCTTTGTTCTTCTGCGCCGCGTAGCGGTAGCATTTCTCGAATTCGGCGTTGCTGATGCCCTGCAGGACCTCACGCGCTTTGTCCATGTAGCCCATCGGGTAGAACGGATGCACCAGGCCGAAGGCGAAGTCGATGTCGCAGATTTCGAGGAAGCGCTCGATCATCAGCTGCCGGGGATCGGCCAGGTCGGCGGGACGGGTGAAGCCCGCCATGTGGAAATGATGCGGCGGCACCAGCACGTAATCGAAAAGATGCACATTGTCGGGATGCAGCGCGACCACGCCGTTGCCGATGTATTCGGTTTCGCAGCCGAAATAGATCCGGGTAGGGCCGAAATCGTATTGGCTGAGCTCATTTTTCAGCTGCAGGACATGGTTGATGTCCTGTGGTTTGTACCATTCGCTGGCGCCTGGCACGGCGCTGTCCCACAGGTGATTGGCGAAGCCCGCCGCGATCAGGCCGCTCTCACGAATGGCAGGCGCGTAGTCCGCCAGGGTCGAGTCCGCTCCGGCACAGCTGGACAGTGAGGTATGGATATGAATATCATGCATTCTCGAATCTCCGTTTTATGTTTTTACTATAAAATGAATCTTCGGGAATGCAAATATTTTTCGGTCGAAATTCTATTCTTCGAGCACGATTACCGCGTAGCCGGTCATTTTCGGCAGCAGCACTTTGCAGAAACAGTTTTTCATGCTGAATTCCAGCGGGGTGCAGTCGGGGGCGGTGTAGACATTGCGGATCTCGCGGCCGTCCGTGCGCAGGGTGATTTCGAGGTTGGAAACTTCGCTGCCTTCTTCGATCATGTCGATTTTGGCGCCGCGGCGCTCCGGCACATAGGCGGTCAGCCAGACGATCCGGCGGTTTTCCTGTTCAGTGACCGTGGCGCGGCCGTAGCTGGGCAGTTTGCCCACGCGGAGCAGCGGATCCGGCTGCAAGCGGCGGATCACCGACCCCAGGAACACCCGCAGCGGTACCTGAGCGTGGCGGTAATAACTCATGCCGATGGGATGGCTGAAATGCGCCACGTGCTCGTTGACCGTGAGCGCGGCCGTGCCGTCCGGTTTGTCCGGCGGCAGGTACAAATAAGCGTGTTCCTGATCGAAATGCCGGTTGAAATACGGTTTGATGATCTCCGCGGCGGTCTCGGCGGTGGTGGACCGAAGCGCGATGCCCGGCTCGTACAGGGCCACCGGCATTTCCGGGAATCCGTCGATTTTGCCGAGCGGCCGGAAATAAGCGGGATCGTGCGGCGATTCGCCGAGGCACTCCGCACCCCAGAGCTCCGGCAGCGCGAACTCATCCGTATCGATACGGAGCCCGGCATAGGCGCAGGAAATCACCTTGCCGCCGTTGGCGATGAATTTGCGGACCCGCGCCGCCAGTTCCGGGGTGAACCGGATACCGTCGGAGAGGATCAGCAGCCGGTAGGCGCTGAAATCCTGATCGGGTGTCAGCACGTCGAACTGCTGCCGCAACTCCGCCAGAATCCGCCCATAACCCCAGGAGGCGTGGATGAACGGCACCGACGCCATGTTGTTGTCCTGGACCTCGGCGGAAATCATCAGCGCGGTATCGGCCACGGCGCGGGCGCCGTCGAGCCACGGCTGCAGCCTCTGAAGCTCGCCGTAAACGTCGCCGATGAGGTCGTAAACGGCCATATTCATGTCGCCGCGCGGGTGAAAATGATCGCCGATGTTGGTCCCCATGCCGTGGGCCAGCCCGGTCACGCAGTCGTATAACAGACTGGCGCGGGTGCGGATGCCGCCGAAATCGCCCCATGATTCGTGGAAGCGTCCGGTCATATTCAGCACCGGTATTTTCAGCGTCCTCAGGTATCGGGAATTCAGCTGCAGCGATTCGTAGCCCCAGCCGCCGGTCGGCAGACATTCGTACTCCAGATAAGTCGCCATATCGAGCTGCTGGTCGAAGCGGATACCGTTGAAATACAACAGGTAATCACGTCCGCCGGCCTTGATCCGGTCACTGATCCGGTGTGCCAGGCGCTGGCGCGAAAAAAGGGCGTATTCGTCCTGTTCCATGCCGAGCTTTTTCTGTTCGCGGATGCATTCCGCGCCGATGCACGGGTGCGGCGTGAAGCAGTCAAAGAAAAAGCCGTCCAGCGAATACTCCAACAGCTCTCCGATCATGCCGAGCAGGTGCTCCGCATAACCGCTGTTGTAACACATCTGGCGGAAAAAGTGGTTTTCATACGGCGGTTTGTAGGCGTAGCCCTCGGGAGTGACCGTGGTCCACTCGCGGTGCAGCAGCCCTTCCTCGTGGCTCAGGCCCACGTTCATATAGGCGCTGATCATGATGCCGCGCTTGTGCATGGCGTCGATCATCTGCCGCAGCAGGTCGAACTGCAGCGACGGATGCCGGATGCCGAGCCTGGTGTCGTAATAGGCCGTGCCCAGGTTGCAACGGGCGGGGAAGACCACGAAGTCCACCCCGCAACGGCTCAGCTGTTCCGCGATCGCGTCGCAGTCGAAATCTTTTCCCGCCTCGGGAAAAGTCGGCATGGTATGGAAATCATACAGCACGCCCCATTTTGGAATACGCATTTTCACCTCATTAAAATAATTCTGTCCATCAGAATCGCGTTGTTATCGGTGGAGCCGGGCACGTAGGCCGGTCCCTGGACTTTCAGCGACAGCAGGATTTCGTAGCTGTTGTCGCCGTCCGCCTGGTAAAATTCTTTCAGGTTGCGCTGGATTTTGCAGCTCGGATGCGCCCAGACGTAGCAGTCCGGCGAGAGCGTCACGCGGCCCAGCGGAAACAGATGGAACTTGCCGTCGCGCGGCACCTGGTCCGCTGTCACGGTCCGGTTGAACAGCATCTTTTTATTGGCCACATCGTACATGCCGAACTGCAGTTTGCCGTGCTGTTCCTCGCTGAGCTTGAGTGCGATTCCGCCCGCGGCGTCGGCGTCGCGCTCACGGGTCACCTTGAACGCCGGGAGCGCGTTCAGCCGCTGCCAGGTGAGGTCATGCGCCACCACTTTGCCGTCCGTTTCCGGCGGCAGCGGCAGTCCCGACGGACTCGACACGCCTTCCTGCGGGCGGATCAGCAGAATCCGGTCCAGCATCACTGCGTTTTCTTTGGTCGAGCCCTCCACATACAGCGGTCCCTGAACCTTCAGCGAAACGAAGATTTCGTAATCGTTCGAGGTGCCGATATTCTCGTAGAATTCATCCAGGTTGCGCTGGATTTCCCAGCTCGGATGCGCCCAGACGTAACTCTTTGGCGGCAGCGTGACTTTGCCCACCGGGTAATAATGGAATTTCTCGTCCAGCGGCAGCGATTCGCGCCCGATGGATATGGAGTGGATCTGCCGTTTGTTGGTGACATCGTAGAAACCGAATTCGAGGACGTTTCTGCTTTTTCCGTCAAACAATGCGATCGTCTTGCCACCTGCGGCGTCGGGATCGTCGGTCAGTTTCGAGCGGTAGTGCGGCGTGAGCTGCGGCCAGCCGAGGTCCACCACGATTTCCGCGTTCCGGAACTGCTCCGGAGTCGGGATATTGGAGCGCAGCCCGGCGAAATAGATTTCGAGCTTATCCATGGCGGTTTGCACCGCGCCGCCCTCCGACAGATAATCCTCGCAGGCGATCCGGTAGTCGGCAGTCAGGCGGTCCATCACCGCATTCAGGTCAAATGCCGCCAGCTCGGCGCGGCGCGCCAGCCTCACCTGATCGACCACCGCACGTTCTTTGGCGATGCGCCGCAGGAGTTCTGCGCGCCCGGCGGCAGCGGTAGACGCTGCATCCAGAAGGCGGTCCGCCTCGGCGAAAAACGCGTCGTCGAGGTCTGTGCGCCGCCGCAGCGGCACATCGGTCAGCAGTTCTTTGATTTCCGCATTGCGCCGGTCGACATAGGCGAGGAACTCCCGCATCGGTGCGGCGGCCGGGCCGTAATATGCATTCATGAAACGCTCGATTTCCGGCGCGGCGTCCAGGCCGGGATTGTTGATGCAGCGGAAGCCGAGCCAGATTCGCAATGCGTAGAAAATGGTGGTCAGCGGGCTTTCCGATTCCGCGAAAAACATTTTCACGCCATTTTCCTGGTAAATTTTCAGGTTCGCCGGTATGGCCGGTACGCACGAACTCACGCTGAGGTCACGCCGGTACATGATCCAGTAATCCCAGATCGAAATCGAGCCGACTTTGCTCCAGTTCAGAAATTGCTTCAGCGATTTGGCATTGTTCGGATGCGTCAGCGGGCGCAGCGAATCGCGGTCGCCATTGAATTCGGTACCGAGCTGCGCCACCCGGATCAGCACGTTGTCGCGCGCCTTGATGCCGCTCGGCGGATCCATGGCGAACATGTAAGCGAACATCTGGATTTTGATGTCCGGATATTCATCCGCGATCCCCGCCGCGATGGCATTGGTGAACTCCACCACCAGACCGCTGTACGCGCCGTATTTTTGCGCCGCCGCCGTGCAGTTCGCGCAGACGCATTTGTCGTGGTTGTCGTTGGCCGAAACATCGTAGACCAGCGGATAGCTGCCGTCCTTACTTTCGGCGCGGTCCGCCCGGATATATTCCTTGAGTTTGGACGTAAAAAGTTCGCGGGTTTTCGGGTTGGTCATGCAGACCTGCCCGGGGCCCGAACCGCTCACCGCGCGGACCCGTTTGCCCGCCGCCGACAGCGAGAACAGCTCCTCGCATTCCGGCCCCCAGTCCTTGGTGTATTCATAATAAGTGTGGCAATCCCCCGGGCGCCCTATCATTCTGTGGACGCCCCACGACTCGATTTCCGTCAGGCCGCCCTCGCCATGGAAGTGGTTCTGGCGGTTGCGCGCCATGAATATGCGCCTCGGCCCCTGCGGATAACGGTGATACGCGTATATGCCGCGAATGTCGAAAACCGGCTTGCCACGCCAGTTCAAGTCGCCTGGCCAGGCGATTTGCAACTTCTCCGGGATATAGGTTGTGCGCTCGTCCAGCCACATCACCCCGAAATGACGCTCCAGCAGTTCCAGCGCCGCATAAACCACCCCGCGCGGCGCACCGCCTCCGACGATCAGCGATTTACCGGCGGCACGGACCAGCCACTCCTCTTTGGCGAAACCTTCGAATGTAATGCCGTTATCCCGCGCGAACTTCGTTTTGCCGACATAAATGGCCCCTTCCGAAACGGTTCCGCCCTCCGCCGTCAGCGGCAGTTTCAAATGCGTGGAAAGTTCCTCCCCCGCCCTGCGTTCGTAAATATCCGCATCCGCCGGAATCACCACCGACTGCGCCGCCGCGACACCGAGCAGCAAACAACATACTGCCGTCATCAATTGTTTGAAAGATAAATTCATTTCCCGTAATTTTCCATTTTCCATTGATTAAGGTAGTATCCATTTGGGGTTATTCCACTGCTCGGAGACGTTGCGGTGAAGATTATTTGCATGCCCGTCCGCATACGCCATGTTATTGGTCATGCCGTGGAAGAATCCGAACAGGTTGCGTGGATTGTAGTCGGTGACATGAAATTTCAGATATATGGTCCACTTTGAACTGGTGTCTCCCCGTTCTGTAAAGAGCAGGCTGTCGGCGGGAATTTTGTTTAATTTTCGAGGTCGGTATTTGCTGGAAGTCAGCCAATCCACTCCGGCATTGATAGCGCCATTGCGGTCGCCGACCGAATTGTTATAAGTATAGCTGATTTTGCTGGTTTCGGCGGTAAAATAAGGGGGATGGTATCCTTCCGTGTCGGAGGGACAGCTGAAAATCGGCGGCAGTTTGCCGACGCTGTCGCTAACTTTGTGATTGAAATACTGGTTGGACATGACCATGAACCAGGTAGTCGGAGCCTGCTGCACGTTATGAAGACACAGATAATCATCATAATCCACCGCGTACATCGGAATTACTTGTGCAATCTGCTTCAGGTTCGACAGGCAACTGGTGCTGCGGGCTTTCTCCCTGGCCGCGTTCAGCGCCGGCAGCAGCATCGCCGCCAGGATCGCTATGATCGCAATTACGACCAAGAGCTCAATAAGTGTGAATTTTTTCTTCTGTTCCATTTCTTTTGTCTCCTTCGTTTTTTAAATGCTCTATCGATCTCGAAAAACTATTCTCGCGGCCCGTCGCCGCGTTTATACTCGCTTAACGGTACTCCGGACGGTCAGATCCACCGGAATCACAATATTGGATATGCCGCTGAATTCCTTCTCCGATTTGCTCTCGATCCAGTCGATCAAATGTTTCGCCGCGACATTTCCGAGCGTGTCCAACGGCTGCGCCACCGTGGTCAGCGGCACCACGCAGATGTTGGAAAAATAAGCGTCCGAAAATCCGATGATCGAGAGTTCATCGGGTATGCGGACATTGCGCACATAGGCCCACTGCATCAGAATCGCGGCGAAGGCGTCGGTCTCCGACACCACGGCCCGGAAACCCTCTTCATACATTTTATCCGCTTTAACATAAAATTTATCCGGGAATTTGCCGGTCTTTGCCACATGAAAATACCGTTCTTCCAGGCCGTGCTTTTCGATTCCGTGCTTGAATCCGAGGTTACGGTTCTGGATATATTCCGCGTCGCCATTGCTGCCGAAATAGGCGATCCGGCGGTGTCCGCATTCATACAGATAATCCACCGCCCGTTCGATTCCGGCCGCGTCATTGCTGACCACGCCGATGCCGAATTTATCCGCGCTGAGGTTGACGGTGACGCAGGGAATTCGCAAATCCAGCAGCTCCCCGCGCAAGATCTCCAGTTCCTGATGACGCACGGCGTGGCAAATCACCCCGGCGACCTGATTCTCGCGGATTTTGCGGACGATCTGCGCCTCGTTATGATCTTTCAGATAAAAGATTTTCAGCGAATATCCGCGGTCGCTCAGTTCATCGGAAATGCCCCCCATGATCCTGGAAATATACTCATGGCCCCCGATCGAAACCGGTGTGACCAGCGCCACCACCCGGCTGCAGCCGGTGACTACCGCCCGCGCCAGCTCGTTGCGGCAATAACCGATTTCCTCGGCCACCGCCAGAACCTTGGTGCGGGTACTGTCGGCGATACCGACCTGCCGCTCCCGGCCGTTCAGTACCAGCGAAACCACCGCGCGGCTCACCCCGCTGGCTTTGGCGATATCCTTCATCGTGACCATAAAACATTCCTTAGCTCAAAATACAATCTAACACGTGCTAGATATTAAGATTATACATGATTCCCATCACTTTGTCAACACCCAAAACAAAAATAATTGGAGAATTGGTCGGCGCAAGCGCCTGAATTGGAGAATTGGTCGGCGCAAGCGCCTGAATTGGCCGCAGCCACAGGCTGCTGAATTGGAGAATTGGGGAATGGGGAAGATCATTCCTATTCGTCCTATTCGTCCTATTTGTCCTATGTACACGGACTTACACGGACACTCACGGACTTTCACAAAAGCTTTCTCCCAATTCCCCAATTCAGGCGCTTGCGCCGGCCAATTCTCCAATTCAGCCACAAAGTGCCGACCAATTCAGCAGCCTGCGGCTGCGACCAATTCTCCAATTTTTTTCGTTTTCGCTGTTGCATCGTGTCATTTTGGAATTATTGTATACAGTACACAATTTAGGAGTCCAGGCTATGAGTTATAAACAGATCAACGATATTCCCTATTATGAAGACGACATGATCAAGCACGGCGACCTCGATTACATCGCCGAACGCTGCAAACTCGACGTTTATTACCCGGAAGGCGCCAGCTATGCGCCGACCATCCTGTTTTTCCACGGCGGCGGACTCTCCACTGGCGAGAAATTCATCCCGGAACTGCTGAAAAATCATGGCTTGATCGTGGTTTCGGCCAACTACCGCCTCAGCCCCGACCGCGCCCGCTGTCCGGATTATCTGAACGACGCGGCGGCCGCCGCTGCCTGGACGTTCCGCCACATCGCCGAATACGGCGGCGATTCCGACGCGGTTTTCGTGTCCGGCGGTTCCGGCGGCGCTTACCTGGCCGCCATGATCGGCATGGCTCCGCAGTACCTCGAACAGTTTGGTTTTTCGAACCGGAAATTCGCCGCCCTCATGCCGATTTCCGGTCAGATGACCACCCATTTTCAGCTCCTGAACGAGCGCAACGGCACCTCCGGCATGACCCAGCCCCTCCGTGCCGTGATCGATGAATATGCGCCGCTCTATTATGCCTCCAAAGATCTCTCCCCGGTCATACTCTATGCCGGCGATCCGACAATCGAATGGCCCACCCGCGCCGAGGAAAACGCCCTGCTCGCCGCCACCCTGACCCGCGTGGCCGAGCATAAACACACCGAGCTCTTTCTTTTCCCCGGATTCAACCACGGCACGGTTTACGACCCTGCGTATCTGCTGATGCGCGAACGGGTGTTCCAGCTCCTCGGCGACAAGCTCCGGGGCCGCGTCAAACCCGCCCCGCTGACGGTAACGCGCGACGCTCAATGGACTGATCTGCAGGCGCGCCGCGGCGGTACCGAGCCCTTCGGCACTAAGGCTTCGTGGCGGCATGACGGCGAAAATCTCTACATTACCATCGAATGTCCCGAGCCGCAGATGGACAAGCTGGCCGCTGGTTCGGCACTTTGGGATGGCGACTGCATCGAGCTGTGGCTGGAAAACGCCCCCGGCTCCTGCGGACAGCTGGGCTTCGGGGCTGACGGCAAAGCGGAATACCTCGACTGGGGTATGCCCGCATTCGATTTCAAATCGGAAGTCGTCAGCGGACCGAACGGCTGGACGGTCAACGTCAGCGTTCCCATCGCGGCCCTGGGCAGTGCGCCCAAGGCCAACATCATCCGCCACCGCGTAACC
This sequence comes from Victivallis vadensis, assembly GCA_040391785.1. Taxonomy (GTDB): domain Bacteria; phylum Verrucomicrobiota; class Lentisphaeria; order Victivallales; family Victivallaceae; genus UBA5239. The sequence continues at coordinate 19,165 of JBEBXH010000093.1, forward strand.
GGTGGCGAAAATGTCTACACCAACTGGTCTCCGGTGTTTACTGGCGTCAACAAAGAACCCGACGCCTTCGTCGAGCTCAAATTTGATATCAGTAAGTGAATACCGCAAATCCGGGCTTGTCCGGAATCGTGACTTCGACCTCACCCTTACCGGTGCCGGTGCAGACGATCAGGCCGTTGCCGTAAACGCATTGCCAGGCCGGTGATTCCGGGAGGTAATTCATTTTGACGACGGCTTTGCCATTCTCACAGCCGAGCTCACGGTAAAATACCGCCATGCCGTTTCCGGCCGCGAAATCATGCGATTGCAACCCCGTCAGGGCCTTGCCGTCCGGCTCCGTGCCGACCGCGAAAATTTCGCCGCCGAAAATCCGGTCCCGGTACTTCATGTGCGTATCCATGACCCCTTTGATCCGCCCCTGCATCTCCGCCGACATCCGCGACGGCGCGAACCACAACAGCGGATTGGCGAAAAACGCGATCATCGCCCAGTACTCCACCGGATACGAATCCGGCTTCGGCCACGGTTTGCTGCTGTAAAACTCGGGGTTGATGTCCTCCGGGTTGGGGATTTCGATCTGCAGCAGGTGCGGCCGCATGAAACGGCTCAGCCGCCACAGCGAACGCAGCGTTTTTTCCGGGTGATACCCCTGTCCCCACATATGGCACACATAGCGGTTTTCCAGGAAAATATTGCCGTACTCCACAAAATGGAAATACCCCGGACGCTGCCCGTTGGTGGTGTCCAGGTTGAAATAGACCTTGCCGTACGTTTCTCCGCGCACAAACGCCAGCATCTGGCGCAGGTTCTGCTCCGCCTCATAAGTCCGGATTTTCATCGCGTCGATCTTGAACATGCAAATGCCGTAGCGCCGGTGATAACGCAGCACGATGTCGGCGAATTCCTGCCAGTCGCGGTATTCGCAGTTGCTCGACGGCGCCATCCATAATCCCGGCTCGATCCCGCTCTCGGCGGCCGTGGCCATGATTCGGTCAAGGCTCCCCTGCAAGCGCTCCTGCGAAATATCCCAGAACTCCGGCATGATTTTGCGGTTTTTGCCCGTCAGCTCGCCGAGGGAACCGCCCTCCTGCCATGCGTCGTCGATCTGGTAATGCGTGGCTCCGACCTTTTTCGCCGCCCGGAACTCGTCCAGCAGAAATTCCTCGCTGACCAGCTTCGGGAAACAGCCGCATCCCCACGGATTTACCATCACCGAATAATTCTCCTGCGCATTCACCGGGAAACGCCGCTTCAGATACAGCTTCAACATCATATCCCGTTCGGCCGCATCATGATAAACCATCAGCACGCTGCGGTAGCCGCAGAACCACGCTTCCGGCTGGAGCTCCGACGGATGAATCCCCCAGTTGCACGAATAAACCACACCGTCGCCAAGCCGGAAATCATGTTCCTCAAGATCGCGGCGCTCACCGCTCGGCGGCGCTTCCTGCAGATACAGGAATCCCGCCTGCTTTGCGTCCTCGCAGGCAAGAATATTACCGTTCAGGCGATTACCCTTGACCTCATTTACCTGAACCAGTTCATCGGTATAATCCGTCACCCCGGCAAACGTGGCGCTGAACGCCGGGCGCACCCCTTCGACGGGCTTGATGCTGTCCACGCAGCTCTCCATCATCGCATCCAGTTCGGGGATGGCCTGCTGCTTCAGGTAATTGCCGCGCCGCGTCCAGTAAATGTTCGGCATCACCGGACACTGCACCGAATTCTGCACCGCGATCACCGGCAGCTGCGGATAGATGAAATACTCACGAATATAGAAAGCCTGCTCGACCGGCTCGACCATACGGATTTCCACCCGCACGCGGGTACCGTCAAAAATATCGCCTTCGATCACCGAAGCGCTGATTTCCTCCACCCGCCACGGCATGTCCGCGCTGCCCGGCGCCCGCAGCCCGATGAACGCCAGATCGGCATCCGCCTTGCCCGGATCGGCAAATTCCCGCCCGGCGCCATCGCGCAACGACACCGTCCGCGGCGCCCCCAACCCCAAATCCAGTTCCCGGCTCACCATTGAGTTCCCCAACACCAGACGCTCTCCCGAACGCTTCACAAAAACATCATCATGCTGCAGCAACAGTTCCATAAACCTACCTGAAAGTTAAAATTCATATAATATACCGACAGAATGAATTAAGGCAAGACCGCAAAAAAAGAATGTCCCGAAAATCACCCACCGTCAACCACAACACCCAAGAAAACCATGACTACTCCCCTTACAGACACTTACTGGAAATTGTATCTCCCAAAAACAAATCAATTCCATAGACGACCGCCAATGGAATTTTCCTGCTCATTTGTTTTTCGTACTACTATCCGGTGTTTTCTTGTTCTTTTGCGAAGATTATTCGTTTATCGACTTGCAAGTCATTGATCTCAAATGTGATAAA
>JBEBXH010000094.1:0-20505 GCA_040391785.1 Victivallis vadensis
GGACAAATGTCGGCCCTTTTCAATTTATTCCAGGATTTTTCATCATTTTTGAGGCTGTTTATGGTTTAAACCGGAGAAGAACCATGAAGTTTTCGCTGTTGGCATGCAGGAAATAAGATTTAGAAGCCATCCTCCTAAAAATGCGCCTTCATTGTCAACGGAACGAATGTCATTTTTAATTGCATGTAAAAGTAAAATACCTTTCAGGAAATGTTGGCATAAGCAAATTGATGCTGGCACTAGTATAATAATTGTTTCCACAGAGTTAAACGCCTATTGTGACTCATATGTAAATATATTTGCTCTACCCATTCCAATGCCCCCATATCCAACCCATACCTTTTCTGACATATTTAACGCTGAAAATTGTTGTGAGTTCATAATTGTCAGAAAAAATATTTCAACCCCATTTCATGAGCATTCCGAACAAGAAGTAAAAGAGTGTTATGAGAAAGAAAGAGAACAAAAAATGCTAGATGGACGAATAAAGGATGAACACAAACGGTTTGCTGTTAAGGTAATATATGATAATTTTCAAGAAATTAAAAATCACATTGATCTATCACAAGAAAAGACTAATATAAACCTATTTGCAAACTATCAGTTGCATTATTTTGATGAAAACAATAATAAACTTTGTTCTTCTCTTGTGTTTTTCAGCAACCCCGATTCTTTTTCTTTAGCAAAAGAGCGATATAATCTTTCTGTTTTCCATAAGCTTGAAATTTACGATAAGATTAAGAAAATTATTGTTAATAGAGGCATGATTAAAACGGGACGAGACTTGCAGTATATCATTTTTGAAGCAATAGAACTCGTTCTAAAAAATAATATAGAAGACCATGAATGTTATAAATATTTTCTCAATGATAATGGGAGTCCAAAAGATGAATCAGATATGCAAGCGTTACTATATGCCTTACTACGGTCATTACTAAATATAGCAGGAATAAATATTGCGAGGGAAGTTCAACTTAAGGGAGGGGAACTTGACTTCCTCTGTACATACACATCACTTGATGGAAGAAATCTATCTGTCGCAATTGAGTTAAAAAAAGCTCATCATCTTAAACTTTTACATGGTCTAAAAAACCAGCTACCACAATACATGAATGCCCAACAAACGAAATATGGAATTTTTCTTGTCCTTTGGTTTAAGAATGAGCAGTATCCTCTTCCTACAAATTTCTCCTCTATAGAAGAGTTAAAGAACAAACTAGAGAAAGAAAAACCTCATAGCAAGATTACTATTGAGAATTTGATCATTGATTGTACAAGGCATAAACCGCCTTCAAAATAAGGCCAATTTTTTGTATGTCTATTTTTTCTTTCAATGTTCTAGGCTTTTCTTGGGGAATATATTTTTGCGAATATTTCGCCTGGGAATGATCGAGAAGGATCAATGATCATTTTTCAGGAGCTCTTTTAATTTCAGGTATTCGAGCAGAATTTTCAAGACGATTCTTTGCTCTTCAGTAGGCAAACGTTTCAAATCTTCTTGATTCAGATTAATGACATGCCCGGCCAATTCTTTCCACAGGAGGTTGGATGGTTTTGAAGGCATTGATCCGTCGCAAACGCGGAGCTTGCCGCGTCTTATCCAATTGCGAAAGCATTCCCAGGCAATGCGAAATATCACTCGTCAGACTCAACATCAGCGGCGTAATGGCAATCGGCGGCTCATAACTCATCAGGGTATATCTCCGTATTTATTTGGGTATAATATACACCAATGGTATCAGATATGCAATATGAAATTTGTTCAAATTATTTTTTATGATATATCGTTTTGGGATGCGGAAAATATCCACGGTTTTTAATGGTTTTCAACCTTGAGCGACCCCCTATTGCCGAGTTTTGTAGGGGTTTACGACGCCTTCTGGTTCATTTTGTCGAGGTTCAAATCCTTGCGGGGCAGCCACTCCTTTTCTGACTTCACTCGACCTCAAAACTTATCGCCTTAGCGATTCTGCACTTCAAGAAACATATCGGTTTCTTCGTTCCGATAACCAATCGATATCTTTCGTATTGTCATATAACAGAATTGCCCGTTTAACCAATTTCATGTTTACCTCGGCAACTCATAAAGCGTGAGATGGTCAACGGTCAATATGCCGTGGAATGGATAGATATAAATACCGGCCGGCGCATTAATCTTTTCTTCGCGTATGCTGCCAACTCTGATGCCGTCCACGAAGTAAGTGAATTTATTGATGCCTCTCACATTTTGGCGGATTATTTTCATTTCAAAGATATGGCCCGGCTCTTTTACTTCAATACGCTCGAAAAAACCATCCGAATGAGGCTTCATCGGCAAATGATATGAAATACCGATCCTCATGATTTTAGGTTCAATATCAATATAAAAGGACACGCCATCAAATATAATAGTTCCTTTTGCCGGATTGATACTATTAATTCGTCCTTGGTTATTTACATCCACTTTCACGGAGACTTTGGCCACTAAAACAAGGTCCTTATTGCCGGGGTATTTCAGTTTTATCCCCCCACCGTCACGAGGAATGATATATTTTCCGTCGTGAAATGTTCCCTCACCAAGCGTCAGATTCGTATTGACTTCAGCGGGCCGGTCAAAGCTCTCATCAATAATTACCGGCAAGCCAGTGACATCAATAGAGGAAACAGGGAGTTTACATACGGATAAAAGAATGATTCCGGCAATTACGATAACCACTGCCGCAATCAATGCGATTTTTGATTTCATTCCGATTATTTTCATTGGTGATGATGTCCTTTCAAGGCTTCCTGCATATCAAGACTGCATGATTGCTGACGCCTGTGCAGGATTTGCTTTGAAACATATAATCCATAATTTCTTTCCAAGCCGCGTATTTATCATCAGTCATCGCGTTGATATCGGCGGCGTTAAATGTAAAATCCACTCCGGCGTTCCGAATCACAGTCAAACCTCCTGCTGTCACATCAGCTTCTATTTCTTCCGGCATGGTAAAGAAAAAAACTTCGGGTAAAACATCGTCAACGCCCTGACACAACACCATTTCATTAGCTTTTTTATTGGGATAGCGCTCTTTTAAACCGGTGTCGATACAGCCTCGCAAATAGGCCCCGATTTTATTAATATAGGCAAACATGACGATGCCGCCGGCTTTGCAAATGCGTGTGCTTTCCTGGATAACCTTTGCTCTTTCTTCTTTGGGAAGATGATACATCGGGCCAAATACCAGGACGGCATCAAAAGCATTGCCGGCAATATTGGAAAGACGGGTCGCATCGCCGACAGAAGCACTCAAATGCGCCAATTCCCGCTCTTTAATTTCCGCTTGAAACTGCGAAATATGCTTTGGTGTTAAATCAACCCCATGATATGAGTGGCATTTATCGGCTAAGTAGAAGCCATAGTAACCGGTTCCACATCCAAGTTCAATGACGGACATGCCGGGATTAATATATTGATCCAATAATTTCCTGGTGTAGAGAAATTCGATCTGCTCGGCCTTCGTCCCATATGCCCTTTTATCTTCATCGAAATCTTCATAATTTGAGATGATTTTATTTCTTTCCATAAGCGTATCCAACCTTCGTTCCTTGCCGCGTCTTACCCAATTGCGAAAACGTCCCTGAATAATGCAAGATATCACTCGCCAGACTCAATATCGGCGGTTCATAATTTATCAGGGTATATCTTCAGAATTCATCTGAACAAAATATATCGCAACAGTATCAGATGTGCAATATGGAATTCGTTTAAATCATTTTCATTCATCCTATAAAGAATGCCAGAGGTTCAAGGTCGCGTAGGAGCGCCAGGGGCGCCAGGATTCCGAGAGCTTCAGGATCGCGGCTTCGTCCAAGCCGTTGAGGGCTTTTTTGACGCCGTAATCGGTGTGTGGGAAGGCGTCCGGCCAGGCCAGGGCTCGCATGGCGATGTATTGAACCGTCCAGGGGCCGATACCCGGCAGGGCGAGCAGGCGGTCCATTTCGGTTTTGACATCCGCATGCGGGGAGAGCGTCAACGTTCCCTGCCGCATCGCTTGGGCCAGGGCCAGGATCGAGCGGGCCCGGGCGCCGGTAATGCCGAGCGGACCGAGCTGGTTTTCGATGGACCCCGGCAAGTTGCAGATGGTTTCCGGCGAGGGGAAAACATGGGTGAGATCATAGTAAGGCGCGATCGTTCTTTTGCCGAACGCGGCGGCGAGCCGCATGGCCAGCGTCCGCGCGGCCTTGACGGTGATCTGCTGGCCCAGAATCGCGCGGACGGCCATTTCGAACGGGTCGAAGCAGCCGGGAAGCCGTGTCCCCGGCACGCATAACCCCGGCGACAGTTTGTTCATGACCGAGAGCCTTTCGTAAATCTCGTATGGCTCGCAATCCAGATCGAACAAGATCCGGACGCGGGCGAGAAGCTTTGACAGCTGCGGCAGCAGCGAGGGGGAAAGCGTGACCAGAAGTGTATTTTTCCGGGCGTCATTTTTCACCGACAGCCAGCCATGTACTTTGGTTTTGCCGTTGTCCATGGTCACTGTCCGGCGGTAGGTGTTGTCCTCCACCGCTTCGACACCCGGGATCGCCCTGGTTTCCAGAAACTTGAGAAGCTGTTCCCAACGGTACGGCGGCCGGTAGCCGAGCCGGAGCGTAATATCCCGGTTTGGATTGACGCCCGTGTTGCTGCTTTTTTTCCGCAGTTCAGTCGGGGTAAGTTTGTAGTGGTTTTTGAACGAATCATTGAATCGGCGAATGCTGCCGAATCCGGCCGTCAGGGCGATATCGGAAACAGACAGTTCGGTGTCGGTGAGGAGATTTTTGGCCAGCAGCAGCCGGCGCGTCTGCAGGTACTGAACCGGCGAAACGCCGAATTCCGTCATGAAAACCCGGCGCAGGTGCCGGTCGGTGATGCCGAGCTTTGCGGCCAGTTCCGCCAGGTCGCTGTCGAACAATCCGTCCTTTTCCATCAGGAACGCGGCTTTTTCGGCGAGCCGCTTCGGGGCTTCCAGCAGCGACAATCCCGGAGCGAGTTCCGGGCGGCACCGCAGGCAGGGCCGGAATTCGGCGGCTTCGGCGGCGGCGGCACTGCTGTAAAAAGAGCAGTTCTCGGCCTTCGGCGTTTTGACCCGGCAGATCGGGCGGCAGTAAATCCCGGTCGAAATCACGCCGACAAACAACCGTCCGTCAAACCGGGTATCGTGTGCGCAGAACACCGCATAGCAGGCCTCTTTGTCCCGCAGTATCGAGTCGTGAACGTTTGTCACAGTGCCGTTCCTTTGGCGGGAACATAAAGTTCATTCATGTCGATTTTTTCCAACTTCAACAAAGCCGTTTTGACTTTGAGTCCCCCTGCGTATCCGGTCAGGCTGCCGCCGGCCCCGACGACCCGGTGACACGGAATAATGATCGAAATCGGGTTGTGCCCGACCGCGCCGCCAACGGCCCTGGCCGAGGTGGTATTTCCATCTCTTCTGGCGTTGATCTGCCTGGCGATGCCACCGTAAGTCGTGAGCTGCCCGTAAGGTATTTCCACCAGCGCGGTCCAGACGGTTTTCCGGAAATCACTGCCGGTGGGGGCAAGCGGAAAATCAATCGCCGGCTGCTTGCCGGCAAAGTACAGCTCAAGCCATTTTCGCACCTTACCGAACAACGGCAACGCATCATTGCGCTGACCATCTTTTACCGTGCAGCAGAAATACTTCTGCCCTTTGATCCACAGCCCTGTCAGGCTGGTACCGTCGCTCGAAAGCGTTAAACGGCCGACAGGCGACTCCATTTCTGTGATATAATCCATGATTTTTCCTTGGTTTTGTGGTTATCATTCCATATTATAGCACCAATCCGCGTGAATTCTCGCCATTTTCGGACATTGTATTTGAGAAATCCCGAAATGAATACGGGAAACTCCTCATTATCGCAGCTATGCATATATTCAGCACGAGGGCTTCGACAGGCTAAAACGATAGATTTCGCGCAAACTATACTTGATTTTTTCCTATTAAGTCGGTAATGTATCACGGGGTCAATGTCCGAATGATCTTGAGCCCATATACCGTTTTTATATGAAGTAACAAGTACCGAGAAATGGGAGGTTTGTAATGAAAAAAGTAATGTTTGGTGTCTTTGCCCTGCTGGCGGCGGGCGCGCTCAGTGCCGCCGAGTCTGTCAACCTGGCCGACAAATGCCCGGTTACCGCCAGTTCCCAGGAAAGTGCCCAGTATGCCGCCGCCAACGTCACGAACGGGCAGGGCAGCAGCCGCTGGTCTTCGCTGCGGACAGACGATGAATGGATCATGGTCGATCTTGGGGCAGCGAAGGAAGTCGGACAGGTTGTCCTTGAATGGGAACGCGCCGCCGGCAAGGAATATGTCGTGCAGTTTTCCCTCGACGGCACGACTTTCACCGATGTTTTCACCAAAAAAGATGGTAAACAGGGGGCCAAAGAGGTGATTCAGCTGAAGCCGCAGTCAACCCGTTACGTTCGCATACAGGGAAAGAAACGCGCGACGCAGTTCGGCTATTCTCTGTGGGCGATCAAGGTCTATGCCGCTTCGGATAACCTGGCATTGTTTGCTTCGGTCAAGGCCAGTTCGGAACAGGTTCCGCATATTGCCTCCAAGGCCGTCGACGGCAATGACGCGACCCGCTGGGGCTCCGGCCGTACGGACAATGAATGGATCATGCTCGATCTCGGCGAATCCAAAACCATCGGGCGGATGGTATTGAAATGGGAAGCGGCCGCCGGCAAGGAATATGCGGTTCAGTTCTCTCAGGACGGCGAGAATTTCACCGATGTTTTCACCAAAACCGACGGCAAGAGCAAAGCCGTTGAAAACATCACGATCGATCCGCAGGAAACCCGTTACATCCGCATTCTCGGCAAAAAGCGCACGACCGAATACGGCTACTCCCTGTGGGAAATCGAAGCCTACGCCAAATAAGCGGAACAGTAGATTGAGTTGGTTTTAAGGATAAAAGGGTCGGAATTTGGGCAAAAAAATGGGGTGAATGAGGGGACTCGAACCCCCGACCTCCTGGGCCACAACCAGGCGCTCTAACCAACTGAGCTACAATCACCATTTTGTCGTATTGGAATATTTAACTTACTCCATTTATGGAAAATTGCAACAGCTGATTGTAAAAAATTTGGAATTTTACCAGCCTCGTCAAGGAAGCAGGTTGCGAAAATTTTATCGATATTTTACAATCCTGTATTGACATTTCGCGATTTGTCAATATAATACAGGCAAAAGTGGAACCCTAAATTTATACAGGAGGAATTTTTATGGCGACCATTTGTCCTTATTGCAATATCGAAATCAGTGAAAGTTCGATTGAGGCTGAAGACGGTTGCTGCCCGGAGTGCGGTTCCGTGGTCACCGTTTCCAAGATTTTTGATGACGAAGAAGATGAGTTCGATGATGAGTTCGATATTGAGGAAGAAGACGATCTGCTGGACGATGAATTCAGCGATGATGAATTCCTTGACGATGAATTCGAAGAACTCGATTTCGATGATGTGCCTGACGATTTCGATTATGACCGTTAATTACTAATTGCCATACAGGGAGCCGGCCGTCAGGGCCGGCTTTCGGTTTAGAGGTATGGCACACAGGACATCTTTTATGCATACACATACGATATCGGTTTTGGTGGAAAACAAGTTCGGGGTGCTGGCCCGCGTGGCCGGCCTCTTCAGCGGCCGCGGCTACAACATCTGTTCGCTGACGGTGAACCAGACGCATGATCCGCAGGTCTCGCAGATGACGATTGTCACTTCCGGCGACGATGCTGTGCTCGAGCAGATCGGCAAGCAACTGAGCAAGCTGGTGGACGTGATCGCGGTGAACGACCTGACCGGCAGCGATTATATCGAGAGCGAAATGGCGCTGTTGAAAATCAAGGCCGAGACCTTTGAAGAACGTTCCAAGATCATTCAGGTCGCGGAGATTTTCAAGGCCAAGATCGTGTTGGTGAACGCCGAGGAAATGGGGATCGAAATCCACGGCAAGCCCGGCAAGATCGATAATTTCATCGGATTGCTCGACGGCTTCAAGATTCTGGAAACGGCGCGTTCCGGCCGGGTGGCGATTTCCCGTCATATCGGTTCGATCCAGACCCGCAGGAACTGGGACGAAGAAGAAGGATAAAATCCATGGCGGATGAAGAGGAAAAACTACCTGCTGAGCTCCGGATGAAGCTGCTGGAAGTGGAGAAATTCCAGGAACAGCGCGACTACCCGGACTGGAAGCGCGGCGCCAAATTCGGCGGTTTGGGGATTTTCTCGGCCGCACTGGTTTTTCCGATTGTTTATCTGGCGATGATGGGGAGCAAGAGCGAGAGCACCGGCAATTTGATACTTTGTTCGGCCGGGGTGGTTCTGTCCGTCATGATCATCGCTTTTGCCTTTGGCGCGTTCCGGCCTCCGCGCGACGACTCATGAGTCAGGAGCCGCCGGTAAGCATCACTTTTGACCGCGGAACGCTGCTGGTCCAGGCGTCTCCGGACCAGGTTCTGCCGATCATCGGCTTCCTCAAATACGACGAACGGGTCAAGCTGTACCGTGTGCCCGGCCATCAGTATGCGCCGCTGGTCCGGACATTGATCGAAAACGGCATTGCTTATGAGGACCGGGCCAAGGATTTTACGCCGCTGGTGCTGAGTATGCAGCTGGAGTTTACCCCGCGTCCGCATCAGGCGGCAGCCATGCGCAACTGGATGGACGGCGGAGGCCGCGGCGTGGTGGTCATGCCGACCGGTTCCGGCAAAACTTACATGGCCGCCATGGCCATCGCCCGTATCAAACGCCCCACGCTGGTCGTGGTACCGACGATTGAACTCGTGCAGCAGTGGAACAGCGTGCTCGAGCGGCTTTTCGGCCAGAAAATCGGGCTCATCGGCGGCGGTTCGCGCGAAATCCTGCCGTTGACGGTGACGACTTACGATTCCGCAGTGCTGAATATGGAATTTATTGGCAACCAGTTCGGATTCATCATCTTCGACGAATGCCACCATCTGCCGGGCCCGATGAACCGTCTGGCGGCACAAATGGCGCTGGCCCCGTGGCGGCTCGGGCTCACGGCGACCCCCGAGCGTGAGGATGACGGCGAGGCCGTATTGTGGGATCTGGTCGGGCCGCTGGCTTACCGGATCGACATCGACCAGCTGGAGGGCGACGTGCTGGCGCCGTATCATACCGTCCGGCTGGAGCTGCCGCTGGACGACGACGAAAAGCTGGAGTATCAGCGCACCAATGCCCTTTATAAAGAGTTTCTGAAGGGGCAGGGAATTACTTTTGAGCAGAAAAGCGACTGGAACAAATTCATCGGCCTCTGTTCGCGCTCCGAAACCGGGCGCAAGGCCTTCGAGGCCTATTTGACCCAGCGGCGGATCGCTCGCGGCGGACGCAACAAGTTCCGCAAAACGTGGGAGCTCATCGGCGAGCACCGCGGCGACCGCATCCTCATTTTCACCGCCGACAATGAAACGGCGTATCGCCTGGGCGAGGAGTTTCTGCTGCCGGTGATTACCCACCGCACCAAGGTTGCCGAGCGCAAGGAAATGCTGGACAATTTCCGCGCCGGCGAATATCCGGTGCTGGTCACCAGCAAGGTCCTCAATGAAGGGGTGGACGTGCCGGAGGCGGGAATCGGCATCATTCTTTCCGGCAGCGCCAGCATCCGCGAGCACGTGCAGCGCCTCGGGCGCATCCTTCGCGCCGCCGACGGCAAAAAAGCCATTCTGTACGAGCTGGTCAGCCTCGATACCAGCGAAATGAGTGTCAGCCGCCGTCGCCGCGACCACCGCGCCTACCGCCGCCACTGGAGGAAATACTGATGCTTTTTTCTGTCCACAAAAATACACAAAAATACACAAAAATTTTTATAAAAACTCCCTTTTCCGTGCCTTCCGTGTTTTCCGTGGTTAAAAATTCCCGGAGGGTGTGCTGATGCTGCCGAAGCCCCTGATGAAATTCCGCCGCAACGGCGACAGTATCAAGCCGGTGTTCATTGACCCGGCTGACCCGAATTCGATGGAGTTGGCCCGGCAGTTGCTGGAGCTTTACCGTCTGCCGGAGAACCCTGACGACGCCCTGACCCGCGGCGAACTCGAGGACATGGCCGAACCGCTGCTCAAGGGGCATCGCGATACCAAGCTCGCCGCCGGGCTGCACAAGCTGGTCACCGACCGCTGCGAATTCACTGCGCCGCTGGACATCGATTATGCCGAGATGCGCCGCCGGATTTTCACTGCCGGGGCCAAACTGTTGACTTCGCAGGTCAATGATCTCGCGGAATACCGGGCCGGGCTGCTGCAGGATTTTCAGGGCGGGATTTACCGCGACCTGCCGCAAAACGAAAGGCTTTGCAAGGTCAAACAGATGTTCGCCAAGGAACTGCTCGAGCGTTACAATTGCGCTCAGGTTCAGTCGCTGCTGCTCTACAGCAACGAAATTAACCTGCGCCTTGAGGAACACAATCCGGCCGCGGTCCGGCGGCTCTTCAAATACCTGAAATTTTTCCGTCTGCTGGCGGAAATCACCCAGTTGCCGGTCACCAAAAAAGAAAACGCGGACGGCACCTTTTATCGACTGGCCCTGAAAATCAGCGGCCCGGTGAGTTTGTTTGAAAACACCCGCAAATATGCCGTCCAGCTCGCGAGCTTTTTCCCGGCGGTCTGTGATCTGGAAAAATGGACGCTGGTGGCCGACCTCGAGATCGACAAACGCAAATCACGGTTGCGGCTGACGCAAGAAAACGGCCTGGTGGGGCATTACCGGAATTTCAGCGCTTACGTGCCGGAGGAAATCACCATGTTTCACCGGCTGTTCCGCGAGAAATCGACGGAATGGGAGATCGTGGGGGATTCGCCGTTTTTCAACTTAGGCAATCAGGAACTGGTGTTTCCGGACCTGAGCTTCCGCCATCCGGACGGGCGGGTGATGCATCTGGAACTCTTCCACCGCTGGCACGCCAGCCAGCTGATCAGCCGCCTGGCCGCGATGGAAGAAAAGCCCGAACCGACCCTGATCATCGGCGTGGACCGCAGCCTGAGCGGTCAAAAAGAGATCAAACCGCAGCTGGAAAGCTCAACTTTCTTTCAAACCCAGGGCTTTGAATTCCGCGACTTCCCCGGCGTCGACCGAGTCTTGAGGAAATTGGACGCCACCAAAGGTGGCTGAATTGGGGAATTGGGAGAAAGCCTCTGTGTAAGTCCGTGTAAGTCTGTGTATATAGGACGAATAGGACATATAAGACGAATAGGAAATGGGACACATCCGCCTTCGCCAAGGCTACGGCGTGACAAGTGGGGCGTATGTGACCAATGGGAGGAGACTGCCCCTCCCAATTCTCTAATTCTCCAATTCTCCAATTCAGGCGCTTGCACTGGCCAATTCAGCCACGAAGTGGCGGCCAATTTGCTCTACTTGGCTTCGGATTTTTTGGATCGGGAGACCAGGGCCACGCCGCCTACCACCAGCAGGGCGCCCAGGATCTTGAACAACGTCACGTCTTCGCGGAGGAAAATCCAGGCCAGGATGAAGGTCATCAGCGGCGTCAGGTACTGCATGACGCTGACGATCTGGAGGCTGATCCGGTTCAACGCGGCGTTCCAGGCGTAGAAGCCGATCGCCGTCGGGAAGATTCCCAGGTAAAGTACCATCAGCCACCCCGAGGTGTCGCTCGGCATGACGATGTGGCTGGTCCGGAAAAGATTGATTACCAGCAGCGAAATCGAGGCGAAAACCATCGACCACGCCGTCACCGACATATCGTGATGGGTCGTCACCAGCTTTTTCGCCAGGATCGCGCCGATGGCCCAGAACAGCGCGGCGATAAACACCAGCAGGTCGCCTTTGAACGACGCCAGCGAGTAGCTCAGGTTTTCCTGTCCGGTCAGCAGCACCATCAGGCAGCCCACGGTGCAGACGAGGATACCGGCCACCTGAATCGCGCTGATTTTGTTGCCGATGAACAGCCCGAGCAGCATGATCAGGATCGGCGAGCATGACATGATCATCGATGAATTGATCGCCTGCGTATAGCTCAGGCCCCAGAAAATGAAGATGCTCATGCCGACCACCGAAAACTGGCTCAGGAGCGCCGTCATCAGGAAATCGCGGCGTTTCAGCGCAAACAGTTCCTTGCGGTAGCGCACCATGCAGATGGCGAAGAGAATCGCGCCGCCCATGCTGAAGCGCAGCAGCGAGAGCGTCACCGGGTCGGCGACTTTCTTCTCGCCGCCCAGGATCACCCGCGACATCACGTAAACCGTGGCCCAGAGAAATGCCGACGTGAACGACCAGAAGAGGCCCCAACGGTAATTGAGAATGGTTTTTCTGTCCATAAGTAATTATTCCATGCAGCGGGTTGCGATTTCGTCTTTCAGGATAAACATGCCGCCGGATTTGAACTCGCCGCCGGCATTGACAAAGGCCGCCATGCGCTTCTGCATATCGGTGACGTGCGGCACGGCGTTGACGCCCTCGCGGACGCCTTTTTCGCCGAACACGCGCCAGATGGTTTCGGAGGCCTCGGCGAACTCAAAAAGATGCCCCATTTCCTGAAAGCGGAGGATGTTGGAGTGCGGCGGCAGAATATCTTTCAGCTGCGGGTCCAGGAACCAGCTGTAGCAGACCACGGCTTTGTAGCCGAAGTCCGGCAGGTATTTGTCGAAAAATTCGGCCATGCGGCGGATCGACGCCTTGCAGTCCGGTATTTTCAGCGGGCCGCTGGCCGGGATGTGGATACTGATCACGGGGTCGTGCGGCGCCAGCGCGCAGGTCCAGCCCGCGGGGGCGTCCGAACCCGTCTGCAGTTCGCCGTTGGGGCCGCGGAAAACATGGAAATGCCCTTCGAAAAGGCTATCGGTATTGCACTGCAGCCGCCCGAGCTGGATCAGGCTGCCTGCGTAGAAGCCCCGCGACCAGCCGACGATCCGCCATTGCAGACCCGGGAAACCGAAATTTTCCTCGTGGTGCTTGACCCAGATTGCGACGTCACCGGCGCCCTCGCGGAGTATTTCCAGGGGCCAGCCGAGGCGGCGGAAATTTTCTTCGCCCGCCGGGTACAGGCTCAAAACCAGCAGCAGATGCAGCTGTGCCAGCTCGCGGCCGGAATAATGGGTGTCCAATTCAGCGGGAGTCAGGGTGTCCTGCAGCAGCGCGGTGCGGCATCGGAGGAAAAATGCGGCGGCGGCCGGATCGGACGCGATCCGCCGGTACAAGGGGGACAATGTTTCCAGTTGCTCGTCGTTCAGGCCGCAAAGCCTGCCGTATCCGGATAAAACCTGCCAGTTTTCCATACGGGGAATCCTCCTGTGTTTTGGGCATCCGGAAAATATAGCGTTTCCCAAAGCATTTGCAAACAGGAAATTAAGGATTTGACGCCATGTACAAGTTTTTTAAATGGAGAATTTAGCGGGTAGGGCGGTCTCTCCGTAAACCGCCGTTCACTCCGGCTCGTCTGCCAGTTTCGCCTATGTCAACAGGATATTCATTCCGAGGAGAACGGCTGCCTGGGGACAGGCAGCCCTGGCTACTACGCTCAAAACCGTTGATTTTGTTTGCCTATTTCTGCTTATCGGGAAAAATAAGATTTTAATGAACCAAGGATAAATATATACAACGATAAGAGAATATCAATTCAGGTCTGCAAGAATGTTGAATAATCTTGTCATTTTCTAATTGTTATCCTTTTGGTAGCGATGATCGTTGTCACTCCAAGCTCAAATTTGCCCCTTTTGCTTGCAATTTTTGGGGCCCTATCACGTTTATTTTTACAAGGCGCAGATCAATCATATTTACAATAAAAATCAGTAAATAATTATTTACCATATTGACATTTTTCGAAATTATGGTATATTATTATTAACCAAATTGAAAATATGAGGATTTCATGCAATCAAGTATCTTCACTCCTGAGCTGGTCCTGGACCGGAATTCGACCGAACCGTTGGCGCGGCAGATCGTCTGCGGTATCGAGACGGCGCTGAAGCGTCAGCGTCCGGAATCCGGTGCCCGTATCTTGCCGGAGCGGCAATTGGCTGAATTGTTGGATGTGACTCGTCCGACCGTGCACCGGGCTTATGGGGAACTGATGGATAAAGGATTGCTGCAAGCGCCCGAGGGTAAGCGTGGTATTTTCGTGGCTAACGACCTGCGGCGAAAACTTTCGCCTCCGTTTCCCGTGATCGGTATTATCATACCAAGGGAATTTTCTGAGTTCATGAAGGAGGAAACTATTTTCCGGATTGACGTGATCGGTGGTATT
Organism: Victivallis vadensis; assembly: GCA_040391785.1. Taxonomy (GTDB): domain Bacteria; phylum Verrucomicrobiota; class Lentisphaeria; order Victivallales; family Victivallaceae; genus UBA5239. The sequence goes on from JBEBXH010000094.1 coordinate 14,238, forward strand.
GCCGACCGGGCTTCCGAGCTTGAACATTCGGTGATCATGCTGCAATTGCCCGCTCCTGACTCCAGCGATGAGGTGGTGCAGCAATGGATCAAACACCACGCAGCCCGGCTCGAAGGAATCATTCATCTCGGAGCGCGTTCCATTGTGGATGACCGCCCTTTGAAAGCAATTTTAAAGCAGCGCCAGTTGCCGCAAATTTTCTTTGCCGGGCATTGTTCCGAACCGGCCGTCAGCGAAATTTACTGCGACATCAGCCCGGCAACCCGGAATCTCGCCGATTACCTGCTGGAGCAGGGACACCGCCGCGCAATCCTGATCGGCCATTACCGTCCGCTGGATATCATGTTCCGGGAGCTGGAATACGAGGATGTGACCCGTACGCACCGGGCATTCGATATCTTCAACACAGCCGGCCTGGAAGTATTGCCGGAGGATCATTACCTCGGCTGGAATGATGAGCAACACCTGAAAGAACTGCTGCGCGTTTCGTTGGAGCGTCCGCAGCCGCCTTCGGTGATTTTCACTCGTCGCGACACCACTGCCCTGGCAGTAATTCCGCTGCTGAAAGGGCTTGGGAAACGAATACCGGAGGATATTTCAATTATCGGTTGCGACGGTCTCAACGATGGAGCGGAGTCGGACCCGCCGCTGACCTCACTGCGGATTCCCCTGAAGCAGATGGCGCGCAGTTGCGTCGATGAATTATTGAAACATGGGCCCAGGCGCAGCGTCCGTTTTGAGGCATCGCTGCTGCTGCGCAATTCAGTGCGGCAGCGATCTTAAAATAGTTTTCCCATTTCATGAAAAATCCTGTCACGGACAGGAGGGGTTCTTATACCCCAAATTCACCAGAAAATAAAGGTTTGTCATTATGGATATTCTAATTTGCGGCAGTGCGGCAGCGGAAGGGATTCCGGCGGTTTTCTGCAACTGCCGGGTATGCACCAATGCCCGGGAAAAGGGTGGCATGGAAATACGTTCGCGCAGCTGCTACCGGATCGACGAAACATTCGGCATCGATGCCAATATGGATTTTCACTGGCAGGAAAATCGTTATGGGCTGCGGAGCGACAAATTGCGCCACCTTTTCATCACCCATAGCCACGAAGATCATCTCGACCCCTATCTCTTCAGTTATCGGCGCCCCGGCATGTCGGCCGTCGACCCGGAGAATATTCTAACCGTATACGGAAACCCGACCGTTCTGGAGTTTATCCGGGATTGCCGTTTCAGCCGCGGCAACCTGGATAATCTGCGGCTCCGGATGGTCGAACTGGATTTTTTCCGCCCGGTCCAGATTCCAGAGGAGGAGACTGAGGTGCTGCCATTGCCGGCCAATCATAACCCGGAGGAGAAATCGATGATTTACGCCATCCGAAGGCAAGGCAGGACATTGTTGGTTGCCAATGACTCCGGTGCATTATTCGATTCGGTTTTCGAGGCATTGCGGCCGTGGTGTTTCGATGCCGTTATCGCGGACTGTACCGGTGGCACGTTCACCAACGGCGTCAACCACATGGGCGGCATGGTGACGGTGGAACTGCGCGACCGCCTGGCAAAACAGGGAAGCCTGGCCCCGGACTGCCGGTTCGTCGCCAACCATTTTTCACACAATGGCAACTGTACCCATGAAGAGATCGTAGAATACTTCAGGCCACATGGCATCGAAGTCGCCTACGACGGACTGAAATTCACCGTTTAACAATAAGGAATCCAGTTTTATGAAGCGATATCTCATTATAATTGCAATATGTATCCTGGGGGGACTTTCTGCCTTGACCCCGGAGGAAGCCGGAAGGTTTCCCCTTGCCGGTCCCACCGGTCCCACCGTTTACCGACTCAACCCGGCAGATGCCCACAAACTCAGTTTGCCGCCGGATTACAGTTTTGAAGGCAATACGTTGTTCTGCAATCGTACAGATCCCGGCAGTTACGGGGTCTTGAACCTGAAAATGCCGAAACTCGACAACCGTTACCGTTATCTGCTGCGCATGAAAGTACGCGGCGAAAATCTCGGTCACCGGAAAAAAGGGGAACCGTTGCGTTTTGGCGGAGTGGAGTTTACCCGAAACGGCAAGTGGTTTACCGATGGCGGTTACCTGACGGTCGACAAGGTCGGAACGGACTGGCAGGAAGTATCCTGTGATATCCACGTGCCACCGGAAGATGAACTTCAAGCGATGATCGTCCTTTTTCTGCACCGCGGTTATACCGGCAAATTCTGGTATGACGATGTGGAATTGCTGGTTTACGGTGAATCGCATACTCTGGTGCTGACCCGCCCGGACCGTCTGACTCTCGACGGCGACAAAAATACTGTCGCATTTCGTTCCGAACAACCCGCGGGCAACCGTCTGCTGCACTTGAAAGTAACTGACACTGCCGGCAGCCGCGAATTGCTGTTTTCCGGCAATGGATATGATTTCAAGGAAGATATCGGCAGACTTGCGCCGGGAAAAGTTACACTGGAAGCTTCGCTGATTGACCCAGCCAAACGTCAAAAACTTCATATCCAGCAATATCAATTGCAGAGGCTGGAAAAACCGATCGTTCCCGGTTGCAGGATCGATGAACACGGCCGTGCCATTGTCGACGGCAAGCCTTTCATGCCCGTCGGCGTCTATATCGGCACAGCGGGTACCAAAGCCGTCACAGCAGACTGGAAATTGGTGGCGGACGCGGGCTTCAACTGTGCTCTTGAATATGGCAGTTTGGTCATGTACCGCGATAAACCGACGGGAGACCGGGTGCGTGATGTCCGGGCCGCGCTGGACCGTGCACAGGAATTCGGATTGAAAGTGATTTTTTCACTGGTGTATCAATATGAAAATGACCGTGAAGCGGTAAGGGAATTCGGCAAAGCCCGTGGCGACATCATTGCCGTTACCGCCGCCGCCGCGCAGGAGTTTTCGAACCACCCCGCATTGCTGGCCTGGTATATCAGCGATGAAAAACCGCGCCCGGATATTCCGCAGATTCTGGCACTGCGCGAAGCCGTTTCTAAGGCCGACCCGCGTCACCCCACCTGGAGTTTGACCTGCCATACGCGCAACCTGCCGGCTTACGGCGTCAGCGGCGATATCATTGGCGTCGATCCCTATCCATTGATTAAAAAGGAAGACCGTTCGATTAAAGAAGTAGCCCTGTACGTGGACATGGCCAACCGTACCGGACTCCCTTGCTGGGTGGTACCGCAGATCAATAATGTGAACGGTTTCTACAAAAACCCCGGCCTCAAGCCGGAAGTATTCCGGGAAGGACGCTTCCCCTCTACCGCGGAAATGCGGGCAATGCCGCTGCTGGCGGCGGTCCGGGGCGCCAAAGGTTTTATTTTTTACAGTTACTTCGATGCAATGATCAAGGGACGCCGCATTGCGCCCGATATCGCCGAGCGCGAATGGGCTAAAATTGTCCCGGTGGTCCAGGCCTTGCGGAACCTGGAACCGTTTATCCTGTCGACCACTGCAGCACCGGAAGTGAAAATTTCCGGTTGTAAGCCGGGTGATGTCGAGGCGCGTGCCTTTACTGATGGTCAAGGCGGAATCCGGGTGATTGCCGTCGGTACCGGAGAACCAGGCAAAGCCATCATCAGCGTTCCGGGATTTGATCAACTCAAATCAACCTGTGGCCAAACCCGTAATCTTGGCGGCGGTCATTACGAATTCACGGTTTCCGAAGCCGATGCCGATATTTTAACCAATTAATCCAAGGGAAATCTGCAATGAAAAAATGGAATTTCACTCTCATCGAACTCCTGGTCGTGATCGCCATCATCGCCATTCTCGCCGCCATGCTGCTCCCTGCCTTGTCCAAAGCCAGGGAAAAGGCTCATGAAATCAATTGCCGCAGCAATATGAAACAATGCGGATCGTTCTTCAATTTTTATCTTTCGGACAATGATGATTGGACTCCTGCCTCATTGATCAAAAATTCAATCGGCAACGAAACGGCATGGTCCAAATTTTACGGTTTCACCTACAAGGCATCGGCCAAGATCTTCCTGTGCCCTTCGGAACCGGCCTCATTATGGCGCGATGAAAAAATGACGCTGGATAACTGGTGCGAAGAACCCGATTCTTCGATCGGCTCCAACAGCCGGCTGGTCGGCGGCAAAACCACCGCCGCTAGCGGCCCGGTTTCCACTAAGCTGTCCACGATCATGCAGCAGTCCAAAACTTACAGTTCAACTCCGGTCGTTTATGCGGATTCAGTCCCCCGGCAAAAGGCTGCCAGCAGCGGACAGCTATATGGTATTTACGTTTCTTCCGACTATATCAATGCCGCTAATACCAATGGTTTCTTCAATCCAGGCAACCCGGCGGCATACTGGTATCCGATCAGTCTCCGCCACGGTGGGGATGCCTTTAATGCAGTGATCCTTGACGGCAGCGCACACCGTTTTACCTCCGGCGAAGCCCGGAGCGAATACCATAAATATTTCCGTCCCTATCAGAATAACGACAAAAGCTGGACACTATGAGTAGATGAAAAATTCTGTCTTTTGTTTTTTGTGTAGGTCTTTGACCTGTCGGGGGAGCGCGAAAACGGCATCGCCGCTCGCGCAAGCTCAAAACTGTCAATTCTGTTTGCCTAGTTCTGCCTATCGGGAAAAATAAGATTTTCGTGAACCGGAAATACCCATATATGAAGCTAAGAGAAAATTAAGTCAATTTGTTGACGCGATAATGATAATCATAATTACATCGGACACAAAATTTTGCTCATTGTAATGGTGTTTGTCGCTTTTGTTCTGTGTGATCGGTTGATTGGACAGCAAGCCTCTTCGTGAACTGCAAATCTCAACCATTGATCCTCTCGTCGATCCGCCTGGTTAACGAACAGGTGTAGGCGGAAAAACGCTTGAGCCAGAAGCGGTCAGCGGCGGGGTTCAACGATTCGAAATCGACTCCGAGCAGGCGGCGGCCTTCCGCAACGGCGATATTCTCGATATGCTGCAGCAGGTCCCGCATCACATGAGTGCCGCGAAATTCCGGCAGGCAATAAGCGTCACATATATTGACCACGCCTTCCATGCCGGCCACGAATGTTTCGGCTTCAGGAGAAAGGCCGATCATGGCGATGGCGTTCCCCTGCCGCAGGAAAGCGAAATAACGCAGCGCCTTATCCATTATCTTTGCCCGGTCCTCTTGTATATTCATCGGCATGAAGGAAGGGCTGCTTTGCAGATGTTCCCCGAGTTTCCGTTTCAGGTCAAAGAGAAGCGCTCTTTCTTCGCCATGCAATTCAACAATGGCGTCGTTCCCCGGCAACACGACCTCGTGGAACTCCGGAACCGCGGCGGCATCGATGCACCGCATGCCGAAGCCGTTTCGGAAAAAGCTCCGGATCGCCGCTTCATCGTGGTAATAGAGCGCGATGGAATGCGTATACAACTCCCGTTCCACCCACTTGTCCGCAGCTCTCCGGTAAAGCGCGGCATAAAGCCTGTCGGAGTTGCCGCCGACCACTCCATGGGCATGAATGGGGGCAAATACCCCCTTCACCCTGCCGAAAAAATGATCGATGGGGCCGTAACCGGAAAGAAATCCCTTCATGGTCCCCTTCTCAAACGCGGCCACCCCGAGGCCGTTTGCTGCCAACTCATCCAATTCCGGCAGATCATCGATTTCCGGCAGGAAAGTGGAGTGTTTCCGCTCTTCGCGATAGGCGGCCAGGCCAATAACGCGGGCTTCTGCCGCATGTTCGAGTTTGAAATCGATTACTTCCATCAGTGTTATCTCAAATTTTAAATAGGTTAGGATAGGAACTAAATAGCTGTGCATGAATGGCTACAGCATTACGATGCACCCAACGATTTTTCTGTTTCCGTATAACTTTTACACTTGCCGCTTTGATACAATTTCGCGGCTTGCCTGCGGCGATCCAACAGAGCTGCATTATCAAGTTTTCTGGCGTCTTCTTTTTTTCATGATGATACTATACATCGTCAACTTTAATTTGCACACACATGTTATTGCCGAATCTTTAAATAACGATGATCGTAATTACATTAAGCTCAAAACGGTCCGAAAATTTTGCTTATTTTTGCTTATCACTAAATCTGCCATTTTTGTGTCTATATAGGTGAAAATGTGTGCGTATATGGGTAATGCCCAATGTGAAAATTTGTACGTATTGGTACAAATTGCGGTAAATCAGTCCGCATGTGTACGGATTATGGTAAAATGGGACGTTTTGTGGAATTTGCGACTGTGCTTTTGAACTGAGCCGCTGTCGCGGCGGCATTTCCCACTGAGCCGTTGTCGTA
>JBEBXH010000095.1:0-20323 GCA_040391785.1 Victivallis vadensis
ACTCAGGGTTGCCACCCTGAGAACCCGCCGGAAACCTGTGCCGGGTAAAACGCTTCCGGCAGGGTTCAGGGGCGGCAGCCTCCTGACGCGAGTCGGAAACTCGCGGATCTCCTTTGTGAAAAGTACCGAGGTGCAGGCCAATACGGCCTGCCGCTGGAGCGCGAGGAACGCGTAGTTCCTCGCATCCCCAAACGCGCCAGGCGTTAATTCTTGACGGTTTTACTTTTGTAGTTGATGGTGGCGATCGCGTTTTTGCCGGAGGCGAGATCCTTCACGGTCAGTTTCAGGTCGCCGACAGGTTCATTGAGGGGCAGCTTGAAATTCAACTGCAGGACGCCGTCTGTGGCACAATAATAACCGCTGCCGTCCAGAACAGCGTCGTCCGAACCATACAGGATGACTTCCATCGGCAACAGGGCTTCGACCGGTTTCTTGCGGTGATTGAGTACTTTGACCGTGGCCTTGAGCTCGGCGGTTTCAAGAGCGGCGGGGGCTTCGAGGGCGACTTCGTTGATTTCCTCGGGGAGGAGCAGGAACAACCGTCCGTCACTGTTTTCGAAGTCGCAGAAAAATCCCGAACTGTCGTTGCGGTTGGCGACTTTGAGGTGCGCGCCGGAAACCAGGTCATAACCGTAGTTCATGGCACGGCCGACGTAAACGTTACCTTCGTTACTCAGTCCGCGTTCCTGAACTTTGCCCCAGGGGCCGACATATTCGCCGAAGTTGCGTTTGTCGTTGATTACAAACACATAGTCGGCGCTTTTGTAAGAGCGGACCCGGACGATCAGGTCATGATTTTCCGTTTGAATATAGGGTTTGAAGTGCGGGGCGAGGGCACTGCGCAGGTCGGCGCCGAGGCGCTGGAACGCGGCTTTGTCCTCAACAGGATTGTCCGTACGCTTCCGGGAACGGATCATCAGGTCCGGAACCAGCCCGGGCACCAGGAATTCATCGGCGATGATGAGCCCGGCCTGCTGTTTCTGGAATTTCTTGATTTCCTCATACACATCCGAGTTCAGGACTTCGCAGCCGGGCATGGCCAGGATTTTGGTATCCTTCAGCCCGCCCTTGCGGATCTGGTCCTCGTAAATAATGCCGACATTGAAATTGCCCCATTGCAGCGCCAGGTGCAGATCGGCGATCCAGCGTGCATGATCCTCGGCGAAAATCTGCGACGCGGCACTGTGCAGAATCAGGATTTCCGGCTTGTTTTCCGGCAGTTTGCGAAACAATGGTCCAAGCGGGTTAACCACTTTGGTGATCAGCTCTTTAAGAGCGGTCCTGGCGTCGTGGGTGGTGTAATTGCAGTCGTCACCGTCGAGCTCCTCGACCAGTGAACCGTAATCCGTGTAAATAAGGCCGTCGATCTTGCGCGAAACCGCCAGCCAGAACATCTCGCGAAGATAGTCCGGCGCAATGGTGATCGTCTCGGAATCCGGCTGCTGTTCCAGCCAGAGCGGCTTGACCGGGGTAGCCAGCGCGCCGGGGGCGACGATGCTGCGGCCCCAGCCGCCGGGCAGCGACGGCATGGTCATACGGGGCTGGGCGCCGCCACTGCCGACCGCGATCAGGCGGTCCGCGTAATAAGCGGCGAGCAGGGGCTCGGGCGTACAGTAACCGGCATGGGTGAAACAGTCGACGTGGCTCTCGGGATAGCGGAATGAGGGCGGAGTAAGCATGGAGTCGGTCAGGGTAAGGTACGGGCGGCGGATGTGCGCGTAGCAGGCATCGTTGACCGCGCTCTGCAGGCGGTTCCAGCCGTCGCCGGTGGTCCAGAACCAGTGGTAATACGTCCACAGCGGGTATTTATCGGGAATGATGCGGCTGCCGGGAAAATCCTTCAGCATCTGGTAGTTGGGGCAAAATGCCGAGGTGACTTCGGCCGGAATATCCATGGCGGCCGATTTCTTGAAGGCGGCGGGCTCGGCGGTGCCGAACGAAGGATTGGTATGGTTCCTGGCTCCGGGGTTGATCCAGGTGCCGGCGAGGGCAGGGTGGGCTCCGAATGTCTTGGCCGTGAGCTCGGCAGTCTGCTCCGTGAGCTTCAGTACTTCGGGATTGGACGCCTCGGTATTGACCGGCGAATAGGGGGCGTGTTCCCGGTCGAGGCGGGGATATTTGTCTTTCAGGCCGAGCGTGAAATCAAAACGGTCAATCCCGTAGAGCTGCTTTTTCATGAGCTCATCCAGCTGATGATTGACTTTCAGGGTATTGTAAATGTCGGCTTTGCCGTTCAATTGCGCGGTGGCATTCACAACCGCGTGGGTGAAACCGATCTGCTGCAGTTTGTCCGGGCTGCCGTTATCCAGCATGATGATGGGGAACTCCGGCTGGTCGTTCGATACGATCAGGATTTTGAATTCCTGAGTAGCAACTGCGGTATCCCCGGCACTGACGGTGACGGTGGCCTGGTAAGCTCCCGGACGGAGGTTCGTCTCGAGCGGTACCGCGACAATTTCCCCGGAGTCGGCCTTGATGGACGCCACGGTACCGGATTTCTCATAACCGGCCATGCTGCAGGTGACTTTGACCTTGCTCAGGTCCTGTGCCGGTTTGACGGCGATCAGGAGTTCGGGCTTCTCGTCAAACCGGAGAAAGCTCAAACGGCCGGCGGGGAGGATTACATTCTGGGCACTGATTCCGGCAATAAGCATGCCGGCTAGACAAACAAGTATTTTTTTCATCGCAATAATTCCGCTTTACAGGTTTATATCAGAATATAATAAAATAAGCCGGGAAAGCGGTGATTTCAAACCGGATAACGCGATTATCGGGGAATAAGAAGGCGGCGGATGCGGGGAATATAATTGCGCAGAGGCTCGCTCTGGTAGTTGGTGCCGCGCTGAATATCGACGTCGTCCTTGCCTCGAAAAAAGGCGTCCAGAATCCGCAAGTCGTTTTCCTGCAATTCGTTTTTGGCCTCTTCATCGTTAAGTATAACCACAATCAGAGCCCTGTCCCGGAGCTTGCCCTTGGTGCAGCTCTCGCAGAAACCTTCTTCATCCAGAAACATTCCCAATTTGCAGTATTTGACAAGGGCAGCGACCTGTTCGCGGTCGTGCTTCAGGTGCGAAATCGGCCACATGCTGCTGCGGTTGGCAATGGGCGGACGCTTGTGCACAGTGTCTTTGCTGCAGAGCTCACAATGATAAGTGACGGAGTCCGGGAGCTGCTCGACCGCCTGGGCCACCGCCGCTTTTTCTTTTACCGCGATCTGCCTGATCCCAAGCTCTTTCAGCATTGCTTCGATCTGCGCTTTGTTGGGGGCGACCGGGTATTTCTCTTTTACTTCCTTATCCTTGTCCTTGTCACTATCTTGCGCGAAACTATTTATGCCGAACAACACGGCTATGCTGATCAAAAGTAAGAATAATAATTTTTTGTTCATGAAACTTTACTGCTTTCGTAATAAATTTTTGTACGTATATATTATAACAAAAAATATTATAAAAGTCTATAGTGTTTCGGAAAAAAACATGAATTTGGCATGAAATATTCTGCTTATTGCTTTTTTTCTGAATTTTGTCATTCATACCCTTGAAATTTGCTTCGGTACAGGTATATTAATTGTTCTGTTTTTTAGAAGCAGCGGCAGGCCCCATTTTTGAGGCTTGACACCTGTCGCTGTATAAGTCACAACCTTTAAACAAGGAGAAAAGGGATGGCAACTGCAAGTCGAGCAAAACACAAATTGTGCCGCCGTATCGGTCAGTGCATCTGGGGCAACCCCAAGTGCCCGAGCGTAAAGCGCCCGTACCCCGCCGGCCCCCATGGCAAAACCGGCCGCAAGAAGAAACTTTCCACCTACGGCGAACTGATGATGGAAAAACAGAAACTGCGTATGCACTACGGTGTTTCTGAAGAACAGCTCCGCGTGATCTACAAACGCGCCCAGAAAGGTCTCGGCAAAACCGACGAACGTCTGGCCCGTTTCCTCGAACAGCGCTTGGACGCCGTTCTGTTCCGTTCGGGTTTCGCCCCGAGCATCTTTGCCGCCAAGCAGTACATCAGCCACGGCCATGTGCTGGTTAACGGCCAGAAAGTCGACCGTTCATCCTATATGGTGAAGGAAGGCAGCGAAGTTTCGATCAGCGCCGAAAAGTCCCCGAATATCGCGGAAGTCGCCAAAGGCAATGCCGGCAACGTGACTGTCCCCGGTTATCTGCAGGTGGACACCGAAGCCCTGAAGATCACTCTGGTGCGTGCACCGGAACTCGGCGAGATTCCTGTCGACGCCAAGATCATCAGCGTTATCGAGTATTACGCCCGTTAATTTCCGATTTCAGGAAGTTCACAGCGCGGAAGTGTTCAACATTTCCGCGCTGTTTTATTTTATCAGGGAAACAAGGCAGATAGGAGTCCTGTTATCAGCCGATGAATTTTCGTATTTTTTCGCGACTTTCGTGGACAAAAAGGCTATTGGGTGTATATTACTGCAATTGATCAGAGTTTGTTTATGGTGAACCCCGTGAAATCCGGGGGCTGTCCCGCAACTGTGAATGTGCTTCGCGCATGAGCCAGGTCCCATTGCTCTGATTTAAACTTAAATGTGCGAAAGACACAAGAAGGTTGTTCTCATGAAAAGACGTCTCTTCTCGTCCGTCGGCGGGGTATTTTCCGCCGGGTCCGTATCCCCTGTTTTCACTTCCCGGGTAAATCGTAACTTTTTTACACTCATAGAATTGCTGGTCGTTATTGCGATTATTGCAATCCTGTCTGGAATGCTGTTGCCCGCATTGAGCAAAGTACGGGAAAAGGGCAAAGCGGTAACTTGCATCAACAACCTGAAACAGTTCGGAGCGGCGGCAGCGCTGTACCACGGCGATCATGCGGAGTGGTTCTGGCCTTATTACACCACGAACCAGGCGGTCGTCGGCTCCTACATGCCGGTTTACTGGTGGGGCATCGTGGAATCCGCCAACGGTTACAAGGTCAACCGGCGGAAGCTGGGATTTTTCAGCGAGTACCTGGCTCACAATGATGAGGTTTTCGGCTGTCCCTCGCTGCCCTGGGGCACCTATATCGAACAGGGCTCCGCCAAATCGCTGACTAGTTCCTATGCCTACAACTACTATCCGTTGACCAAGTCTTTCCGCTATCCGAGGCGGAAAGTTACTCAGGTTTCCAGGCCGAGCGAGTTTTTCGTTTTCACCGATGCCGCCCAAGTCAACATCTGGAGCGCCAATTCCGAATTTCAAAGCATCGGTACGCTGGAGTGGCCGACCGGATTGCCTACCGTGGTGCCGAATACGCATTTCCGGCACAGCAAGTTCGCCAATGCCCTATGTGCCGACGGCCATGTGAAGGCCTTTGACCGCGAGGGCTGTACGATCAAGGAGGATAAGCGGGCGGAGGACGATCTGAGCTTCGTCGCGCCGGAGGACAAAAACTATCCGCATTATGATCAATGGAACCTGAGCTTCGGGATGTGAGATGATGAGAAATATTATTTTAGCTATGTTGCTTTTGTTATTGTCCGGCTGCGGCAAGGAACAACCGAATGAGTTGTCACCGGCCGGCAGGGAGTACCGGGTGGTTGCCGCTCAATTGGAGATTCTGAATGAAAAGGGTATCGACGAATTTTGGGACTCGGAAGTTGCGCCGAACAGCAGGAATCATACCATCATGAAAAATCAGCTTGACACCATGAGCAAATATGGCAAACTCCGTCTCGCCTCACTAGAGGCGCACGGAAAAAGCCTCAAAGCCGTGATCGAAGCCGAAAAAGACGGCATCCCCATGGTTCATGCATTTCTGCTGAATGATATCGACGGTAAATGGCTCTGGGCAACCGGGATATGAAGAGGGAAAAGCTGCGCAATCCGGTGATCGGCACTGTTGCGGTCTGCATCATTCTATTGATCGCAGTCTTGTATTACCGGGAGTTTTTTCCGGACAAATCATACGAGTACAGGGATCTGGATGCCGCATCACCGGAGTTTCGTGAGGCGGAGCGGCAACTGCAATTCCTGCGACAGCACGGCATTGAGCATTTCACGGAGACCTATGTACATCCGAAATGCCGTGACAATCCCATACTGAAATACGCACTCGAGCAGTTATTAGCGATGGATACATGCCACGTGGACGCGGCCGATGCCTTTGGCAAGCGGATCGTCCGGATCACCATCAAGGCGGAAACGAAAGAAAACGAGATCCGTTTTTTCGCGTTTCTGCTGTCACGGGGCAGGGAGCATTTGCAGTGGGAGACTCCAAATCTGTAAAATATCGAAAACGGATTTTCATTTATCGGTTTTACGCACTATATTACCGGATTGAATAGAAAGGAAACAATCGATGAAACATGTTAAAGAAACTGTTGTTCTGTTGGATTTCGGGTGCGAAGGCATCCAGAAAATTGCCCGGGGCATCCGGGACAACCACATCTATACCATGGTTATGCCGTATTCCGTGCCCGTGGCGCGGCTGATGGAGGAAAAACCGGTCGGGCTGATCGTCTGCGCGGACACGGTTATGGAAAAACCGGCGGCGGCATTGGGCAAGTTTATCGAGCTCGGAATCCCGATGATTTTCGCGGGCGCCGCGGCGCAAATCGCCCAGAAACCGGAAGTCGCCCTCAATGATATCGAAACCATGTGCAAGTTCTGCAAGGACAAATGCGGCTGCACCGGCAGCTGGAAAATGGAAGAGTTCATCGACGAAGCCATCGAGGATATCCGCAAGCTCGTGGGCAAGGAAAAAGTCGTGCTGGGCCTGAGCGGCGGCGTCGACTCCTCGGTCGTGGCGGCCATGATCCACAAAGCAATCGGCAATCAGCTGACCTGCGTGTTTGTCAATCACGGACTGCTCCGCAAGCATGAAGCGGAAAGCGTCCAGGAAATTTTCGCCCGCAATTTCAAAATGAACCTGAAATACATCGACGCATCGGACCGCTTCCTCGATAAGCTGGCCGGCGTCAACGACCCGGAAAAGAAGCGCAAGATCATCGGCAAGGAATTCATCGACGTCTTTGCCGAGGCTGCGGCGGAAATCGATGCGCCGTTTCTGGGGCAGGGCACCATTTACCCCGATATTCTTGAAAGCATCCCGTTTGACGGCAATCCCGAGGGCGTGATCAAGAGTCACCACAACGTCGGCGGTCTGCCGGAAGATATGCATTTTAAACTGGTCGAGCCGGTCGAAATGTTGTTCAAGGACGAGGTCCGCGTCGTCGGCCGCCTGCTGGGCCTGCCGTCCGAGCTGATCGACCGCCATCCGTTCCCGGGGCCGTCCCTCGGCGTCCGGCACCTTGGCGCAATCGACCGCGTAACGCTGGAAATCCTGCGCGAAGCGGACGCCATCGTCACCGAAGAACTGATCAAGTCCGGCTGGTATCATCAGACCTGGCAGGCCCTCGTGGCCTTCCTGCCGGTGCGTGCGGTCGGCATCAAGGATGGACGGCGCACTTATGCTTATGCTGTTGCGATCCGCGCGGTGAACTCCGTGGACGCAGTCACCGCCGAAGTCGTGCGGTTGCCGTGGGATCTGCTGGAAACCATGTCGAACCGCATCCTCAAGGAAGTGGAAGGCGTGACTCGCGTGGTGTATGACATCACCCCCAAACCGCCGGGCACCATCGAGTGGGAATGAGCTGAATGGAAATCGTTTCCGGCAAAGCACGGGGCATCAAGCTGCAGGCACCGCCCGGACTGGAAGTGCGTCCCACTTCGGTACGGGCGAGGCGCAGCCTCATGGACAGTTTGCGCGATTTTGACGGGCTCCGCGTGGTCGATCTCTGCGCCGGATCCGGCGGAGTCGGGCTCGAAGCCGCCAGCCGGGGCGCGGCGCAAGTCTTGTTCGTGGAGGCAAATTTCCGGCACTGCAAATTCATCGAGGAAAATATCGCCAAGGTCCGCAAGGCCGGTGCCGAATTCGACGCCAAGGTCGTGCGGGGCGATATTCTCGATTGCCCGTCATACATGTTCCAGATGGCGTCGCCCGAGCTGATTTTCGCCGATCCCCCGTATGCGGATTCGGCGGAGCTTTTTGCCGCGCTGTGCGCCAAGCCGGAATTCCTCGAATGGGCGGCCCAGGCAAAAATCGTCTGGGAATTGCCTGACACACCGGGCTCCGCCGGGGCGTTTCTGATCTGCAAAATTCCGGGACGGACGGGCAAAGTGCGCCGTCTCGGCTCGGCTTCATTCTTTATCGTGGATTGAGGTTATGATTCAAGTCCGGCGAAATTCGTGGAACTGGCAGCTCCGTTCGGAGAAAGTACTGGACGGCTGGTTCGATGATTTCCCGAAATACATGGCCGCCAATCAGGTCAAACACAATCCGCAGCGGACGGTTTTTACCGTCGACAACCAATATTACGTCAAGCTTTTCACTCCGCACAAGCTCGATGACAAAATACGCGAGCTGCTTTCCCCTCGCGCCCGGCTGGAATTTGAAACCGGTATTGAACTGGAAAACGCCGGCATCCCGGTGATTCAATATCTGGGCTGGGGCAGGCGGGGCGTCAAGGGAATGCTGGTCACCGCTGCCGAACCGGGTGTCAAAACCCTGTGGCAGCGTCGTTTGGAGATCACTCCGGAGTTGATGGACAAATTGGCTGACCTGACCCGGCAGCTGATCGAAAAGAGATTTTACCATCCGGATTATCACGCAGGGAACATATTGTATGGCAACGATTTGAAACTGGTCGACGTTTATGGTATCCTGCGAATTGACAGCTATGGCCCCGAAAAGAAATACCGGATGTGCCGGGTGCTGCTGGGGCTGAAGGAATTTATCAGCGACGCCGAAGCCGCCCGGTTCATGGTCTCCGCCGGAATCGCCGGAACCGTCTCCGAAGCCGAAGCGCTCTGGAGCGAATACCTGGTCCGCGACGGCGTCCGGCTGAATAAGGACTGGGAGAAGCGTTCGCGCCAGATCATCAGCAACTACGGCAAATTTGTCATCGTCAAAGACGGCATCATTTACCGCCGCATGCCGGATGAATCCGCCGCTTCGCTGGACGACGCCAAACCCTGCGAATACTCACCGGAAGAAGCCCAACGCCTCTGGCTGGAATCCTTCCGGAAGGAACTGTTCGGCATTCCCTGCCGCAAGCCGCTGGCCCTGAAAAACGGCAACCGGCTCTACTGGGAGGCCGCCCCCGAGCCAACTCTTACTGATGAAGTGAAATCACGCATCGCAAAGATGCAGTTTCAGTAGCCTTGCATTTATATAATAATTGAGTATATTTTGGTTAAAGAAAAAATTAAATATCTCGATCTTGTTGTTTTTATGGTAACCAATATCGATCACGACGAAATTCAAAAAATCTTGCTGGCAGGTACCCGGGAAATCGTCAGCACCTGTTGCCCGGAGGAGTTTTCCATTGTCCATGCCGACGATTCGTTCTGCCCCGACCGTCATCTGCACCATGAAATTCTGTTCATCATCCATGGCGAGAGCCAGTTCATGCTCAACGGATTGGTCTATCACGCGCGTCCCGGCACGGCATTCCTCCTGAATAAATGGGAAAACCACAGTTACGGCTACCGCAAAAACGACCGCGACCTGCTTCACCTGTGGATTCATTTCAATGATGACCGTTTATATGGTTCCATTACTTATGTGGGTTGCGCGGGGCAGTATCAGCCGACCGGAATCAATATGACCTTCAGCAAAGATCTTCATCAGTTGCTTCAGCGCCGCTGGGAAATACTGGAAAAGATTCCATCCTGTTCCTCTGAGATTAAAAACCGGTTGATGAAGCCGCCGCTGGACATTGTGCTTGAAGAATTTGCCATGTTTCGATTCGGCATGGTTGATTATCCCGATGAAAATACCGGCGACATCACGGTATTTCTGCGCAATTATATCCGCAACACCAACGGGCGCAATTGTTCGCTCGACAACCTCGAAAAGCTCAGCGGCTACAGCCGGTTCCATTTATCGCGGCAGTTCAAGGAGCAATGCGGCAAAACCATCGGCGAATATATCAACGAAGTGCGGCTGCACTTTGTCGAAGAAGCCCGCAAACGCGGACTCAAGCAGAAAGAAATCGCCCATGAACTGGGCTTTTCCTCGCCTTCGGCGTTCTGGTACTGGCGCCAGAAACAGCTATGATTGCATATTATTTTTCTTTTTTGCTGAAAAACAGTGGAAATATTTCTTTTTGGATATATAATAATTAGTATTATAGCCAAAAGGAAAATTTTTCATGAAAAAAGTAGCATTGATTACCGGCGGGGCCCGCGGGATCGGGTTGGGGATTTCCAGGAAGTTTGCGGAGAACGGTTATGATCTGGCGATTTGTGCGGCCAGTCCGGCCGAGAAATACCATGAAGTCGTGGAAGAACTCCGGAAGTTCGGCGGCAAGGTAATTTATTGCCAGTGCGATGTTTCCGACGCGGTTTCGCGCAATATGATGTTGGAAGATATCCTGGCCGAATACCCGGCGATCAATGTATTGGTCAACAACGCCGGGGTGGCTCCGAAAGTCCGGGCGGACATTCTGGAAGCGGGCGAAGAAAGCTTTGAGGAACTGATCCGGATCAATCTGCAGGGGCCGTATTTCCTGACGCAGGCGGTGGCGAAGCTGATGATCGCCTCGCGGCGCATGGACCCGGAATTCGAGGGTACGATCATCAATATCAGCTCGGTTTCTTCGACGGTGGCGTCGGTCAGCCGTGGCGAATACTGTATTTCCAAGGCGGGGATTTCGATGGTGACCAAGCTGTGGGCGGTGCGCCTCGGCGAATTCGGCATTCCGGTCTATGAGATCCGTCCGGGCATCATCAAAACGGATATGACCAGCACCGTCACCGAAAAATACGACAAGCTGATCAACGACGGTTTGTGCCTGCAGAAGCGCTGGGGCTTCCCGGAGGACATCGGCAAGGCCGCCTTGATGCTGGCCAACGGCGCGCTGGCCTACTCCACCGGACAGGTCATCAACATCGACGGGGGAATGGAACTGCCTAGATTGTAATTTCTTTTAAACACGGAAAACACGGAAAGCACGGAATTTTTTCATGGGAAAGTTGATTTTAGAAAATGAATCATATGCTTTGCGCGGGGCCGTTTTTGAGGTTTATCGTGAGCTTGGATGCGGTTTTCTGGAAGCGGTGTATCAGAAAGCCCTGGAACATGAATTTTCCGTGCAGAATATTCCCTTCGTGGCTCAACCACAATTAAAAGTACGTTACAAGGATGTTTGGTTGGACCAGGTTTATATACCTGATTTTATCTGTTTTGACGAAATCATTATCGAACTGAAAGCAGTACAGGAATTGACTCCTGTTTTCGCCGCACAATTGAAGAATTATTTAAAAGCGACGGGATTACACGTTGGTTTTCTGGTGAACTTTGGCAGTTCGCCAAAGGCTGAAATCACGAGAATTGTATTATAAAAAATTTCCGTGCTTTCCGTGTTTTCCGTGTTTAAAAAATTGGAGAAGTTATGAGTTTGAAGGTGCATACGTTGGTTTTGGGGAGCGGGGCGGCGGGGCTCAATACGGCCTTGCAGCTGCATGCGCTCGGCGTCGAGGATGTGGTGATCCTGTCGGAGGGGCTGAACAAGGGGACCTCGATCAACACCGGTAGTGACAAGCAGACTTATTATAAGCTTGGCATGTACGCGAATGTGCCGGATTCGCCGATGCAGCTGGCGGAAACGCTGTTCAACGGCGGCTGCGTGCATGGCGATGTGGCGTTGGCCGAGGCGGCGCTGTCGGTGCGCGGGTTTTATAACCTGGTGAACCTCGGGGTGCCGTTCCCGCATGACCGTTATGGACAGTATATCGGGTACAAGACAGACCATGATCCGTTCCGCCGGGCGACGTCCTGCGGGCCCTATACCTCGCGCGAAATGTGCCTCAAGCTCATCGAGGCGGTCAAGAAATGCGATATCCCGGTGATCGAAAACCGGGTGGCAGTGTCGCTCTTGAAGGTCGATGGCCGGGCCGCCGGGGTGATCGCCATCAATGAAGAGGGCGAATTTGAGGTTTACCGGGCGGAGAATGTAGTTTTCGCGGTCGGCGGACCGGGCGGTTTATACGAGGCTTCGGTCTATCCGGCGGTGCATACCGGCGGGATCGGGCTGGCACTGAGGGCAGGGGCGCTGGCGCGCAATCTGCCGGAATCACAGTTCGGCATGGCCTCGACCAAGTTCCGCTGGAATGTGTCCGGGACTTACATGCAGGTGCTGCCGCGGGTCATTTCCACGGCGGCGGACGGCGTCAGCGACGAACGCGAGTTTCTGCTCGATTTCTTCGGCGACGCCGGCAAGATGAATTCGATGATTTTCCTGAAGGGCTATCAGTGGCCCTTTGATACGACCAAGATTCCGAACGGCTCCTCGATGATCGATATCCTGGTGCACATCGAAACCGTGATGAAGAAGCGCCGGGTATTTCTGGACTACCGCAGCAATGGCGACGGTCTGGACTTCAAGGCGCTCGACGCCGAGGCTTACGAATATCTGGAAAAATCCGGGGTTTTGTACGGTACGCCACTCGAACGGCTGGCGAAGATGAACACCCCGGCGATCGAATTGTACCGCGACCACGGCATCGACCTGAGCACGGAACCGCTGGAAGTGGCGGTCTGTTCGCAGCACAACAACGGCGGGCTGGCCGCCAATTGCTGGTGGGAATCGGAGAACATCAAGCATTTGTTCCCAGTGGGCGAGGTCAATGGTTCGCACGGGGTGACGCGGCCGGGCGGTTCGGCGCTGAACGCCGGGCAGGCGGGCGCTTTCCGCGCTGCGGAATACATCGCCGCGCGCTATCGCGAAGAGAGCATCGACGATGCCGCATTTGAGGCGGCGGTCGAAGGAGAACTGAATTTCCTGTACGATTATCTGACGAAGTCCGGCAATGCCAACGACTGGCAGGCCGAGCGCATGGAACTCCAGCACCGGATGACCGAGTATGGCGCGCATATCCGCGGCGGCAATGCCTGTGCCGAGGCCTGGGTGCAATATCAACGCTTGCTCACGCAGGGCTGTCAATGGCGCGGGCCAAGCGGCAAGGCCGAGGCGTTGCGCAATCTGCAACTGTGCCTGGCTCATGCCGTTTACCTCGAGGCGATCGGCGCGGCAGTGGAGAAGGGGATCGGCTCACGCGGTTCGGCACTGGTTTTGAAGCCGGAAGGCGAAGCGGTACCCGGGACGGATTGGCACTACCAGTCTGAGAAACGCGAGTTCCGTTCGCAGGTACAGTTGACCGTATTGGACAACAGCAGCGTGAAGAATTACTGGGAGCCCTGCCGGGCGCTGCCGGAGTGCGACGGCTGGTTTGAAAACGTCTGGAACGACTACCGGGAGCAGAAGATTTATGAGTGATGAAAACGCCATGTATGATTTTTCGATCCTGCGTGATTTGCGCAAAAACGAAAAAATGAGCATAGCCGAACTGACCGAACGCAGCGGCGTTTCGGCGGCGGTGATCTCCAAGCTTGAGCGTAACCAAATCACCGCCGGACTGGAAACCATCGGCAAGCTGGCGCACGCCTTCGGCATCAGCGCGGCCGATTTGATCAAGGTGGCGGAGAACCGTCATGCACGGCTCGCCGAGGCTACCGAGCGGGATTCGGAGGGGTTTCATTTTCAGGAAGTTTCCTACAGCAATATGAAGGGGCTGCGGGGGACGGCTCCGGCCGGGGCCGTGTTGGAGCGGCCCCATTTGCACCGCAGCGGTTCGGAAATGTGCTGGGTGTTGAAGGGCAGGGTGGTGTTCAGCCTGCCGGAGGGGGATTATGACCTCGCCTCCGGGGAGTCGATCATGTTCGACGCGCTGAACCGCCACCGTTATCAGGTTCTGGAAGATTGCGAAGTTTTTATCGTTCACCTAAAAGAAGGATTTAAATTGTGAAAACAAGCATGTTTCCCCCGGCAGCCGAACGCAAAGCATGGGATAAAGCCCGAAAGGTGCCGCACAACCGGAAATTCAGCGAGCAGCTGATTGCCGATGCCGAGAAAATATCGATGCAAAGCATCCCGGATCTTCCGGCGCATTTGTTCATGGAATATGTTCAGAACGGCAACCGGGCGAATTATGAAAAACCGTATTTGCAGCGCCGCAACAATCTGATTGAACTGATTATGGCGGAGAGCTTTGAATATAAAGGGCGATTCATCCCCTGCATCATCGATTACCTCTGGGCAATCACCTCCGAGCATACGTGGAGCTTCCCCGCGCAT
Source organism: Victivallis vadensis (assembly GCA_040391785.1). Classification (GTDB taxonomy): domain Bacteria; phylum Verrucomicrobiota; class Lentisphaeria; order Victivallales; family Victivallaceae; genus UBA5239. The sequence continues at coordinate 14,138 of JBEBXH010000095.1, forward strand.
GTGCCGGCGACCGGCGATCCGCTGCCGGACCAGCCCTACGAAACGGTCGACCTTTTCGCGGCGGAAACCGGCATGCTGCTGGCCCGGACGCTGAACCTGCTGGAAGATAAGCTTGCCGGAATCTCCCCGAATCTGGTCCGGATGGTCCGCCGTCAGTTGCTCACCCGGATCGTCGAACCGCTGGAAATCAAACCTTTCCCGTTCTGGTGGGGCGCAGGGGCGAATAACTGGACGCCGTGGTGCAGCAGCAACTGTCTCGGGGCGGCATTGACCGTGCTGCAGGACGATCCGCCGCGCCTCAAAAAAATCATCAAATTGTTGAGCGGCCTGGTCGAACTTTATATTGAGAAATACCCGGAAGACGGCGGCTGCGACGAAGGGCCGACCTACTGGGCGGTTTCTCCGGCGGTGATGATGCGGTTTTACGAGCAGCTTCAGACCACCTTGCCGGACAATCCGAAGTTAAAGCGGATGGGCGAGTACATTGCCGACGCCTGTATGAGCGAGACTTATCTGGCGGCCTTTGCCGATGCGGGGACTTCGACCAAATATGTACCGATCCCGATGTGTTATCGCTATGGTGAACGGGTCGGCAGTGCCAAGATGAAAAATCTGGCTTTGTCACTCCTGCAGACCGGAGTTTCCGGGATCCCGCCGGGCCGCTATGAAATCAACTCGGCTTTGGAGTTTGTTTTCTGGCCGCCGGCTGAATTCAAGGCACCGAAGCTGCCGGAAAAATCGGTCGCCTGGTACGGCGAAACCGAGCTTTTGTTTGCGAAGGACAACGGTTTATCGCTGGCTGCCAAGGGCGGGCACAATGCCGAAAACCACAACCATATCGATGTCGGCCAGTTCATTATCATCAATCAGGACAAACCGGTGATTATCGACCTCGGCGTGTCGGAGTACACCCGTTTTACCTTCAGCGACAGGCGTTATGAAAACCGGGCCATCAATGCGGACAGCCACAACATCCCGCAGTTCAACGGCTTCAAACAGCAGCCGGGCAAGGAGTTTCGCGCCGAAGTGCTCGAGTTCCGCAAGAATAAAGAGGGCTGTGTGCTGAAACTGGATTTGAGCAAAGCATATCCGGCGGAAGCGAAGCTGAGAAGTTGCATCCGCACCATAACCTACGATTTTGCCGTACCGAGTATCGAAATTCATGATGAATGGGAGCTCGCGGGCCGCAAGAACACGGTCGTGATCCCGCTTTACACACCGGGAGCGGTCAAGAAGCTGACGGATCACTCCTGGCAAGTTCAGAATATGGTCATGAACCTCTCCGGCGACTGCAATCTGGAGGTGGAAAAACAGAAAATAACCGACAGCAAGCTCCTGTTGAGCTGGGGCAAGAGCCTGAACTGCCTGACGCTGACCACGAGTTCCGGCAGCAAAGGCGAACACAAATTAACATTTTTACCCAAAGGAAGTAAAAAATGAGTCAATACACGAAAATCTCGACGATCAAGAACGCTGAAGAATTTGCCGCTCATCTGGACAAACTGGGGCTGCCGCACTGGTTCGCGCCGGAAATGAAGTCAGGGGCGGACTCTGCGTTGTCACAGACCGCTCAGTTGAACGGCCGCACCATCGGCAACCGCTGGGCGATTCTCCCGATGGAAGGCTGGGATTGCCTGCCGGACGGTTCGCCGAGCGAGTTGACCGAGCGGCGCTGGCTGCGGTTCGGCGAGAGCGGCGCCAAGATTCTTTTCGGCTGCGAGGCCGCCGCCGTGATGCTTTCCGGCAAAAGCAATACCCGCCAAATGATGATTACCCGCGAAACGGCCGAAAATATCGGCAATCTTCGCGCCAAAGTCGCCAAGCGCCATCACGAAAAATTCGGCAAATCCGATGACCTCTATATTGGCCTGCAGCTGACCCATTCCGGCCGTTATTCGCATCCGTATGACGATAAAAAACTGGATTCAGTGACCGCCTACGCCCATCCGCTGCTGGACAAAAAGTTCGGTAACTCGGCGAAAAACGTGGTTTCCGATGACGAACTCGATGAAATTGTCGCCACGTTTGTCGAGGCGGCCAAGCTGGCGAAGGACGGCGGATTCGACTTTGTCGACGTGAAGCACGCTCACGGCTATCTGGGCCACGAACTCCTGAGCGCGATCGACCGCCCCGGCAAATACGGCGGTTCGTTTGAGAACCGGACCCGTTTTTTCCGCGACATTGTGCAGGGAATCAAGGACAATGTGCCTGGTCTCGATATTTCGTTCCGGTTCAGCGTTTTCGATATGATTCCCTACGAGAAGGGGCCGGACCGGATCGGCAAGCCGATGGACTGGAACGGCAACTATCCGTATGCGTTCGGAGGCGACGGCACCGGGCACGGTTATGACCTGACCGAGCCGGCGGCGTTCCTGAGGCTGGCGCAGACGATGGGGATCAACTTCATCTGTTCGACCGTCGGCAGCCCGTACTACATTCCGCACATCCAGCGCCCGGCGTATTATCCGGTCAGCGACGGCTACCTGGCGCCGGAAGATCCGACCATCGGCGCGTTTCGCCAGATCGCGGCCCTGGCCGAGATCAAAAAGCTCGTGTCCGGCATGCAGATGATCGGCTCCGGTTACACGTGTCTGCAGGAATGGCTGCCGCAGGTGGGGGAATACGTGGTGCAGAACGGCATGGCCGATTACGTCGGCATCGGCCGCATGGTGCTCTCGTATCCCGAGCTTTGTGCGGACCAGCTGCAGGGCAGGGGACTGGACAAACGGCGGATCTGCCGGACGTTCGGCGACTGCACCACGGCTCCGCGCAATGGCCTGGTCTCCGGATGCTATCCGCTGGACCACTACTACAAGGAGCTGGAATCCGCGGAAAAGCTGAAAAACATCAAGGCACGTCTCGCCAATTAATATTTTTTGGCTGATTTGAGCAAATATAATTTGAAAAAATACTTTTCATATGGCATATTTATATTGGTCAAATGAAAAGCAGTTGCGAGATGACAGAAGAATACAATGATATTTACAACGACGAGTTCGATGCCGATGAACTGAATGCAACAGTTGTTTTGTCGAAGGCGACCGGCGACTCGGACGAGATTGATTTTGAAATAAGCAAAGAAATCGAAACTTCGGACTACAAAGACCGGTTTCGGTTTATTTGCTATTTTGCCGCGGGCGGAATGGGGCAGGTGGGCAAGGCCAAGGACTTGGCCTTTGACCGCGTCGTGGCCGTCAAAACCTTGAAAGATAAATACAAGGACAACTCACGCGTCGTCAAATCCTTCCTCGAAGAATGCCGCCTGAACGCCCAGCTGGACCATCCGTCCATCGTTCCGATTTACGCTATGGGGAAGGGGGAGCACGGCAATTGGGAAGTGATCATGAAATTGATCAACGGCACCTCGCTTTCCAACTTCATCAAGACGGCCCGCGAAGTTTATACCAATAAACGGATTACCTACCGGCAGGAACAGCGGGCGCTGATTTCCCGGCTGGAGTATTTCCTTAAGATTTGCGAAGCCATTAACTACTGTCATAGCCGGAAAGTCGTTCACGGCGACCTGAAACCGGACAATATCATGATGGGCCAGTACGGCGAAGTTTATATCATGGACTGGGGCTGCGCCCGTTATGCGGACACCTCTCCGGACCATATCAGCGGCACCCCGAATTACCTGCCGCCCGAGTTTCTCATCGATAAAAAAGTGACATTTCAGATCGACGTTTATTCCCTCGGGATTATCTTGTTTGAGCTGGTGACGCTGCTCCGGGCCAAAGCCACCAATTCCACCCGGACGCATCAGACCACCAACATCACCCGGCATAACGTTTTTGACCTGGATAAATGGCATTTCCAGCCCGGCATGAAGGTCAACCACTCCCTGAAAGCGATCATTTTCAAGGCGATCAACCCCGATCCCAACCATCGCTACAAGACCGTCAACGAGCTGGCGCTGGATATCCGGCATTTCATTTACGATGAAGAAGTATCGGCGGATCCGGATGGATTGCTGAAGCGGTTTGTGCGGACGCTTTATCACAACCGGCTGAAATCCATCATCATAGTGTCACTGACTTTTATCGTGTTGCTTTGTTTGCTTTTTCAGTCTTATTATCAGGCAAACCGCAAAGAAAAAATCCGCCAGGCAAGCCTGACTCAAATGGTCCGGCTCCAGTCGACGACCGACGAATTGGCCAACGAAGTCAGCAATAACTTCCTGCTCGGCCAGACGCAGGTCATGATGTATGCTGATTTGATTATTGAAAATATCGATGCTCATCCGGCAGCCAAAGATCAGAAATTCTACTCAAATAATCTGTACAAAAAAGCGGAAACCAGCCCGCCCGGCATGATCGAAACCGACGTGTATCCGAATCCGATCAACCTGCAGCACCTCGCCTATATCCCATCCATTCAGGCATCGACCGCGGAAGATGCGAAGTTGATGGATGAAACGCAATTTTTGCGGATTTGCCGCAAGGTAATCAGTTCAAACTTCGAGAGCAGGGACATTGTCCATGAAGACAATCGCCTCTTCACGACAACAAGTTTGATTCAACGCCTGATGATTGTCTGGAAAAACGGTGTTGGCTTTGTTTACCCCGGCGGCTATGACGATCCCAATACCTTCGCATTTTATGAGCGTTGGAACAATCCGGATAACCGCAATACCGGCAACCGGATCATCTGGAGCCAGCCCTATATCGGCAATACCGGGCGCCAGCGCATTGTCTGCCGTTATCCGATGCGCAAGGAAAATAAGGAATTTATCGGGGTGGCCGGCGTCGAAATGCGCCTGGAAAGCATCCTGTATCCGATCATGAAGGCCCACAAGGCGAACCCGGACCTGCGGTTCTACTTCGTCGACCTCCGCGGCAACAGGGCAGGGCTGGTCACCGGCGATGAAATCATCATGCCCCACGAAGACGGTTTTTACCCGGATCGAACTCATGTATCTGAGATTTTCGCGGCGGCTGCCCGCCTGAAGGATTCCGAATATCAACAGTTCGAATCCACCATCGGCGGCAAGCAGTTCTTCATTACCGGCTCCATATTCAAGGTTGTCGACAGCGTTTTCATCCAGATGATCGATGCTGAATCCATGACGCGCCGGATCATGGAAACCCCGAAGAAATAACTTCACTTCTCCCGTATAAAAAATGGCGGACAGTAAAGTTTCCGGGGTGAAAAATTACTGTCCGCCAACAACAAGGGGGTCAATTTCAAGGCTATTCCAGCAGGTACTCCAGGTTCACAACCACTTTTATGCTCTTTTCGAGGCTTTCCGTATCATAAACTCCGCCGTGGGAAGTTTCAGTAGAGTAGGGGGCCGTTATCTGAATGATACCCTGCTTGGCCTCAAGCAGCCGGCCGATCTTGCCGCCGCTGTTCTCCGCCAGGATCTTGGCCCGCTCAAATCCATTGGCCGTAGCTTTCCGCATCAGGGCCAGTTTGTAACGGTCGAGATCCGAAATATAATACTCAGGCGTGCCGGTATTCATATCGATACCTTCTCCAAGCAGAGCATCAAGATTGCGGTAATTATCCGCGATCAGGCTGACCTGCACAGTGTTCACTTCAACTTTGCGGCTGGCTACTACATGAAGCAGCTCATCGGTGGTTACGCCTCGCTCGTTCTTCCTGTAGACATTATCCTGAAAAATATTTCCCAGGGAAATCTCTTCCACCTTAAATCCCATCTGCTGCAACTTAAGTACAACCTTATCTTGTGAATGCTGCAGCCGGCTGAAAGCATCTTCCAGGTTAGCACCGCGTGCACGTACATATATCTGGAATTTGGCCACGTCGCCGCTGACGATCTGTTCCGCATATCCCTTTACCGAAAGATTCTTTTCCTTCCGGATTTTGATAAAAAAATGCGACAACAGAAATGATGACGTAATAACCGCCAACGCGATGATCACTGTAGTCAGGATGCGCGTGCCATATCTCACTACCTTATCATTCATATTATATTTGCTTATTCTGCTGCTAGTTGACATTTCATCTCTTTCATGGTTGATAATCGTCAATAAAAGGCTTCGTTGATTTAATTTCATCGGTTCCATAAGAAAAGACAATACACCCATGTTTTTTGTTCATGACATTATTCTACAACCGATTCTCAGTATTTCCAGCCCTATAAACATCACGTCGCATAATGTATATTATGTTAAGTTTCGCCGGGAAGAAATTCCGATGCTGCTGATATGGATAGTCCTT
>JBEBXH010000096.1:0-20117 GCA_040391785.1 Victivallis vadensis
AGCCGATGTTTTTGGCTTTGGTCCGGGCATTGCTCAATGCGGGAAGCAGCATGGCGGCGAGGATGGCGATGATCTGTATTAGCGGAATCTGTTTTTATTGTCGCTATTGTGTTTATAATAAGCGTTTTATGGATTTTATTTTTGCTTGCTTATGGAAAGGATGGGTGGTTCTTGTGGTGTTTGGTTTTGTGCTGGGATGTTTGTTGATTGGTCTTGACGAGACGCATTATAGGCAAGTATACGAAAGCTGGGGTTTTGAGGCGGAATTCAGGGGCGAATTGTTGTTTTCTGTCATGAAGTTTCGTTGTGTCTTGCTGGAGCATTTGATGGCGATTTTGATGATTTGTATGTGCTTAAGAGTTAAGGAGAATTCATTAAAAACCAATTTTATTGGAGGAAGGATTTTGCTCTTGACATTTGCGTCACAGTGGGTTATGATGACGCAAATGTCAAGGACAAAATTTTTAACAACGGAGGTATAATATGGCGAGAGAAATGAAGCGTCGTGCAAAGGGCATGGGACGGGTTTATAAGGATAAGGGGGTGTATTTTTTGCAGTATACGGATAAGGAGCACAAGCGGCGGGCGATGATTTTGCGGGATAAGCATGGTGAGAAGATCACGGAATTGCGGAAGGCCGAGGTGGTCGCCAAGGAGATTGTGGAGAAAATGAAGCAGTTGAAGGAGATCGAGTCTCGCGAGGAGTATCTGGAGGAGAAAGCCAAGCTGAAGAAATTGAAGGCGCGTTTGACGATTTCGCTGGACGATGCTTTTGAGCTGTCGCAGGCGAAGCCGCACAGCCGGGTGCCTTCGGAAAAGGTGTTGCGGGTTTCGCGGCGGTATTGGTATGATTTTGTGTGTTACTTGAAGGACCAGTATAAGCTGAACACGCTGGACGAAGTTGAGCGGGCGCATGCGGAGGCTTATATCGCGTATATACGGGCGCATGGGCGTTGGAATCAGAAGATCAGTTACAATAAGGAACGTTGCTTGAAGCGGAAGAAGTTCAAGAGCTATAAATTCGGCGGAAATTTGAGCAATACTACGTTGAACCGGTATCAGTCGGTCTGCAAGGCGGTATTTACGTTTTTGCTGCCGGATTTGGGGTATTCGCTGGAGGAAAATCCGTTTTATTATATCAAGCCGTTGAAACTGGCGCCGATCGACCGGGAGATTTTCAGTCCGGATGAATTGCAGTTGATTTTCCGGAATCCAACGCCGCTGATGCGGGGGTTGTTTACGACCGGGATTTGTACCGGATTGCGGTTGGGCGACGTTGCGACCTTGAAATGGAAGGAAATCGAGGGCTATGAGCCGAATCTGGTGCAGCCGGATTTTTGCGGCAAGGAAATTATTCGTTTGACCAGAAAAACGAAAGCGGTGGTGCATATTCCGATTCAGGAGGAGTTGGCGAATTATCTGCATAAGCAGTATTGGGAGAGTGGTCAGGAGGAATATATTCTGCCGGAAGCCGCGCGGATGTATCTGAATCATCAGAATGTGCTGAATAACCGGGTGTTGGGGTATCTGCATTCGCTGGGGATCAAGACGCAGCGGGAGGTGCCGGACCGGAAGCGCAAGCAGAGTGTGAAGGATTTTCATTCGCTACGGCATTGCTTTTGCTACTATGCTGGAATGCGGAGTGTGCCGCTGCCGGTGGTGCAAAGCATTGTCGGGCATCTGACGCAGTCGATGACGCGGCATTATCAGAGTCATGCGGACAAACAGGCGCGGATGGAGGGCGTGGCGCTGATGCACGGTTTGACCAGCGGTGAGGTCGAAAGCAAAACGGCAGATAAGAGCTTCGACAGTCTGGTGCGCAAAGGGTTGATTGAGTATATTCAGACCGCTTCGGAGATGACCGTTGCCAAGTTGAACTTGATTGTGGTCAAGTTGAAGGAGGAAGAGCATCAGCAGCAAGAGATTGCGGCAAATACCATTGATGCAAAATTGTTGACGATTGCCATAGGGGAATAAATCGGGGACTTACGTCGTCCCCGAACCCCTTCCGGCAGGCCAATGGCCTGCACCATAATACTTCAGAATCCGTCCGGGCGATCAGTGTCCGGACGGATTCTTATTATTTTGAATTTAAACATGGAGAAGGAAATGAAAAGATTTGCAGTGATTATTGTGGGCGTCCTTGCAGGGTTTGCAGTCAGCGGTTGCGGGGAGTCCAGAGAGACTCGCGGAAATATTGCCAGGCAGACCCGTCTGCAGGAGGAAGCGGAGGCGCGTCGGAAGGCGGCCGAAGCGGAAAAGCAACGGGCTATTGAGGAGCAAATCCGGTTTCAGGAAGAAGTGGCGCGGCAGTATGGTGAGCGTATCAAGAAAACTTATGGAGATAAGTGATTTGTATGAAACGTGACGAAATTATTGCCGCGATGCAGGACCGCCAGATTCTGATGACCAGAGGGTTGATGGATGCCATCGCCAAGATGCCGGACCGGGAACTTGCGGCCAGGTGGACGGGAATTTTGCTGCTGGTGGAAAGTCACAGACCCGGTAACAAGCCCGGTTGGATGGGCAAGCATTTTTGCAATCCCACGACATTATATGCAGGGCTGAAGGAATTGGAGCGGCGGGCTTTGGCGAATGCCCAAAAAGAGGCTTATGGCAGAAAGAAAAAGCTGGAAGCCGAGGTTGAAGCGAGGCTGTCTGGTGCGAAAATGCAATTCTGGTACCGTTGCAGTACCAAGCAGCGTCTGATTGAAAAACATCTGCCTCGGATGGATGAGACATTTCAGGAAATGATCCGGAAAAACTTTCTGGACAATAACTGTGATTTGAATGCCCTGCCGGAAAAACAGGTGCTGCTGTGGTTTTGGTTTTTGATACCGCCGTTTGTGGATACGAGAGCGCCGCCTTTGAGCATAATTTCGTTTGAAAAAGCATCGTGATTACCGGTGAGTGTCAGTAATGATCTCGCCGGTTTTTATTTTTAACGAGACCCCCAGGAATTACAGCTATGCACGGTAAAATGACAATGTATATCGACCAGTACGGCAACCGTTTTCATGCAAGAACTCTTCATGAACTGCGTGAGAAAGTGGGCGGCGGCAAAATCAGCAAAATGTATGTGGATGGCAAAGACGGCAAGACCTATCATGTCGGTTATGTCGTTGGGAAGCACTGGCTCAATGCGTTTATTCCGCTTCGGAAAGCCGTGAGCTGATACTGAACAGGAGAAGAATTATGGAAAATTATGAGCAGATGAGCAATCGACATCAGGAGCGGTTCAACGCCTTGCCGATGATGTTTGCGTTTGACAGCAAGCAGTTTGCGGAAGGAAAGGCGAAGCTCGGAGTCAGCGAGAATTCGGAATTGTTGAGCATCGGGTATGGCGGGTATATCCGCAAGGCCGACCGAAAATTGTTCGATGACTATTACCGGGAGACGAACAGTGAAATGCAGGAGGCTCAGAAGGATTATGATTTCTGTGTTTCGATGTTCGGTTATGAGCTTGCCAATCACGAATATTGTTACACGCATGATAATGAAGAAGTGTTCAGGGCCTGCGGGCTTACCGCAGAAAAAGTCAGTGCTTCAGAAATGCTGAAAAAGGCATTTATAACCGCTCGGAAGCAATATCTGGCAACCTGCGAACCTTAATATCGGGAGGCGTTTATGCAATCTGAATTACAGGAGTTGGAACTCATCATTCCGTGTTCGAAGATCGGTTTCGGGCTGTTGGTACAGCAGCAAAAGGAAATCAATCGGATGCGGTCGCGGATTCCGAGTTCGCATTCAAAAAATTATCAGACCCTGTCGGGCGTTCTGCATTTGTATGATTTTTTGGTTGATACGTATCTGGATGCCATCGGCAATCTGGTGCTGCTCCAGGACTATACAAGGCATCGGCAGTATTTTGTTGCCAGCGGGATGTATTGCCGGAGCCAGTCAGATGCTGAAGTTTACGAGCAGGTCATCGGGACCAGGAAAATAGTTTCGGAAAGTTCGGTCATCGGATGTCCGTCGAAGTGTTTTTCGAAAGCAGATTGGAACAATTTCAAAAGGTATGGTTTGAATGAACCGTTTGCGCTTGTTTAAGCAAGCCTATCGCAAATTCATAGGAGGTCGATAATGCGTAAGAATTCGAAGAAAAAAGTGCCCATCGAAAAGAAATTCCGCAACCCAAAAAAGAGGAGTGTGAATCCGGTGTTTTTTATGATCGTCCCTGCCGTTGAACCGCAAAATGTGATATAGGAGGAGATTTTGCCTTCCAGGCGACCAACGTAGTTGCCGTTGGATCGCAAGCGGACACGGTCCGCTACGTTGAGGATGCTTTGCATCCAGTTTTTGTACAAGAAATTTAATTATCAGGAGGAAATCCAAATGAGTAAAAGTGTCATGATCCCGTTGTCGAAAATCCAGTGCGTTCCGGACCGCAAAATCACGGCGGAAGCAAGCAAAAAGCTCCAGTTCAGCATGAGCAGCCGTATCGCCAGAGGCGAAAAACCGTTGATCCTGCCGTTGCTGATCGACAAATGCGACGAGGACGGTTTCGACTACAAAGTTGTGGACGGCAAATGTCGTTTTCTGGCCCTGGAAAAGATCGGCGTGACCGAGCTGCATCTCGGCGGCGAAAAACCGGATATGGTGTTTTCCGAGGGAGATCCGCGCATTCTGGCGTTTGCCGCCAACGATATCCGCAACAATCTTTCGCTGCAGGAACAAGTGGACTTTATCAACGACCTGATCGAGTCCGGTCGCGAAATTGCGGACATCGCCGCCGAAATTGGTTGCGAACCCCGCTGGGTGGCCCGGCGCGCCAATCTCCGGAAACTGACTGTCATCTGGCAGGAGCAGTTCAAGACGCAGCGTTTCGGCTGGATGACACTGGCGCACTACGAAGCCGTGGCGACGTTTTCGGAAGAGCTTCAAGCTGAAATTTTCAATTTTACTTGCAGCAACCAGTGGACCCTTCGGCACCTGAACGTCAAAAAGTTCGAGGCGGAACTGGTCAGTCAGTTTGCGGCCTTGCTGTCAAAATTGCCGTGGAATAAAGACGGCTTCGAACAGGGTTGCGGCGAATGCCCGGCTTGCCTGGACCGCAAGAACAATGGGTACCTGTTTCCCGAGCTAAATGACCCGAAAAAAGCGCGTTGCCAGAACCGGGCCTACCTTGCCCACAAACGCCGCCAGCACATTGCCGACCAGGTTGCCGACAATACGGAATTGGTGTTGATTGCACATGATCCCGGTAATTGCAAAATCGAAGATTCCGGCGATCCGCTGTACGGCGCGAACGTCATTGCGCCCGGTCTGTGGACCGAATGCAAGGCATCGAAAGGCGGCAAAAAAGCCATCATCATCGACACCGCCAACGCCGGAACCGAGGTCTATGTCAAGGTCAGCAAACCCAAAAAATCCGGTAAAAACGACGAGAATTCATCCGAGCTTACCACGACCGAGGAAATCACCGCCGGAAAAACGAAAACTTTGGCCGAACGCAAGGAGGTCAAACACAAGCAGCGCCAGCGCCGCGCCATCAGCAAACTGATCGACCACATCGGGACGTTCAATTACACGATCCCGGACCGCGAAACGCTGTTCATTCTGATCGCCTGCCACGGCATCGGCGAATCGCTTGGCGCCTGCTATGATCACGAGGAACACAAATATCACAACGAATCCGGCATCGAAGCCTGTTTTGCCAGTTTCAAAAAAGCGAAAAAACACCCCGAGCTGGACAAATTCGTCTGGCACAAACTTTCGCAGGAAATCATATCCTCGCTGAAACGCGGCCAGGCCGGAGCGGAACCGCCCTGCTGGGATGACGCCGAAACCATCGCCGGCCTGATCGACTTCAACCTGAAGCAGGCACTTAAAGAGGCCATCGAAGAACTGCCGGACCCGCAAAGCTGGCAAAAACTTGAAGCCGAGGAAGCAAAGGCCGCGTGACTCTGTTTTAGAATCGGCTTGGAAAAACGGCACGTTCCCCGGAAACGGGGAAACGGCCGATTTTTCTGTTAGTGAAAGCCGATTCAAAACCAAAAACAGGAGCACAGAAAAATGAAAAACAATCAAATTGTAGAATTGCCGGTCGAAAATCTTGAAGATGTAAATCTTGCAGAAATGACCATGCAGGAAATCGTCAATGCCGCCATCGAGAGAGGCTTCAAACCGCAAAACAAAACCAATTGCTTTTATCACTGGAATTTCTCCGACGAAATGGCAGCCTACCGCTTTCTGCTCCAACACCAATAAAAAGTAACTTCGCAGCGGCGCGTCGCCGCACGCAGTCCAGAGGGCGGAAACCGCTGGTCGCCCACCGGGCGAAAAAATTCCCCAAATAGGAGTCACTGACATGTTCGACCTATACCAGAAAATCACCGATCAGATCATTGAGCACCTCGACAAAGGCGTCATTCCATGGCGTTGCCCGTGGAAATGCAGCACGACGCCACCGCAGAATATGATTTCGAAACGTCCGTATCGCGGCATCAATGCATTCCTGCTGAATCTTGCGCCGTATAAACAGCCGTACTGGCTGACCATGCGGCAAGTCAACCATCTCGGCGGCCATATCAAAAAAGATGAAAGCGCCACGATCATCGTTTTCTGGAAATTCCTGATGAAAAACGACGCGGAAGACGCTATTTCCGGCAAATCTGCCAAGCGGATACCGTATCTGCGGTACTATTACGTGTTCAACGTCGAGCAGACGGTTGGAATCAACCCGAAATACATCCCGGTGCCGCCGACTATAGAAAAGCTGAATTTTCAGCCGCTCGAAGCAGCGGAAAAAATCATGGCGAACTATCCGAATCCACCGGCCACCCAATATCACGACGGCGGAGCGTGTTACTATCCGGCTTTCGACTTGATTAAAATGCCTCATCCGGAAACGTTTGAGTCCATCCATGAGGTATACAGCACATGGTTCCATGAAGCAACACATTCGAGCGGCCACAGCTCCCGTTTGAACCGGGCCGGACTGCAAAACATCAATTTCGGCAGTCAGACCTATTCCTACGAGGAACTAATCGCCGAAATGGGCGCGTCCTTTCTGTGTGCCGAATGCGGCATTTTCAACGCCGTCGCGGAAAATTCCGCCGCCTACATCCAGGGCTGGCGCGAAAAACTCCGCGAAAAAGAAAACAAGAAATGGCTGATCCAGGCAGCCGGAGCCGCCCAGAAAGCCGCCGACCACATCCTTGGCCGTGCCAACTATCAGGAGGAATCCGACCATGAATGACATCATTTTTCAAGGCAAAAGCAACCGCCCGCTCTACCTGATCACAACCGTCTGGAATCTCTGCTGGTTTGCGACCGGCCTCGCCATCGGCATGACCTTCCTGACCCTGACCGCCTCCGGCCTCGCCGGAGCACTCTGGGGTAACGGCAAGCTCCACGCCCCCACATTCGCCGCCGGAATCATCCTGTATATCCTGATCGTCACGCTAAAAATTCTCTATACGATTTGCCTCCGCAAATCCCAGCTCTACCGGCTCACCACCAAAGAACTCACCACTACCGGCGGCATCCTTCGCAAACACCACAAAACCATCCGCCTGCAGGAAATCCGCAGCATCAGTTACCAGCGAACCCTCCTGCAGCAAATCTTCAACTGCGGCGATATTTTCATCAGCACCTCCGCCACAGCTAACCCGTCCCTCCGCCTCAAAAACATCGACTACGTTCAGGCCGTCTACGCACAAATTAATCAACATCGCTGATTTGCTCAAGCGAAAATGTCGAAACCGGAACTTGATAATAGACTGGAAGTGAAGTATATTCATATTGAAATAACAGGAACAAGCGATATATGAAAAAATTGACCAGTAGCGTTTATACATTTAAAGATCTTATCGGGAATAATTTTCTCTATGTCGATAAGACGGAATATATCTGGTCCCTGATTGAACCCGGCAAGGAAATGTATTTTTTGTCGCGACCGCGCCGATTCGGCAAATCCCTGACCGTGTCCACGCTGGAAGCGGTTTTCAACGGTGAAAAAGAGTTATTCAAGGGCCTCTCTATATATAATAAGGATTACGACTGGAAAAAATATCCGGTCATCCATATCGACATGGGAAATTGCAATGCCCAAACCCCAAAAGAGCTTGAAACGTATCTTTTCAGCCTTCTTGATGATATTGCAGCACAATTTGGAGTGGAATGCCGCCATGAATTACTGTCGAACAGGTTTGAAGCATTAGTTGCCGATATTGCCAGGCAAGGCGATGTGGTCATTCTGATCGATGAATATGATAAGCCGATCCTCGGCAATGTTTCCAATCCATGCATCAGCGAAATACTGAAGGTTTTGAAAGGCTTTTATTCCGGAATCAAAAAATGTGAACCTTATGAACGCTTTGTCTTTCTAACTGGAGTGAGTAAGTTTGCGCATGTGTCGATATTTTCGGACCTGAATAATTTGACTGATATTACAATGACGACAGACTATGCCTTCTTGGCGGGGTATACACAGGACGAATTGGAGAAGTATTTTGGGGATCGTATTGATATCATTGCCAAACAACAGAATATTTCCCGGCAGGACTTACTAAATAAGCTCAAGCAATGGTATAATGGATATTGTTTTGAGGAAACTGCCGAAACGGTATATAACCCGGTTTCCATAGCACAATTTTTCAATAATAACGGAAAATTCAACAACTATTGGTTTGATACCGGAACGCCGACTTTTTTGTTGGAACTGGCGAAAAAGACCGAATTCAGTTTTGAAAATGCATTGACCCGGCCAGTTTCAGGGATGGTTTTCAAGTCCTATGAGATAGATCAACTTGATGCATTGGCCCTGCTGGTTCAGACCGGCTACCTGACCATCAAGGGAACGGAGCAGGATTTTGGCAAGACCTTTTATTATCTGGGGTTTCCGAATCTTGAAGTGGAAGAAGCGTTCAATACTTATCTGCTAAGCAATTATACTGCAATCTCTAAGGAAAGTATCGATGACTTAAGCGTCTCCCTGGCCCGGCTGGTACGCTCCGGAGATGCGGATGGCTTTATGGAGCTTCTGATCGGATTTTTCCAAAATGTGCCTTACACGATCCATGTGTCAAAAGAGAAAGAAAAATATTATCAGACGATATTTTTTGTGCTGTTTTTGCTGCTCGGAATACATATCGAGGCAGAATCATGCACCAATAAGGGGCGGATTGACGCTGTGGCTAGCTGTGGGGATTGGACTTATTTGTTTGAATTCAAAATGGATAAGAGCGCGAAAATCGCCTTGAATCAGATCAAGGACAAAGAATATTTCGGAAAGTACCTTCACACCGGAAAGCGAATCATGATGGTCGGCGTGAGCTTCGATTCAAAGATCGGTAAGATCAAGAGCTGGGAAAAGGAAGAGTTGGTGTAATCCGGGCTGTCTGCGATAAAATCACCCATCATTATTACCCTGTAGAATGTCAAAATGGATTTGACAGTACTATTTATCAGGTTATATTCCGATAGAAACAGGCCGAATGAAAAGCCGGATAAAGAAAACTTTGAGCAAAGGAGAGGGATGGATGAAAGAGAGTAAACTGTCGATCTGGTCGCTACTGTTGAATAACCTTGTTAACAAAAAAGCGCCATCCATTTTTCTGACCCAAATTCTAGAATTGTATTCGCTTGTCATTCGGGAGGTATCTAAAACACTTAAAGAACCATTGCCTGATGCGACTCTGCTTGGAGAAGCGAAACAACTGCAAGAACATTTACCGGAGGCCAAAACGATTCTCGAAAATCCCATGGAGGCAAAGCACAGCATAGATAATCCGCTTCAGGCAATTCAATTGGTGTCTTCTTCGCTTGCGACCGGCATTGAAAGGAAATTTGTGGTTCATGCCAGAATGCTTTGCCTTCTTGAAGAGTTCATTGAGGACACCACTATTCCTGATGCTCAAAAGGAAAAAATTGTTCAACTTACTGTCGATTCGTATTTGGTCGGTCAGTTGACTCCAGTGGCACAATTTGATATGCTTGCGGAAAAACTAGATGCCATTGTGTTGGAAACGAAATACCAAAGCCGTGAGGAAGCATTGCGGGAGTTAAGACGGGAACGGGCGAAGAACGCTTCAATTGATGAGGTTATCCAAAAATTCAAGTCTGGCAATATGGAGATCGCCAATGAGCTTGCCAAGCTCAATCATATTTCCCAAAAAGTCGAAACGACCGGGGCGGATGTGGCGCAGATCAAATCCGGGACGGAACAGATGGCCGGGGATTTGGCTGGTATTTCCGAAAAGATCGATACGACTGGGGCGGATGTGGTTCAAATCAAAGAGCAGACGGCGGGGATTCCGTATTTTGTGGACCAGGACACGAAAGAGGCTCGGGCCAACTTCAAAAAGATCAATGCCTGGAAAATTTCGATGGGGCTGGATGATACTGAACATAAGATACTGCAGCTTCATGAACAACAGTGCACTCAGCAACAGATTGCTGATAAGCTGGAATGGCATATCCGTACCGTCCAGCGGCGTGTTGCGGCTATCGAAGATAAGTTTGCCAAGCGCAATTTACCGTCGCCGTTTGTCTGGAATAACCGGAAGAAAATTTCCGAAGAATGACGCATGATGGTTCATGTCGTACCGCGATGCCCGATGGCCCCATTTCTTGTTTTATGACATCCCGAATGTCGTAATCCCTGCCGTAATGTGTCGTAATAGATTTGAGCTTAAAATTGTTCTTTTTGTCACTTTTTGACGGCTTTTTTGTCGTAGTTCCTGAGTTAGTAGAGTCAATCCTCAACAACAAAAGGAGCCAACAAAATGAAACCATCCAACCCCATCCCCGTAGTGGTCCTGAAGACCGCCGTCAACGTCCTCCAACCGTACCTGCCGGAACTGTCGCCGGAAGTCCTGCTGGACGCGATCCGGTCCGTCAGGGCCGGTAAATCGCCCAAAACGGAAAAGCCGCTCACCCGCCGTGAATGCGCCGAGATATTGTCCGTTTCGGTCAATTCGGTCAATCGCTATATGTGCGCCGGGTACTTGAAGGCAATAAAAATCAGTCCGCGCCTTGTCCGTATCACCCCGGAAAGCGTCCGGGAACTGGTGATAAACGGCATTCCTGTCCACGATAGTAAAGGCGAAGTGTGCGAGAGCTAACGCCGCTCTCGCGCTCTTGCGGCAGGCCGCATTGGCCTGCACCGCTGGACTTTTATGGAAAACCTTCAATTACAATATCGGCGGATTGAAAAAGCTGCCGCCTCGGATATGGTTCTGATTGATGTCGAAGCCTTGAACATTTTTCGCTCCGATGACACAGTGGTGTCACTGGAAGAAATGTTGGCGGCGATCTGCCGAAATCTGATTCGCTATTATTTTCATTGCCTGGACCATGAAACGGTTTTAGGCAATGAATCCTATCTGACGAAAATTCGGCAGTATCGGGAAACTTGTGACGCGGTTTTGCAATCTTCCGGCAGACCGGAAATCAAACATTGTTTCCAGCTGGCAAAGCAACTGCCAATCCCACCCAAATCCTTACCAGAAAAATTCCATTGCATCCACTGTACTATCGGTGAAGTTCTGAAGATCCGAAGCCTGCCGGCTGGGCAAGCCCATCTTCGACTGTATGAATTAGCGGCGCATTGGCTCTGCTTCTTGCCATCATTCCAACCGATTCCGGCATCCATGGTGCTGGACAATGCCCAGAAATTCTGTTCCCTGCATCAGAAGCGGCACGAGAATATCCGTGCAAAAAGTATCGCCTGGGGTGAGGAATACAACGGCTATCTGCAAAAGTACCTGCGCCTCGGTTATCGCCCGAAAACCGCCAAGACCGCTGCCAAGCGGGATTTTATCAAAGCCCATCCACTGCCGAAGAACGCGGACGAACAGCTGGAATCCGGAGAATTCCCCGGCCACTCCAATCCTGCGCTCCGCCGTTACCACCAAGCCTACCTGAACTCGAAGTAATCGAGGACTTGTATCGTCTCCGAACCCCTATAGCAGGCCAATGGCCTGCAGCAGTGGGCTTATTGCCGGACATCAGTGTGGTATTAATACACTAATGCCCGGATGTTGGTTTTTTATGAGTTTTCTTGTAGACTTGTTGTGCTAATTATGTGGGTTCCCACACCGCTTTCAGGGAAGGTCAGTTGACAGGTAAACCGCCGGCCGTCAATGTAGCTGACTTGTTCCCAGAAAAGATCCCTGAAAAGTTCTTGAATAGACTCAGCAGCAGAAATTCGGACCAACCCAAATTCGCACATAAACGAAATCGACAGGAAATCCCCTGATGCTTGAAGCTGGGTGATCAAGGCCCAGGAAAAGGCGAAATTCCGATTCTCCATCTCCAGCCACAAGCGTGGAACCATTGTTTTCGGGCCTACTGTATGCCATCTTTTTTCATCCCTCATGTTTATTTCCTCCTCAGATTATTCGGGCGGTACTTTTCTTTCGGGGGTGATTCATTGTCATCATCGGTCTGTTCTGGTGGTATTTCTTCCTCGACGAACAACGTAGGCGAAATTTCTTCGGCAGGCTGCTCCAGAAGTTTTTCCTGAAAGGCGTTCAGTTCCTGGAGCGCGGCCTGAATCTCTTCCAGGAGCAATGAACGGTCTTCGCCATAGTCAAAGGTGTCGAGACAGGCGGTTTTGATTTTGTTTAGGAGACGCTTGAATTCGGGAAAACGCTTTCCTTTTTGAGGCGAGTCCTCAGGTTTTGGAAAGCATGACATGATAGCTTCCGTTGTCGGTTCCCGGCCTTCCGATTTCAGACGTACTAAAAGTGCGACCTGTTTTTCCAGGGAACCTGCTCTTTTAAGCCTATAGGCTGCTTCGACACTGCGCGGCAGGTTGAAGGTGCCGGGCGCTTTCTCCAGCTCGATTTCCAGTTCATTACGGATGTTCCAAGCGCTCTCCATGTGAGAGGCGTGGGATTTTTTGAACCCGAAACGAGTCTGGACATATTCATCAAATGTTTTGAAGTGATGAATAAACAATTGTTCCCGACGGATTTCACCGAGAAGCCGTCCAATGTCGAACCGGGAAACTTCACCGTTATCGATGTTGATAAGGTATTTCTGGATTTGCCGTTCTTTTTCCTGTAATCGGAGGTTGTCTTTTCGGTAAAGGGCCATTTCTTTTTCTTCTGCGATTGTAACTGTTTCTGTTGTCATACGTAATTTTCTCCATTTTAAGTTTAAAAGTAATTTCGTAGCGGCACGTTGCCGCTCACGGTCCAGCGCGTGAACTGCGCTGGTCGCCCCTCAGGGCGAAACCGGGGATTTCGTCTGCGACGACCAGCGTTTTCGGCGCTGGACCCAGCCCGGCGACGCGCCGGGGCGATGTTTTATTTTTTCGTTATCACCTCCTACAGGTCCATGCCACGGGATTTTTTCTTTTCCGGAGCCGGCGGCGGCGGGGCTTTTGGACGTTGCAATTCCTGCTGACGGCGGTTTTCCCGGGCGGTTTCCGCCAGTTCGCGGAATTCGCCCCAGGTCATCTTTTCAATCCGTTCATTCGGAATGTAATCCACCTCCCAATCCCTGATCCAGTTACGAAGAATACGTTTCTGACTATCGCCGATGAGATCATTTCTGGTGGCTTCCTTCGTCAGTTCTTCCGCCTCGCGGCGACTGATGTTCGGCGAATAACCGCTCAAGCGGCCATCGGCAACATATTCGTCCAGACATTTTTTCTGAAAATCATTCATCGGATCTTCACGGCGCTCTTTTTCGAGTTTATTCTGCGCTCGCTCCTGCTCGATTCGGGCTTGCACTCTGGCCTCAAATTCTTCCTGTTTCCGGGTCCGCTCATCAATTTTGCCTTGCAGACGGTCAATGGCTTTCCGCAGGAGATCGTTCAGGGTTTCGGCATCCGTGTCGGGAATCAGCCAGGTTTTGATTTCGAACATGTTGAGCATTGGTGGAACTTCCAGCGGATTCACACGCGAATACTGTTTTTCCACATCTCTGACGAGCCAGCCAAAGATATTGCCGCGGGGTTCGTCCAATTCTTTTTCCAGCTCAAAAACCTGCCGATATAGTTCACGATCAATGCCCGGCTGCTCCTTTGGCCGGCTTGAATGACTGACCTTCTGGAGTCCTTCGTACATCTTAATGACATCATTCCGGGTCATCTTATCGATTTGCGCCTCGGTCATACGAGGAACTTTCCCCTCGGCGATCCAGCCGCGAACCATATGTTTCTGATGGCTGGCAATCGGAATATCCCTGACGGCATCTTTAGTCTGCGCTTCCGCTTGCTTCCGCTCATGGGCTTCGATTTGCGGACGCTGACGCTCGCAGGAAGTCTCCAGCAGTTTATGGAGCGTTTTGGCATCGGTACGCGACAGCAGCCATTGCTCGATTTCGGACTCCTTGAGTCTCGGTGGAACCGGCAGTGGATTCAGGTCGAAACCATCTATGTGCTTGAAGCCCATCCGTGAGGCGAATTCGTGTTTCATGTTTTCGCGGATACTGTCGACAAAGCGACCGTAAGAGCTACTCACACCCGATGTTGCCACGAATGCTCTTTCCTGCAAAGCCGCATCGACCACGGCGGTGGGCATTGCTTTCTGCTTGTGGAACCGGTTGAGTTCCTGCTGCCGGGCTTGCTTTTTGGCTGCTTCAGCGGCGCGTTTTTCTTCCACCCGCAGGGCTTCAAGCCGCGCGGCTTCCGCCTTTTCGGTCCAGTTTTCCATCCATTCCGGCGTATCCATGGGCGGCAGATTTGCCTCCCTGAGAATTTCCTGATCCTGCATATAGCTCAGCTCTTCCGGCGTATCCTCATACGAAATTTCAATATTGTGCTCCTCTTCGTACTTCCGGCGCTCCTGCAGATATTCCTGCCAGCGGCGGTCCGCATCCGCCCACATGCGCCGCAGCATCGCCTCCTGCTGCTGCCTCAACAACTCGCTCATGCGGCGGTTTTCATCATCGGCACGAGAATGCCAGTCCTGCAGGGCTGTCGGTATCGGCTCCGGCTCCAAACCCGAATTCCAGCGCTCCAGTTGATCCCCATGAAATTCCCTTTCTTCCGGCCACAGTCTGAACTCAAATTCCATCCCCTTTCTTTTATGGTACGCCTGCCGGGCCTCGACATGGGCAGACCATGCCCCGTCCGCTTTATCCCAAGTGGCTTTGAATTTCTGCCGTTTTTCCTGCTCAAGACGAGCGGCCAGTACATCCCGCGATTTACGGGCCTCCTGCTCGGCTATACCCTGCCAGTTTTCCATCCAGCCCGGTATTGGCTGCGGAGGGTAGCCATGAAGCTGTTCCTGCATCTGCTGATTGCGGTAAGAATTTTCGGTTGAATTCAGTGCGAATTCCTCGCCGCCGCTGTGCTGCGCATGGTATTCCTTACGCGCATCGACATATCGATCCCACGCCGCCTCGAAAATCTTCCATTGCGCCGCTGTTTTTAGTTTCCGGCTGACCTCGGCGTCAATCTGCTCCGGCGACGGTCCTGTTTCAACCGGAGGCGGCTCGGGAGCCGCTTTGCGCTTGAACAGATTTATCGCCTTGCCCAGCAGGCCGACCGCATGCTCTTCCGTTTCGATCCGGGTATTTTCGTCGTAGATTTTCACGCGATGCGTTCGCAGCCGCAAAATCTCATCCGGACGCGTCAATAGATTACGGAAATTTCCGGCGATCTTGGCAAAGACCGCTTTCACGCGCGCGGCCACATCTTTATATTCAAAATCCGGCAGTGTCTCCGCTTTTTTCTCCCGTGCTTCCGCCGATAACGGCAAAATCGCCTGTTCGGGTATCGCGCGGTCGCGGATCAGGTCATGAATGCTCACCCGTCCGCTCGGCCGGGAAACCAACTGCTGTTTCAGAAATTCCCGGTCCGGACAATGCAGCGCCATCTGCTTGCGGCCCCGGCTCAGCGCGACATAAAACGCTTTTCGGTCCAGCGATTCCGCCGCGACCACCACGTTTTCAGCGGTACGCCCTTGCGATTTATGCGAGGTCGTCACCCAGCCGTAATCAAAGGCCGTATAATGCTCCGGCAGCTCCACCATCGCCCGCGGCTTGCCGTCCGGAAACAACAATTCCACCACGCCCGGCTGGTCCGTGATCCGCGCCAGGCTGCCGTTGTAAATCTTCTGATCCTTTAAATTCACCCGAAACTGAATCAGGTCGCCCTTGCACAATTCCACCTTCCGCATCTCCCCGACATCGATAAAATCCGAGGCCGCACGCGCATATATCCGCTTGCCGTTTTCCAACAGCAGCATCCCGCTTTCCACGGACTGTATTTTCGCTGTTTCACCGGCCTTGCCGATCCCCTTGAAATTTCGGACAAAACCGACCGTCATGCCCGGCTGAAAATTCGTCGCATCCTTCAACCACTCTTTCGGCTTGTTCCACGAACGGAAAACGTTCACCGTGTGTCCTGTTTTTGCAATCGCATCCGCCTGCTTGAGCCGCGAACGCACCGCATCCGTAAGTTTGTCGCATTCATCATGCGTGGGCGCTACCAGGATCGCCCGGTCGATGAACTGCCCGTTCTCCGTGAACTCCATATAACTCTGCGCCGCCTGCTTCAAATAATCCCGCTTGCCCTCGTGAATAAAATTCTGCCCGTCGAACCGCTCGAACGCCTGTTCATACTGCCCCATTGCACACTCGAAAATCCCGCGCCGGTACTCCTCATGCTGCTGCCGGTGAATGTCTGTCAGCGAAAATTTCTGAATCTGCGAATAATCTTCCAGCAACCGGAAAAAATCGCCGGACTCCACCGCCGTATGCTGCCGCGCGTCACCGACAAACAGCACCCGATAATTATTTGCCCGCGCCAGCTTCATGATTTCCACGCCCTCACACAGAGAATTTAACCCCGATTCATCAATGATCACATATGATCCCGCAGGCGGTTTCTCCTGAGACAATAAAAAGCTCGCCACCGTCTGCGAACGCTCGAAACCCTCCTGCTTTAATACATCCGTCGCCGAATTCGTCGGCGCGATCAAATAAATATTCTCCACGCCGCCAGAACGCAATCCGTTACAGAATTCCTGCAACGTCGAAGTCTTCCCGGCTCCCGCCACGCCCCGAAACAGATTGAATCGATCCTGCGAACTCAGCAACCCTTGAATCAATTCCGCCTGTTTTTCCCGCCGAATGTCTCCTGGAAATGCTTCAAATTCCGGCGCAATCCCACTAAAAATATCCCGCTGCTCCTCCACCATCCGAATCGCATTCAATTCCCGCTCGATAATCGCCTCCGGCGCATAATACGGATTCGCCTCATTCCCGCCCAAATTCCGCAACTCCGGCACATCTTTCACCGACTCGCGTAAAACCTGCAAATCGATCTTCCCGAGATTCCGGTTCAACACCTCCGCCAATATCTTATCCAGCTTCAAAACACTATCCCGCTCATACAATAGCGCAGCAGCATTTCGTATCTGCTCCACCGTCTGCTCCCAGTCCATCAAAATCGATGCCCCGCCATGCCGCTTCGCCTGCCGCACCACCGACTCAAAATGCTCCTCCTCCCGATGGCTCAACTGCCCCAACTGATACTCCCGGACCGCATCATAAGTCGAAGTCTGCATTTTATCCGAACGCGTCGTCATCGACAAAAAATTATTCTCGCTCAAAGTAGGTTTCCGCCCATGCTCCAGAACAAACGCCGCCTCCGCCTTTTCGATATCAAGCCGCCGCTTCGAAAACCGCTCCATAATCTCGTCCGAAACACACCGTAAATCATACCAAGTGATATTCCCTTTCTGATCCCGAGTCTCGACCGTCTCATAGCCCAGCTCATGACATTTCGCCGCCATCGCATTATGATAAACCTTGCCAGCATAACGAATCGCCCGGATCATCTCCAAACTTTCCAAAGCCTTATATTTCCCATCCGAAGTTTTCGTCACATTGCAAACCACATTATGCGTATGCAACTGCGGATCAAGAGCCCGACTCGCATCATGCGTAAACTCCGCATAAATCAATTTCCCCGTCGTCTCATAATTATTCGTCCGCACATTCTCGCCATCCCGAACCCGGACCGCCGCCAAACGCTCCAACTCCCGCATCGCCGTCCGCACCGAATCCACATGCGCCGCCAACAACCGATCATCAAACATCGACATCACCGAAACCGACTTCGGAGCCGCACACTGAAAATCAAAAAATCGAGGCCCGCCCGAAACATTTCTCTGCGTCAACTTATCCATCGTCAAAGGATTGATATTCCGCTGAAACAAACTGAACTCCTCCCCAGAAACCACCCCATCCTTCAACCCGAACGCCTCCGCCAATTCCCCCCGCCAAAACCCCTCAATTTTCTCATGCTCCGAATAATAATCATTACTCGACAAATGATTCGCATAAAAACTCTTCCCGCCCCCACCGCTAGCCCGTATCTTCGTCATATTAAACATAAGCAAACCCTCCAACAAAAACTCTCCGCCAAATAAAAATTCCCTTCAAATAATGCTTCAAATAACAAAGCACCCCATCGCTATTCTCTTCCAATATCTCCACCCCATGAACCAGCAAAAAAATCTTCCAGCAAAAACCATTCACCAAACAAAAATTCCCATTCAAAAAATGTTTCCAATGAAAAAACTTTCCACCCATATGAATCACCAATAGAATTCCATAAACCATTAACAAAATTTTCCAACAAAAATCACACAACTTTCTAATAATCAAGCAAAACCCATCATTCAAAAAACATTTCAAATGAAAAATCATCTTCACTCCATTAACCGACCATATTCTCATCCAATCCACCATCACCAAAACCTCCCTGCAAAAATCCTCCAACCCACTAATAATCAAACAAAACCCATCCATCAAAAAATGATATAAACAATAAACAACTCCAATCCCATCAACCACCAATATTCTCATCAAATAAACCATCACCAAAAATCTCCATCAAAAAATCTTCATATCCAAAAAACTGCCATAAAAAATAAACCATCCATCAAACCATCTGCTAAAAAACTGCTCACAATGATATTCTACAAACCCCACCCAAAAAACGCAATAGAAAATGACCCCGTGATGAGAACACCTACGCAGATGTTCTCATCACCAAAACAAAAACGCAATACCCCGAAGGATTTCGGTAACTCAAAAGGCCGTCCATTCCGCCGGTTGAAAAACACAGTCATGGGTCTATATTATTCACATGAAATGCAGAAAATTGACACTGCTGCGGATTGCTGCACGCGACCGAATGTCGGCACCAATCCAGCGGCGGATACGTTGGTCGCCCGCAAGACAAAATTCAGGAGGTAAATCATGCTGAAATTCAATGACATTTACACGGCGTTCGAATACGTGAGTTCCGGGGATTACGGAGAACATGAAGCCTACCTGAATCCGAAAAAAGATAAGGTGATTATGATATTCGATCCGATGGTGACCGGGAAGAAGTCGGAGGCGATCCCGGATGAAGAATTTGTGGCTGGAGACTGGATCGCCATTCCGAACAAACGCGACCTGAACCTGGGCTCCAAACTGGTGTTCCGCTTTGCCAAAGAAGCCTTGCCGCAAAACGACTGGGCAGAAGTCGATCGCATATTTTCGAAACGGGGTGCCTACAGCCGCTGGAAGGTTTTTCTCAACAGCCGCAACCTGTTGCAAAACTGGTATGACTACTCCAACCATGCCGAAATCCAAGCCCTGAAAGAATGGCTGAACTGGGAAAAAATCCCTTACGAAGCCGAAACCGGCACTCCATAACTCCCTCGGCAAACGACGAGAAAATCCCCGACTGAATCCATCCCGATACATTTCCGAAAAACTGAAAACTGCCGCCACCTTGACATCTATGGCAGAAAGAAGTTTCGCAACTTTATTCCCAAGACTCCATCAGCTTCGGCTAAATTCTTTTATAAAAATGAAATTTTTCTCAATTGAAAATTTCCGCCGAAACTTTATATTATCCGATTATTGATTTATAAAATGTGAAATATTTATGGCAAAGAAAAAAGCTCAATATAAGAAAAAGAGCAAGCCGGTTTCGGTGCGTTGCGTGGCGTTGATTCCGCTTGATACGGCAAAAATCAAGAAGGATTTATTGAAGGCTTATCGACGCAAGAAGAAAGCGTTTGAAAAGCTGGAAAACCAGTTGCAGCAATATAATGAGCAGGATATAACCGAGTATCAGAAATACCTGGCACAGCATTTCGGGCCGGAGATGAGCCGTCAACGCGAATTCCATGAGAAAATTCATCTGA
>JBEBXH010000097.1:0-19987 GCA_040391785.1 Victivallis vadensis
AAACCAGAACCCTGATCCACGACCTGCAGCCGGAGAACGAGGAAAACCTGCAGAAGCTTCACGCCTTGCGCCAGGGTGAAACCGAAGAACCCGAACCCGAGGCCGAGGAAGTTGAGGACGAAAACGATATTTCCGAACTGATGGGCAGGAAGTTCGACTCCAAGGAGGAATTGAACGAGGTGATCGGCCAGCTGGAAGAGGAATTGAAGAAGGACAAAGAAAGCTTTGAGATTCGCCGTCAGTTGGGGGACTATTACGCCCAGGCCGGGGATTATGCGAAAGCGATCGAGTATTTTGAGTCGGTGGTCGGCGAAGATGATGAGTTTGACCCCGCCATCGATAAATATCTGGAAAAGGCGATGATCGCCCGTTACGACGAGCAGATCGCCGCCGCTACTCCCGAAGAAGCCGCCAAGCTGGCCAGGGAAAAGTTCGAATACCGTCTGGCCCGCGCCATCAACCGGGTCGACCTTTATCCGGACGACAATCAACTGCATTACGATCTCGGCGTGCTTTATTTTCAGGACAAGCAGTATGATGAGGCAATCGAAGAGCTGGAGCTCGGCCGCCGCAACCCCAAGCGTCATGATTCGTCCAATGTTTACCTTGGGCGCTGCCTGATGGCGAAGGGGGAATACGAGTTGGCCATTGAGCCGCTGCGCGATGCGGTGCGGGAAATGGGCCGCATGGACGAAGACAAGATGGAGGCCATGTATTACCTGGCCAATGCATATGAAAAGCTCGACATGGACGAGGAAGCGCTGGAAATTTACAAGGAAATCTATAAAGTTGAAATCAGTTTTATGGATGTGGCTTCGCGTATTGACGACTTTTATATGAAAGAAAAAGAGCAGGGAAGCTAAAAAGTAAGTTTTTTTTCGTCAATAAGCAGATTCTGCCTGTTGACTTTGGGTCACTTTAGAATATATTACGATAAAAAATGTAATAAACCAAGGAGCAGATATGGCTGACAATAATGCAGATGCGGCTGGACAGAATGCCAATCCCCCGGGGATTTCCGATCCTTTGAGCAACCGTGAAACCGATACTGGCAATCTGGAGAAGCTTGACGATACCCGCACCCGCAAGACCATTAAGTTGCGGCCGATCGCCAGCGGTACCCCTGCGAAATACGCCGATGCCGCCGCGGCTCCGGCCGAGGGCGAAGAGGTGACCGACCCGCTGAACCAGCGCCATACCAATACCGGTAATCTGGAAAAACTCGACGATACCCGTACTCGCAAGACCATCAAAATGGCCCCGGCCGGTGTGATGAAACCCGAAGTCGGTACTTCCGATGCCGAGGCAAAAACCATTGAGCTGAAACCGATTAAAACGGAAACCGCGGCTCCTGCTCCTCCGGCAGAAGACGTCGAAACCGCGACCGTACCGGTGACGAAAGCCAAACCGGCCGGCGGTGGCCTCCCGAACCTGATTCCTGCTGAAGACAAGATTCAGATCACCCCCGGTCCGTTGAAGGCGGTGGAAGACGACAAAACCCGGATCATGCGTGCGCCCGTCAAAGCCCCGCTTCAGGCTCCGGCTTCCGCCCCGGTAGCTGCACCCAAACCAGCCTCGGCCGCTCCTGCGGCTGAACCGGTCGTGCCGACCAGCAGCGGCCCCATGGATGCGGACGATACGCGTACCCGTAAAACGATTAAGATTTCTCCCGCTCCCAAGTCGAGCGTTCTGGAAGCAGCCGAGTCCGTGATGCCCTCCGTGGCACAGGCCAAAGCGCTCCCGCCCGGCCAGACGATTAAACTGCGCCCGTCCGAAAGCGGTAGCGCGGCTCCGGCCCCGGTTGCTCCGCAGTCGACGGCCAAAGATACGATCAAGCTGAAACCGGGTGCGGGTGCATCCGCCGCAGCTCCTTCGGCTCCGCCTGCTCCAGCACCGGCCCCGGCTGCTGCTCCGGCCTCCGCGCCGCCCTCGGCGTCGACCGTGGCCCTGAAGCCCGGCGCTCCGGCTAAGCCGGCTGCTCCGACCGCGCCTTTGAAGCCGGCCGCTCCGTCCGCGGTTAATCCCGGCGCTGCCACCGGCGCGAAGTTCGGCCTGAAACCGGCCGCTCCGGCCTCGGTACCTCCTGCTGCCACCAATCCGCCTCCGGTCAGTGCCAGCGGCACCGGGGACAAGAAAAAGGGCGGCCTCTCGCTGAAAAAGAGCGACGATGGGGGGCCGAAAGGACCGCCGGCCGCCGAGAAAGAAGCGGAAATCATGGGCGACAAGGACAAGAAAGGCCGTCGCAAGAAACCGGGTGGCGGTGCCGATGGCCCCTCGATGTTCTATACAGTTTCCGGTGTATTCACTTTCATATTCATGTTTGCCAGTGCCTATATTTCGACGGCGCATTATATCAACACCTGGGAACAGGCTCGTTTTGAGGAACCGGTCCGTATTTCGGTGCCGTTCCTGGAAGACCGCATCAATTTGCGGTAAGTGTTTGAATCAATTCTCTGGCGGTCTTTGGGCCGCCATTTTTTTTAATTGAAAATGGAAAATTGATAATTGAAAATTGGGGAGGAAGTTTATTTTTCATTGAAATACTTCTCAATTGAAAGAGGGTTAAAGGGATTCTTCCCTTTCATCCATTTTCAATTTTCAACTTTCAATTTTCAATTTAAAAATGATGGAAATTAAGGGTATCATATTTGACATGGATGGCACGCTGACCGTGCCGGTGCTGGATTTCCGGCAGATTCGCCGCGAGCTCGATATCGGGGAGGACGCAGGGGATCTGGTGGAGGTGATTAACCGGCGTTCGGAGGCGGAACAGCAGGAGGCCTGGGCGTTGATCGAACGCCACGAGGAAGTTGCCGCCGCCAATTGCCGTTTTCAGCCCGATGCCGAGGCGGTGTTGAACCGTTTCGCCGCCGCAGGGCTTCGCCTGGCGGTGATCACCCGCAATACCCGCCGCAGTGCCGATATTGTGCTGCAGCGCCTCGGTGTGAAATTCGATCCGGTGCTGACCCGGGAGTTTCCGACCATGAAGCCGTCTCCGGAGCCGGTCCGTCACGTGCTGACGCTGTGGCAGTTGAACCCGCGCAATGTCATGATGATCGGGGATTATATCCACGATATCGCCTCCGGGCGCGACGCCGGAACACTGACCTGTTATTACCACAATCCCGCGCTGTCGAGCTCCTGGTCGCATGCCGCCGATTTCACGGTTTCGTCATATGTCGAGTTGTCCGGTCTGGTGTTATGAACAAAATCCACGCGGGTTATGATTTATTGTTTGCCGAATTCGGCGAGCAGGGTTGGTGGCCGGCCGATTCGCCGTGGGAAGTCTGCACCGGCGCGATTCTGGTCCAGAATACCAACTGGCAGAATGCCGATAAAGCTCTGACCTTGATCAAGCAGCACGGCGCGCTCAACCCGGAGCGGACCCTGGAGCTTTCCATGGAAGAACTCGCGGAGCTGATTCGTCCATCGGGCGTTTTCCGCATTAAATCAGCCCGGCTGAAAGCCTTGGCAGCCTGGTGGTTGGAGCACCGCGACTCATGCGCCCCGACCGTCGAACTGCGTAAATCACTGCTGACCGTGCCCGGCGTGGGCCCGGAAACCGCCGACGATATTCTGCTCTATGCGCTTGAACGCCCGATCTTCGTGATCGACGCCTACGCGCGCCGGATTTCCGCCCGGCATTTCGGCACCGACCCGAATATCGAGTATCATAAACTGCAACAAATTTTCACCGAAAGCCTGCCGGAAGATATCCAGATCTTCAAGGAATACCACGCGTTGCTGGTACAAAATGGCAAACAATTCTGCCGCAAGTCCGAATGCCTCCCCGGCTGCCCCCTCCGCAAGCTTTAAATAAGTTTGACAACGGATGCGAGGGCGGCTGCGCGCCCCCTCGCGCTCCCCGCGGCAGGCCGAATTGGCCTGCACCTCGATTCTTTTAAAGAGGAGATCCGCGAGTTTCCGACTCGCGCCAGAAGGCTGCCGCCTCTGGACTCTGCCGGAAGTGTATTGACTGGCACAGGTTCCCGGCGGATTCTCAAGGCGGTCAGCCTTGAGTGCGAAGGCGCATATCCCCAAATAAATCCAGTCAGGATGCGCAGCATCCGTCAGGTGCAGGCCAATTAGGCCTGCCGCAGGGAGCGCGAGGGGGCGCGCAGCCGCCCTCGCATCCGTCGTCGAATTTGTATGCAGTTCAGGAACGGCGGATGGCTTTGCGGTATTCGCCGGGCGTGCGCTGGAAATAGTTTTTGAAGGCGGTACAGAAGTAGCATTCGCTGGAGAAACCCGATTCGAGGGCGATTTCGGACAGGGTTTTGTCGTAGCGGGCGAGGAGCCGGGCGGCATGGAGCAGCCGGGTCCGCTGCAGG
This sequence comes from Victivallis vadensis, assembly GCA_040391785.1. Taxonomy (GTDB): domain Bacteria; phylum Verrucomicrobiota; class Lentisphaeria; order Victivallales; family Victivallaceae; genus UBA5239. The sequence continues at coordinate 4,332 of JBEBXH010000097.1, forward strand.
TACGCCGCTGGAGCCATGCCGGTTTCGCGTTCAAAAAGTATCCGGAAGCGGACCACCCCCAGATTGATGTGTCCGGCCATGTCTTCCACCCCGATATTCGAGGCGAAAGCGGCGTTGATAAAGGTCAGCGCGCGGTGAATGCGCGGGTCACGGTACGCGGTGAATTTATCCAGCTTGAAATGACCCTGTTCGGCCTGTTCGATCATCAGAAATTTGAACTGCTGCTGCATCAGGAACATGGCGGCGTCCTCGCTGGTAGCGCGCAGCGCTACGAGGCCGGGGAGTATTTCGAGCATGGATGCGGTGAGGGCGGAGCTCAGGAATGGGGTGTTGAAGCAGGTGAAGGGGTTTGGCTGCGCGATATTCTCCACCAGAGCGTGAGCGATGAAGTGGCTGCATTGACGGCATTTCGGGGCGAGGCCGAAGGAGTGTGGGACGTATTCGGGCACGATCATGGCGTCGCCGCGCTTCAGAATCCGGGGCTTGCCGTTGACGGTGACGCGCAGTGAGCCGCTCTCGACCAGCAGGAAAAAGTTGTCGCAAATGCGGCGCTCGGGCACCTGCCACGGATCGCTGCAGTTCCAGTAGGTCACGCCGAGGACGATGGGGTTCAGGTCGAGTGCGATGTGCTTGAACACGGCGGCGGTTTCCGGTGTCAGGCGCTCCGCCAGTTTCAGCTTGAATTCATTGCCGAATGGACTTGGATAATTCATATATAATGTCGAAAATCGAAATAAATTGATGTTTTGCTGTTATTGCGAATTGTTTAAAAATAGGTTATATTCAATATATTACAAGTTTCCGGAATAAAATAAAGGAAAAAATAGTATGAGCTTTATCGAAAAAATCGAATTTGCCTATGAGCCGACGGTCATGTTCACGATCAATGAAACTTTTTTATACGGCCGCGAGCCGACCTTGCGGCGGATGCCGGACGGTTCGCTGATTTCGCTGGTCTATACCGGCGGACCGAAAGAGCCGAGCCGGGAAAATGTGGTGGCGGTCATCCGCAGTGATGATGACGGGGCTACCTGGAGCAAACCCGAGGTCGTGTTCGGTTGTCCGGAACGCTGTTGCTGGGGCACCGAGATTTTCACCGGTGGCGAGCGGCCCTTTATGGCATTTCAAATGTTCAACTACGAGACGTTTTACTTGGAACTGCGGCCGTTTTTTGCCTACACCGAGGATAACGGCAAAACGTGGGCGGAGCCGGTGAACGTGCCGGGGATTCCACCTTCGTGCTGCATCCGGCAGGGTAAGATATTGTCGGACGGCAGCTGGATTTTTCCGGTTTATTGGATGGAGATTGTGAAGGGTTGGAATCGCTTCGGCGGCTCGTATTGGGACGGACGCGTGTTCCGGTCGGGGATGATCCGTTCAACCGATCATGGAAAGAGTTTTTCGGTGCACGGCTATTTGTTCTGGGAAGGACAGGCGTGGGAGCCGGAAATTACCGAGCTCGAAAACGGGCACCTGCGGATGTATGTCCGCACCGGTTCGGGGGTATTGTGGGAGAGCGACAGCTTCGACTACGGCGTCACCTGGACCCCGCTCCACGCGGGCGAAATCCCGAACCCGGATACCAAAGTGGTGGTCTACAAAGTGCGCGATGCTCACGTGATGGTGAACAATATCTGCAACGACGTGGCGCCCGCCCGGAACACGCTCGAAATGTGGGTCAGCAAAGACAATTGCCAAACCTGGTGCAAAAAAATGCCGCTGGCAAAACTCAAACCGGACTCCGGGCTGCATCAAGTGGCCTATCCGCACGGCTTCGCCGACGACCAGGCAGAGAAACTCTATCTGGCGATCGATTCAATCAAGGAATTCTACATGGTCAAAGTACCCTACAGCGACCTGCTCGGATAACTGGTCAGGAATAATCAGAGTATCGTTGATTTTTAGAATGGTTTGGTAATCAACTCGAGCCGTTTCCGATGACTACGGAAACGGCTCGATTGTTCGGTAATCCGAACTATTTAAATAAGGTTTTGTTTGCTCCCGGAGCGAAATTTTTTTGACTAACTGGAAAACAATGCTATGTTATGAGATGGAATTATAGTCTATAAATTCAATTCAGGAGGAAGGTTATGGCGGAAGAATTGCAAGGTTTGCTCAAACGTATCCAGGAGCAGGGGATCTCCAAGGCTGACCAGGAGAAGTCGGAAATTATTGCCGCTGCCAAGGCGGAAGCCGAGAAGATTGTCGCCGACGCCAAGGCGCAGGCCGAAATTATCACCAAACAGGCCGAGGACACCGCGAAAAATACCGAAGAACGCGGTAAGGACGCCTTGAGCCAGGCCTCGCGCGATATCCTGATCCAGCTCAAAAATGAGATGATCGCCCGCATGACCAAAGTGGTCAAGGACAATCTGAAGGACGTGATGACGCCTGATTTCATGAAAAAGATCATCACCGACATGCTCGCCAAATACCTCAGTTCCAGCGTCGGCTCCGACATGAAGCTCGACGTGATGGTGGCGCCGGATGATTTGAATAAAATGCAGGCGCTGCTGCAGGGCAGCCTCGGGGTGAGCTTCAAAACCCAGCCCAAGGTCATGGCGTCGCGCGATATGGAAAGCGGATTGAAAGTCAGTTTCAAGGACGACGATGTATTTTTCGATTTCAGCGACGAAGCGCTGGTTGAAATCATCTGTGCTTATGCCGGTCCCCGTTTCGCGGAATATTTCAATAAATAAACTGCGCATTCGCGGGGTATAGGCGATGGAACATCACTATCATTTTTTTGTCAGTTCACTGCCGCAACTGCACCTTTTTGAGGACCCGCCGTGGGGTATTGAAGAGTTCATGGCCGAGTGCGCCCGGCATTTGAGTGCCGACGATATGAAGTTATTGGCGGATACCGAACTGGTGCCCGAGTTCAATGATAAAATCCCGTCATTCAGCATGAGTTATGCCTGGATGAACTTCGAGATTCAGCTGCGCAACCGCATCGCCCGGCAGCTGTCGGGACAGCGCAAAGACGTGGCGGTTCGCGATTACAAGCATTGTTACCCGGAAGTCGAGCGCGCGGTGAGCGAAGCGTGGTCGCAGACGAATCCGCTGGAGCGTGAGAAGGTTCTCGACACCTGGCGGTGGCGTTTTCTGACGGACCAGGAGGCGCGCAGATCCTTCGGCGCGGTGGGGGTGATCTGCATGTACAAGATCAAGCTGATGCTGGCGGAGAAGTGGGGCCGCCGCAAAAAGGATGCAGGGCAGCACAATCTGGACAAGATTCTGCGGGAGTCGGGGCATATCGGCGAGAAGGATGTGCCGAAGGAAGCGGAGGAGAGCAAGGAATGATTTTTCATAAAATAATATATAAACAGGAGCAAGACTGACGATGCAGGACGTTACCAAAGGAAAGATCGTCGGCGTAAACGGCAACATGCTGACCGTTGAATTCGACGAGCATGTGACCCAGAACGAAGTGGCCTATGCGATTCATGGGGACACCCGGCTGAAAAGCGAAGTGATCCGAATCCGCGGCAACCGCGCCGACTTGCAGGTATTTGAGAGTGCCGAGGGCCTGAAAATCGGCGACCAGGTGGAATTCACCGGCGTGCTGCTGAGCGCGGAGCTCGGACCCGGGCTGCTGACCATGGTTTTCGACGGGTTGCAGAATCCGCTGAACGAATTGGCCGAAAAGCACGGGTTCTTCCTCAAGCGCGGCGTTTACCTGCCGGCGCTGGACTACGAGAAGAAGTGGGAATTCACCCCGCTGGCCAAGGTGGGCGACAAGGTTCGCGCCGGGGACTGGATGGGGCACGTGCCGGAAGGGATCTTCAAGCATTACATCATGGCTCCGTTTGAGCTGCAGGACGAATGGGAAGTCACCGAAATCAAGGGCGCGGGCAGTTACAACCTCAAGGAAGTCATTGCCAAACTGAAAAGCGCCAAGGGCGACGAGCGCACCATGACCATGGTCCAGACCTGGCCGGTGAAAATTCCGATTCCCTGCTTCAAAAATAAATTGCTTTCCGATGAAACCATGAGCATGCAGCTGCGGACCATCGACACCTTTTTCCCGGTGGCGGTGGGCGGCACGTTCTGTACCCCCGGGCCGTTCGGCGCGGGCAAGACGGTGCTGCAGCACACCATGAGCCGTAACGCCGAGGCCGATATCGTGATCGTGGCGGCCTGCGGCGAGCGCGCCGGGGAAGTGGTGGAAATCCTCCGCGAGTTCCCGCATCTGCAGGACCCGCGTACCGGCAAGACGCTGATCGACCGTTCGATCATCATCTGTAATACTTCGTCGATGCCGGTAGCGGCGCGCGAAGCCTCCGTTTACACCGCCGTGACGCTGGCCGAATATTACCGTCAGATGGGGCTGAACTGCCTGCTGCTGGCGGACTCGACTTCGCGCTGGGCGCAGGCGCTGCGCGAAATGTCCGGCCGGTTGGAAGAAATCCCCGGCGACGAAGCGTTTCCGGCGTACTTGGAATCCCGTATCGCGGCGTTTTACGAGCGTTCGGGTCTGGTGGAGCTGAACAACGGCGAGAAGGGTTCGGTGACGATCGGCGGGGCGGTGAGCCCGGCCGGCGGTAACTTCGAAGAACCGGTGACGCAGGCGACGCTGAAAGTGGTGGGCGCGTTCCTCGGGCTCTCCCGCGAGCGTTCCGATGCGCGGCGCTACCCGGCGATCCAGCCGCTCGACTCCTGGAGCCACTATCCGAGTATCGTGGCCGAGGACAAATTGCAGATTGCCCGTACGGTTCTCCGCCGTGGCACCGAAGTCAACCAGATGATGAAGGTGGTGGGGGAAGAAGGCACGAATATCGACGACTTCGCGACTTATCTGAAGAGCGAATTCCTCGACTATGTGTATCTGCAGCAGAATACCTTTGACGAAGTGGACCAGGCGTGCAGCCCGGAACGTCAGAAATATATGTTCGACAAGGTGGTGGGCATCCTCGAAACCAAATTCCAGTTCGGCGACAAGGACCTGGCGCGCCGTTTCTTCCTGGAGTTGCGGCAGATTTTCATCGACTGGAACTATTCCAAGTTCGATTCCGCCGAATTCAAGGAGCTGGAAGGAAAAATCGATGCGAAGGTGAAGGAGCAGAACCATGCGTAAAGTTTATCATAGAATTATCCAGATGGCCGGCAATGTCATTACGGTCGAGGCCGATAATGTCGGATACAACGAACTGGCCGAAGTCCGCAGCGCGAACAGCGTGTCGCTGGCACAGGTGATCCGGCTGCAGGACGGCAAGGTTTTCTTGCAGGTATTTGCCGGCAGCCGCGGCATCAGCACCGGCGACCAGGTGCGTTTCCTGGGCCACGGCATGCAAGTGTCATCCTCCGGGGATCTGCTCGGGCGCATCTTCAACGGCCGCGGCGTGCCGCGCGACCACCGTCCGGAAGTGACCGACAAGCTGATCGAAATCGGCGGCCCCTCGGTGAACCCCGCCAAGCGCGTGATTCCGGTGAACATGATCCGTACCGGGATTCCGATGATCGACGTGTTCAATACGTTGGTTGAATCGCAGAAGATTCCGATTTTCTCGATCGCGGGCGAACCCTACAACCAGTTGCTGGCGCGTATCGCGCTGCAGGCCGAAGTGGACGTGATTATCCTCGGCGGCATGGGACTCAAATACGACGACTATCTCTATTTCCGCAATACGCTGGAAGACAAGGGCGCGCTCTCCCGCACCGTGATGTTTGTGCACACCGCCGCCGACCCGATCGTGGAGTGTCTGCTGGTGCCGGATATGTCGCTGGCCGTGGCCGAAGCGTACGCGCTTGAGGGCAAACAGGTCCTGGTCCTCCTGACCGATATGACCAACTTCGCCGACGCTCAGAAAGAAATCGCCATTACGATGGAACAGATACCGTCCAACCGCGGTTACCCCGGCGACCTTTACAGCCAGCTGGCTTCGCGTTATGAGAAGGCGGTGGACTTCGATGGCGCCGGTTCGATCACCGTGCTGGCCGTGACCACCATGCCCGGCGACGACGTGACCCACCCGGTACCGGACAACACCGGTTACATCACCGAAGGGCAGTTCTACCTGCGCGGCGGCCGTATCGAACCGTTCGGTTCGCTGAGCCGTCTGAAGCAGAACGTGAACTCCAAGACCCGGCCGGACCACCGTTCGATCATGGATACGATGATCCGTTTTTATGCGGACTACAAGGAAACGGTGGAGAAGCAGTCGATGGGGTTCCAGATGAGCAAGTGGGACAACAAGCTTTTGAAATACGGGAAGCTGTTTGAAACCCGCATGATGGATTTGTCGGTCAATATCCCGCTGGAAGAAGCGCTGGACCTGGGGTGGCAAACCCTGGCCGAGTGTTTCGACCGCGAGGAAACCGGTATCAAAACCGAGTTGCTGAACGAATACTGGCCCAAGAAATAACCTGATCGGGGTAAGTCATGGCCAAAATTAAATTAACCAAAACCGAATTAAAGGCACAGCAGGACTCATTGAAGCAGTTCCGGCGCTTCCTGCCCACGCTGCAGCTGAAAAAACAGCAGCTGCAGATGGAGATCCGCGGCAGCGTCGAGCGGCTCGAGAAAAATGAACTCGAGTACAAGAAACTGCACAATGACCTGCTCTCCTGGATCGCACTCCTGGGCGACGACACCGCCGCCGCGCGGCTGATCGAGGTCGTAACGCTGAAAAAGGTGATCAGTGAGACCTGGAACATCGCCGGGGTCGAGGTGCCGGTGTTCAAGGACGCCGAATTCGAGACCAAGGAATACGATACGTACCTGGAAGAGCCCTGGTTCGAGGATGCCGTAGAGAAAATCAAGGAATTGATCATGCTGATCGAAAGCGGTAAGCTGATCAAGGAACAGTACCGGCTGCTTCGCCGGGAGCTGATGACCACGACGCAGCGGGTGAACCTCTTTGAAAAGGTGAAAATCCCGGAAGCCCGTGAGAATATCCGCCGCATCCGCATTTACCTGAGCGATATGGACACCTCCAGTGTGGCGCGTTCCAAGATCGCCAAGAAAAAATCACAGGAGGCCGGGGCAGCATGATAGTACGCATGAAAAAAACAACGGTCCTCTGCCTGGCCGAGGATCAGCAGAAAGCGCTTGACCAGCTCGGCGAGCTGGGCGTGATTCACGTCCAGGCAGCGCCTCAGCAGGAAAGCACCGACCGCGCCGCGCTCCAGAAGCATGTGCAGGACATCAACAAAGTCGCCAGCCTCCTCCGGCTGCGTCCCGGGACGAAGGAGAAGCTTGAGTTCAAACCGATGGAAGGCATTCAGGCTTTCAAGCTTGCTTCGAACTTGCTGCATCAGCACGAGGAGGCCACCAAGCGTCTGGATTTGCTGCTGCGCGATGCCGAACAACTGATGCCGTGGGGGCAGTTCCAGCTCAATGAAGTGCAGTCGCTGCGGAAGCATGGCATTATGATGTATCTCAGCAGTGCTTCCGGCAAGGAACTCAATCATTTGCGCGAGCGGTTTCCGCAGGCGATTTTTGAGGTGGTCAACGACGTCAAAGGGCGGCTTTATTTCGCTGTAATCAGCGAGTCGAAGCTCGATAAACGCGAGCTGCCGCTGGTTCAATTGCCGGAGACTGACCTGAACGAGATTATGGAAAAGATCGCGGAAATGGAGCACAGACTCATCGTCCTGAACCGTCAGCTGGATGAAATGATCGCCCAGGTGCCGGTGATTCAGGAATTTCAGGCCAAAGTGGCCGAGAAACTCGAATTCGCCACTGCCTACGACGCCATGGAAAGCCACGGCGAAGTGGTCAGTCTCTGGGGTTTCGTGCCGGTGAATGAAGTTGAAAACCTGAAAAAAGCCGCGCTCGACAACGGCTGGGGGCTGCTGTTGCAGGACCCGGACGACAGCGAGCCGGTGCCGACGCTGGTTAAATTGCCGAAGTGGTTGAATTTCGCCAAGGTGATTCTGGACTTCGTCGGGATTTCGCAGGGATATCGCGAGGCGGATGTAAGTATCTGCTTCCTGATCTTCTTCACGATATTTTTCGGGATGATTGTCGGCGATGCCGGCTATGGGGCGATTTTTTTGACGCTCTCAATCATCTTCTACATGACTGCCCGGAAAAAGGGCGAGAAGATGCGCAACACGGCCAAGCTGTGTATCGTCATGAGCTGTGCCTCGCTGACGTTCGGTTTCCTCAGCGGCAATTTATTTGCCATACCGAGTGAGAAATTGCCCGGATTCATGCAGGGAATCGACTTCCTGACCAATCCGAAAACGGGCGACGACAATCTGAAGTGGCTCTGTTTCCTGATTGCCATGACGCATTTGTGTCTGGCGCGTGTCTGGCGGACCATCCTGGCCCGGAGTTGGCGCACCAAAATAAGCGAACTCGGCTGGGGCATGCTGCTGGCGGCGAACTTCTACACCGCTTCGGCGATGATTGCGCAGCGCACGTTCCCGGATTTTGCCCTGTATCTGTACGCGGGCGGGGTGATTTTCACGCTTGCCGGGCTCAATTGGCACGATGTCGGGGATATTTTCAACTATCCTTTCAGCGCGATCGGGACCTTTACCGATACGCTGTCCTACATCCGTCTGTATGCGGTGGGACTCTCGGGGGTGTATATCGCCGACAGTTTCAACAATATGGGCATGATGGTGATGGACGCGGCCGCTCCGTCGTGGGCGGTGCCGCTGCTGATCGCCGGCACGGTGCTGATTATCGTGGCGGGGCACCTGCTGAATATCGCGTTGTCGCTGATGGGCGTACTGGTGCACGGCATCCGTTTGAATACGCTCGAATTTTCCAGTCACATGGGCCTGCAGTGGGCGGGCTATCGTTATAGACCATTGAAAAAGCTTAATGATAATAACTAAAGAAGGAGATTATCAATGAATCATGAAGTAGTATTAATTGTAGGGTATGCGATGATGTACGCCGGTGCGTTTTCGGCTCTGGCATTCAGTGCCCTGGGTTCGGCGTTCGGTACCGGTCTCGGCGGGGCGGCGGCGATTGGCGCCTGGAAGAAATGTTACGTCCAGAAGCGTCCGGCTCCGTTCCAGCTGGTCATCCTGAGCGGGGTGCCGCTCTCGCAGACGATTTACGGTATGATCCTGATGTTCCTGATTATTCAGTACGGTCATGCGGCGGTGTGGCCGGTGTATTTGTTCATGGGTGTGCTCGGCGGACTCGGTATCGGCGCTTCGGCCTGGTATCAGGGACAGGCTTGCGCCGCGGCTTGCGATGCCTTCGGCGACACCGGTGAAGGCTTCACCAACTACCTGATGGTCCTCGGGATCATCGAAACCGTGGCGATCTTCGTGCTGGCATTCGGTATCGTGGTTATCATGATGCTGGACAAGGCTCTCACCCCGGAAGTGGTCAAGGAAATGATTCAGCACATGAATGAAGCGGTCAAGACGATCGGCGCTACTGCCGTGGATGCTGCTGCTGCGGCTCCGGCCAAGTAAAATCTTGTATTAAGCCAATCAAAAAGCCTGGCAGGTCCAACGATCCGCCAGGCTTTCGTATTTTCTCCTGATAAAATTTTTTGTGATTATTTTGACTGCTATTGCGCTTTAGCTATTGCTTTTGCGCTTTAGCGGCTGTATAATATGGGACAAAGAAAGGACTGAGTATGGCTGTAACCATGAAAGATATTGCGAAGCACTGCGGCGTTTCCGAGGGAGCTGTGTCGCAGGTTTTGCGCAATCCGGAGCATCCGCGCTTCTCCGAGGCCACACGGCAGCTGATCCGGGAAACCGCCAACAGGCTGGATTACCGCCAGAACCGGCTGTCATTGGCCCTGAGTTCCAAAAAAACCAATATGATCGGCCTGATGCTCCCCTGGAACCAGCCCGAAGTCATGGATAATATCGAGCGCCTGGTCTCGGCAAGCGGCTATAAGCTGATGCTGCAGTTTACCGCCCATCCCCGCGAGGGTGCCGAACTGGAGGCATTGAAGTCATTTCTCGACTGGAACGTGGACGGCATTATCTGGGAGCCGAGCAGCGTGACCCATGATGATTTTTTGCCGGAATTGAACCGGATTCAGCGCAAGGGGCCGCCGCTGGTTTTGCTGGAACGTGGAATCGAGGGGTTTAATTTCCCGGTGGTGAAAACCGATTACACGCCGATCATCAAGGATTGCATCAACCATCTTCAACAGCAGGGGTATGAGCGGATTGCGTTTGTCTCCTTCAATCCCAAAAGCGTACAGTCCATCTGGCAGCAGATCCGCGCCGAAGCGGAGCAATTGAAGTTGAAATTCAAGCTGTATCATCTGGCTTCTTCAACCGAAATCGTATCTTTTGCCGACCAGTGCCAGGAAATCCTGCGCGAACCGGAAACCCCGAACACTGCATTCATCTGTCATTCCTGGTGCGCCGCGGATATGGTCCGGGCGCTGGAACGGGAGAAAATCAATGCGCCCCGGGATATCGGTCTCGCCATGGTCCAGGATCTGTTGATCGGCGGGCGGCTGCGCCTCTCCACGCTGCTCCGCCCCGAGGTTACTTCCTGCCGGGTGAACAGCGCGGAACTGGTCACCTGTGCGGTCAATCGCCTGCTGGCGGAAATCGACCGGAAACCCGTGAAATCGAATTCGCTTTGCATCAACGCGGAATTTGTCATTCAGGAATCAACGATCAGGCATCGTTCATAACATACAAACCAAACAGAAGGAACGGCACATATGAAAAGAAAAAGTTTCACACTTATTGAGCTCCTCGTAGTAATTGCGATCATAGCCATCCTGGCGGCGATGCTGCTGCCGGCACTGAATCGGGCGCGGGAAAAGGCCAAGGCGATCAGTTGCGTCAACAACTTGAAGCAGCTCGGTACCGCCACCCAGTTCTATGTAAGCGACAACGACGACTGGATGCCGACCGTCTGGCGGCAGGTCTGGCAGCATCCGGATGCATGGGTCATCCGCTACCGCAAAGCCGGTTACCTCACCGACCTGAAGAACTATCAATGTCCTGCGGCCATTCATTCCACCGTAACTTTTGAAGAGATTCTCGATACCCCCGCCCTTCTCAATACGTTCGAAACCGTGACCTACGGTTTGAATTGGACGACGTTCGGACGCAGCTATATCCCGACCACCCAGTATTACGGCAGGCAGGCTGTTAAAATGACGCAGGTGGCCACATTTTCCGGGCGTTCCCCCGACCTGATGTTGTTCGGCGATACCGCGAAATACTTTTTGTCGATCCCGGACGGCGGTGATTATCTGCCGGATTTCCGGCACAGCAATATCGCTAATATCCTGACCTTTGGCGGGCATGTCACGACCATGCGCTATACCACGCTTTTCAATACAGACGACTTCAAGGAAAGATACCGTTTTCCCGGTCAAATCAATGGCGTTCTCGCGAAATTCTAACCCTGTAATAAATTGAGGAATCCTATGAAGAAAATCATAACCATTCTCGGAATGGCCGCGGCTCTGGGCCTGTATGCGGATATGCCGTATTCGCGCGGCGAAAACCTGCTGCGCAACGGCGAACTGAAATCAACCCAAAACCGGTCAACCCCGGATGAATGGCGGCGGATCATTAAGCCCGATAATGCTAAGTACGTCCTCAAGCGCGATGGAGACAGCTGGCAGATGTATTTCCTGCCGGATCAGGAAAATTTCACCCATGTGCGCATTGTCCAGTTCAATATCAAAACGGAACCGGGCCATGCTTATGAAGTGGAGTACGAGGCTAAGACCGGTCCCGGAGTGACCATGCAGCGGGATTCGTTCCTGCTGGGAACCGGTGTTTGGACCCGTTTCTTCAATTTGCCGCCGCTCCCGGAATGGACCAAATGCCGGAGCGTCTTCTGGATCCCGCAGAACGTGCCGGAAAAGGGCGACGTCACCTTTGGCATGCAGAACCGCTCCCTCAGCCCGGTCTGGTATCGCAATGCCAGTCTGCGCCAGATCTCAATCAAGGAAAATGAAGTTGAGAATTTTTCGCCACCGGTCAAACTGTTGCCGCTGATGCCGGAAGACGCCCTGGTCATGCCCGATACCTGCAAGGAATATCTGCAATACGTGATCGCCGGCATACCGGATAACTGCTACAATAATTTCAGTTTTGAGATCCGCCTGTACAAGAACGACAATGATTATGTCCTGGGCAAAATCAACGGCAAGCGCGTTGAAGTACCGGTCAAGGAAATGCCGGTCGGTATCTCAATCTTCCAACTGCTGGTATACGACAAGCGCGATAAAGCTCTGGTCGCGGTCAGCAAACTGGAAATCGAGCGGATCGATAAGCTCCCTGATCACATTAACTTCGACAATCCGGTGCTTCTGAAAAACCCGAAAGGCAACACCTTCTTTCCCATCGGCGTTTATGCCGGACTCGGCTGGAATTTCTCACTGCAGAAACTGAAGGATTGCGGGTTCAATACCGTACACACCTACGGCACCGACAGCTGGGTTGCCCGCGAAGAAAACTTTAAACTGTTGAAGGATGCCGCAAAACTCGATCTCTGGATCATGATGGGCCTCCCGCCGCGCTTCCAGATTCAGGAATCCTCACTGGAAAGCCTGGCAAACTGGATCGCCTCCTACAAGAAGTATCCAGCGATACTGGCTTATTATTCGGATGAAGTGCGGATGCGCGGCACGAAAATGGATCTGGTCAAGAAGAATTATCAAACCACCAAAAAAGCCGATCCCACCCGCCAGCATTATATGTACGACAAGCCCGAATACGGCCTGGGTGAAACCACTGACTGTCTGATGATCGACCTGAAAAGCAAGAACCTCGCCAAAGTCATCAAACTGCGGATGGGCAATATCCCGATTATTCACGTTTTTGGCAATATCGACTTCAAAAATACCACGGCTTCGTCGCTAGACTACAACCAGTCGAATTTCGTCATGCCGATTATCTGGGGCGCCAGCGGTATCTTCTATTACACACTGCGGAACCTTGAACTGGAAGAGTACAACCGGCAATACAAGGAACTGGCGCCGCGCGTGCTCAACAGCTTCAAACGTTTCTCCGAAATCGCCCCGGCAATCATCTCCGGCGAGGCACTGCCGGATTGGACGAAAAGCATTAAGTTCGAAGGTGCCATGGAACACAAGATATTCGCCAATCAGGGCAAGGTTTACATCTTCTGCGGAGTCGCCGCCGACGGTCAGGAAAACGGCAAAATCAGCTTTGCCGTTCCCGCCGCCAAGCAGCTTCGGGACGTCTTGAACGACCAGGCCCTGAGTGTCGGGAACTTCAGTCTGGAACTGAGTCCCGGTCAGGGCCGGATCATCGAAGTCAAGTAATCACAGTTGTTTATACTGCAGACGGGCGGCGTTGGCCACGGCAAGGAGGGCCACGCCGACGTCGGCGAAAACCGCCGCCCACAGGCTCGCGAAGCCGATCAGGCCCAGCGTCAGCACTCCGATCTTGATGACCAGCGCCAGCGTGATGTTCTGCCAGACCACGCCGCGGGTCAGGCGGCCGATCTTCAGCGCCGTCAGCAGCTGCGATGGGCGGTCGTCCTGAATCACAATGTCGGCCACTTCGACCGTGGCGTCGCTGCCGAAGGTACCCATTGCCACGCCGACATCCGCCGCCGCCAGCAGTGGGGCGTCGTTAATGCCGTCGCCCACCGCCGCCACCCGGTAGCCCTGCGCCTGAAGTTGCTGCAGATCCGACAGTTTCTCCTGCGGCAACAACTCCGCTCGGACATCATCGATGCCGAGTTCGCGGCCCAGCTTCATGGCGACCGGAGCCCGGTCGCCGGAGAGCAGTACCGGGATAATATGTTGCTTTTTCAGGCCCGCGATCAGTACTGCGGCATCGTCTTTGACCGTGTCCGCCACGGCAATCGTCCCTGCGTACTGGCCGTCGACCGCCACCGCCACCAGCGAGCACTCTTCGGCCCCCGGGAACTTATACGGCGCGCCGTCGATCCACGATGAACGCCCGGCTTTGATCTTGTGACCGGCCACTAGTCCGCTCAGGCCGTGACCGGGTTCTTCGCGCACTTCGCTTGCTTCCGCGGACGGCACCGCCGCCTCCGCGATGGCCCGGGCGATCGGATGCTTCGAGTTGCGCTCAAGAGCGGCGGCATAATCGAGGATCGCACTTCCATCGAAACCGGGGGCAGGGTAGACCTTCGTGACCCTGAATTTGCCATGCGTCAGTGTCCCGGTTTTGTCCAGCGCCACCGCGTCGATCCGGCACAGGGCATCGAGGAAATTCGCGCCTTTCAGCAGAATTCCATGCCGCGCCGCCAGTCCGATTCCACCGAAATATCCGAGCGGTATCGAGATCAGCAAGGCGCATGGACACGACAGCACCAGAAAAAACAGCGCCCGGTAGCCCCACACTGTGATCTGATAGCCCGGGTCAAAGAACACCGGCAGCACAGCGACCAGTACTGCGACCATGACCACGATCGGCGTATACACCCGCGCCAGCCGCGAAATCAGCCCCTGAATCTTAGATTTGCGCTCCGCCGCTTCGTTCACCAGGTGCAGAATGCGCGAGAGCATGGTATCCGCGTAAACGCTGGCCACCCGGATCCGGACGGCATGCTCGAGGTTGATCATCCCGGCATAAACCGTTTCACCCTGCTGCTTGAGCGACGGAGTACTCTCGCCGGTCAGGCACGCCGCGTTGAACTCGGCGGAACCGGTCAAAAGCTCGCCGTCCAGCGCCACCCGTTCACCGGCGGCCACGGCGATTTCCTCACCCCGGATAATTTCGGCGGCGGGAACCAGCGAAGGTTTGCCGTTGCGGATCACCGTGGCGTTTTGGGGCCGCACGTCCAGCAGTTTGCGGATGGACGAACGCGCCTTGATCAGGGCTTTTTCCTGCACTTCCTCGCCGATCCGGTAAAAGAGCATGACCGCGATCCCTTCGATGTACTCGCCGATCACAAACGCCCCGACCGTAGCCAGAGACATCAGCGAGAATTCATTGAAAAAATCCCGTTTGCGTGCCAGTTCGAAACTCTCTTTCCAGACCGGCCACGCCGCCGGCAGGTACAGCGCCAGCATCACGATAATTCGCCAGGGCTCCGACAGAATCAGTTTGAAGCCGTATTCGAGGACGATCATCGCCGCCATACCGGCCAGTGTCGCGCCTAATATGAAGCCGGTGTGGCGGGATTTTGCACCGCCGTGACCGCAGCACCCGCATCCGGATTCCACGGGCACCTCACATAATTGATTTACATGTTCATGACTGTTGCTCATTTTATTTACTCCTTTATCCTATCCTGTAGTATAGGATATACGGATTGATTTTTTACCGGCTCTTAACTGCCGGGTTTGATTATTTCAGATATTTGGTCAGGGTTTTGAAATCCTTCAAAACTTCTCTGGCGGCCTCAGGATCGTTCAGCGAATTCTGGAGACAGTTGTTGATGTGCTCTTCGATAAAAGTCACCCGGGCGTTTTCCAAGGCCCCGATTACCGCATGGAGCTGCTGGGCGATTTCCAGACAGGGACGGTCGTCTTCCATCATCTTGATGACGGTATTCAAATGTCCGTTGGCCCGCTTGAGCCGTTTCAACACTTCCGGATGTTTGTTTTCTTTTTCGGGCATAATCAATACCTCCATTATTTCTCATCCTATCCTATAGTATAGGTTGTAAAATGAAAAAATCAAGCCATCTTCCGAAAATACCGGAGATTTTCTGTTGACCGGGCGGGGGATTTTTTCAAGAAAATGGGTCAGCCACAAAAAATCAGAATATTCTTCGCGCTAATCTGAGCGGAAGCCAAATT
>JBEBXH010000098.1:0-19943 GCA_040391785.1 Victivallis vadensis
TTCAAGTTTTACAAGCTCAAAATTCAGTTTTTAGCATGGTCTGACCCCGATCTGGACCGATCTGGACCCCGATCTGCCGATCTGACCCCGATCTGCAGACCCCGATCTGACAAGCTCAAAATTCAGTTTTTAGCATGGTCTGACCCCGATCTGCATGGACCCCGATCTGACCGATCTGAGAAAAATCACTCTAAGGCGATATTTTAGCATCAAATTCAAGTTTTACAAGCTCAAAATTCAGTTTTTAGCATGGTCTGACCCCGATCTGCAGACCCCGATCTGACAAGCTCAAAATTCAGTTTTTAGCATGGTCTGACCCCGATCTGACCCCGATCTGGACCCCGATCTGAGACCCCGATCTGAGTCTGACCCCGATCTGATCTGCAACCCCGATCTGCAACCCCGATCTGCAAAAAAGAACGGTTCCCGGTTTCCCGGAAGCCGCCCTATGTAAAAATTATTGGGTTTTACTGGTTTGGTTTTGAGAGAGTGAGGTCGGTAAGGATTTTCCACTCTTTGGTCAATTTCAACGGTATTCGCCTTGTGGCCGGCAGGATAAAGATCTCATGAGCCTGCGACTTGTCAATTACAGCCTGGATCTCTTTTTGAGCCTTTTTATCCCTGGCATAGAGAATCTTGCATTTCTGATCGAACTCTACGTCCCAGTATTCTTTATCACGATCTACCACCAGAAAGGCAAACTCATAGTGCGCGTCTTCCGGACTGCCGTCAGGCTTTCTGCAATGCCAAGCTTTCTTGTCTTCTTCCATAAGCGGATAGTCCGAACCATCCGGTAAAATCTCTCTGATCGGCGAAAAATATTCAGGATCATCATTCGTATAAATCTCATAGGAAAGGAAACAATTGTCTTTGTCAAAATTGAATACAAAATAAGCCAATATTTCGGGTTTTTTTTCAATGATCGGGGGTATTACAATTTTGACTAACGTTTTCTTCTCATTTTCTTTAAAGTCTTCCCATAAAACTGTCACCTCAGATGACGGTTTTGTTTTGAAAGAGTCAAGCATGAGAGCTTTGAACGTGAAAGGATGAAGGCGTGTACTATGATCCCAACCTTCAGGATATAGTTGAATGCTCTTTACCCGTAGTTCTTTGTCTGTTGAGTTTTTCATTTTAACATTATCTTTCCAATGTCCTTTGTTTTGTCCAGAACAGAAAAGACTAATCATAACGATTGCGATAGTTATTGTTGACTTACAAAACATACTTCATTGCTCCTTATTTAAATGGACCATGGAAATTCATAACGATTTAAATCCGTGCCGTTTATGCAAAGTGTTATTCCTGGCCCCCCAGAGTTCTCTGCAAACCAAGTATCTACTTTCATGTTAGTAGGAAAAAACCTTTCTTTTACCAATCCATATCGTATCCTAGTTCCGGGAATGTAATATTCTTGATGCCATAGTGTTTCATTCGTATGCCCAGAGCCTAACATTTTCCCCCAAATATCTCTTGCATTCCGGTTATCATTGAAAGGGGCTCCTGTCCGTCGAGCTTGAATAAGCATGTGGCTAAGTGCATAATTCGCCAATCCCCTCTCTTTGTAGCCGCCGCCAATATCTGCATGTCCACCTCTTATTATAAGACTATCAGTACTATGATTATAATTTCCTCCCGTATAAAATGAAGGAAGAAACGCAGCTCTTCTCTCATCACGAGAATATAAGATGAATGTTTTATTCACATTTCCAGGAATGATCTCAGGAACTTTCACGTAAGGTCCAGGAACTGGATCAAAGAGACCAAGGAAACGAACTTTGTCATTTCTCCCTAGGCCAGGCATTTTGGACTCAATTGATTGTACAAACCCTACGGCCGTTACAGCTCCTCGACTGAAACCAATAACATCTATACATTCATTCTCCCTTTTAGGATTATTAAAATATTTCCATTGATCATAACGTTTAGAAGTATTAAAATATTCCCAATAATCACGACGAGCATCTCGTATTTTATTTTCAACCGCTTCTACGGCAAATGCTAGAGCTGCAAATCTATCGTTTCTGTATTCGTCTTCATTTCCTACACCCTTGTAATAGAAAACGTGCCCAACATACATTTCCGACATGATGTATACATTTGTAAAGTCCTTCGGGGTGTTATTCGTACCATCGAAGGCGAACAGGACGAGGCCGAGGGGGTCGATGTAGTTGATGGGATTGTTGTTTACGAAGTTATAGAGGTTGCTGCTGCCGTTTTCCGCCAGGGGGTCGCGGCTGAGCCAGTATCCGAGAGTGTTGTCGTAATAACGGTAGTTGTAGTAAATCAGAGTGGTTTCGTCATCGTGATATTCTGTGCTGAAGCGGAAGGGATTGGCGTCCGCCATTTCACCGCTTTTTTCGAGAATATTTCCGAATGGGCCGTAAATGTAGCTTGCCACGCGGTTGCCGGCGGAATCCATCAGGCCGGTGATATTTTTATTGCCGTCCGTGATGTAGTAGTAACCATTGCCATCGTAAACCATGCTGAGCAAGACGTCTTTACCTACGCTTTCCGGTTGCCAGACAAAGGTGAATATCTGCCTGTCATTGTCCATGGCATCGAATACGCCGATCAGCTTATAACCGCTATAGATAAACCTCTCATGCTTGATCAGGACGCCATTTTCGGAGACTTTTTTCTCCGAGCGGCGCCCCATGTAGTCATAATCAAACTCCAGGGTCAGATGATCTTTTTCCGCTTTAACCAGGCGGTTCAAGGTATCCCAGGTATACAGCCAGCCCCGGTTCATCAGCATGTTGCCATCCGCGTCATAACTGATTCCATCCATATCGACAAGCATATACTGATTCAGCTGATTGCTGGTATACAGTCTGGCAATGCTGTCTTCCTCGGACGACAGACGATTGCCCAATCGGTTGTAGGTATAGGACATCTGATTGAGTTCCGCGTCGTTTTCGTGGCGCAGAGCATGAGTCAATTGGCCGGAATTGTCATAAGAGTAATTCCATTTGGAACCATCGAACATTTCCGCGGACGTCTTTCGGTCTTCGATATTCAGGGAATAATTGACTTCACGTTGGTTGTTGACCGTAAGACCGGAAAACCGAATACCGTCATCATAGGCGTTCCGCATGGTCAGGAATGGTGCGGAATCATCAATTTGCCAGCTGCGGGCCTGCAATTTTTCGCTGTCACTCACATAAGCATAATTTCCTTTGGCAAATTGATTGCCTACGGCGCTCAACCGGTTATCGCTGCCGTATTCGTATTCCGCAACAGGCAGGTTTCCGATACCAAGGCCGATTGGCCGGTAAAACGAATCATAAGAATGAGTCACGGATTTTCCGCCCGACTGCAAGGGGAATGTTTCCGACAGCAAGTTGCCGTATTCGCCGTACGATAAATCCATTTCATTGCCATTATCGGTCACCTTGATAAGTTGCCCCTTCTGATCATACCGGTAAGTCCGGTTCAGACCGGCTTCCGAGAAAACACGGATCAATTCACCGGCGGCGTTATAAGAATAATGGTGAACATGGCCACGGCAACTGGTGTATTCCGATATCTTGCCATCGCCCTGGTATTTATAGGATTCCCTGTTGTTATCAGAGTAAATCTTAGAAACCGGGCGTCCATGATTATCGTACAGAAAACTGGTGATCTGCGGAGTTCTTTCATCCTGATAAGTAATGAAATGAGACAGATTGCCAAGATCATCGAAATCGAATTCCTGCCGCAATACGTTGTTTTCAACACAAACAACCCGGGAACGCTGATCATAGGAATAAGTTGTAATGTCACCAGACGCGGAGACAAAAGAGGAAGCACGGCCCAACAAATCGTACTCGTACGATTCAGACTTCTGAAGCGCACCTGCAGTTTGAGATGTTGTTATCGGCTGCCCCGATTTATTGTACGCAGTACGCATATTGACCGCAATCCCGTTTTCCTGATGATTTGTTCCCGTAGGACGGTTGAATTCATCATAAATGTATTCAATTTCGCCCAGACTGTTATGAACTCTTTTCTTTAAAGTATCATTCTCATAACTGTTTGTCAAACATGTTCCATCATAGCTTGTCGTAATTTCCCTGGCTTTTCCATCGCCTTCATAGGACAACTCGGTGAATACAGTCAAACCATTTTTTGTTTCCCACTGTAGCTTGGAGTCACGGCTGGCCTCGGACAACGAGACCTCTACTGGAGAACCGTTGTTGTAAACGTATTTTTTCAGAAAACGGACTACAGTGTTGCTGTTTTTCTCTGAGTAACCCGAGTCCGTTTCAGTAATCAGGTCATTGTTCCAATCAATATCATTACTGCTATTGGAGCGTTTGATGGCTTGATACTTTACTGCACCGCTGTTTTCGTCATAGACCTGTATGGCTTTAAAATCTCCCGAGTTTTCTTTTCCGACAACTCGTCCAGAATTGTCGTAGACGGTGGTTTCGGTGAAGTTGTCGGGGTAGACGGTTTTGTACGAGCGGCCGAGGAAGTCGGTGTAGGTGCGGCGCTGTTCGATGCCGGCGGCGCATTCGAGGGCGTAGGGTTCGCCGTTTTCGATGCCGTATTTGTAGCTGCGCGGATAGGCCGCGGTGCCGTGGGTGCTTTTCGGCGAGCCGTCCAGGTAGCGGGTGGAGATGACGGTGCCGCCGAGGGCATCGGTGGTTTTGCTGTAGTTGACGCCGTTTTCGTATTCGGTGACGGCTCCGGCGGGGTTGATCTCGCGGATCAGTTCGCCGTCGGCATTGTATTCGTAATGGGTGACGAGCTCGCCGCCCTCCTTGCCGATCACGACCGATTCGAGGATGTTGTCGTCGGCGTCGTAGTATCGCATGGTGGTGATGCCCGCCGCCGTGGAGAACACCTGCCGGTTGAAGGCGTCGTAACCGTATTCGGTCACGGAGCCGTCCGGCGCGGTGACGAAGCGCGGTCCGCAGCAGTTATAAACATACGAAGTCACATCGCCGTCGATCGTGGTTTCCTTGGTCATTTTGCCGAATTCATTGTATTCGTAGGTGGAGCCGCCGATCAGCAGGCCGGTTTCGAGGTCGTAGGTTTCGCGCGAAATGACGTGATCGGCATAGTTGTTAATCACGACTTCGCGGGTGCCGTGGCCCGGCAGGCGTCCGCTGAGGGTGGTGATCCGGGTATCATGAAGGATATTGCCTTCCTCATCGATGACGGGATTGATTTCCTCGTAGGTGGTGAGCGAAGACGAACCGTCGGCGTTTTCGGTTCTCCAGGTGCAGCCGGCCCAGGTACCGGAGGTGTAGCGGAACGTTTTGTTGACGATGTTGCCTGCGGCGTCGTAAGGCGCGCCGGGTGCGGCCGCCGTAACGCTCCAGTTCTGGTCCTCGAAATACAGGTGATAACTGCGGGCGGTTTCCACGCCCAGCGTATAGCGGATGATGGTACGGGTACGGCTGTCGGAGAGGAGGACGGTTTCATCCGGGTGCAGCGGTTCGTAATCGTAAACGGTGACATTGCATTGGTTTTCCGGGGCATCGGCGGGAGCGTCCATGAACGGAGTAACGGTCTTGACTGGACGGCCCGCCGAATCGTATTCGTAACGCGCCCAGGAGCCGTTGAAATCGGTGCTGGCGACTAATTGCCCATAGCTGCCGGCATCGTAATCGGTACCGTATTCGTATCTGGTTTCGAGCTGGTTTGCGGTACCGTAATTTTTGTATTCAGCGATGGTTTCATCACCGAACGGGAACGATTTTTTCAGGGACCTGGTTTGGGATTCGAAGCGTTCGCGGGAGCTGTCGAATTTGATGGTCGTAACGGTTTCCATGAATTCCGCTTCGCCGGTGCCCGAATCCTCCTGCCTGAATATGGTCAATTGCGTTGGCAACAGATCAGAGCCGTGTTTACGCCAATAACCGCGGGCGCTGGCGCCGTCCTCAAAGTCCAGCTGGATGTATTTGGCGAAAAGTTGCTCATCCGCATTGAAAAAGCTACTGCTGCCGATGGCCTGCCACTGATCAAACGATGGCGCTTCGCCCGGCGCGAAGAAATCGGCAAAGTCATAGCCTTCAAGTTCCGAAGCGTCTTCGCTGAAAGTAATCCTGTGGACCTGGTCGGACTGCTGTTCGTCCGTGCTTGGCTCAGAACGCAGGGCCGCGGATGCCATTCGGTGGAATATGGGTGAAAGCTGCCAAGCATTAAGAAAGGTATAACTGTGACTTATCGGTACAGCGTTCTTGTTTACCGTGACACGTGTGGTCCTGAATCCCAGATAGGTAAATTCATAAAACGGGAATTTCCCGTCGACCTCTATATTTTTTCCATGCAGGGGAACTTGAAGTGCCGGACTGCTGGTTGTGGCACAGGAAAGGAGTTCATCCGCAAAGAACCGTTGGATGATTCCATCCTCGAAAGTGACATATTCCTCCGCCCCGCGGATTTGCATGGTGTAATCGACATTGAATTGTGGCAAAGGCACAGCTTCGCCAGTGCTCCAGTTCGTCTGATAGAATGGAATAAGTAATCCCGACGGACGACGGAGAAAACGGAAACGCCACGACGCTTGACCTTTCGCTTCGTCTTCCATAGTAGCACCGTAACGTTCTTCGATATGAGTATCACAGTTGTATTGTCCCCACTTCTCGCCGGCATAGGTATAAGTACAGATGTAATGTGCAATCTGAATATCGCTGCAGCCCGGAGAGGACAAGGCAAGCGGCAGTTTGATATTTGATGCAAAATCTTTCAGGATTGCCAGAAGCAGCGTAATGGGGTCCGCTCCAATATCGCAGCAGCCGTCGCAACCGGTTTTCGCTACGCCGTTTTTCAGGTTGTCCTGTTCTGGTATATATTCTGTTAGAGCGACCTTGTCTTCAATAACATAGACGGGCAGAATGTAATACTCTTCTTCCCAGGGTGGGACATTTGGCAAAGCGTATAATTTGCTGGCGATTTTTTCGACCTCAATTGTTAATTCGTCGCCGCAATCGGCCTCAAACCAGGACTCACAGAAAATGCCATCCAGACGTTTCGCATAATAGAGTTTTTGTGGTTGCTCCGGTAAAGCATCGCGTTCTGAAACTTTATATTGGATCGTCCAGTCCTCATCCCGGATACCTTTTTTTGCATCGTAGCTCACTAAATTAGTAGGCGTTCCGTCCAGCGCGCCTCGCATAAAATTAGAGATAAGCTGCATGTCATCTTTACGGAGTGTCATCGTCAGGTCGAAGTCGCATTTCCGGTGCGTGAGCGTGTTTAAGATATCCTGCAGATCCTTGAAGTGTTCCCACAGTACGGGGATGTTGTAATCTTCATTTTCCGTTGTCGGCTCTTCATTGTATACGGGGCGGCGGGTACTGGTGTATTCGCCAGGCATGATCAGGAAACCTTTTTCCTCATTAATTTTGACACATTCAAACGGATATGGTGAAGTGAGTACAGGTTTTTCCGGATCAAGGAACAATTCCTCGGCGGCAATTTTTATTTGAGCACGGATCGAGCTCAAATCGCTTTGAAGAATCGCCTCGCCCTGTTCTTTTTTCGTGAGTTCAAAGCCGAAACCGCGCTTCCAGCAGGCTTCGACCAGTTGATTATATTGCTCAAATAAGTGAGCATTCCTCGGCGGGGGCGTATGATTGATAAGCGGAACATTTGTGGATGACATATTCGAATCCTTTAGGTATGATGAGGTTTAATTTGATGATGCATCGATCACTTGCAGTCGCATGCTTCGACATGATACCAGTACCAGTCGCCGTTGTAAATTCCCAGTGTAAAGTCGTCACCTTTTTCGCAAACCGGTACTTCGAGCCATTCCAGTTCGCCTGATTTATTGACCACCAACACCGCAGGCACTTCGGGATACGGTAATACCTTCATTGTTTCATTGAGCACGCAAAGAATGCCGGGGCCGAGTTCGGCCTCCGGGGTAAATTTCAATTTAAGGCAAGTTGCTTCCGTCACCGTTGTTTCGCCTTCGTGCTCGATTTCCACAAAAGTATTGCCATATTCCAGTACTTCGGTCAGGGAGTCGTCCAATACCAGATTAATGCTCAAATCAACGGGGCCTCCGGAGCCCTCTGCGGGATCAGTAACGGTTACAGACTTATCCTTGCTGTCAATTTTGTTGTAAAAAGGATACACGGCTTCGGCACTGAAGCCGTCTTGATTTTCAGTAGTGTTATTCGACATTTTCATTCTCCTGTTTTTTATTCGATTTTATTTACATTCATCACACTGGGCGATATTTGCCCATTGCCAATTCTTGGCTTTATTTTCAACGACAGTACCGGATGCCCCTTCCGGGAAGCTGAACCAATCCGCCTTTTTTTCCAGCGGAACCGCCACCAGCAGGGAACGAGGCTCCAATGTCAATGCAGTCATCCTATTTTTGCCATCGATTTTGGCAACTTGCAGGAGGGCATTCAGTTTCTTGGCCCTCAGACATTTTTGCGGATTTTCCACATCTCCCTCAAATGCAAAAACATCACTGATGTCATCGTGAATATTGAGTTGGACAACCAGATCGATATACGGTTTTGTCTCGCCGGTCGGATTCTCTGCCGAGCGGTCACCACCGCCCATATCTTTAACCTCGATGGACTTATCTTGGCTGATAAGACGATGAAGGAGGCAATGTCTGGTCTTGATTTTTAGTGTTTTTGTTTTTTCTTTTTGAACTGGATCTTCCATAATGATTACCCTCAGTTAGTTTTCAGTACAAATAATTTATGAACGGACAGACAAAATCATATTGCCCTTTGCAAGGATATTGAATGTCAACATAAATTGTGAAGCAAAAGATCATATTGATTTCAATGAGCCGCTACGGCGTCAGTCTCCTGATTTGTTTTCTCTTTCGACTCGAAATTACGGCAGGTGTTTGAGTTGCAGTTATGCGTGTGGGTGAGGTGTCCGTCGCGGCGGCAGATGATTGCGTTGCCGCGGCAGGGAATATTGACGAAAGCTTTGCGTCCGGTATCTTCCATGAAGCGGCATTTGGGGGCTTCGCACCGCGAATAACGTTCGGGCGAGATTTCTTGAAATACAGCATCTTTATCCATGGGAAAACCGTTGGGAGAGGACATCTCGAATGCACGATTGCCGGCAAGGCTGAACTTTCGGGTAAATGACTGCTGCGAGGCATCGAGGCCGCAGAGAATGATTTCGCCGGGATTGCCGGGGCTGCCAGTGATTTGAGTGTATTCAACGGCATCAGGGAATTCCAGTATCGTCCGGAACCGTTTGCTTTCGTGGATGTAAACCGGATTTCCACCATCGGCGTAAACGGTCAGGAACTCCGAGACAAAGCCGCATTTGGCGCGGACCACCGCAGATATGTTCATAATATCACTGGAATGAAGCGGAAGCTGCGATTCGGACAGTATGCGGTAGAGCGCCAGTCCGTTCGGCACCGCCGGATCGCCGCCGATGAAACTGACGCGATGAATGCCGTGCTTGAATTCGGCGTACGGCGCGAATTCCGCGGCCTCCTCGGAGAGCGAGGTGGCAAGCCTTTGCCAGCCTTCACCGTCATAAAAATGGAGCTTCGGGATTCCATTCACCGGCAAGCTGCAGAGAATGAGATTATCGGCGGAAATAAACGGCATTTGCGCATCGTTCGGCAATGAGATCATGGCATGGTTTCCTTTGTTATTGACGGTATTTTCTATAGATTTATAGAATGCTGTCTTTTCAAAAGAATATGAAATGTCAACATAGTTTCACGAAATGTGCGGATTATGACTTTGAGAACAAATTTATGTTGACAATGTGTTTTATTGTTGAAAGTGCTTTGTTTTGATAATGAGGCATGCTGTAAA
The DNA here is from genome assembly GCA_040391785.1 of Victivallis vadensis. Lineage (GTDB taxonomy): Bacteria > Verrucomicrobiota > Lentisphaeria > Victivallales > Victivallaceae > UBA5239. Next base: position 9,759 of record JBEBXH010000098.1, read on the forward strand.
TCAATATCAACAAAAGGAATTAGAATCATGTCTGAAAACACTTCAACCAATCCATTGGTGGCCGATCCCGAAACCGGTAAACTCAAACGCTGCTGCAGTATGACCGGCGACCCCCTGAAACAGTGCAGTGGCGGCGGCTCCGGCGGCACAGTCACTTTTTGCGAAATCACCGCCGTGCCGGCACTCGGATACGGTCTGACCACCGTACGTGACGTTGTCGTCGATGAGTTCGGTAACTATACTCTCACGGGCGAGCCATATCCGGTCATCATCCCCAAATCTTACAGGTACTGATCATGACTGAATACTACACAAATAACATCAGGATCCTGCGAACTTTCGGCGAAGTCGCCACTTATGCGATCGATACCGGCGGCCAATGGAGCGATCCCCTTGTCGGCATCACCATGCTCCCTGTCGTCAGCGCCGTTTACGGGTTCAAAACCGTCAGTGGGGCAGTCTCGAATACTTCGGTCAGGATCGAAGCCGCGATTAATAATGTCCGCGATACCGGTATCGCATTCCCCGTTACCGCCCTCGGCAACAGTTCCGAGTTCAGCCGCATTCAGCAGCTCTCCCTGCTCATCGAGTTCGAAACTTACGGCAACCTTTCCCTGAATGAAGAGGGCGAATATGTGCAGGACCCCGCCACCATCGGCGAGGAACCGCCTATCATGGCTGTCACCGGATCCGTTACTTTGCATATCTATCATCTCCCATTCTTTAAAAATTATATGCCGATGACCTATAAGCCAGAGTTCAGGTCGGATTACGGATCGTTCCCTGGTCAGTCATTCGTCGTTACATGCGCTCAGGATGTCTACGTACGCAATGGCGACTTTGGTCCGGTCTATTTCTCGCCGGCCTATGAAAATCTCTCCGAAACATCTTTCTCGTGGTATTCCGGTGTATCGTTGGTTACTGTGCCGGATTCCGGTCCAGCCGCACCGAAATACCTCTACGGACAGGCCACCGGCATCGGCTGCTGTATGCTCACCGCCCACGCGGGCATGTCCGGCAATATTGTATATTCCATTCCGGAAGCATGGACCACCGCCGCCACCGTATACGGCATCGCTGGACCGCATCTGGATTTGAATCAACTGCTGGTTTCCTGCAGCGCCTCCATCAGACAGGATCACTCCCACGCGACCATGACCTACGCCGGCATTTGCCCGATGTGCAATCTCCCCCTGGATATTCTCTGGACGTTCAGCGAAAACGACGGCGCGTTCCAGTGGTCATGCGCCACCGAAGCCGGTGACCACACCGCGGTCCTCTCCTTCAATCCGGAATCGTCCGTGTGGCATATCCACGCCATGCAGCTCAGTTCTCAGGGAAGTATGGTCGACGTCGTCAACACCGACCTCCAGCAGAACTACGACGACCGCTGGGAATTCTATTACCGCCCCGGCAGCGAAGGCTTCGGCTTGCCCCTCCGCGGCGGTTATGTCTTTTACACCGCCCCGTACCCCATGGTCAAGACCAGGTCGGAAACCGCCGCCGTCGTTGATATGAGCGTCGAATACGACGTGTTCTTCCGCGCCGGGGAACCGGACAGCGAAATTTACTGGATCACCGCGCTTTCCGGCGATATTCCCGACGATAACAAACTCAAGATCGGAGGATACTACTCCAGTGACGATTTCAGCTCGTTCTACAACACCGATCCCATGCCCGAGGACATCTCCTCCGCCGTCTATCTCGTCTCCCGTACCGTCCATCCCTATTCGCCCGGCGGCGCCCCGAAAATCGCCGGGGAATCCTATTCCGGTTACCTCGATTCCGACAAAATGACCACCGGCACGGATATCCATTCCACCCACAACCGCCCCGCCCCCGGCGGCCACCTCGTTCACGGCGGTCACGACGCATCCACCCCCGTCTGCATGCACGCTCACGCCCAACCCACTGAAGTCACATCCTTCAAAATGGTCTACCTGCCAAGCGTGAATGCATACGCGTCCGGCAGCGCAGGAAGGCAGTATTTCGGCTCCGATGAAGGCGAATATGCATCCAGTAGTTCCATCAGCATTTTTTACGACTATGGCCGGAAGTTCCAGATATCCTTCCCGGTTGGCTCGCTCGAAGTCGACTATACCGAATCCGCCGACTGCATCCGGTACGCCCGGCTCGGATTCTCAGATTCGGTCCCCCCCGCCGTCATTAGTCCTTTTTATTATCAAATTGCCGGATCTTCCAGCATAAACGGGGATTACAGCAGTTCGTCGATTATTCATCCGCCGGTAATCAACATATCGTATACCGGAGCCACCCGCGAAGGCGTATCTTCCTCCCTCGAATGGTACTGCTTCACCGGCAAAGGTTCCGAACACGAAAACCCCTGCAACAAACAGCCGCTATACCTCCGCCACGCACGGGTATGGGGCACTAGCGACGCCCGCTGGGACGCTACCTTCTCCCAGGTCACCGATTATTATTATGGCGATCAACATTATTCCAATACGGTTGAGGGTACCGATTTCGGTCAAGTCGGCACATTTTCTCTGGAAGCCCGCGACCGGATGCCGAGAATACATTCCAATACCGTCATCGGAGAACCGTATTCCGCCTCCAGTCGCATTCCTTTTGTGACTTACTGCTCTCTGGGAAAATCAGAGAACGATGGACATACGCAAATATCTGTAAGTCATGAGGAGCAGTTTGACTTGCACTTTACGTATAATAGCATCGGAGAGTCTTCCATCTCTCTATGGCATCGCATCATTGAACGGATAGGCGAATATTCCGATTCCGAAAGCACCAGTACATGGCAGGTATACGCTCCGTCTTACCAGACTCTTTATATGATGGCTATACAGAAATTACGTGAAGCCATATCACACACGGACTATAAAAAATCGATTCAGCGATACGATGATAACTGGAACTTGATCTCGGAGACGATAACCGGTAATTCGGCGTCCTTCGCCGGTGTACTTGATCATGCATTATTTGTGAACCCCTGGGCATTCAGCGAGAAATTCGACGGTACCGTATCCGCTTCTGAGTTCAATTTACCCTCCGGAGATGACATCACTTTCGGCTTTACCCTGCCATCCGATACCTCCGGCATGACTCTGGGAGGAATAAATATGGCATATCTTGAGTAACCGATACCAAAAACAAAGGAGATTTCAATATACCTTTCCTTGGTTGGATACAAACTCAATTTAATAGTAGAATGGTATTTCCGGAAATCAACAAGTTAATACTTGAATAAATCAAGAATTAAGAAAGAAGAATTATTGCTTCGGCGACTAAAGGTAGTACTCCAAATGTATATTTCCCGCTTGACTCATGCAAGTCAATTAGTCGCCGAGGCAATGCAAAAGAACTTACAGGAGAAGCAGAATAATGGAAATGATGACCGACAATGCATTGGAATTGGTGTTCGGGGAAAAGGACATCGACGGGGGCGTGTTGCGCATTCCGGGGAATAACCGGGTGTTCGCCGTGATTGATGAAAGTTCGCGGCAGTACCCGTTTGTGCTCGACGAAGTAACCTACGACGAGGCAAACACTTATGTGAACCTGGCCGCGATCATGGTGTACCGCAATCTGACGGCTATTCCGGGTCAGTGGCGGATCGTGTTCGCGGGCGGCGACGGCGACGAGGAAGCGGCGTATCGTCCCGACGCCACGGGCGTGTTGGCAGAGCGTTACCGGTATGATGATGAGCCCAAGGGATTTTCGTTCATGGACATCGAGACCGGTGTCGTGTACTGCAAGTTTTCCGGTGAATCCGGCGACTGGACCGGCGGTTTTTCGCTGCGCGGCGAAAAGGGTGAAGCGGGCGAAGCCGGTCCGGCCGGGCCTGAGGGGCCGACCGGGCCGCAGGGCAATATCACCGCCGTGGTCGCGGCGACGGCGCCGGTCAATCCGCCGGACGGCATGATCTGGATCGAAGGATAATCAATTTTCAACCCCCAAAAACAGGGATAATTTATGCAGATATTACATGTTAAAACCTCGGAAGATTTCATCAATGTGGTGCCGCCAGCCGGCAGTGTGCTGTTGTGGGCGCAGATGAACTCCGATCACCGGGTGTCGCTGTACACCAAAGACACCGAAAACCGCATCGCCATGATTGCCGGGGACAATGATAGCGGCTCGGGCGATGGCCGGGAGTATTATTTTGAAAATACCGACCTGGAAAATCAGATCCTGACGCTCAGCGGCACCATGCCCGTTTTCGCCGTCATCGACGAGACCGGGCGGCAGTATCCGTTTGACCTTGATGAAGTTGTGTATTCCGAAGAGAACACGCGGATCGATCTTTCGGCGTTTATGGCTTACCGGAATCTGACGGCAATCGAAGGGCGTTGGCGAATTGTTTTTTCGTCCGGCATCATCGGCCGCGACGGCAAAAATTTTGCCCCGGACGCCATCGGCACCTTGTCGGAACGCGCTGCTTATAACGACAGTCCGAAAGGGTTCGCGTTCCTGGATTATGAAACGGGAATCATGTATCACAAGGTTTCGGATCTGACCGCGAACTGGAGCGATGGCATCAGTATGAGCGGCGCGCCCGGCCCGGTTGGTCCGAAGGGCGAAAAAGGTGACCGTGGTCCTGAGGGGCCGCAGGGCGGCACCGGCAGTATCACCGCAGTCGTCTCGGTCGAGCCTCCGGCGAATCCGGCCGACGGCACGATCTGGATCGAACGTTTCGCATAAGGAGCAGCTACTATGAGTATACGTATTTATCAGGACGGCCAGTGGCACCTGCTTCGCGGAAACCGCGTCGGCAAAAACAGCCAGTGGCTGCCTCTCGCAAGCCATCACAGATTTGCCCTGAAAGGCAACTGGTACTACATCGGCGGCGGCCAGAGCGCACTTTACGGCTGCGGCTGGAACAATTACGGCCAGCTCGGCTTGGGCGATACCCTCAACCGCAACGTTCTGGCTCCGGTGGTCGGCGGGGAACAATGGAACCGCCTCGCCAGCGGCGGATTTTTCACCCTGGCGATCAGCGGCGGCAAACTTTACGCCTGGGGCAACAACGATGCGGGCTGTCTGGGACTGGACGATCGCGAGGACCGCCTCGTGCCCACGCAGGTCGGCAGTGCGGAAGACTGGACCGCGGTAGCCGCGGGCGACAATCACGCGCTGGGCATCCGCAACGGCGAACTTTACGCCTGGGGCAGCGACGAAAACGCGCTGGGCCTCGGCGATCATCAAATTTCAAGCAATCTACCGGCACGGGTGGGGAATGACAATGGCTGGACCGCGGTGGCGGCCGGAGCATATCACTCACTGGGAATCCGCAACGGCATGCTTTATGCCTGGGGCTGCAACGAATGCAGCGACGCTCTCGGCCTGGGAAATGTTGATTACCGGAACATTCCCACCCGTGTCGGTACCTTCGATGATTGGGAGGCGGTTTTCGCCGGGGATTACACCTCGATGGCGATCCGCGGCGGCGAACTCTACGCCTGGGGCAACAACAGCTACGGCAGCCTCGGCACCGGCGACACCGTCACCCGCAACGAACCGGCTCGGATCGAAGCGCCGGGCACATGGAGCGCTGTCTCCCCGGGCCGGTCGCATTCGCTGGGCATCTGCGACGGCGCGCTCTACGCCTGGGGCATGACCGACCTCGACGGCATCGGACAGCAGCTCAAACCCATGCGCATCGGCAATTTCGACGACTGGAGCTCGGTGGCGGCCGGCTACGACCATTCGCTGGCGATTCGCGGCAGTAAATTGTACGGCTGGGGCCGGAACATTTTCGGCAACCTCGGGCTGGGCAATCATTTCAACCGCGACATGCCGGTCCGGATCGGAGATGCCGACGGATGGCTCGGCGTTTTCGGCGGCAATCAGTGCACATTTGCAATCTGCGACAAAATTCAATAACAGGGACATAACAGATGAAAATATTAAGAGTAAAATCCAGGGAAGATTTCAACAACGTAAACGCTCCGGCCGACCGCGTGCTGATCTGGCCGCAGATCAACGCCGACAACACCGTAACGCTCTACTGCAAAACCCCGTCCGGCGAAGTCAGCACCATCACCGGCGGCAGCGGCTCCGGCTCGGATTACGACGACAGCGAAATCCGCAGCCTGCTGGCCGGCAAAGTCGACAAAATCACCGGCAAGGGGCTCTCCACCAACGACTACACCGATGCCGAAAAACAGAAAATCGCCAACCTGAAAACCGTGGCGACCACCGGCAGTTACAACGACCTCGCCAACAAACCGTCGATTCCATCGCGAGTCTCCGAACTCGCCAACGACACCGGCTACATCACCGCCGCCGCGATCCCGGCCGTGCCGTCGCGAGTCTCCGAGCTCGCCAACGACGCAGGCTATATCACCGCCGCCGCGATTCCGCCGGTCCCGTCCGTACCCTCCGTGCTGGCGGATCTCTCCGACGTGTCCGGCACGTCCAATGCGTTCGATGGGCAGGCCCTGATTTACGATGTCGAATCGCAGGCCTGGCGCCCCGGCTCCATCGCCGGCGAAGCGGGAAATCAGGCTTCGCTGCTGAAATTCACACAGCAGAATCTGGTGGACCGCAAATTGACTCTTGAGGCAAACCTTCTGGCTTTCGCGGTCATCGACGAACAGGGCATTCAGTATTCGTTCGCCCCGGAAGAAGTGGTTTACGCCGAAACGGCGACCATCGTCGACCTGGCCGTGACCATGCAGCGCCGCAACCTGTCCGACGTCATCCCCGGCATCTGGAAAATCGTCATCGTCGCCAAAAACAGTTCCGTCGGCGACCCCGAAACGGATAACCAGATTTCCCTGTACGAATTCACGCAAGAAAACCTGCTCGACCGCAAACTGTCGCTCGAAGGAACCCCCTTGGCCTTTGCCGTGATCGACGAACAGGGCGTCCAGTATCCGTTCGCCCCGGAAGAAGTCATTTACACCGAAACGGCGACCATCGTCGACCTGTCCGTAACCATGCAGCGCCGCAACCTCGCCGACGCCATCCCCGGCATCTGGAAAATCGTCATCGCCGCGGAGGGCGTTCCCGCGATCGCCTACGACGACACCGAACTCCGCGCGGAACTCGCCAACAAAGTCGACAAAATCACCGGCAAAGGCCTCTCGACCAACGACTACACCGACGCCGAGAAACAGCAACTGGCCACCCTGAAACCCGTAGCCACCACCGGCAGCTACAACGACCTCACAGACCGCCCGACGATCCCCTCCGACCTCTCCGACCTGTCCGACACGTCCAACCTCCTCGCCAGCAAAGCCAATCTCGCCGATTTGATCATGCCACGTTCAACCGCGCAGTACGAACAAATCCCGGTCGGCCCCACCCGCCAGTACAAAACCCTGGCCGAAGCCTATATCTACATGCAGACCAAAAATACCGGTTCCAAAGGATTCAGATTGGTTTTGGACCCTGGAAACCATGAAGGGATTCAGTTTGCCAACATCAATGTTCAAATATTCAGTGCCGATTCTGCTAACAAAGCGGTGATAACCAGTCCGCTGATATTTTCAGTTTGTTTCTATCCGGTTATAACAAATGTCAATTTCAATATAGCATCTACAGCTGCTTATGCGATTATGTTCAGCACATGTTTCAGACCGTATATAGTAAACTGTAGTATTACTTCGCTAACCACTAACTGGGGAATTCATGCTGGAGGCTGTTACGGCGGGTATTTTGAAAACGTCACAATCAATCTTCAAGACAAGGCTGATTCGATCGGCCTTCATCTGGTTCGCAGTTCTGGTTTCACCGCACTCAACACACGAATAAGTAACTGTGCAGATGGAGTGTACTTAGAGGGAGCATCAAGCCTGTATTTTTCTACTCCGGTTTCAACCATTAGTAATTGCAGGCGTGGCGTTGTCGCCAACAATATGAGCTCGATATATGCTCATTCAACTGTTGTTACTATCGATTCAAGTGTCACCGCCTACAGTTCACCAGCAGTTAACACCGTCGGCAACTACAACTCTTTTATCAGAGGTTAACCATGCAATACATCATCGACTCAAACAATATCGTAATCGCTACTCATGACGATTCCCAGAATGTGATCGCCAAATATCCGGGTTGCCGCTCGGTCATTAGCGATAAATCCTATGATCTCGGCACGGTGATCCCGGCGGTGGAGATTCCCGTGGAAGCGATTCGCCTCGACGCGCTCAAACTCAAACGCATTCTCGAAGACCTCGGCCTGTGGGAACTGCTGGCGGATGCCCTCGAACAGACCGATGCCATGACCGACCTGTTGCTCTCCGGCGGCGTGATCCGCACCGACGATCCGGTCTACTGCGACATGCTCGAACGCCTCCAGCCGCTGATTGCCGAGGCCGAGCTCGATATCAATGAAATCCTGGCTGCTTGCCGGATGTAAACGCCTTATCAACCAAAATCTCAACAAAAGGGAAAATTTATGATCTCGTTGAAAGTAGAAACTCCGGCCGATTACAGCAACGCTCTTCCGCGCGAAGGGGAGTTGATCGGCATCGTCACTCCGGATGAATCCGGCAACCACAAACTCATCTTCAAGGACAGTGCAGGCAGCACGCATGAACTCTCCGGCGGCGCCGGTTCGCTCTCCGAGCTCTCCGACGTGTCCGCTGTGTCCGCCGCCACTGACGGCCAGGCGCTGGTCTATGACGCCGCCGCCGAAACCTGGAAGCCCGGCACCGTGGCAAGCGGTGGTACCGGTTCGGGGACAGGTGGCATTCCCGCCGTGGCCATCGCCGATGGCGATCCCGCGACTGGTACCGTCCAAGTCCGCCCCGTCACCATCAATTCCGACGGCTCGACTTCATGGGCCGGCGAAACCACAACCGCAATTTACACCTGGGAGGCTCCCAATGAGTAATATTTTTGATCAATACCCGCCGTTCAGCGTCATGCATCTGGAAGATGGGCTGGATTCCATCAGTTCCGGCAGGGCTTTCGCGGTGGCGGGCGGCATCGCGTTCGACACCGGAAAACACAATAACGCAGCTGGTAATTTCTCCACATCAAACTACCTTCAACGTACCGGGGCCTCGTTTGCCGGGCGCTCCGGCGCGTTGCTTTCGGCATGGATTAAAGTACCGTCATCCGGTGATGTCGCACAACACATATTTTATATCGCCAACTATTGTGAAGTATTCCTGCAGAACGGTTACGTAAATTGGCAAGTACGCGGTTCCGGGGATTGGGCTGTACCCGCTTCCAGTGTCAATGTTCCGAACAATCAATGGGTGCATGTCATGGTCGGAGCGTGGCCCGGAATCGCCAAAATTTCCGTTAACGGGGTCGTCCAAACCTTTAACATCGCGTTCGATACCTTCAGTACTATCGGTGCCACAGATTATATCGGCGTCAAAGGTGATACGTATCCGTTCTCCGGACAAATCGATGAAATGTATTTGTGGGACGGCGGAACTGTTCCTGTCTCCGATTTTGATTCCCTGGTGGCGGCGCTGTATGCGGAAGGCAACGGCCTGTTCTACGGAACGGATGAGCCGGTTAGTAATATCCCTACTGACGGCCTGATTTTTTACGCCTCGCTTTCGAGCGATGCTACCGTTGCCGAAACTGGGCAGACGCTGACGAATAACGGCGTTAGCTATGTCACGGATGAATCGCTTGAGCGAACCGTGGCAATGTTCAACGGATCGGCAAACATGGGCTTCGACACTGCCGGGCTTCCTTCCGGCACGACGCCCCATTCAAAAAGTTTATGGCTCTACCTCAGTAGCGCATCTGCCCAAACTTACGTTATGGCGTTCGGTATTGATGGCAATAATACGGCCTCAACCATCGCTTTCAGAAACGGAAACTGGGCGTGGTGTTTTGGGGGTGGCTGGGATGATACACCCGCTGCCGTACCGGTCGGGCGTTGGTTTAATATCGTTACTACACATGATAACGGTATTAATAATCTTTATGTCGATGGCGTACTGACAAATACAATCGAGCGGTCGCTGAGTGTATATTTGGCTTCAGGGATGCTTGGCTCGTACCTCTCCGGTTCAGAAAAATTTTCCGGCAGCATGGCGTCCGTGCGCATCTATAATCGTGTGCTGAACCCGGATGAAATCAATGCACTGTATAACGAGTTCACCGACGAACCCACCCCTGCCGGTTCGGGTCTTTATCTGGCTCCGTCCGGTATCGTGCCGAAAGCCGGAACCCCCGGAATACGTTTCGGCAACATCTTCGTGCCGATCGCGAAGCCCCTGCCGCCGATTCCGACTG
>JBEBXH010000099.1:0-18776 GCA_040391785.1 Victivallis vadensis
GCCGCAAAGTCGGCATGATCTTCCAGAAGCCCACCCCCTTCCCGATGTCCGTGTTTGACAACGTGGCGTACCCCCTGAAGCTCCATTACAAAATGAAGCGCAGCGAGATCGCCGATCACGTCGAAAACGCCCTGCGCCGCGCCTCGCTCTGGGAAGAAGTCAAGGACAAGCTGAAAAAAAGCGGCCTGGCCCTCTCCGGCGGACAGCAGCAGCGCCTGTGCATCGCCCGCGCCATCGCGGCCGAGCCGGAAATCCTGTTGATGGACGAGCCGACTTCGGCGATCGACCCGGTAGCCACGGCCAAGATCGAGGAACTGATTATCGAACTGCGCCCGAAGTACACCATTGTCATCGTCACGCACAACATGCAGCAGGCGGCACGCATCTCCGATTACACCGCGTTTTTCTACAAAGGACGGATTGTGGAATTCGACCGCACCGAAAAAGTCTTCACCAATCCGTCAAACCCGCATACCGAATCCTACATCACCGGCCGTTTCGGCTAAAATCAAGAGAAAACTATGAAACGACATTTTGAAAACGAATTACTGTACCTGAAAGAAGCCGTATTGCAGCTCAGCGAAGAAGTAGAGCAAGCCGTCAAACAGGCCATTTTGGCCGTTTCTGAATTCAACGCGGAAAACGCCCAGAAGATCATCGATAACGACGAGCTCATCGACCAGACCGAAATCCGCATCGAAGAAGAATGCCTGAAAGTATTGGCGCTGCACCAGCCGATGGCCGGCGACCTGCGCTATGTCATCGCACTCCTGAAAATGAACAACGAGATCGAGCGCATCGGCGACCTGGCGGTGAACATCGCCGAGCGTGCCGTGAGCCTGGCGCAGGAGGACGCTCCGCAGGTCAATTATCTGGACTTCAAACCCATGCTGGATGAATCCGAAAAGATGCTGCGCAATGCACTGAAATCGCTGGTCGAACAGAATTCACAGCTGGCCGCGGACGTCATTCGTAACGACGACGTCGTCGACAAGATGCACAGCGACAATTTCCATAAGATCTGCGAGCTGATCCAGAAGACCCCCGAGCACACGCGTTTCTACATGAGCATGCTCAGTGTATCGCGCAGCCTCGAACGAATTGCCGACTGCGCCACCAACATCTGCGAAGACGTGATTTATCTGGCACAGGGCCGGATCGTGCGACATTGCAAGGAGTTCCGTTAACCCCGGATCTGCTTTTTGAGCGAATAAACCGCGAGGCTGAAGGTCGTCACCGCAATGGCGGCCATCATGCCGACCGGGTAAAGCAGCCGGGTAATCGCCGCGCCCTCCAGGAACAATTCCTGCAGCGCGGCAATAGCGAAGCGTACCGGATTGATCAGTGTGATATACTGAAAGATATCCGGCATGTTTTCCACCGGCGCGGTGAACCCGGAAAGCGTGGCAAACGGTACCGCGATGATGAAAGTTCCGAGCATGGCCTGCTGCAGGTTTTTGCAGAAAACCGAGATCAGGATCCCGGAACTCGTGGCCGACGCCAGAAAGAAAAACGCCGTGAAAATCAGCAGCACATATGACCCCCGGAACGGCACCTTGAACCACAGCGTGGCCACCAGAAATGCCAAAGACAATTGGATGAATCCGATCATGATATTCGCCAGCGCTTTGGAAAGCAGAATCTGAAACGGCGAATACGGCGCCACCAGCAACTGGTCAAAGGTTCCCTCCTCACGCTCGCGGGCGATCGAAAGCGAAGTCAGCATCATCACGTTCAGCAATGCGATGATCGCCAGCAGCGCGGGCACCAGGAACCAGCGCATATTGAAGTTGATATTGTACCAGGCGCGGGGCTCCAGTTTCACCGGCACGATACCTGTGTGTTTGGCGTTGAAAGAGGAAATCACCGTTTGCGCGTACCCGAGCGCCATGCCGGCGGAGCTTGAATTGCGGCCGTCCAGCAACACCTGAACCGGGGTGGCCTGCCCGGCGCGCAAATCGCGTTCGAAGTTCTGCGGAATCACCAGCGCCATGCGGATTTTGCGCTGATTGATCATTGCCGCGATCTCGTTTTCCGATCCGGCCTGAATGTCCTCCCGGAAAATCCCCGAACCGGTAAACCCGGCGATCAACTCGCGCGACGTCAGCGTATGATCGTGGTCCAATACCGAGAAATCGACCCGCGTCAGGTCCAGATTGGCGGCATAGCTGAAGAGCATCAGCTGAATCAGCGGCGGCACGATGATGATCGCCCGGTTGGCGTTGTTTTTCATCGACTGGAGGATCTCTTTTTTCAGCAGTGCAATAAGTTTTCTCATACGGCGTCACTCCAGCGATTTCGGGTTTTTGCCGACGGCGATCACGAGGAAAATCAGCGCGAACATGGAGAGAATCGCCAGATCCTTGATGATGATGCTCCAGACGTTGCCCGCCAGGAAAACGGTCTGCAGAAACTCCACGTAATACCGTGCCGGAATCAACATCGTGAACCATTGCAGCACCACCGGCATGTTGTTGATCTCGTAGATGAAACCGGAGAGAATCATGGCCGGCATAAAGGTCAGGACCAGCGTCAGCTGACACGCCGCAAACTGATTTTTGGTCGTGCTGGAAATCACCAGCCCGATCCCCAGCGCCACCAGCAGATACAGCGCCGACCCGAACGACAGAATCATGATCCCTCCGCGCACCGGCACTTCAAACAGATAACGCGCCGCAAACAGGATCACGACCAGCCCGATCATCCCCAGAACAAAATTGATCAGCGCCTTGGCGAAAAGCGCTTCGCCGGTGCGCATAGGCGTGATAAAGAGACTCTCGAAATTGCCGCGCTCGTATTCGCGCGCCATGACCAGCGACGTCAGCAGCGCGCCGATCATGGTCATAACCATCACCACCACGCCGGGCAGCAAGTAGTGGCGGCTGTTGTTGGCATCGTTGAACCACATCCGCGATTCGATGGTGACGGCGCCGGACCCCCCGACACTGCCCGCGACGCCCTGCACATAATTCTGGATCATCCGTGCCCGGGTGATGTTGGAATTGGTGATGACCAGATACATGCTCAGATCGCCGTTTTTCAGCTCGCGGGCGTAATCGTGCGGCAGATACAGGCACGCCTCGGCTTCGTGGCGGGTCAGCATCCGTTCGGCCTCCGCCGTGCTCCGCAGAACCCCGACGAATTTGAAATAACTCGAGCCCTTGAACCGGGCCAGCAGATCGTTGATCTCTTTGGAACTCTCGTGGGCGACGACCGCCAGCTTGATATCCTTGATATCCATGGAAATACCGTAACCGAAAATCACCACCATGGTCATCGGCAGCACCAGCCCGATCGCCAGACTCAGCTTGTCCCGGAGCAGTTGGCGGGCTTCTTTGATCAACAGGATGCGGAGGCGGCGTAATTTACTGTTCATCTTGGCGCCCTCTCTCGATTACCGCCAGGAAAGCGTCCTCCAGCGTGGCGTCGGCCTTGCCGGCCATGGCGCGGATTTCGTCGGGGGTGCCCATGGCCAGATTGCGGCCGTCGGCCATGATAATCATGCGGTCGCAGTACTCCGCCTCGTCCAAAAAATGAGTGGTGATGATGACGGTGGTGCCGTTGTCCGCCAGCTCGGTGATGCGTTGCCAGAAGCCGGTCCGCGCCATCGGGTCCGCACCGGAAGTCAGCTCGTCCAGAAACAGGATCTCCGGTTCATGCAGCAGCGCGCAGGCCATGCTCAAACGCTGCTTGTAACCGCCGGGCAGCAGCCCGGTCCGCTCTTTCGCGTAATGACGCAACTTGAAGCTGTCCAGCGCCCAGTCGATCCGCGCCTTGAGTTTATCGCCGGTCAGGCCATAAGCGCCGCCGAAAAACTCCAGATTGTCCAGTACAGAGAGCTCCGTGTACAGCGAAAATTTCTGCGCCACGAAACCGAGTTTCTGCCGGGCGGTTTCCGGCGCGTGGCGCAAATTCACACCCGCCACTTCGAGCGTGCCGCCATCAGCCCCGAGCAAACCGCAGAGCATCCGGAACGTGGTGCTTTTGCCCGCGCCATTGGCTCCGAGCAAGCCGAAAATCTCGCCTTTGCGTACCTCGAAACTGATATTGTCCACCGCCGTGAAATCGCCGAATTTCTTCAGCAGATTATCGACCTTGACGTCGATTTTCCGTTCGCCCGGCTCCGCCTGAGCGCCATTGCCGAAAATCTGCGTGGATTCCTTCTTCTCTTTCAATCCCAAATGTGCGGCGATCAACTGCAGGAAACCGTCCTCGAAGTTCGGCGCCACTGCCTGCTCCTTGCCGATATCAAAGGTCAGGCAGCGGATCTTGCGCCCATCGATAACGGCGTTGATGATTGCCGGGGAATTGTTCAACTGTTTCTGCAGCGTCCGAGGACGTATGCCCTCCGGGACGGTTTTGATGAATACTTTACCTTTGGCCGCGGCGGCGATCTCGGCCGGAGTACCGGAGTGCAGCAGTTTGCCCTGATACAGGATCATGGCGCTGTCGCAATAACCGGACTCATCCATATAGGAGGTACTGACCACGGCGGTCATATTCTCTTTTTTGACATTCTCGGTCAGGATGCCCCAGAGCTCCTTGCGCGACAACACGTCCACACCCACGGTCGGCTCATCCAGCAGCAAGAGCGGCGGCCGCGACAGCAGCACGCTGATCAACGCCAGTTTCTGTTTCATGCCGCCGGAGAGCTTCCCCGCCATCCGCCCGGTAAAGCGGTCCAGCGAGGACATTTCCAGCAGTTCCTTGATCCGGCGCTGCTTATCGTCGGGCGGGACATTGTAAAGTTCGCCGTAGAGGTCGAGATTCTCCATCACCGTCAGGTCTTCATAGAGCCCGAATTTCTGCGGCATGTAGCCGATGGTGCGCTGAATCGTGCTGCGCTTCCGGCGCGGGTCCATGCCGATGACTTCCAGTTCGCCCGAGGTGGGCATGTAGAGCGAACAGAGGACCCGCAGCAGCGTGGTTTTGCCCGCGCCGTCCGGCCCCATGAGCCCGACCACGGCCCCGCGGGGAATTTCGAACGACAGGTCATCCAGGACCGGACCGTCTTTTTTGTGGAAGACTTTGGTGAGGTTCCGGCATTTTATGACGTTTTCACTGCTCATTTGTCGCTTTGTCAAACGTTACGGTTACGGGCGCCCCCAGTTTGAGCTTGCCTTCCGGGTCCTTGATGAAAATGCGCACTTCATAGACCAGCGCGGTCCGCAGTTCGACCGTTTCCACCGTTTTCGGCGTGAATTCGGCGTTCGGCGAAATGAACCCGACCCAGCCGTCGAATTCCAGCTTCGGCATGCCGTCGGTATGGACTTTGGCTTTGTCGCCATTTTTGATCTCGACCAGCATCGGCTCGGGGATATAGGTACGGACCCATTTCGGATCGGTTTTGGCAATGGTCAGGACCGGGGCCTGCGCCGAGGCCATTTCGCCCGGCTCCAGCAGACGGTTGCGGATCACCCCGGCCACCGGGGAAAACAGCTGCGTATCCTTGAGTTTCTGTTCCTGAATCGCCAGCTCGACCTCCTGTTTCTGCAGCTCGGCGGCGGCCTCGGCGATATCCTCCGCGCGGGAACCGGCCAGCATCGAATCCAGCTGACGCTTGGCGGCTTCCAGCCCGGCCAGCGTGATCAGGTATTTACCCTGGGCCGAATCAGCGGTTTTCTGGGCCACGGTGCTGGTTTTCGCCAGCGTATCCTGACGGACATAGTCGCGGCTGGAGGTAAATAGCGCGGCCTCGGCGGCGGCGACTGCGGCCCGTGAAATATCGATGTCCTCTTTCCGGGGTCCATTCTTCGCTTTCAGGTATTTCTGCCGGGCGCTCTCGACGGAGGCCTTGGCGGAGTCCACCGAATTCTGGATCCGGACCGTTTCCAGCGTGGCCAGCAGCTGGCCCTCTTTGACCACGTCGCCCTCCTCCACCTTGATCTCGGCGATGCGCTCGGAAACAATAAACGCCACATTGACCTGACGGTCGTCAACGTTGCCGTGCAGGACAATTTCCTTGTCTTTGGGCGGAAAAAGCTTCTCCCGGTATTCAAAAACCACAATACCGGCAACCAGCAACGCAATGATCGCCACTCCGATAAACCATTTCAATTTCATCATTCCCTTTATAAATCAAAAATACGCAACAGCATTAATCTATACTTGCCGGAGTAAATTACAAATCCGCATTGATTTTTTTGCCCCTTGATACTATTATAAATAAAAAATGGAAAATGAGAATATGATGAATGTTCCGGATATCTTCCCGCCGGTGACCCAGGCCGACCGCGACGGATTTCTCTGCTACAGCCGCGATATCAATCCGACGCTGATCCTGGCCGGCTACCACCACGGGATTTTTCCCTGGCCGCACGACAATGAATACGTGCTGTGGTTTTCGCCGCCGCGCCGGTGCATTTTCGAGTTTGCCAACCTCCATGTCCCGCACTCGGCCGAGCGGGAATTCCGGAAAGCCGGGTTCAGCCTCGCGGTAAACACCCGTTTCGAGGAGGTGATCCGCCACTGCGCCAGCGTGCCGCGGCACGATCAGGGCACCTGGATCACCCCGAAACTGATCGCGGCATACACCGAAACATTCAACCTCGGCTATGCCGTGTCCTTCGAAACCATCGGGCCGGACGGCAAGCTTGCCGGCGGCATGTACGGCATCCGTATCGGGCGCTTTTTCGCCGGCGAGAGCATGTTCCGGCTATGCGACGGCGCGTCCAAATTCGCGCTGCTCAAGGGCATAGAGTACCTCAAAAACGAAGGCGTAACCTGGCTCGACGCGCAGGTGATGAACCCCTTTCTCAAGCGGTTGGGCGCCACCGAAATTACCCGTCGTCAGTATCTGAAAAAACTTCACGAATCGATCGCCTGAAATATACCAAAGGAAACATGATCATGCATACTTTTGAGTCCTTGAAAATGGATTTGATCCGAGGCGGCGTCAAAGCCGACGATACCTTGCTCGTGCACTCCTCCATGAAGAAAATCGGCCCGGTCGAAGGCGGCGCCAACACCGTGCTGGACGTCTTCATGGATTACCCCGGCAAGCAGGGGCTGATCCTGTTTCCCTCGCTCTCCTACAGTCTGGTGAACAGCGAAACGCCGGTATTTTCGGTGACCGACACTCCGGCGGTGACGGGAATTCTGCCGGACCTGTTCCGCCAGCGCCCCGGTGTGGTGCGGTCGCTGCACCCGACGCATTCGCTGGCCGCCTACGGCGCGGATGCCGCGGAATTCACCAGCGGTCATGAACGTTTCAACTCGCCCGGCAACCGCTTGTCGCCATGGGGTAAATTGTACGACCGCGGCGGCAAAATCCTGTTCGTCGGCACCGGCATCAACTGCAATACTTTCCTGCACGCCGTGGAGGAATGGGCCGATGTGCCCAACTCGCTGACCGAGGATCATCAGCCGCTGGTGGTCATCGATTACAGCGGCAACCGCATCCCGGTGCCCTCGCGGCGCCACGTCGGGACACATTCCGTGTATTATCACCTGATGGAGCCGTTTTTCGAGGAGGCCGGCGCGATCTCGACGATCAAATTCGGCGACGCCGAGTGCCGTCTGCTGGACGCCCGCAAAGGCGCGGATGCAGTGATGAAAGTACTGCGGAAAACCCCGTTGTTTTTCACCAAGGAGTATCAGGAAGCGCAATCATCCGCCGCCGGAAAAAACAGCTGATTTACGGTAGGCGGCTGGCGGCATGCCGCATTTTTTCCGGAAGATTCTCGCGAAATAATGAATATCCTGCCAGCCGCAGGCGTCGGCAACTTCCTTGATGGAGAGGCCGGGCACCAGCAACAGGCGCTTCGAGGCTTCGATCCGGATCTGCAGCAGCTCGGCGTACGGCGAACAGTTGAAAAACTTCTTATAGAGTACGGCAAAACGTTCGGGCGAGAGCCCCGCCGCTCTGGCCAGTTCTTCGATTTTCACATCTTTCCTGAAATCCTTGAAAAGTTGCTCCCGCAAGGCGCAAAAGGCGCTGTAATGGTATAAATCCGAGGATGACAAATCATTTTTCCGGCGCTCGAAAGTCTCTCTTGCGCGGGTGATCGCCAGAAACATCCGTTCAAGAATATTGACGGTGAAGTCGGCAAAACGGCAGTCGCGGGTCGACAATTCGTATTGGATATCGAGAATAAATGGAGTGAGAATGGCCGGATTTCCGGTATGCAGCAGCACGTCAAAGGGCAACTTCAGTTTTTTCATCAACGGCCCGGCAATTTGCGGCGGCACGTGAATGAAGTCGTTCCGGTAGCCTTTGGCCGCGCCGGACACCCCAGTATGGTACTGATAAAACTCCGTGCTGTGAATAATGCAATCCCCGACCAAGGCTGTTTCCAACCCGTTCCGGGTCAGGATCACGCCCGGATGCCTGAACGAAAATACCAGATTGGTGCCGAACGGGTCCTTTTCCCGGTCGATGGTGAACTCCGGCGTATGGGGAATATCCGTTCCGCACAGGAGCGGATCGGGCAAAGCGGCATTCGAGCGAATAAATGTTTTGTCCACTTTCATAAAAGAATCATCCATTTACATTTTGAACATAAATTATATAATATAATGTAAAACCGGAGAATGAAATATGCAAATGAAAATTAAAGCCGCGGCAATCGGCCTGGATACCATGCATACCGTGGAATTCGCCCGCCTGCTGCAGGATCCCGCCGCCAAAGAAAAAGTGGAAGGCATGGAGATCACAAAATGCCTCACGTTTGAAACGCCGTTCCAGAGCCGTCAGGGATTGGAAGAGCGCCGGCAGTACCTCGAATCGCTGGGCATTGGCGTGACAGAAGATTTTGACGAGGCCGTATCCGGTTGCGATGCCATTCTGCTGAATATCGACGATGCTTCCCTTCACCGCGAATACTTCGAACGGTGCGTCAAACTGGGCAAGCCCATTTATGTGGACAAACCGCTGGCCGACTCCATGGAAAACGCAATGGCGATGGTTCAGGCGGCGCGCCGGGAAAACATTCGCTTTTTCACCGCGTCCGCACTGCGCTATGATATCGAAATTGCCAGAAGCATTTCGGCCAACCCGAATCCGTCGGGGGCGTTCGTTTACGGTGCACTCGGCAAAGCGCCTGCCGGTTCGTCCATTGTCTGGTACTCGATCCACTGTTTTGAAATACTGGAGCTGGCGATGGGGCGCGGAGCCGCGGCGCTCACCTGGATTCCGGACCGGCGCGGCGCGGTCTGCCATGTGGCGTACCGGGACGGCCGCCGGGGCGTGATCGAATTTACCCACGGCTGCTGGGAGTACGGCGGAATTCTCCACATGCCGGACGGCAGGCACGAGTCATTTCGGAATTCCCGCGAGCAATCTTTTTATGTACCGCTGCTGCGCGACTGCGTGAGCTTTTTCCGGGGCGAAAGCGATGGTGTCAAGCTCGAGGATTCAATCGAAATCATGGCCATGATCGACGCCGCCGAGCGTTCGTGTCATTCCGGCCACTGCGAACCGATATACATAGGATAAAACAAAAATGAAGAACCTGAAAATCGGCGTCATCGCCTGCGGCGGACGCGGCGAAAACGCCTGGAAGGCACATCAACCCGAAAATGGCACCGTCATCGTCGCCGGTGTCGATGTAAATCCAGATGCCCGGGCAAAATTCCGGCAAACATTCCCGCAATCCCAGGTTTACGCGGACTACCGGGAGCTGCTCAATCGGGAAAAACTCGATGCGGTATTCATTTCGTCACCCCTTGAGTTCCATGAGGAAATGGCACTCGCCGCCATGGACAAAGGCTGCTCCGTTTTCCTGGAAAAACCGATGGCCCCGACCGTTGAAAGCTGTGGCCGGCTGCTGAAAGCGGCCGCAAAGGGCAAAGTCAAGTTTTTCGTCGCCCATAACCTGCGAAACTACTCGTTTCTCGCCTCGCTGAAAGACGTGGTCGATTCCGGCGAGATCGGCGAAGTCAAAACCATCTGGTGCCGCCATTACATCGGCTACTCGCGGCATTCCGACGACTTTTTCCACCGCTATACCCAACCGTTTTTCAAGTACGGCATGCTGCTGCACAAGGGCTGCCACGATATCGATGCGATTCACTGGCTGGGCGGCGCGTCCAGCAGACTGGTCACGGGTATGGGGACCTCTTCCTGTCCGGACGGACTTCCGCGCGAAGACAATAATCTGCTGATGCTGGAGCTCGAAAACGGCGTCCGGGCGTCTTATCTGGGCTGCGGCTACACGCCGGGCTGCTCCCGGAATTATACGGTGATCGGCACGCTGGGGTCCGTGGAAAACATCAATAATACCATTCAGATCCTGAGCAATCGCCACGGCAAAACGCAGCACAGTTCCTTTCAGGTTTCCCCGCCCGCTGTGGACGAAAACTACGACGCCGACCAGCGCTGCGTGCAAAACTTTCTCGATGCCCTGCGCTTCGATACGGACGTGCCGGTTCCCCCGGAAATGGCCCGGGATGCGGTTGCCGCCGCTGTCGCCGGCCAGTATTCCATACAGCACAATTCCCAACCGCAGGAAATCCACCTGTGAACAAACTCCGCATCGCCGTCATCGGCGCCGGAACCCGCGGCCGCCATCTCGCCGAAATGCTGCCGAAGTTGCCGTATTCCACCGAAATCACCGCAGTTTGCGACATTGTGCCGGAGCGCTGCGCCGCGCTCGCCCCGGGGGCAAAGCATTTCAGTTCGTACGCAGGCTTGTTTTCCGGGGCCGGATTTGATGCGGTGATCATTGCCACGCTGGATTGCTGCCACACGGAGCCTCTGCTCGCGGCAATGGCGCGGGACCTGCCGGTGCTGATCGAAAAACCGCTCACTGACAAACCGGCGGATGCGGAAAAAATACGTCGCGCGCTCGAGACCTCGAAAAGCCGGATTGCAGTCTGCCATACCCTGCGTTTCCTGCCGGCTTATAAACAACTTAAACGTATGGTTCCCCTGCTCGGCGAAGTATTTCATATCGCCCACGAAGAAGCCATCGGCAATATCCGGTTTGCCCATAATTATGTCCGCGGGCAATGGGGAAGCACGGCGCGTAATACGCATTTATTCATCCACAAATGCTGCCATGACGTCGATTATATTTTATCGCTTTTGCCGGAATTCTCTTTTTATGAAGTTTCTTCGATGGGAGCCCGGACATTTTTCAGGCCGGAGAATGCACCGGAAAACTCCACGAAACGCTGCCACGACTGTCCCCATAACCGGACCTGTCGCTTTTCCGCGGTCACGTTATACGACGAAGCGGACAAAACGCGCTGGCCCACCTCGACGGCGAGCGATACCCGGACGACGCTGTACGGGCAATGCGTTTTCCGCTGCCCCAATGACGTTGTCGATCATCAGACCGCACAACTGCTGATTGACGGTCAAACGACCTTCGCGATTTCGCTTTCCGGTTTCTCTGCGGAGAATGGGCGCCGCACCCGCATTCAGGGCGCCCTCGGCGAACTCTTTTTCGATGAACCGGCGCGAACAATCCGGCACAGGGACTTCGACTCCGGCCAAGTCACCACTCATCCATTCCCGGAACAACAAGGCTATCACCCGGAGGACGAAGATATCGTCCGCGAATGGCTGAAAAATATCTTGCATCCGGCCCATCCCCCCGTAACCGTGGACGTCCGCGAAGCCCTCCGAACCCTGAAAGTCGTCTTCGACATCGAAGCCGCCCGGCAAACCGGAAACGTTATTCACTCCTGAGATCGTGGGTTTCGGAAGAATTTTAAACACGGAAAACACGGAAGGCACGGAAAAGGGAAGTTTTTATAAAATTTTTGTTTATTTTTGTGAAAAAAATAATTCTTCCGTGTTTTCCGTGTTTTCCGTGTTTTCCGTGTTTAAAATTAAAAAAGAGTGACGAGGCTACGTCTGATGGAAATTTTTTCCCGGAAATCTTTTTGACTCCTATTGACATTTCGCCGTGCAAACATTATAATATGAGAAATGAAACGATTCATTATGAAACGATTCAATAAATAATGACGGCAAAATTATGAAACCAACGATCAAAGATGTGGCCGCCTGCGCCGGAGTCAGCGTGGGCACGGTCTCAAAAATACTGAACGGCGGCGAGTGTGCGCCCAAGCGCCGCGAGAAGATCGACTCGGCTATAAAAACGCTGGGCTACCGGCTCAATCCGTATGCCAGGGCGGTCCGGGCCTCGCGCAGTAATTGCATCGGGCTGGTCATCGAGAAATCCGTACAGGAAATGAGCAATTTATGGCTCGATGGATGGCTGTCGTCGCTGCTCCAGAGCATCAGCGGTACCAGATACCGCAGCATCGTCATGACGATCGATTCCAAGGACCCCGGTTTCGACCCCGAAGAACTGATTCATCAGGTCGACGGCATTATCACGTTCGGGCATTTTTTCGAGACGTTTCGCCGCAAGTTGAAGCCGCACCGGGAATTCCCGATGGTCACTTACAGCGAAGATGCGCTGGTCAGCGGCGGCTGGAGCTTCCCCGTGGATATGAAACAGGCCATGGCCGAGCTGGCCGAAGCGTTTTACAGCCGCGGCCACCGCCATGTCGGCTGCATCGGTGTGAATTACGATATCAATATCCTGAAAATGCGGGAGTTTGAAGCGGCCTTCCGGCGGCTCCACCCGGATTACAACCCCGAACTGATGGTCGTGGCACCTGCTTATGCCAACGGCACGGAAATCGGCAAGCAGGAAACCGCGCGGCTGCTGGACGAGCACCCTGAAACCAGCGCAATCCTTTACATCACCGACTCGAATGCCATCGGCGGCATCGCGGCACTGATGCACCGCCGGATGTCCGTACCGGAGGATATCAGCATCGCCAGTTACGATCACACCGCCTGGGCGCGGAACATGTATCCGGTGATCAGCGGCGTCGGCATGGACTTCAAGACCCTGGCCCAACTGCTGGTCGATTACCTGATCGCGGTCATCGAAGAAAAGCACGAGCTGGTGGAAGAATTGAGAAAAGAAAAAATACATTTGAAATATTTCCCCGGCGACAGTATCAAAAACCTAACATAAGGATATTCAGCGTATGAAACAGAATAACAAATTCACACTTATCGAGCTTCTGGTCGTGATTGCAATCATAGCCATACTGGCGGCAATGCTGCTGCCGGCCTTGAACAAAGCACGGGAAAAAGCGCGCGCGACCAATTGTTTGAATAATCTGAAACAGATCGGCTTATATATGGGAATATATGCTGACGACTACGACGATTATGTATTTCACTTCGGAGCCACTTCTCCGGAATTATTGTGGTTGCGCATGTTCAGGAAGTGCAATTACACTCAGGTGGGAAATGAAAAATTCTCGGTATGTCCTTCCTGGGCGCCATTTGTCAGCGGTACCGGCGACGGCAAAACTTACGGGACCAATTACGGGGTGAATAAGACCGATTGCCCGTTGATTCTGTTGAAATTGGACGGTAAGGATCATTATTACCGGAAATTGACGAAAATCCGCCTGCCTACTCTATACTTTTATATGGCAGACTCCACTACCGCAAACAAAGAACAGTTTCATGTCGTAGCCTCGTGGAAATCCAATATGCATCTGCACCTGCGCCATAACGGTTTTGCCCATGTTCAGAATTTCGATGGTTCAGTAACTCCGCGGAATCGGGGCGAACTGCGTGACGCCGGCCACAAAGAAACGTTTTCACCTGACGGCAATGTCCTTTTCGAATAAAAAATGGAGAAACAGATGAAATCAAGATGGATCGTGTTACTATTCTGCTGTTATGCAAATATTTTCGGCAGTGAGTTGCTTAAAAACGGAAATTTTGCGGATACAACGTCTGCCGGACTCCCCCGGCACTGGGTATTCCGCAGCGAAAACACCGAAGGCAGCAAGGTTCAAAACGGTGTATTCAAACTCAAATGTCATGAAAATAAATCATTATTTCTCATACAGTATAATCTGCCATTGAAAGAAGGCGCCAAATATAAATTTTCCTATGGAGTCCGCAGCAGCAGTTCAAGCCAATATCGCATATATTTTGAATGGGTCAGAGTCAAAGAAGACGGCCAGAAAGAATTCAGAAGCGCCGGAAGCAATTATTTAAATGCCCGGCAGGAATGGCAGGATGCCGGATATGAATTTGTCTGTCCCGCCGGTTTCGCTCCGGCGTATATCGCCGTACATATGCGCTATGCCGGAGAAATCGAGATCAAAGACCTGAAATTGGAAGAACTGCCTGCCGCTCAGACGAAAGCAAGCAGCAACCCGGGCCGGGAATGGAGCTCAATAAAAGATTCCGGCGCAGTTTTGTCCGTCGATGCCGGCAAGGGAATTCTGATCAAAGGGATTCCGGTTGAGGCCGACAGTCAATACGAGTTATCATTTTCCGCCAGAGGTAATCAGGATTCCGGCAGCGTGACCGGTTATCAGAATTTCCGGGCTACAGCAATTTTCGGGGATCATGGAAACACGGCTTCTCCATGGGACGATGCCTGGTCGCAGAGTCCTCAGAATAAAAAATTCAGATTCAAAACACCGCCGC
Source organism: Victivallis vadensis (assembly GCA_040391785.1). Classification (GTDB taxonomy): domain Bacteria; phylum Verrucomicrobiota; class Lentisphaeria; order Victivallales; family Victivallaceae; genus UBA5239. The sequence continues at coordinate 14,429 of JBEBXH010000099.1, forward strand.
ATTGCCGGGAAATGAGTCTGCGTTTTACAACCTCCGCCACAAGTTCCGTCTCCTTCAGCAATCTCTCCCTGGTGAAAGTAATCGATGATTCATCCAGCAAATATGCGATCGTCATCACCTCGCCTATTTACCGCAATACGATTTACAGTTCTCATCCGGTAAGCAGAATTACCGGCTATATTGAGACGGACAAAAATGTAAAGGAAGTTGATTTCACCCTTTCGACCGGAACTGAAAAACTTTCCAGTCAGAAAGGATTACTGGAAAACGGACAGGCGAAATTCAATTTCGATCTCGAGGACCGCGAAGCCAATGAATTTACCGTATCGGCAACAGTCCACGCAGCAACATCTGTGGATAAACAGACCGTCATCAAAAAACTGCCACCGGGAAAAATCGAAGTTCTCATGGGCATTGACAAAAACTTCTATGTAAACGGTAAATTATTTTTCCCTGTTTCATTCTGGAACCTCTCCATGACGGAAGAAGTCGTTTATGAAGCAACCCGGCATGGGATCAATCTGGTCCGCGTCAGGCCCAATACGGAAGAGGAAGCATTGCGATACCTCAACCTCGCGGATAAATATGGTGCGAAGCTGGTTTTCGCCCTCGATCATGCAAAAGCTGCCGATGGCGAAAAATTCCGCAGCTGGCTCCACAAAGTGGAAAACGTTCTTACGCCCACGGTACTGGCTCATCAGGCTCTCTTCGGGTATTTCCTGGTTGATGAACCCTGGTGGAGCGGGATTCCACTGAATAATCTCCTGGCCTGCTATGAGAAATACAAAGAGCTTGACCCTTACCGTCCAGTGTGGATCAACGCGGCTCCCCGCGGCTCAATTGAAGAACAAAGTCAATACGCCGCGGCCTGTGATATTTACGGCGTGGATATTTACCCGATTCCTTTCCCCAACGAGCACTCCGGACTGGATGACAAGAGTATTACCAGTGTCGGAAAATATGCCGAACGCTCCCGGCAAATCACCAAAGGCCAAAAGCCGATCTGGATGGCACTCCAGGGTTTTGCCTGGGCAGAGGTCAAAGCCGTCAAAGCAGGGGAAGCCTTTATTTACCCGACCCTGAGCGAATCACGGTTCATGGCCTATGATTCTTTCGTCAATCATGCAGCAAGCATCGGTTATTGGGGGACCAACTACATTCAGGAACCGGCCTTTATCGATACCTTGCTGACGGTATGCGATGAAATCCGGGAAATATCGACTGTCCTGGCCCGTGGCAATAGAATCAATGATATTTCCGCCTCAGACCCGAAACTCAAATGTTCTCTGTATCAATACGGTCAATATTACTGTCTGGTTGTCCTGAATTACAGCCCGGATCAAATACGGGGAAAACTGAAAATGCCGACGGTGAACGGTCAATTGGAGGTATTCAAAGAAAACCGTCGAATTCAGCTCAAAGATGGAATTTTGCAGGATGAATTCAAACCTTATGACATCCATGTGTATTTATCAGGCCCCCTGCCCGAACCGCTTTTCCTGTCCCCTCCCGTTGACTCCCGGTTTGACGGTTCAAAACCATTTCACAAAGCCAGCCGAAGCCGCCAGACCGTCAAACCGTATACCGGAAACGCCAACTGGATCTGGCATAAAGACAAAGTACAGGAACCAAGTTCCAGGGTCATTCTGTGCAAAGAATTCAATCTCCCGGAAAAGATCAAGACAGCTGTGCTGAAAATTGCAGCCGATGATCATTATACGGTTTTCATAAACGATAAAAAGCTTGCACAGGGCGGCAACTGGGATGTCATGAGCGTTTATCACTGTCCAGGTTTGATCAGGAACCCCGGCAAAAACCGGATCACCATAGAAGGACAAGATGCCGGAAGTCTGCCCTGCGGAGTGATCATGGATCTGGAACTTGAAACCGTTCCCGGGCGGAAAATCAACATCATCAGCGATGCCTCATGGAAAAGCCATGAAGCGATTGACTCGAACAATGCCCTGAAAGCGGATATTACCTCCTGGCAGGATGCCTTTATCGTGGCGCCATATGGGAAAGGCGCATGGGGAAAAAGAGTCCGGGAAAAATTGCCGGAAGAGATCTGAATTCCACGAAATCAGGACTTGATTATATCATGTCCGAGTAGTAAATTGCCCCATATTGCCGGTTTCCAGAAATAAGATACAATTTATGATAAACAATATTTTCACATACAGATGGGGCACCAGCGGCGGTGCCATGGCCCCTGAGTTATTGATTCAAACAGCCGAAACCGTTTTACCGGCCTTGGGCGCATGGGCACTCCGGACCATCGAAGCCATGCCGGAACAAGATAAATCGGGCGCCGGCTACCGCGACCTGATTTTCCGGCCGGACGGTTCACATTATTGGACATTTCCCCGTTCAAACTCCGGTGAGCGGATCGACCTTTATCTGTGGCTGGCCCGTCAGCTGAACGACGAACGCTATGCCGATGCGGCGAGGCATTATGCCGACGCCATGCTGCATCCAGTCTGGGGCATCTATGACGGACCGGACGAAAACTGCCGCGGCCATGTCTGGTATTGGCGCGACTGCGGCGCGTATATGACCAATTACACCATGCGCGTGCCGCAGGGGATGCTGGCCATTTACGACCGGACCGGCGAACAGAAATACTATGACGCAGCGCTGGCGGCCGGAGAGGCGTTGCTGCGCTGTCAGCGCGAAAACGGCATCATGGCCGAGGGTTTCATCCCGCAGCAGGCACCGCCGATGCCCGAGGGCGTCGAAAGAATCTCGATCCCCGGCGACTGGGTGACGGATTTCCGGATCAACAGCCGGATCGGCTATGCCGTCTATCCGCTGGCACTCCTGTATAAACGGACCGGTGACGACCGTTATGCCGCTGCATTGGAGAAACTGGCCTATGCGCTGAGTCACATTCAATACGAAAACGGCAGTTTTCCCTGTGATTTCGCGCTGCAGGGCTATGAGCCGGTCAATCCTCTGGTGAAGGGGCATTTTCTGGGTTATATCATGAACGGCTGCGCCGCCGCATTGGAAATTCTGCCGGAAACGCCTCATTTACGGCAAGTCACGACCAATCTGGCCGAGTATCTGCTGATCCACTACCGGCGCTCATGGGGGCTGAATTACGGCGATATCGACAATGTCAATGAATCGGAAAAAGACGGCTGGCGCTCCGCCGGCGCCGATTCGGCATCGGGTCTGGCAAAGTTCAGTAATGTCAGCGGTAATCCGGTCTGGCGCGAAACCGCCGCCAAACTCCTGCTGTCGGCACTGCTGAACAGCGTCCATGCCCCGGAACAACCCGATATGCACGGCGCACTACCGTACTGGACGGATGACCTTAACGGCCGTGCCAAGCCGTATCCGGGCGGATATTTCCATTTCTGGACGCTGGCGGGATTAGCGGAATTTCTTTAAGCAGGCCCAGGCCGTCAGGCCGAGGGCGATGACGCCCGCGATGATATAAGCGACTGTCAGGTCGAGCCCGAATCCGACCGGGCCGCCGCGTTGGGGCGATACCCACAGAATATACGACATCACGATGAATATCATGAACGCACCCGGAACCGCTGCGATGTAGAAATTCTTGCGGTGACGGTGCAGCCAGACGACTCCGGCTAGCAGCGTCGAGGCCGCCAGCACCTGATTGCCCCAGGCGAAATAATTCCACAACTGCCCGAACGATTTGGCGCTGAGGTTCGACCACCACAGCAGCAATGTCACCACGCCGATCAGCGGCAGACAGATGTAAATCCGGTTCATGATCTTTTTCTGGTCGATGCCGAGCATTTCCGCCAGGCTGAGGCGCAAGCTGCGCATGGCGGTATCGCCGGAGGTAATCGCCAGGATAATCACGCTGATGATGGTGACGGTACCGAGTCCGCTGCCGAGAAAATAAGTGGTGATTTCCTTCAGCACGCCGTCCGGAGCCGTTTTCATCAGTTCCGGGAAAAGGTTATAAATGGCCATGCCGGCGCCGGCCCAGACCATGCCGATGAGCCCTTCCACGATCATCATGCCGTAAAAGGCCTGCCGCCCGTGACGCTCCGAGGCCATGGTTCGCGCGATGATCGGCGACTGCGTGGCGTGGAAACCGGAAATGATCCCGCAGGCGATCGTCACGAACAGCACCGGGATCACCGGCGCAGTGATGCGGTTTGCTTCGAACGCCTCGGATTCGACCAGCAAAGCCGGGTTCTGGAACGCCTGCCACATCAGGACGAAGAACATGGCCAGCGTCCCCAGCAGCAGCAGCGCGCCGAAAACCGGGTACAGATTGCCGATGATCTTGTCGATCGGAAACAACGTCGCAATGATGTAGTAGTCCGTTCATAAAATAACATTGCAAATATGCGAATATGTGCTATATTAT
>JBEBXH010000100.1:0-18090 GCA_040391785.1 Victivallis vadensis
CTTTTCGCGGCAGCACCCCGCGACTACGTTGTACGTGCGCGAGGTTATTCTGATCCGTCAGTGATCAGTGCCACTCGATCAGGTCCTCGGTGCGGATCTTCGGCACGTGAAGCTGATCGGCGTCGTCCAGGTAATACTTCACGGAATCGCCGGCTTTGATGTCCTCGCTGACCGGGGTTTCATCCGGGAAGCCGACCGCCAGCAGATAGAGCAGTTCGCGGTCGTTCGGCACCATCAGCAGCTTGGCGGCTTCTTCACGGCGGAACGCCCCCATCCAGCAGGTACCGAGGTTGATTCCGTAGGCCGCCAGCGTCATGACCTGGAGCGCGGCTCCGGCGTTGACTTCCTGCGAGGCCCCGGCGCGCGGTGCGGAGACCGCGATAAAGGCCGTGGGGGAATTCTCGCCCCATACCGGCGTGCGGCGCGGCGTGATGTAAGCGGCCCAGGCGGTGAGGTCAAAAAGTCCCTTGACCAGCGAGGGATCCGTCACCACGAGGTAGCGAAGGTGCTGGGAATTAGCGGTACAGGCAGCGCGGCGCGCCATATCCACCATGTAAGTCAGGTCTTTTTTCGGAACTTCGATTTGTTTGAAACGCCGCACGGTACGGCGTCCGGTCAGGGCTTTTTCCAGTTTCATAGTCGATTCCTTCATTTTTTTAATTGAGAATTGAGAATTGAAAATTGAAAATGATGGAAAGGGATGAATCCCTTTGACCCTCTTCAATTCTTCCGGAGAAGAAACAACGTTCTGCAGAAAGACAACTCTCGCCTATAATTCTCAATTCTCAATTTTCCATTTTCAATTTTTTAAAACTTCAAGCGCGGTATTGACGTTGCCGAAGGGGGCGCTCACCTGAACGCCGCGCACCACGCCGCGGATCCGGGCCACACTCTCGCGGGCAATGGCAATACCTTCCAGACGCTGGTCCTCGCGCGATTCGGCGCGGGCCATGCGGGCCATGATTTCATCGGGCACGACCACACCCGGAACTTCGTTTTTCATGAACTCGGCGTTGCGGTAGCTGGCCAGCGGCCAGATTCCGGCGATCACCGGTACATTCAGATCGGCGATTGCGCCGAGCATTTTCAGGAGCGGCTCCACGTCGAACACCGGCTGGGTGATGATGAACTCGGCTCCGGCCTCGACTTTTTCACGCAGACGGCGCAATTCACGCTCCATGTCCAGCGCGTTCGGGTCGGCCCCGGCGCCGCCGAAAAATGCGGTCTGCTTGCCGATGGTTTTGCCGCCGATGTCCACGCCGCGGTTCAGCCGCGACTGCACTTTCAGGATGCCGATCGAGTCCACGTCGAACACCGCCGAGGCGAACGGATAATCGCCCAGTTTCGGCGGGTCGCCGGTGATGAAGAGAATATTGTTGATCTGTTTGCAGGCGCAGCCGAGGAGGTCGGCCTGCATGCCGATCAGGTTTTTGTCGCGGCAACAGCAGTGCAGAATGGCCTCGAGCCCGGCTTTTTCCTGGATTTCGATGGCAGTGACGATGGGGGAAATCCGTGAGCTGGCGCGCGGACCGTCGGGAATATTCATGGCGTCGACCCCGGCCTCACGGCACTGGATCGCCTTCTGAATCGTCGATTCGAGGTCGTAGCCGCGCGGCGGCGTGACTTCCACGGTGGTGATCCACTCGCCGCGCGCGAGCTTGGCGGCCAGCTTGGAGCGCTCGGGCACCGGGATCGGCTCAAGCAGCGGAATCTCCGGTTCGATCACTTCAAATTGAGGCGCCACCAGCGTTTTCGAGAGCGGCCGCACGCTGCGGACGATGTCACGAATGTGTTCCGGCCCGATGCCGCAGCAGCCGCCGACCCCGCGCACGCCGATATTCACATAACGCACGATATAGGTGGTCAGGTACTCGGGGCTGCACATATACATCATGCGGTTGTCGACATTTTTCGGCACGCCAGCGTTCGGCTGGACAATGACCGGGTACGGGCAGAGCGGCAGCAGGATTTCCAGCAGCGAAAGCATGGCGTCCGCCCCGACTCCGCAGTTCAGCCCGACAGCGGTCGGCTGGTGCGGCGCGTCCTGAATCATCTTGATCAGCCGTGCCATGTAGTCGCGGCTGGCTTCGGGGTCGTATTCGCCGGTGATGCTGGGCACATAGGGCATGCCGGGGTATCCGGCCATGACCGTCAGGACATAACCGAGGGCCTTTTCGCCGAGCAGCGATTCGAAAATGATGAAATCGGCACCGCCCTCAACCAGTGCGCCGACCTGCTCGGACAGGATGGACCGGACTTCGTCGTCGGTCAGCGCTTTGCCGTAGGAGCTCTCGCCCACCGGGCCGACCGAACCGGCCACCAGGTTGTCTTCGCCGCAGGCGCCGCGCGCCAGTTCGACGCCCCGGCGGTTGATTTCCGCCACCTTGTCGCCCAGCCCGAAACGCTGGAGTTTGTTGCGGTTCGCCCCGTAGGTGTTGGTGGTGAGGACGTCGGCCCCGGCGCCGATGTAGCTCTTGTGGATCTCGGTCACCACGTCAGGATTGCTCAACACCAGCCCCTCATAGGAGGCATTGACGAAAAAGTCCCGTTTATAGAGCTCGGTGCCGGTGGCGCCGTCGAATATCACAATTTGTTTGTCAAGCAGATTTTTCAGCTTATCGGTCATACAACTTCCTTTACACATAATAATAATCGGGTACTTCAAAGATATCCGCCAGCGGCAGCGTGGCCGCGCCGAGCGCGTCGAGCAGCTCGAGCTTGGAGATATAGATACTGGTGTTTTCGAAACATCCTTTCAGGCAATACTTTTCCACATCGCGGCGGATCGCGTCGAGCAGCGGCTGCCCGAAAACATCGGTAATGACCCCGGTCAGGATAATCACGCGCGGGCACAGGATATTGACCATGGCCGCCAGCCCGCGGCCGATTTCGTTGGCCACATGGTCGCGGATGCGGTTGAACTCCGCTTCCGGGATCGAGCCCTGTTCGTAATACGCGAGACGGGTGAGCGGTTCCGGCAGGAATTTATTGAATTCCGGCAGAATGGCGGTTTCGGAAGCGTAGGCTTCGAGGCAGCCGCGGTTGCCGCAGCGGCAGAGATTGCCGTCCCGGTGCACGACCACGTGGCCGAGTTCGCCCGCGTACTTGCCGGCGCCCTTGAACAGCCGCCGCTGGTAGATGATCCCCGAACCAATACCGCCGGAGAGCTCCACGCACACGAAGTCATCGTAATTGCGCCCGGTGCCGAACCACTTCTCGCCCATGGCGATCGCCGCCGATTCTTCCTCCACAAAGAGCGGATGACGGATGATTTTGGCGAACTCTTCGGAATAGTTCATGCCGTTCAGCGACGGGATGTTGACCGACTCGATGACCATCCCGGCCTCGAGGTCGATGATCCCCGGCAGGCAGACGCCGACCCCGTAAATGGCGTTGTTGCCGAAGGTCAACCGCATATAGACGTTTTCCAGCGTTTTGAGGATGGTTTCGCGCGAGGCGAGCATCGGGTATTCCTCTTCATACGAGGAGACGATCGAGCCGTAAAGATCCAGCAGCACCCCACGGGTGAAATAGGGCCCGATGTAGATGCCGACCACGTATTTCTCGCAGAAGCGCAGCATGGTGAAGGGACGCCCGGAGGTACCCTCGCGCCGCCCGGCTTCCTCGACCAGCCCGTCCGCCAGGAGCTCGGTCACGAAGTTGGTGATACTCTTTTTGTCGAGCTCGGTTTTTTCGGCAATCTGCGAACGCGCCACCAGCGGATTCTGCCGGATGGTGTTCAGAATTTTCGAACGGTTGATCTTTTTGATTAACGAGTGATTACGTAGATTTTCCATCAGTCTTCCTTGTCATTGTCCAATCCGCCCCGGTCCTGGGCGTCGATGAGTTCCGAAACTTTGTGGTAAACGAACGACAGCAGCAGCAGCCCGAAACCGAGCGCGATAAACGCCACGATCCGCGCCGGGTCCTTCATCACCCACAAGCTCTGCGCGATCAGCTGGATCACTGCGATCGCCAGCAGCACAAACGAATAATACCGGGCCGCCGGGCGGCGCTTCCACAGCCCCCAGCCGCAGATCAGGATCGCCGTCACCATCAGGTAAATCAGCGAAAACGCCCGGGCGAAGTTCGGGTCCGCCATCCGCCCGAATTCACGGTAAATGATAAAGATAAACAGCGAACCGCTGATGACCCGCATCACACCCAATTCCTTGCTGTTCAAAACCTTGTCGGAGAGCTTGAGGATGCCCCAGCAGCCCCCGAGCAGCGTCAGGTAGATATAGAGCTTGCCTGCCAGAAACGCCCCGCCCGTGAAGCCGACTCCGAAGAGGTCATAAGCGCCTATCACCAGCGCCACGAACATCACAAGCATACCGTAAAGCGCAAAGAGCCGGCTCCGCAGCCGCCACATAATGGCCGTCAGCACACAACAGCCGCCCAGCAGCGACCCGACGAGGGTCAGCAGGAAATATTCCTCGGTATACTGATTGTGCAGCAGGCAGAAGTTGACGCAGAAAATGACCGAAACGCCGATCACGCCCAGCGCCGTCAGGTGCGACTGCAGCTGCTTGTGCAGCGGTTCAAGCTGATCTTTTTCATCGCGAATCCACGGCGGCGTCCAGTTCAGCGCCAGGAACACCACACCGCTGAGCAGCGCAATCAGGAACGGCAAATTGAAAAATCCGGTGTAATGGTGCAAATCCTGGAAATGGAAGCACTTGACCACCGCCGCCACGCATACCACCGTGGCGAAAACCCGGAACGGATTGCCGCGCGGCAGCAGCCAGTACAACGCCAGCGCGCCCGGCGCCCACAAGCTCAGTTCCCACGCATAGCGCGGCCCGTTGCCGGGGTGAATGGCCGAGAAAACGATAAACGCAAACCACGCCACCGAGGCGGAGCTGAGGAATTTATACCGTGGGAACAGATGCGCCGCCCAGCAGTAAATCAGCGACGCCACCGCCAGCGGGAACGCCGTAAAGAGCAGCCACGGTTCGTGCCAGTCGAAATAATATCCGGCATTCACCGTGGTAATGAACAGCAGCCCGAAGCTCGCCGCCAGTATGACAATCTTGCTGCCGACCGATTTTTCGAAGCGCCACACGCCGAGCCCGCCCTGAATCAGCAGCATCAGTAGCCCGATTTTGCCCAACACGTTGACTTTGTTGAAGAACAGCGACGAGCGGAACACCGCTTCGCTCTGCAGGTAGTCGACATGGATCGCCACCCAGGGAATCACCGTCATGGCCGTAGCCAAACGGTTGATGCCGCGGTTTTTAACGAAAAACGCGAAAACACCGAGCGCCAGCGACTCGATCGCCCACGCCAGATACCTTTCGTAAGGCAGGAAAACAATTTCCGGCACAGCATAGGCCAGAAACACCGCCGCGCCGCCAAGGAAAATCATGAATTCGCCGAAAAATTTCTGATTCCGCCAATAAGCCAATCCGGCGGCAACGGCATACAGAAGCGCGGAGAAAAGCAGCCAGTTCCCCTTGTCAATGGTACCCTCGAAAATATTGATCACCCCCAGGTTTACCGACATCAGCACCAGAATCCGGACATAGTCAGGGAGCCTGAAGATATCGAATTCACGGCGCAGTTTGATCAAAGCCAGAATCAGGTATTCGACCGTGAACGCCAGCCAGAACGTCAGGATAATGACTTGCTGGCTCCTCTGATAGCCGAACGTCCATCCGAGCCCGAGCACCAGCGAGAGGAAAAAGCTTAAGTTATACAGTGTCTGCCACTTGTACTGCAGTCCCAGCAGAATGACCGGCAGATTGATAACCAAGATATAACAGCAGAAAAATACGTGGTCCGGTTCCGGCGTTTTGACCAGCACCGGCATCAGAAACGCGCCGATGGTGGCGAACACCGCGATCACCTGCGATTTCTCATAACACGAGAGCGCCAGCACCACCATCGCGATCGCCGCCAGCACCGTACCGGTCAGGTGCACGCCGAAAAATCCGTAGAACTGGAAGCCGCTGAAAATAGCGATATACAATCCGCCCATGCCGCCGCCCTTCAGCAGCAGCGAGAGAAAGCGGTATTTCGGATGGCGCAGGAAAAAGCCGCTGATGGAAATCACCAGCGAGAGCACACAAGCCGCCCCCACCCGCATTTCCGGCGAAAAATTAAACGTGCGGTAGGCATAAACCACCCCGTAACAAATCCCGATCAGCACCAGCAGCATGCCCAGCGTACCGAACAGACGCCGGCCGACGAACCACTCCATCGGGCTCTGAAATGCCGGGGTGTTCTCCTTCGGTTCTGCTTCCGCGACGGGCGGGGCTTTGATCTCGATGGTTTTCGGGTCATTGCATTCGGGCGCGGGCGGCAATGGCGGCGGCGCGGTTTTCGGCGCGGTCGACTTCTCTGGCCCGAGCTTGATCACGGTTTTGAGTTTTTCCGCCTCGATTTCATGCGGCGGCGGGGCTTTGATGTGCAGCGTCCGGCCATTGAAATCGGACTCCGGGGCCGGAGGCAGCGGCGGCGGCACCGTTTTCGGCGCGGTCGACTTCTCCGGTTCGAGTTTGATCACGGTCTTGAGCTTTTCAGCTTCGATTTCATGGAGCGGCGGCGCCTTGATAAACACGGTTTTGCCGTCTTTGTGATCCGGTTCCGCCGGCACGATTTTCGGCGCGGGCGGCGGCGGAGCCGTTTGCGGCTTTGCTTCCTCAACCGGCGCCGGAGCTTGCTGCTGCAGGTAGTCGTTTTTCAGCTCGCCGAGGGCCTGTTCGAGGCGCTCGAGACGTTCTAAAAATTTGTCATTCATCATTCAGTCCCCCGAATTTGCGTTGTTGTAACAGATATACCTGGTCGTTGCGCCGGACTTTGACCGGCACCGCGACACTGGCAAGAACCGGCTTTGCTGCCACCGGTACCTGCTCGCCATCCACCCGGATCTCGCGGACGGGAAACCGGATCGAGCCGGTCGTCGGCCCCGTGATCATCAGTTCGCGCCCCGTTTCCAGGTTTACGGCTTCAACACTCAACTCCGCCACCTGCTGCCTGGGGAAATAATGATTGACCCGCCCCATATGCACTTTTTGCATCCGTGCATGACTGTTGCCGGTCTCGCTCCATTCGCCAAGCTTTTCTCCTAAATAATAACCTCCGTGCCAGAACCCGCGGTTGAAAACCTCCCGCAACCGGTCCAGCCAACCCTTTATTTTGGCCTCGCCGAAAGTTCCATCCTGACACGCCTCTACCGCCTCCCGGTAGCACGAAGTGACCGTACCGACATAATCGGCCGAGCGCCCGCGCCCCTCCAGCTTCAACAGCGTGACCCCGGCCGCCAGAATCTGGTCCAGGACCCCGATGGTGCAGAGGTCTTTGGGAGACATCACATACTTATTGTCGATGACCAGCTCGTCGCCGCTTTCCTCGTCGATCACCCGGTAACTGCGGCGGCAGTTCTGGAAACACGCCCCGCGGTTGGCCGAGGAATCGTAGACCGCCAGGCTCATGCCGCATTTGCCCGAAATCGCCACGCACAAAGCGCCGTGGGCAAAGATTTCGATCCGCAACAATTTCCCCGAGGGTCCGGTGATTTTTTCAGCTTTCACCGCCTCGACAATATACTTGACCTGCGGCAAGGTCAGCTCGCGCGCCAGCACCACCACGTCGGCATACGCCGCATAAAAGCGCACCGCCTCCAGGTTGCTGACTCCGGCCTGGACGGACAAATGCACCTCCAGACCGATCTCGCGCGCGTAGCGGATTACCGCCAGGTCGGAAGCGATGATCGCACTGACCCCCGCCTCCCTGGCGGCATCGCACAACTGCCGCATTTCCGCGAGCTCCTCGTCATAAATGATCGTGTTCACGGTCAGGTACGACTTCGCCCCGGCCACCCGGCAGCGCCGGACGATCCCGGGAAGATCGCGCACGGTGAAATTCGCCGTGGCGCGGGCCCGCATATTCAATTTGCCTACTCCGAAATAAACCGAATCGGCCCCGGCCCGCAATGCCGCGGACAGGGAATCAAACGCACCGGCCGGTGCCATGATCTCGATTCGGTCCATATACTTCCTTACTTTTTCGTCTCGTCCTTCTTGCCGCTGATGAGGCCCTTGACCTCATCAATCACGCTCCCGGCGGTGGTGCCGAGGTCGCTACCGGCCGATTTCAGCTTGCTGCCGAGGCTGTCGACCACCTGGTTGGAGGCCTTGACCACGCTGACGACCAATTCCTTCATGAACATCGTGATCGCCTCGATCATGGTCACCGCCTGATTTTCACCGATACCGGTCATATGAACCGGCGGCATGGGAATCGTGGCCGTCTGGCCGAGCAGTGTGACGTCGATTGAGCCGCCCCTCACCACCAGGTCCTTGATCACCACCTGCTTGGAAACCGCTTTCTCGGCTTCAGCCTTCTCTTTTTCAGTAGCGCCCTGCTCCGCGTCCGCGGCCGGCTTCTTCTTCGGGTCCTCCATATTGTCGAGCAGAATCTGGATATTGCTGCCGCCCTTCAGACGGGGCTCATAATCCACCCGCATACCGGTGATTTCGATGGAATTGACGATAATCTTATCCGAAAGCAGCGAACCCACTTCCAGCCCGATATGAAACGCGGGCAATTCAAACGCATAACGGTTGGTACTGCCTTCCGGATTTTCCACCCGCAGATTTTTGATGTCCAGCGTACCGCGCAGGATTTTCAACCGCACCGATTCCACTTCGACCTTGGTCTTCATGATCAGACCGCCGCCGGTACGGATCCCCGTCTCCAGAATATTGTCGATGAAAAACAATACTCCCGCAAACAACAGCACAATCACCAGCAGGGTTATCCCCAGGATTTTAACCAACAACCCCTTTTTCTTTTTCGGCGGCTTGGTTTCCTGTACTTCTTTGGTTTCCAGATTTTCCTGCACTTTCTCTTTTTCTTCCATCATTCACCTCCACAAATATGAATTGAGGTAATATACCTCCTGGGAATGGATTTTGAAAGTCCGGCGGACAAAATTCCGGACAAATCTTCGGCAAAGGAACGATAATCTACTGATCAAGCAGGGTAAGAGGCGATCCGGACTGTCTCCTCTGCTCGTCGTAAGAGAAGGAAAGATATTTCTTTTTGAGCCCGATCATTTTCCAGAACAGGATATTGCGGCGGGTGACATCCCAGTGCGGCGTGGCATATAACGTATAGACGGCATTGCGATTGTCTTCGCTCAACTCAATATCATAACCATTGCTCTGGCTGAAGGTCTGATTATACTTGGCGCGCATTTTTTTGCCTTCATAACTGACGCTCTGGCGAATTCTCAGTTTGCCGGTATAGAACAGCCGTACCTTGCCCGATTCCTTGAACTCCTGCCCATATTTCGGACCGTTCAGATTGTCGAAAATGACTTCTTTACCGTCCCACGTCATGGTAGTGACCACGACTTTTTCGCCCTCGATCGAATCGATTATTTCCTCGGTGCTTATGCTGTGCCCGACAATCAATACGATCACTCCGGCGATCAACAGCACCAGCAAGCCAAACCTGACTTTCCGCATAAGAAAAACTCCTTTTCCGTAATGTAATCCATTCCATCGAAAATGCCAGTTCAATATCAAAGGAATTTCTTATCGGACAGGTCCGACGTGTCCGACAAGTCCGACAAAATTACGATCAGTCCAGCAGTTCGAAGTCCGCCAGCACCGGCAAGTGATCCGAGGCCAGCAGTTTGCCGACCTGAAAATCCGTCACCTTGATGCTCTCCGAAAACAACAGATAATCCAGCTGTTTCAGCGGATTCCAGGCCGGGTATGTACACGCCTTTTTGTGGTTCGGGTTGTACAGCTTCAACCGCCTTTTGAATCGCGCGATTTCTTTCTCACCGGCGAACGTATTGAAGTCGCCGCCGATGATCAGCCGTTTGCGGTCCTGCAGCAGTTTGACCAGATAATCCAGCTGCAGCAGCCGCACCTGACGGCTCAGCGCCAGATGCACCAGCACCACATTGAATTCGGGAAATTCCACCTCCAATGCCATCCGCTTGAACCCGGCCGTCAGGTAATGCGTCCGCACCTCGCCGGACTCGGCCGACAGCAGCGCGTTCGCCTGATGACGGATGATCGGCACCCGGTTCGCCAGCGAATTGACGCTGTATTTGACCGCGCTGGCGGCCTCCATGCCGAGCTTTTTCGCCAGATACTGCACCTGGCTCCGCCCGCCGGTGCGGAACGACCCCAGGTCCGCCTCCACCAGCCCCAACAAGTCCACTGCGTGCTCCTGGGCAAAATCGGCGATCCGGTCGATCTGTTTGCGACCGGATCTCAAGTAACGGTGCGAAGTAAATACCCGCCCGAATTCGGCCCCGGGATTGCCGGTCCCGTAGGCGATATTATAAACCATTATTCTCATGACTTATTCAAATACGCGGTTGAAAATCTTCCGTTTTGCTCTATTATACTTTACGATTAAAACAAGGAAAATTCAATGTCTGCGACAATTATTGATGGAAAAGCGATCGCGGCCGCGGTGACCTCCGCCTTGGCCGAAGAGATATCCCGGCTCAAACAGCAGAACCTTCAGCCCGGCCTGGCCGTGGTCCTGATCGGTGAAGATCCCGCCTCGCAGGTTTACGTGAACACCAAGGTCAAAACCTGTGCCGCCCTCGGCATCTACTCCGAAAAGCACCTGCTGGACAAAAACGCCACCATGGACGAGGTACTCGCGCTGATCGACAAGCTCAACCGTGACCCGAAAATCCACGGCATTCTCGTGCAGTCCCCTCCCCCGCCGCAGATCGACGAAGAAGCGGTGGTGGCGGCCATCGACCCGGCCAAGGACGTCGACTGTTTCCACGCCGAAAACGTCGGCAAAATGCTGATCGGCAAGACGGACGGTTTTTATCCCTGTACGCCGTACGGGGTGATGGAACTGCTGGCGCAGAGCGGCATCGATCCTGCGGGCAAACACGCGGTAGTGATCGGCCGTTCGAACATCGTGGGCAAGCCGATGATGGCCTTGCTGGTGCAGAAGAGCAAGGGTGCAAATGCCACGGTGACGGTGGTGCATTCGCGCACGAAGAATCTGGCGGAACTGACGCGTCAGGGCGATATTCTGATCGCGGCGATCGGCAAACCGGAGTTCGTGACTGCGGACATGGTGAAAGACGGCGCGGTAGTGATTGACGTGGGAATCAACCGCGTGGACGACCCGAGCTTGCCGAAAGGATACCGTTTATGTGGCGACGTGAATTTCGATGATGTGGTTGGCAAGGCTTCTTATATTACGAAAGTTCCGGGCGGCGTGGGCCCGATGACAATTGCCATGCTGATGAGCAATGCCGTCAAAGCCTGCAAAATGGCGAACGGAATTAATTAAGAAAGAAAAAAGAAGAAAGAAGAAAGAACTCGCCGCCGGGCGCTTGCCCGGGCGTGGGCCGGCGGCGAAACGCCGGCTTGGCTCGCCGTAGCCTTGGCGAAGGCGGGTCGCCTGCAGGGCGAAACAAATCGTAAGCCGCACAGCGGCGCCACTCTAATATCCACCACTCGCCTGAAAGCGATATTGAGTTGAAAAGATACAGCGGCAGCTATCTTTTCAAGTCAATGTTGAAAAAACTGTTTTACGTTTTTTCAACCTCGCTCTCAGGTGAATTGTGAATTTCCGGGTAGCGCCGCTACGCGGCTTACATTTGTTCCGCCTTAGGGGCGGGCAGCGTTCCGTCGCTGCACCCCGTCCGGGTGGGCACCCGGTGGCGGGTTTATTTTTTGATTAAATCAATTATCAATTCTTTTAGGCGCGTGAAGCGTGGTTCGAGGCGTGAATTATTCACCGCCATCGCCACCGCGCGGCGGCTCCCCACCAGGATCAACAGTTTCTTCGCCCGCGTCATACCCGTGTACAATAAATTGCGCTGCAGCATCATATAGTGCTGCGTCAGGAGCGGCATCACCACCGCCGGGAATTCGCTCCCCTGCGATTTGTGCACCGTAATCGCATACGCCAAGCTCAATTGATCGCATTCCGTCATATCGTACTCCACCGACTGATTCGAATCGAACATGACGATAAACTTTTTTTCGTGCGCGTTGATGTGCGCGATCTTCCCCATGTCGCCGTTGAAAACCGCTTTATCATAATTGTTCGAGATCTGCATCACCTTGTCGCCGCTTTTGAACACCCGTTCGCCGACTTTAAACTGCGGTTTGTGCCCGCCGTTCAGCATTTCCTGCAGCGCGGTATTGAGGCTGATCGTGCCGCAATTGCCGCGGTTCATCGGCGTCAGGATCTGGATATCGTCCACCGGACGCAATCCGAACCGCTCCGGAATACGCTCCGTGACCAGCCGGCGAATCAGTTCCTGGACCTTCTCCGGGTCGTCCTGTTCGATCCAGTAGAAATCGGTCAAGCGCCCGGCGTCCTTGCCGGTTTCGGGGAGTTGCCCGGAGTTCACCCGGTGAGCGTTGCGGATGATGTAGCTGTCCGCGCCCTGACGGAAAATTTTCGACAAGTGTGTGGTCAGGAAAACACCCGATTCGATGAAGCAGTGCAGCACCCTGCCCGGCCCCACCGACGGTAGCTGGTCGGCATCCCCCACCAGCACCACCGACGTACCCGGTTTCACCGCCTGCAGCAGCGAATACGCCAGCATCGCGTCCAGCATCGAAACTTCGTCGATAATCAGCAGATCGCACTCCAGCTGATTGTTTACGTCAAAGGCGAAACGCCGTTCGCCGGGTTCCCATTTGAGCATCCGGTGAATGGTTTTCGCCGGAAACCCGGTCGATTCGTACATGCGGCGCGCGGCGCGTCCGGTCGGGGCGGCCATCATGATCTTGAGCCGCGCGGTTTTCGCCCGGCGGACGATCTCGCCGATAACGGTGGTTTTGCCCACGCCGGGACCCCCGGTGATGATCGTCAGCGGCGAACCGCCCACCCGCTCGACCGCGAGCTGCTGCTCGTCGCTCAGCGTCAAATCGTCGCGCGCCGGCACCCGCAGCAGCCGCTGCCCGGCGAAGCGCGGCACCTGCGCCAGCCTCACCACGATTTTCGGCACGCCGTGCTCAGCCGTGAACAAGGATCGTTGATAAACCAGTTCGCCAAACTCCGCGTCGGGGCAAACGGCCACCTGGCGCGCAGCCACCGCCCGTTCCAGCCCCAGCGCCGCCTCGTCCACCGTCACTTCCAGCGTCTCCGCGGCGCTGCGCAGCAGTTCGACGCGCGGGTAACAGGTGTGCCCGGCGGTCATCAGCTGCCCGAGCGTGTAATTGATGCCGGAGGCAAGGCGCGAAATATTATTTTTTTCGATGCCCAGCGACGCCGCCACCCGGTCCGCCATGGTGAACCCGATGCCGTCCACGTCGTTGGCCAGCGCATAGGGATTGTCGCGGACCTTGTCCGGGGTTTCGTCGCCGTATTGTTTGTAAATTTTCATGCAGTACGCGGGGCTGATGCCGAGGCTCTGCAGGAAAATGAAAATGTCTTTCTGCGTGCTCTGGCTGTGCCAGGCGGTGCGGATCTGCTCGATGCGCTTCTTGCCGAGGCCGGGGACTTCCTTCAAGCGCCCCGACGAGTGATCGAGGATTTCCAGCGTTTTCTCGCCGAAGTGGTCCACGATATTCTGCGCGTATTTGGGGCCGATGCCGGGGATCACCCCGGAGGCGAGATACCGCACGATGCCCTCTTTGGTCGAGGGCAGCAGGAAACGGTAACTCTCCGCCCGCAGCTGCCGCCCGTATTCGCTGTGGTTCTCCCAGTGCCCGCAGACCTCGATATCCTGCCCGGGGTACGCCCCGGTAATGCCGCCCACCACCGTATGTTCGGTGTTCTGGGCGTCGATCAGCTTCATCACCACATAGGTCTTGTCGTCGTTTTCAAAAACGATACGCAGGATCTCGCCGCGCACCATGTGCGAGGTGAGGCTCCCGCCTTCTTCGGCCTGCAGTGTGAATTGCTCGCTCATTATTTCTCGGCGAAATGAGTATTGATATACTCCGCCGCATCCTCAAGGCTGTGCAGAATTTTGGTGGAAAAACGCGCCATCCACGGGCTGCAGTCCTTGTACTCGAACGGCGAGAACGTGACCACGAATTTGCCGAGGTTGTGCGCCGCATAAAATACTTCCATGCTGGTGCCGATGCTGGGCTTGTTGTAATTCACCAGGATGATATCGGCCTCGCGTACGTCCTGCAGGTCGAATTCGACGATCTCGTTGGCGCTGTCCACCTGGCGGTCGACGAATTTACGGCGCATGGGGTCGAGCATCCGGAAGTTGGCGGAGAGCATGGCCTTGGCGGCTTCGCGCCACTCGCGGGCGTATCCTTCGTGCTCGTCCATGATCGGACCGCTCAGATAAATGGTTTTCTTCTTCGGTATGTCCATGATTCAATCCTCATATTAAGTTCCAATCGGTAATATAGCCTGAACTATGGATTTTTAAAGCACCCGGGAAATAATTATCGGGAACCATTTCAAATTCTGAAGCTGGCAAATGTTAAATAATTTTCGCAGGAATACTCAGGAAGGCTCTCAGTTTTTCCAGCGTGACCGGTTTGGAGAGCACCGCGTCGAAGGTCGGAGTCTTGAAGTGTTCCCGGCTTTCCATATCGGCAGTGACCAGTGCGAGACGCATGGCGGCAAAGCGTGGATCACGGCGCACCTGGGTGGCCAATTCGAATCCGCTCATGCCGGGCATCCACAAGTCGGTCAGCATAAAGTCGAAAGAGGCGGTTTCCAGAACCTGCAGAGCCTCATCGGCATTACTCGCGGTGGTGATCTGTGAAATACCGATTTTTTTCAGCATGGCCGACAAAATCTTCAGGTTCATCGCAACGTCGTCGACCAACAACGCCGAACCGAAAATCGGGGCTTCCGCCGGTTTCTCGTCCGCCCGCTGTTCTTTTTCACTTTCGCCGCCCGCGGCCTTGAATTTCAGGTTTCGGATGACGGTGCAGAATTTCGAGCCCTTGCCCGGTTCGCTTTCCAGTTCAATATTTCCATCCATCCGCTCGAGCATGCGGCGGACGATAGCCAGGCCGAGCCCGCTGCCGTTGTAGGCGACTTGTGTCCCATTCAGCGCTTCGGATTGCACGAACATCTGAAAAAGATGCTTCTGATCTTCCGCGGATATGCCAATTCCGGTATCCATCACGCAGAATGTCAAGGTACCGCTTTCCGCCGAGTCCTCGGAGAAAGACGCCGATACCCGGATTTCGCCGTTATCGGTGAATTTCACCGCGTTGCCGATCAAATTGAACAAGATCTGGCGGATACGGAGTTTGTCCAGCCATACGGACGGCAAGCGAGGAATATCCACGACGAATTGCAACTTCTTCTCGGTGCATTTTTGCTGGAATATGGTTTTGACCTCATTCACAAGTTCGAGGAAATCGGCTTCCGATGGTTTGAACTGCATCTGGCCGGCCTCGAGCTTGGAGAGGTCGAGCACATCGTTGATCAAAGCCAGGAGCGTCTTGCCTGCGCTTGAAATGGCCTTCAGATAATCCTTCTGCTCCTCGAGCGGCAGCGTACCGTCTTTCAGCAGCTCGGCGAACCCGATCACGGCATTCAGCGGAGTACGGATTTCGTGGCTCATCGAGGCCAGAAAGTGCGACTTCGCCTTGTTGGCGTTTTGCGCTTCCTGAAGCGAAGAGTGGATTTGCTCCTGATATTTTTTGCGCTGCAGAATCAGCCCGATCAGGCTTCCGGCGGATTTGAAAAATTCCGTTTCATATTCGCTCAGCACATGTTTGGGGTTGTACCCCACACCGAAATTGCCCCAGGGCTTGCCGTCCACGTGGATCAGCATCGAATAAAGACTCTTGACTTTTAGCCGCTTGTTCTCTTCCGGCCACAGGCCGAAACGGGTCACGATTTCGGGGTCCTCTGCATCAGTGGCAAAAATGATTTCACCGCTGGAAATATACCGGAACCACGGATCATCCTCGCAAAAAGGCACGCGCGCGGTCATCAGTGACGCTTCCCGGTCCGGAACAGCCTGCCATTCCGCCTCCGGGTAGGCCGTCTGGCTCTCATAATCGAAACGCAACAGGAAGCAGGTGGAGGCGTTCAATCTCTCGCCGATGGCCTTAAGCACGGCCTCCGGATCGAACATTTTTTCGCCGGAAAGCAACCCCGACAGGCAGAAATTCAGCGTCTGATGGCTGGCGTTCAGTTCGCTCAACCCGGTCACATCGTTGGCCACGCCGAGCAGCAGCCGCTTGCCCTGGGTGCCAAGCGCCCCCACAAATGGTTTCTGAGTGATATGGAACGCGCGAACAGAGCCGTCCGGCATGGTCCGTTTTTCGTCGAATTCAATACCGTCCGGCATATTCATAGTCTCTTCGTCGGGAACGGCATAGGTCAGGCCAAGCTCGGCCCCGGTTTTCCCCAGCAGCTCTTCCTGAGGTTTGTTCATGGTCTGGGCGAAGGCCCGGTTAATCAATACGTGCTTGAAACCGTCGTTGGCATCCTTGGCGAAGAAAATAACCGGCAGCGAATTGACGATAATATCCTGCAGGGCCAACGTGTCCTGAAGCTTCAAGGTATTTCTGGTGATTTCGGTCACATCCTGAATCACCCCGATCACCATCACCTTCTGATAAGGATCGCGGGTGAGGCCGACCCTCAGGCGGTAATAACGCATTTCACCGAAATACTCGGACCGGTAATCAACCGTAACCGATTCGCTTCGTCCGGAAAGAAGTTCCTTCCCCAGCTTGTTGAAATGCGGCAAGTCGTCCGGATAGACGACTTCTTCGTTCGGCAGAGACTTGCCGTCCTTGATCGGCCAGAGTTCGCCGAGTAACTTCGCGCCGCTCATCTCCTGGGTTTCAGGGTCGAAACGGAAATAGGCCGTCCGTGTCAGGTCGGATGCATATTCAAAAATAGCCAGGTTCGCCGCCAGCTGGGCCTGCTGCTCGTATTCCTCGGTAATATCCACGACCAGACCGAACATCCAGCGGCGCCCGCCGGAAAGTTCAATACCTTTGCGGAAAAAGCGCCCCATGCGCTGTTTGCCATCCACGCCGGTAAAGGCCTGAATGGACTCGTGGAGCTCCCCGCTGGCCACCACAGCGGCGTCAGTTTCCTGAAAACGCTTGACTTCTTCGGAGTCCCCGAAGAGTTCCGCATCGCTTTTGCCAAGAACTTCCTCAATCGGCCGTCCCCACAATTGCGAGCAGATACGATTGCAGAAAACATGCCGGTAATCGTCGTTGGCGTCCTCCGCGTAAACATAAATAGGCATAATATCCAGCAGTAACTCATGCTGGATCAACAGGTCCTTCAATTTCGTATCCTGCGCCTCCTTTTCCCTGGAACGGTAGTGCCGCCGCAAAAGCAAGGCCGCCAACACCCCTCCGAGGACAAATGCCGCCAGCGCCACTCCCGTCATTTGCAGCCATAAATTGACCGGTGCAATGGTACCGGAATCACTGTTTCCAAATTCGCCGGCATGCAATTCCATCAAAGGCAAAATGCCGAATATCACGGCGGAAACAAATATACGTAATAGCTTTTTCAAGGTTTTGCTCCAAAAACTCACTAACAAAGTAAGTTATCATAATATTTATACTTTACAAACTTAAAATACCCTTTTTATTCCGAAGAGAAATAAACTGAATGCGAACAGCAAGTCATCCTTTTCCATCCATACCTTTATCAATTGCCCAACCGCATATGTCGCTGCTCCCGCCAGCGGGGCGATTTCATGGTGTTTCATTCTTTGCGATACAACATGGCCGCCTGTTTCCGGCACCCGTACAACTTTTATATTTATTTCAAAATCAATAATGTATCCCCTGATGATGGAGCTATTTCAGATAATTATTGGAAAAAATCCATGAAATTTTTCAACGGTAGTTGCATTTTAAAAAAATTTGTGTTATCATATAGATTATATGGGTATACGTTTAAGGGTATGTAAATGCAGATATATTGCTTGCAAGTCGAGTTCTCCGCTCCTCCGCGCCATGCCGTAAGGCAGGGCGAACTTGATGATTTCCTGAAATCATCAAGTTCGAAATTGCTGCAAGCTGCAAGCTGCAAGCTGCAAGCTGCAAGCTGCAAGCTGCAAGCTGCAAGCTGCAAGCTGCAAGCTGCAAGCTGCAAGCTGCAAGCTGCAAGCTGCAAGCTGCAAGCTGCAAGCTGCAAGCTGCAAGCTGCAAGCTGCAAGCTGCA
>JBEBXH010000101.1:0-17753 GCA_040391785.1 Victivallis vadensis
CTGTCACGGTGGATGTTGCGGGTTCGAGTCCCGTCGCTCCCGCCATTTTTTTGCCGATTTATTAGAATTCCGTAAAAATAAATGATGAGGGGTTGACTTTTGCCGGATTGTGTTGTATAATTGATTTATATAATACAACATTTATTTGAACGGACCATGAAAACGATCGACAAGCAATCCCTGAAAGCAAATATCAGCAATGCATTGGCATTGTCGGACTGTCCCTTGAACAGCAAGCTGAAATCCGAGGACCGGCTGGTGGCTGAACTCGGGGTGAGCCGCCGGTATTTGCGGGAAAGCATCGAGGAGCTGACGCGTGAGGGATTTCTGAAGCGCCAACGGCCCTTCGGTACTTTTCTGATCAATCGTCCTCCGAAGATGAGCGAGGAGGAGTTTGCCGCGCTGCCGTTAAAAATCACCCCGGAAGTGATGTTTGATTTCGAAGCGAACAGCAAAATGACCATCG
This sequence comes from Victivallis vadensis, assembly GCA_040391785.1. Classification (GTDB taxonomy): domain Bacteria; phylum Verrucomicrobiota; class Lentisphaeria; order Victivallales; family Victivallaceae; genus UBA5239. Next base: position 467 of record JBEBXH010000101.1, read on the forward strand.
GCGGGGGCGAGAAGGCCGGGCAGGCGGTTTCGACGAAAATACCGTGCGTCCAATATTGGGGCGGCGTGATTGCCAACCGCCCGGCGCAGAACTGGTTCCTGGGGATGTTCGACGCGGCCACGCGGTTCGGCGTACAGTTGACTTGTCCGATCATAAAGCTGAACCTCGGCGATGCGGGGCAATATGATGAGGTTGATGATTTTTTGCGGGAGAACCCGGCGGATGGTTATCTGGTTACGGCGGGGCGCTATAGGAAGTTATTGAAACACGAGTGTACGATCGGGAAGCCGGTGGTGGTTCTGGATGTAGGGAATTTCCATGACATTGATTATCCGACAGTTAAATTCGATATTCGGCAAGTACTGAAGAAAGCGTTCAGCAAATTTCGTGAAAGCGGCTGCAGGAAGGTTGCCATGTTCGTTTACGACAGCGATTGCAATGACCCCGATTATCTGGCGAGAATACACCGTATCTACAAAGGGGCACTTGGTGAGGGGGGGCTGGATTTTGAGTTGCTGCTTCAGGTGTCTGAACTGAAATCCTGCTATTTTGAACAGGAAGTCGACAGACTGCTCGACAGCGGCGCGGACGCGCTGTTCGTCAACGATGAATTCCTGTTGCCTTATCTGGCGCATGAATTTCGTAAACGGAAAATCAAGCCAGGCCGGGATATCGCGGTAATCAGTGCCAGCAACAGCGGTTTCCTGCCCACGCCGGATTTCGAATGGAGCCGTTTTGAATACGATATTTACCAGTTCGGGTTCCGGGCGGTGCTTGAACTGTCACTGTTGATGAGAGGTATGATCGATGTGCCGGGGCGGCAGTTGATCGATGCCGAATGGATTCCGGGAAACACCCATAAAACAGTAAGAAGAGCATAAAATAGGAGCAGAAGAAATCATGAGAAAACATTTTACACTGATTGAATTGCTGGTCGTTATTGCGATCATAGCGGTATTGGCGGCAATGCTGTTGCCGGCATTGAACAAGGCGCGGGAAAAAGCAAAAGCCTCTCAGTGCATGTCCAACCTCAAACAGATCGGACTGGGTTCGGCGCAGTATTCCAGTGATTATGACGACTGGGCTCCGCTCGCCCGCTGGGCCGGGGTCACCGGAGACTGCGCCCAGGGGAGGATCAATCCGTATTTGAACGGCAGGGAATTTGATATGGGGTTGCTGGGCGGAGCCACCTCGGAAGCTTTTTATTGCCCGTCTTTGCGCAAGAGTTTTATCTACGGCGGCACCGACAAGCGGCAGGGAGTGCATTATACCTTCAATGACCGCATCGGCTACGGTGACTATGCCGCGACAAACCCCAAAGCCTATGCGGCGCGCAAGATTAATCTGTGCAAAGTCCCGTCCAATTCCCTGCAGGCGGTTGACGGGCGTGATACCTGGCGATGGTTTGATAACCCCGACACCAACGACGCCAATTATCAGCACCGCCACAGTGAACGCCTCAATGCCCTTTATATCGACGGTCATGTCGAAAATGATAATCTCAGATGGTATAGCTCGGCCGATTTGTACAGGAAAATCTGTTTTTATTACAGCACTGAGATTTACTGGCCCTGGTAAAAATAAAATAACTATAAGGTAGCTGATGAAAACAATCTGTACTCTTGCCCTGCTGCTGTCCGCATTGATGCTCCATGCGGAAATCATTCTCAACCGGGATTACCGTATCGTACTGCCGCCGGACGGCGTGCCGGCCGAGCGGACCGCTGCCGCAGAATTGAAAAAATATCTGAGGGAACTGAATGGGCTTGATCTGGCGATCGGCACAGAAAAGGGCGTGAAAAATATCTATATCGGACAACATAAACATCTGAAAATTAATTACGATGAATTGAAGCCGGATGAAATTATCCTGAGAACCCTGGATAACGGGGATGTTGTATTATCCGGTGATCGCCCGCGCGGTTCGCTGTACGCAGTGTTCACGCTGCTGGAGGATTACCTCAATATCAACTTCTGGACTTCGTTTGAGACGGAAGTTCCGCAGGTAGACCAGATAAAAATACCAGACCTCAATGTACGTTATGCTTCGCCGTTTCCATTTCGTGAGGCGCTGCAGGACGACTATAAATTGCATCCCGAATTCGCGGTCAAACGGCGTTTCAATGGGCATCATGTCAAAGTCGGCGAGGAGTGGGGTGGGCGCTTTGAGTGCATCGGGTTCGTGCATACCTTTGAGTTGTTCTGTCCGGCGGCCAAATACCTGAAGAGCAATCCTGAATATTTCAGTTTCGTGAACGGCAAGCGGGTCGGAGGTCAGTCGCAGGGGCAATTGTGCCTGACCAACCCGGAGCTGATCGATTTGGTGACTGCCAATATGCTCGAAACCCTGGGCAAGTCGACTAACCCTCAATTGATCTCGCTGTCGCAGAACGACAACAACAACTATTGCCGGTGTGACAATTGCAGGGCTTCCGACGCGCGTTACGGCGGACCTTCCGGGACGCTGATCAATTTCGTCAATACCGTGGCCGGGCGGCTGGCGAAGGTCCATCCCGGTATCGCGGTTGAGACGCTGGCCTATATGTACAGTGTCAATCCGCCCGCGAATATCCGCCCGGCGGCCAATGTGGTCATCCGTCTGTGTTCGCACGACATGGACCTGAGCAAACCGCTGGACTCGGCGAATAACCGGTCATTTGTCGAGGATCTCAAGGGATGGGAAAAACTGACCGACAGGGTCATGATCTGGGATTACATCAACAATTTTGGCAACTTCATGATCCCGTTTCCCAATTTGCGGGTTATCGACAGGAATATCAAGTTCTTTGCAGACAAGAATATCTGGAATATTCTCGAACAGGGCGAATACCAGACGCGGGGCCGTTGCGGCGATATGGGGGCGCTGCGCGGCTGGTTGTGCAGCAAACTGTTGTGGGACCCGAGCCGCGACAGTGTGGAGTTGACCACGTATTTCCTGCGGAACTATTATGGCGCGGCCGCGCCGCTGGTACAGCAATATCTGGATGTGCTGGAAGATGCCTTTGCCGCCTGGCCGGATCAGGTGAAAATGCGCCAGCCGAAAGCGCACCAATACCTGGATTATGACGTGGTGCTGAAAGCCAACCGGATTATGGAGCAGGCCATGGTGCGGACCGCGGGCGATCCGAAAATCAATTACCGGATACGCACGCTGAAAATGTCCACCGATTTCGCACTGCTCGATTACACACCGTACCTGGCGGATGTCGACTTGCAGAAAGTGGAAACCAGTGTGGAGGACCTGATCAACTCGGCCCGGGAGCGCAATGTACGCAATTTTGCGGAAAGCAAATCTTTTGATGAATATGAGATGCAGCTGCGCGGACTGACGGCGGCTTTGCGGGCGGAGAGGCCGGAGCGGTTCAAAAGTATTGCGGCACAAAAATATTTCGATGCGCAAAATGTATTTTTCGGGGTGGCGGCAAGCGGCGTAAATACCGTCGATGATCCGGTCGCTTCCGATGGCTCGGCATTTTGTTTCGCCAACAACAGACTCAGTTGGAGTATGCAGCTCTTTATTCCGGAGGTACTGAAAAAACGCGCCAAACGCTGGCGTTTGTATGCTGCGGTGCGTTGCGACAATAACGTGGCGGGATATGGTATTCAGGTCGGTCTCTATGATATCGTAAATAAGAAAGATGTCCATAAAAAAGTACCGGCGTCGGAAATAGCCGGCAAAGAATATAAGTTGATCGAAATCGGTACGGTCGAACTCAGCAAAAATTGTTTTCTGTATGCTGCTCCGGTCGCGAATCCGGCAGCCGGCAATGGCTGGCTCGACCGGGTAATCATGATCGCGGAGTGAAATTGTGAAAATCAAATTCCTGGGGACGGCCGCCGCCGAAGGTATTCCGGCGCTGTGGTGCGAGTGCGATATCTGCCGTCAGGCGAAAAGATTAAAAGGCAAGGACCTGCGGAAACGCTGTTCGTACCTGATTGGCGATGATACCATCGTCGATTTCGGCCCGGACGCGTTCTGGCAGAGTTGCGAATATGATATTGACCTTTTGAAGATGAAACGGTTGATTTTCACTCATCCGCATGCCGATCATTTGAATCCATTGGATTTGCTCTGGCGGAAGACGCCGTGGTTCAGCCGGGTCTCGCAACCAGTGACGATCATTGGTTCGAGGCCGGTTTTCGCCAGGATCGTGGAATTTCTGGCCGCGGACTGTGGAATTCTCGGCCTGGAAGATATCCAGTGCGAAATGCGGATGACATCGCACGGGCAGACGGTGATCGATGGCGATATGATGATTCTCTCCGCCGACGCCGACCATGCGCCGGGGCGGGAACCGCTGGTCCACCTGATTTCGCGCGGTGACAAGAATATTTTTATCGCCAACGATACCGGATTTCTCCCCGAGAAATCATGGCAGGTCTTTGCCGGCAGAAAAATGGATCTGGTTGCCATTGATACCACCTGCGGATTGAAGCTGATTGATCACCCATACAATCATCAGGGTGCCAATTCCGTGATCCGTTTTCGTGACCGGTTGCTGGAATTGGGCTGTATCGGCTGCGATACCCCGGTGTATGCGAATCATTTTTCCCACAATGGCGGAGCGCTGCACGAGGATTTATGTGCGTATCTGGAACCGAGGGGGATACAGGTAGCTTACGACGGATTGGAATTAGAATTGTAAATTTATCCGAACGTTCTTGAACTTTCCAGCGTGGTCTTATATATTGCATCAGGAGAATGACAAATGCATTTATATAAACCCACGGAAAATGATTATGCGGAGCTGACCCGGTTGTGGGAGGCTTCGGTGCGGGCCACGCATGCTTTTCTCTCGGATGCGGATATTGTTGAAATCCGGGGACAGCTCGGCGGATATTTCGGCGGCGTGGAACTGCTGGCATTGAAGGGAGGGGACGGACGGATCGCGGCGTTCATGGGCACGGACGGGAATAAGCTGGAAATGCTGTTTGTGCATCCGGATTTTTTCCGTCAGGGGCTGGGGAAGCAGTTGCTGAATCATGCGATTTGCGAGTTGGGCGTGACCGGGGTCGATGTCAATGAGGATAACCCGGGGGCGGCGGAATTTTACCGGCGCTGCGGTTTTGTCGAAAACGGCCGCGATGAGCTGGATTCGGCGGGGCGGCCCTTTCCGATCCTGCATCTGCGTTTGCCGATTAATGATGGCAGGCCGGAACTTTTCGCCGCGAGCGAGTGCAATATCTGGAGGGATCCGTATATTCAGGAACAGATGCTGAAATGCCATCTGGATCCGGATTCGGATGCCGCCAGCAGGAGCCCGGCGTCAATCGGGCGGACCATTGAATTCATCGCCGGTGAAGCCGGGCACAGGTTGCTGGACCTCGGCTGCGGCCCCGGTTTATACACGGAGCGCCTGGCCGCGAAGGGGTATCAGGTCACCGGAATCGACTTCAACCGCAAGGCAATCGAATATGCCGAGAAGCATAGCGCCGGCGGCGTGACTTATCTGCACGGCGATTATATCAAATCGTTTCCGGCGGGCGAATTCGACTCGATCATCATGATTTACTGCGACATGGGGACGCATTCCCCGGCGAGCCGCGATCAATTGTTGCGGCATTGCCATCGGGCGCTGGCGCCGGGGGGCAAGCTGATTTTCGACGTATTCGGCACAGGAATTACCCGCGATAAACACGAGGGCAAGAGCTGGTCGCACAGCGCGGGCGCGGACTTCTGGGCGGAGAGCGAATATCTCTTGCTGCAGCAAACGTTTCATTACCCGGCAGAACGCGTGTATGCGTATCAGTACAACCTGATTCAGCAGGGCCGGACGAAACATTTCATCGTCTGGGAGCAGTACTATACCGAAGAGGCCATAACGGAAGTCCTGCGCAATGCCGGGTTCCGGCAAGTGACGATCCGCCGTGATATCCTGGAAGGCAACAACTTCACCTCCAATGCGGAAATGTTCATCGTCGCCGTGAAATGACCGTTTTGGGGAGATTTTAAACACGGAATACACGGAAAGCACGGAAAATTTTTAATATCTTCTTTTTGTGTATTTTTGTGTGTTTTTGTGTACAAAAAAGAATAATTTTTATTTGCAAAACGAATTGAGTTCAACTATCGTAATTGAATATCAACTGGAGTTTTCATTATGATGCAGACGAATTATCCCGGAACGATTTCCGATTGGAACGGTTATAAGCGCCATGATTTCACGCTGAACGGCATCGGCGCCATCCTGATCGAGCCGAATTGTCCGCCCGCGCCCGGCAACCACTGGTATTGGCGCGCGCATTTTTTCGGGGCATTTCCGTACGGCGATTTCGCCATGCTGGAACGCGGCTGGTACGTGGCGCATATCGAGGTTCACGAACTTTACGGTTCGCCGGAGGTCAACCGCCGTTTCGATATGCTGTATGATTTTTTGACGAAAGAACTGAATTTCAATCAAAAATGCGTGCTGGTCGGCTACAGCCGCGGCGGGCTCGACGTCTACAACTGGGCGGTGTTCAATACCGACAAAGTCAGCTGCCTGTACCTCGACAATCCGGTCTGCGATTTCAAGAGCTGGCCGGGCGGCAAGGGTTCCGGCCCCGGCCGCGCCGAATGCTGGCAGAACTGCCTGAACGCCTGGGGCTTCACCGAAGCGCAGGCCATGGCGTTTGACAAGAACCCCCTCGACAATCTGGCCCCGCTGGCCAAAGCGGGCGTCCCGGTCCTGCACGTCTGCGGCGATGCCGACGAAGTCGTGCCGGCCGCGGAAAACACCGCGATCGTGGAAAAGCGCTACAAGGAACTCGGCGGCCTCATCGAAGTCATCTGGAAGCCCGGCGCCAAGCACCATCCGCACTGCCTGGAAAACCCGCAGCCGATCGTCGATTTCATCCTCAAAACGCTGTGATCAGCGGTAAATTATCGCGTTGTCGAAGCCGTATTCGCTGACGAAAAAGCCACGGTCGTGATTCTTCACGCTGCCGTCGAGGAACAACACATTTGCCATGGCGTTATGGCGCAGGGCAATCGACCATCGTTCATTGTCAGCGGTGATAATTGAAGTCACCTGAACGCCGCTCGCCCGGATTGCGGAATCGGTACAAATCGGAAACCTCGGATTGGTTTTGCCGACTTTCAAAATACCGCCGTACCACGTGCCGGGATCGACATTCAAAAATTTCATCTGATAATCCCGGTACCCTTCGACAGTAATCTGGCTGAACACCCCATAACTGCTGCCGAGCCGGAATGGCGGATTGGGTTTTGAGGTGGCCTGAAGATTGGCGCCGCCCGTCGGCGAAGACCACACCGTACTATCCCCCGACGCCACCGCCGGACAGGTAAACGGCAGGTCGCGGCGCGGCCCCAGCGGTTCCTGCCGGATCAGCGATGAAGATACCAGAAAATCAAACGAAGTCACCGTCCCAATGCCGCTTATGTAAGACGACATCGGCAAAAAGTCATCAAAATCCACACTGTACATACCGAACCAGATGCCGCTTTGCTTCAGATTATTGACGCAATGAATGGCTTTGGCCCGGGCGCGCGCCTGGTTCAGAGCCGGCAGCAGCATGGCGGCCAGGATGGCGATGATGGCGATCACGACGAGGAGTTCAATCAAGGTGAAATTTCTGCATTTTTTCATAATCAAATCCTTCTGTTATTGTTGTTTCAGCAATGCGGCGTTCTGTTCCAGAATGTCCAGGATTTTCTCCCGGACCGTATTCATTGACGGTGACAATGACATATCGGTATGCCAGAATTCCGCATAATATTTTCCACCGACGGGGCGACGATCCTGGGCCGCGAAAATTTCGGCAAGCAGTTGATCAAGTGCTTTTTGAGTCTGTTCCGCCCGGTGATTCTGCCTGGCCCGGCGCAGTTGCCCGATCTGTTCACGAAGCATGCTCATATACTCGAAGTCGATCCGGCCTTCCCGCAACGCTTCAAACGATTTCGAAACCTGAACGCCGTCCGCATTCAAAAAGATCACCGGCCAGGTATTGTTCAGGATGAGGTAATCATTCCACGGGCAGATGGAACTTAACTGCCAGAATCCCACCCCGACCGCATGATCCCTGAACGCATACCAGGCCATCAGCCGGTAATAATCGGGGTCCAGCATCCGGGTGGGTCCGCAGCAATCGTAATATTGCATTTGCCCGCCCTTGTCCCGGTATTTTTTGAACAGCTGCTGCCACGCGGCGCCGGAATAGAGAGACTTGCTGATGCGCGGCATGATCATATCACAATACTGCAGAGCCCGTTCCGCAGCTTTCAGATTGCCGTCCGGAAACGCATTCGGGTTCCAGATGATGGGGATATCGGGCGCGCCGGATTTGACCGCCTCCGCCCATTCCGCCAAGGCCAGAAAAGTTGCCTCGCTATTGGGTTCGTCGAGCAGGTGAAAAACGGCTTTGCCTTTGTCCAGTCCTCTTTCGGTCAATCCCGTCTGCCATTGCTGCGCCCATGCGCCGACAGCTTCTTTGAATTCCGGGGTGCCACGTTTCAGGCCGCAAAATCCGGAATCGGCATTCAGGCCAAAGAACAGGTAGTAGCGCCGGGCGTCCGGAAATTTTTCACGCATTTTATCGAGTCCGGTGAAATCAGGTTGCGCATTGGCACGGTCCTTTGGCATTCCGGCGTGGCCCCACGGAGATATGCCTTCGCGGTTGAGCAAGCCGGTCACGGCATCGATGTTTTCCGGGGTAATGCCATAAACATAGCTGTACGTATAATCCCACAGCCCCGCATCGAGCGAAAACTTTGCCGGCAGGCTGAATTTGGATACCTCCAGATGCACCGGCAGATTCGCCAAGCCCTGTTGTTGAAAACGGATTTCCGCACTGTATTTCCCCGGAGCCACTCCGGCGGTATCAATGCCAAGCCACACCTGAGTGGTCATACCGACGGGAAGATTCACGGTATAGACGCCGTCCTTAACCTTCAGGTCCTTGAGCGCGGCGCCGACCGGAATATTGCCGATCGTATCGGTGAATTCCACCAGTTTGGGGCGGATGTTGTGTTCCGCCGATCCGGTGATCCGGAACGAAATCGTCTGCTCCACGGCGGTGGCATTGAACAGATTGAATGCCGCCCCCCGCTGTTCATTTCGCATCATCTTCCGGCTTATGGGCACTGCTTTGCCGGCGGGAAATGTAAATTGGCGGATGAACCGGTATTCATCCGGGCACGACAGATGAATTGGCGAAAGCTTCGCGGCCGAAGCCGTTTTGCCGAAAAGCGCGTAAATCTCCCGGTGAAGCCGGTCATACGGCATGACCAGCCGCGCGGAACGCGGATCCCCGGCAAACTCGTATTTGACGATTTTTTCCTTCAAAGTCTCCGCCTCCGCCAGTAACGGACGGCGCATATTTTCCGGTAAAGCATTGATTGCCCGGACCGTATGTTTCAGGTCAACGCCATAGCGCCGTTTGATTCCACTAATGGTCACATCTTTGTCGTCCACCTTGAATTCCGTGACCGCGGTACCGTCGTTCGAGCCGGGAGAAGCATTGCCGAATACCTCGATTTCATCGCAGTAAAAATAATTGGTGCCGCGAATCAGCAATTTGACATACCGCCCGTGCCCATTCAGCCGGCGGCTGCGCATTTCAAACCGGTACGGCTGAATTTCGTCTCCGATATCCGGAGTGTCAAGCGCACAGTCTTCCGCCAGATTTCCATAGTAACGGTAATTGGCGCCGTCATCGCTCAGGTACATCCGGACGGCGAAAGGCATGACGATGTTGCCGCGTCCGTACTGCCCCATCGTGGAATAAACGATATAGTCAATTCCGCGCACGGCCTCCAGGTCGATATCGATTTCCAGTCCGGTGGCCTTGTATCCGGTCATGAACATCAGCGTTTCGGGACTATTGAAATAATCTTTGCCCTTCCCCGCTTCCGCTTTTTTTCCGTCGGTAAGCGAAGAAAGCGACTTCCCGTACAGCGGCGGCCAATTCGATTTCACTGTTTTTCCGAACGCCAGGTTTTCCTGTGCCGATCCGGCATACATCATGAATAATATCAGCAGGGCAATCAAGCATCTCATCAGTTGTGTTCTCCAAGATTCAAAAGGTTGTTCATAATAAAAATTATACCATCAACCTCGGTAAACTCAACTGTCCGGTATTCGAAAAAAGCGTTTGGCATCAAACAATTTCAAATGTTACATAGAATATTACACAGGAAAATCAACTGCCGGGTTCCGGCACGGAAATCCGTTTGGCGCTGTTGCCGGTTTTCAAGGTTAATTTATTGGCGATAATGCTTTTGTTCGGTACGCCGTCACGCAGGTCATCCATGATTTTCCAGGCCTGCTCGACAATGGCGAACGGCAGGTTGATGATGGTCGTGACCGAAGGAGTCAAGCTCAGTGACTTCAAACCGTCACTGCCCATGATCGATAATTCCGAACCAATGGCAATCCGGTGAATCCGGCAGTATTCATACAGCCGCTGCAGCGCGGAATCCGCCACTACTGCCGCGGTCGGCGGCGGTTCCGCCTTCAGCATCCGGTTCAGCTGGCGAAAAAAAGGAACACGCTGATTATCCGCCCGGAAAACCCAGTTCGGATTGACCCGCAGATCATGTTCGGACATGAACCGGTAATAATCGATCAGCCGCCGGTATTGCACAAATGCAGAATCCTGATATTCGGAAATATCATGAATATAGGCGATGGCACGGTGCCCGAGCATATACAGATAATTCATTTGCATGACCGCCATATCGGGATTGTCAACGACCGCAGGACCGCCGACACTCATATAACGCGGAATGATTTCGACCAGGCACGGAATCACCGATTTCAGGGCAGATGGAATGGAGGAATTCAGCGGCGATACCAGAAAGCACTGCTGAATCCGGTATTTGCGCGCCAGCGCTATGGCTTCCTCATACGCATGGTCATACACGAGCTGATGAATCCGGACGCTCAAGCCGCGCTGTGCGGCCAGATCGTTCAACGCCTGAATCATCTCCCCCATGAAGGTGACCGGGCGGAACGAACCGGTGCCGGAAACACAGAACAGGACATCGACAATCTCCCGGCTGGCGGTGAAATTATCCTTTGAAGTGCGAAAGGTCCCCCGGCGCGGCCGAACCTCCAGATATCCCTCATCGCAAAGCCGCCTGACGGTGTTTTCCAGGACGCGCCGCCCCAGCCCGGATTCTTTCATCAGCTGGTAAATACCCGGCAGAGCCACGCCCGGCTCCAACAGGTCGCCTTTCTGTTTGACAAACAGCAAAGCCTGCGTTTCCTTCGACTGCCGCAAACTGCCCATAGATCACCATCCTGTGTAATATTCTATGTCGTTTACGATAGCACCGGATCACCGGGGTTGCCAATCCATTTCCGGAAGAAAACAGCGAATCGGTATCATCGCATAAACATGGCCCGGTATCCGGATAAAATGTTTTTGGTTAAGGGAGTTCTTTCAGGGTCACGTCCTTGAATTCCATGGCGGCGTCTTTGAGGCCGTAATTCGCCAGAATGACGATCCGGGCGTTGCGGGTGGCCGCGGGAAACTTCCGGTCGCCGAACTGAGCGGAGTCACCGGCCTCCATGATCGCATTGAAAGGCCGCCATTCGTTCGTCGCTCCGGCCGGCCGTGGAATCACGTAAATATAGTGTGCACCCAGTTTATGAATCCGCACCCTGGTAGCCGCCGGATAGCTGAGCGGGGAAGGCTTGGACAATGTCACTTTGTATTCGGCGCCGGCGGATTCGACCTTGACGATATTGCCGGGGGATATGCTGAAATTCGGCATATCCGTGCCGAAGGCCACGACATGGACGCGGTCCGGTTGCCATTTTTCATTGGCTTTGATCCACAGAACGGTTTCCCGGGCGTTGTACGGGCGGCTCAATTCGCTTTCGCTGTCCGGAAGCGGTACGACATTTTCCGGCGAAATCCGGCGCCGCTCCTCATCCATCGGCACCAGCCCGAGGTAGAATTGTGTCGATTCGCATCCCTCCGCCAGGCGGAAATAACCGCCGATCCAATATTTCTTCTGCGGCACGACCGGCAAAATATTTTTCGATATCAGTGCCCGGCTGCCCTTTACCGTAAACACCGCATCGGACAGGGTCAGGGAATCCATGCCGCCGAGCCAGTCTTCGACGGCGGCCGGTTTCAACTCTTTGTCCTGCGCATAACAGGCCAGCACCAACATCATCATCAGGGTCATGATCAGTCTCATAATTACTCCATAATCAGTATTTTTGCATCGGGGGTATCCAGGGTCAGCGGAAAGCTCTTTTTGCCCTGCGAAATGACTTCACCGGAAAAGGCGTCCCGGACGGTTTTCGCCTCCGGTATTTTCACGGTAACTGTCCGTTTGTAACCATAACCGTTGTCGAACAGCAGCATCCGGCTGTCGGCCATCATGACAATATCTTCGTCACAATACAGGTGCACCCCGGCATATTCTGCGATGTTGCGCAACGCCTGCAAATTCAGAAACGGTACTGCGCTGTAAACCGACTTCCAACTGCCGAAATCGCGCACGCCCCACGCTGCTTTTCCGTCCGGATAATGCGCCAGCACTTCGGCTTTCGGATCATTCACATAAAAAACCGGGTTGATGACCTCCGGATGCAGCGCTTTGACGCCCTGATGGGTTTTCGCCTCGAAGTGAGTACCGTCAAGCTTTTCGGTCAATGCACCGGATTTCCCGGCGACTGTCATCTGCAACAATTCCGATTTGTTTTCCTTGATGGCGATATTTATCCCGGTCAGGCTTTTGACGCCTTTCACATCCAGCCCGTCGTCGCTGACATAACCCGGCGCATAGAACCAGAGAAAGGTCCGGCCAGCCTTCTTCAGTCCCTCGACCGCCAGCCGTTCTTCCGTGGTCAGATAAAAGGGATTCAGGAAAATATAGAGCTTATAATTTTTCAGTTTCGGATTGGTCAGGTCATCGGTCAGGATCGTGTCGTAAGGCGCGCCGAGGCGGGTAATTTCTTGCCGCAGCATCAGGATCGCCAGGTTGCGGTACAGCCCGGAAGCATTCATCACATCCTCATAACGCGGCGACCTGGTACTGAGCACCACGGCGATTTCGGTGGCCGATTTCCGGGGGACATCCTTAAGCTGCTCAAACAACCCGATCACATCGCGGACGGGTTTCGTGGTCTCCGGGGTGGAATACCACGGCTTCCGCGCCTCGGTCCATTCGCGCCAGCCGGCTTTGCTCATATCCGCCAGCCAGGCGCCGCCGTCATGGAGCATCAGCCAGGTCAGGTCGCGGCGAAGCAGCGCTTCGGTTTCGTACTGGCTGCGGTGACGCCCATACTTCAACGTGCCGCTGGAAATGGTGCGGGCATCGTAATCCTGCAGGTATACGCGGTTGTTCAGGGTCAGCGACTTGATCGGCTGATACAGAACCACGGGGTCGCCGCTGTGCCGGGTATCGTACGGAGATGCCTGGACATACAGATCAATGTTGTCGTCCTTCAATAAATCATAGAGGTCATAATTGGTGGTGTGGTAGCGCGCACCGCTGGGCTGGACCACGGCCAGATTATGGATGATCGCCCCGTAATGCACCATGACCAGCGCCCGGCCTTGCGTGCGCTCCTTGATGTGCGCGGCGATCCGGCGGTGAAAGTTACCGATCAGTGACGGAAAGAACTCCACGTAATCGATCGCGGCCCGGCTTTTCACCGGATCGCGGAATATCCCGCCGGCGAAATCTTCCGCCGCCATGTTGGCGGTGTCCGGCATGGCGTTGGAGAAATCGACCGTTTCATTGCGCCAGGCTTTGCGCAGGGCAGCTTCCGAATTGCCGTATTTTTTCCGCAGCCATTCGCGGAATTCCCGGATGGCGTCAGGATGGTAGTCGCCGATCAGGATCTTGTCGCGTTCCTTGACCATGCGGTTGTCATCGATGCCGCCGATAAACGCATCGTTCTGTGTACAGCTCCAGGGGTGGTACCCGATGATCCGCCCCGCGTACGGGCGGTCCTTGATATAATCCAGCCACAGGTCGATGAAATCCTTGCAATCCTGCAGATACATACTCGAACCGTAAGAGAGGATGCCGGGCTTGATCACTTCTCCCCGGGCATTAATCATCAATTCATCCGGATGGTCCGCCCGCCAGTTTCCGGAAGCCCGCATGTCCAGACTGACAAAGAAATAGCTCTCGGGTCGAACCCGCAATGCCGCCGTCAGTTGTTGATCCAGACGCTGGAAGTAACCCGGCCATTCACTCCGCCGGGTAATGCAGGACGCATAAGCCATGAAGTACTGGATATCCACGCCGTTTTCCCTGGCGTCATAAATGCGCTTGAAGTCGGAAGTACTCATATAGCGGTTCATAAACGGCAGCTTGAACTGTGAGCCGACCTGAAATCCGTGCACGCCGTTCCGCCAGGCGGGTTTTGACACGGGAAATTCCTCGACCAAGGCTTGTTCGCCGCGTTTGATCTCGATTTTGCCGAGTACATTATTCGAAACCGCTGCCTGTTTTTTACCGTCGCGCCTCACGGCCATGACCGATATTTCCGTTTCGCCCGCCGGCGCGTAATATGGCAGTTTCAGATTCGCGCTCACCCGGGATTTTTCGCCCGGCGCCACGGCTGCTCCGGTGACCTCATAATCGCCGAAATGAAACCGGAAATACGCATTGGGTCCCTTTTCCCGAATTTCGACAATGAAATAGTAATTGCTTTTCAAATCTTCGGACATGACGGCATCAAAAGAGACCTCGACGGTATCGCCCGGCTTGAATTCTTTTCCCTTGATCTCCGGGTTGGCGATACTGATTTTTTCATCATCCGCTCCGGGCTCGGGCAAAATCGCCGGAACCAGCGGCTGCGCAGGACCGTAAATACCCCATTCGAAAACGACCGGCAGGCCGTCATGTTCCGTCACTTCCAGCCGCAGGTTATCGGTCAGGATTTCCGGAAATTCGAGTTCGCCTTTGGCGCCCTTCAATTCCGCGACGCGAATCCACTTCCTGCCGCATTCCGCCTGCAAAACCGCGCTTTTAATCCGCAATGCATCCCATTTGACGCGGTTGACCCGCACCGGATAATGCCACTCCGACTTCAGCCAGTGCGGTCCGCGCAGCTCCATCGGCCGCCAGCCCGTGGCCGGGTCGCCATCCGTCGCCGCGGTGAAATAACTCTCCGTTTCGACCGTGACCCTCGGCGCGTCCACTGTTCCTTGAAATGACGAACCGGACAAAATCGCACCGTGTTCAAGCAGGTTGACCTCGGCCCCGCAAATGCAGCCGCAAGCTGCCAGTATCAGTAAAACGAACCGCATCATTGCCACCACAGGTTCGATCCGCTGAAATAGGTCGCGGCCCAGAACTGCTGGCGTCCCGCCAACGAGTCGCCGGCGGTCGGCACAAACATGGTGTGTCCATCAACAAACAGCGTATTCGTACCCCGGTGGCATCCCGACACATTCGGCCAGGCGTTGGGCAATGTGCTGATACTGCCCCACGCTCCGCCAGCCGTATCGGCATAAGGTGCGATATAATAACTGCCGGTTCCTTCGCGGAACGCTCCTGACACCCCCTGGATTTCCTGGTATCTCGAATCCGCCACCATGATCATCGACGATGCCGACTTAAGCTTGGTTACCTTCGAGTAGAAATTGGTCAGCGACGAATTGATCCCGTACCACATGGTCGTCTGTCCCGTAATAGTGGCAAACTCGGCATCCATCCTGGCGGGACAACGGAACACATACCCCAGCTGGGCATTCTGGTTGGCATACGGGATAAGTCCCGCGTTTTCCAGCAGCCACGCCCAGCTCGGACGGGTGGAGGAGGGAAACGTATAATAAACGCCCGACGGCAACGTAAATCCGTTGATGCCATACGCCTGATGCGGGGTTATCGTATCATTGTTTTCGCCGATATACATGCCCATGGCCGTACCGATCTGTTTCAGATTGCCCATGCAGTTGGAAGCCTTGGCCTTTGACCGGGCATTGTTCAACGCCGGCAGCAGCATCGCCGTCAAAATAGCTATAATCGCAATCACTACCAGCAATTCTATCAGTGTAAAACTGCGCCTCATTTTCCTACCTCCATTTGTGTTGTTTTTGGCGGGGTGCTCCCGCGTTCTATGATTGTATATGGTGTTTCTTCAACCCGGGAGCAACATTCATTTTTTCTGGCATTCAACAGGAAATCCACGGCCCGCCGCCCGATCTCTTCATACCGCAGGTCGATCGTCGTCAGGCCCGGCTGCAGCAGATTGCCGCCCGGGTAACCGCAGAATCCGATTACTGCCAGGTCCTCCGGGATGCGAATTCCGCGGTTCTTGCAATATTCATATAAGCGGAGCGCGTAAAAATCCGAGTAACACATGATTGCGTCGAATTGCCGGGCGTCTCCGAGCCATTGTCCCAACTTCTCCTGAAACGGTTTCGGATTGTCATATGCCAGGTAGCAGATCGACTCATCACCGCCATCAACCCCCAATGCATGCAGCAACTCCAAATGAGTCCGTCCGTCGCCGCAACGCAAAGCACATTGGCCGGAGTCCTTGCAGATGCCAAGCGCGCCGATTTTCCGGTAACCGCGCTCGACCAGCAATTTCATGGCGTCGAACCACGCCTGCCTGCCATTTGAATAAAAACTGTTGAACCCGAGAAGTTCAGCTTCTTCTTTGGTCACACGCGGAAGCAATACCGGTATCCCCAGTTCTCTCAAGATCAGAACTTCCGGCTCACTGCCCAAATACCCGCTGCCGGTAAGCAAAGCACCGTCATAAGACTGCCCACGAAACTGGCGGACCAGCTCCTGGATGCTGCCGTTATGCAAAAAATCCACATGAACTTCTTCCACCCTGATCCCCAGCAAAATGCACTTGGCCTTGAATTCCGGCAGAATATAAGTTGCCGGCGCTTCAATTTGCCCGAAGGTACTGTAATTGATGATCAGGAAAGACTTTGTTTGCTGTTTCGGGTCATTCACGAATACGCCACGGCGGCCGCAGCGCTCTACCAGGTTTTTCTTTTCCAGTTCATCATAAGCCGCATTGACCACGATGGTGCTGACGTTGAACAGCGCCGCCAGTTCGCGGACCGTCTGCAGCCGCTCGCCGTGCTTCAACTGTCCAGAGCGGATCTTTTCCTCCAGATAACTGGTGACCTGCTGGCTCTTGGTTCTTGATATGACTAATTGGGGCATATTTTCACTTTTGTTATGTTTTGATATAATTATACATCGAAACATATCAAAAATCAATCCCCCTGTTTCAGCAATTCAACAAAAAAATAAAAAAAAATATTTTTTGCTTGATTATTTATCCGCCTGAATTATATTAATAGCTCCTGTATCTTAACTTGTATCTACTTCCACACCGCATAC
>JBEBXH010000102.1:0-17704 GCA_040391785.1 Victivallis vadensis
CAAAATGGAAGAAATGCGGACGATGTGATATGTTATTTTATGAACGGACTACTACGAATCGTTCATGCCGGTTATTCTGCGGGAGTGTCCCGAGCTTGCAGCTTTCGTCGACAACACCATCGGCTATGACAAAACTCTTCCCGACTTCGGCGCCAGGGATAAGATCCGGCACCGTCAGTACAACAGCTGGACCGAGGAAGCTCTGGAAAATGCCGTGAAGGACGGCGCGGAAGTATGGAGCTATAATTACGATCCGTCGCGGTTGGCCTATGGTTTTCTGCAGCAGCGCCTCGGTTCCAAAGGAAATCATCAGTGGGCGGATCTATGGGATGCTTTCAATTTCCAGTGGCAATTTACCCGGCTTTCGGACAAAGGAGTCGTATCGTCGCTGGAAGTGGAAAAAATTCACGAGGGGTGTATTGATTACGCCGCTTGCGAATATTTGAAACAGTTGATTGACGAACAGGAAAAATCCGGCAATGCCAAGCTGGTGGAGTTCGGGCGGCAGGTGCTGAAGGATGTCAGCGCCGATTTGCCGGTGGTTGGCGATACGGCCAGAAATTACGGCTATTTGCTGACCGATGAGAATCTGAATGCGCGCCGTTGGCAGGTATTCCTCGCCATTGAACAATTGCTGGAACACCGGACCGCTCCGGCAATTGCTCCCGGCAAGCCGTCCGTTCTTATCCGCAAGGCCCTCCGCCCGCCGTTGAAAGAAACCGACTATGTTGTCAAATTGAAAAACAGCGAAGACAAGTTGGTCGACTCCGGAGAGAAAGTGGAGACATTCTGGAGCAGTCCGATCGGGCCGTTCACTTACCTGACCGAATACGAAGCTCAGCTCAAAGCCCGCGCCAGCAGTCTTGAAGAATATCAGAAACTGAACAGCCCCAGCAGTTCCTTTGCCAGCCTGGCGTGCCTGCCGGAAGGGTTGGCGGTTTTTTCCACTGCCAACCATGTCCGGCCGCAAGGAAGTTTCCGGTATAAGCGGATGGATGACGACGTTAATATGTGGCAGGATGACTGCTTTGAGTTTTTCTTCGGCTTGCCTAACGGTAAGCTATACCGCCTCGTTTATAATTCAGCCGGCGCCAAGACATTTTTCGCTGACGGTCAGGTTGTTCCGGCGGCCGATATCCGGAGCTACAGCAAATCGCCGATCAACGGCAGCGGCGGTACCAGCAATAAATTGTTGATACCGTGGCGTTATTTCGGGTTGAAACAGGCCCCGGGCGCCGGAACGGTCTGGGAATTCAATGCCGGGCGGGAATTCCATACGAATCAGGCGATTCTCTCGTGGGCCAGAGTCGCAAACGGTTTCCATGAGCGCGACAAATGGGGACGGCTGGTTTTTACCGGCGGCGGCAATTCGGCCGAAGTCAAGATTGCCCCGTCGATCACCATCGAACCCAATGTCAATGCCCAGGTCATCAGCGGCGATGTTATCCGCTTTAATCTGGAGTCGCGCGGTTCCGGGCTTCAACAGTTGCCGCTGGAGGGAATGCTGGCGCACCCGTCCGGCCGCAAGATACCATTATCCGGACAGACCCTTCCGGTCGGAGCCACAGAATTTATCCTCGGCTCTCAAGGATTGGAACCCGGCAACTGGACAATGCAGCTGTGGATCAGGGGAACAACCCCGGCCCCGGCCAATGCCGTACGGTTCATAATTCTGCCGTCTCCATGGTTGTGACGGATTGCAAAGTTTCGTTTCTTGCGCTACATTATGCGCATAAGGAAAGGAATCGAGCATGAAAACAGTGATTATTACCGGGGCCAACGGGTTGATCGGTTCGGAGGCGGTGCGCTTTTTCGGAGCCATGGATTTTAATATCGTCGGCATCGACAACGATATGCGGAAATACTTCTTCGGCGAAGAGGCTTCCACCAAATGGGTGCAGGGCGAGCTGGAACGGGATTTCCCGAACTTCCGGGCGGTCAATGCCGATATCCGCGATTTCAGCGCATTGCAGAAAATATTCGGTGAATACAGCTCGGATATCGCGCTGGTGATTCATACGGCGGCACAGCCTTCGCACGACTGGGCCGCCCGCGAACCATTCACCGATTTCTCGGTCAACGCCACCGGCACGCTGAATATGCTGGAAGCCGCCCGGCAGTATTGCCCGGACGCGGTATTTATTTTCACCTCGACCAATAAAGTTTATGGCGACACGCCCAATTCACTGCCGCTGGTCGAACTCGACACCCGCTGGGAAATCAGCGAGGACCATCCGTATTACCGGAACGGCATCGACGAAAGCATGTCGATCGACCACTGCAAGCACTCGATTTTCGGCGCATCCAAGGTCGCTGCCGACATCATGGTACAGGAGTACGGCAAGTATTTCGGCATGAAAACCGGGCTGATCCGGGGAGGGTGCCTGACCGGGCCGCGCCACTCCGGCGCCGAGCTGCACGGCTTCCTCGCTTATCTGATGAAGTGTGCCGTGACCGGGCGCGAATACAAGATTTTCGGCTACAAAGGCAAACAGGTGCGCGACAATATCCATTGCCATGACCTGCTGACGGCGTTTCACCGTTTCTACCAGAACCCGCGTTGCGGCGAGGCCTACAACATGGGCGGCAGCCGGTTCAGTAACTGTTCCATGCAGGAGGCGATTGCCCTGTGCGAGAAGATCACCGGCAAGCCGATGAACTACCGTTACATGAACGACAACCGGATCGGGGATCACATCTGGTGGATCAGTGACGTGTCCAAGTTCCAGAGTCATTATCCCGGCTGGAAGCTGGAACACAACATCGAAGACATCCTGCGCGAAATCTACGATTTCAACCAAGAAAAATGGCTCAGTGAATAATTTACTCACTGAGCCATTGAGGGGTTGAGCAGAGCTCTTATTTCATCTCGTTGACGAGTTTGCCGTTCATGCGGTACTGGTACATGTTTGTACCGACTTCGCGGGCTGCCTTGCAGAGCTCGGGGTAGGGGGTGTCCGCCACGTCGACGAACCCGATCTGGTAGCCTTCACCGTCCCAGCGGCCGATCAACGGCTGGTCGCGGAACTGGAACCAGTGAGCGCCCACGAGGTTGGGAACAGACAGTGCACCCTGAACATAACGGGTGAAGGCGACGGCTCTTTCCTGCTGGTCGGCCACCGGGGCCAGACCAGGCATGAACATGCCGCGATCGATAACGCCGAAGTGGAATTCACCGATGATTACGGGCTTGTCGTTGAAGCTTTTCGTAATTACATTGGCGATGCTGTTGGTGTAGGTATTGACGCTGATGACGTCGCAATACTTGGCCGCGGCCTTGTAGGCACTGTCGCCCTGACGGAAGCCGACGAAGCGGCAGCCGAGGTAAAGGCGGTTCGGCGCGATGCTTTTGACGCCCTGACGGCACATTTCGAAATAGCGGTCATAGAACTTCGCTTCAAATTCCCGGCTGTCCTTGCGGAATCCTTTGGAATCCTTCGGTTCAGTCTTATTGGCGGCCAGCGCATCCCAGTCGGCAAACGAGGTACCCCAGGATTTGTTGAGGTCGTCAATCGAACTGTACTGTTCCTTGAGCTGCCGGATGAATTCCGCTTTGGCCGGCTGGCTGATATCGGCCTTGACGGTGGCCGCGATGATGGAGCCGAACTTGAGTTCGTTGTCGATGAAGTAGCCGATGCACATCGGGTCGGTCATGGATTTCTTGGCCAGCGGATTGGTTTCGGCGAGGTCACGGAGGATGTTGCCCATCTTCACTTCGAAATCGGGATCGTACACGTCATAGAATTTGACGTTTTGCCCCTTGAAGCGCGGGAAGCCCTTCGGCAGTTCGCCCAGCGACATGGTGTAGGGCTTGTTGCCGCGCATGATGAAATCCATGCGGGCCCAGTTACCGATGGTGTTGATGCCCCAGGCCGACATGCGGCGCTCGAGGACTCCAAAGAAGTCATTGGCATAGTCTTTCTTGCCGTATTTCTTCTGCAGGTTCCATTCGGTGAAGGGCAGGCTGTCCTGTTTCGGCACATCAGCAGCGAACCATTCGCGGTGTTTGCCGCTGGATGCGTCGGTATGCGGATACAGCACGTCGAGGCCGAGCGACCAGAAGAGGCGGCCATCCGGGTCCACGAAGAACCATTTGCCGTCGTATTTTTCGGTACGGAAACTGCCGGTGGCTTCGAGTTTGGGGCCGTTGGCCCAGCCGCCGTATTTATCCCAGGTGGCCGGGGCAGGGGTCTTGTCAAGCTCAGCAAGTTCGCGTTTGTGCTCGGCGACCAGATCGGAGTCCTGGTGGATCTTTTCCGGCCATTCGGTGTGAATGTACTGGCCGTAACGGTCGATGAAGGGGAAATAGTTTTCCGAGCCGGCTATTTTCTTGTCGTATTCGGGTTCGGCTTCCAGACGGAAATTGGAGATTTTGCAGTCCACCAGATATTTTCGTTGAGGTTCGAATACCCACTGGAGCTGGAAGTCGATGGAATTGATTTTGGAGGTATCAAGTACGCGCAGGTTCTTGCCGTTGCCGGGGGCGCGGAAGAGCTCGGCGTGCGGCAGGTAAATCCGTACGGTACGCTTTTCACCGGGGTTCAGGCCGATGCCGCTGTTGACCTCGCGGTGCGCCAGGTCCACATGGCTGGAGCCGCCATTGCCGCGTTCGCCGCTGGAGATGTGCATGGTCAGCCGCATCTGACGGTCCTTGGAGAGGTTTTCAACATCGCAGGCGAGATAACGCGCCTTGGAGAAGTCGAACTTCCGGCCTTCCGGCGGATTGATTTTGACGCCGCCGCTCCACTCGGGATTGTGGATTTTCAGCGTCAGCACATTGTCGCGCCATTCCACATAGGCTCCGTTTCGAGCCTCGAATTGGCTGGCCTCAAGCGGCAGCTTCTCATCCGCGGCGAATCCGCAGAGCGCCGCACCGGCCAGACACGCGGTCATTATTTTTTTCCAATTGAACATATGGGCTCCTCTATTTAATAAGATTTAGTTAGTGCGGAAAGTCCAGGTACCCCAGTCTTCCTTATAAGGTTTCCAGATGTTTTTATTATTGGCTTCCAAATCGCCTCTCTTCAGGCTTTCGACATGTCCATCGAACATGGTGAAATTCGGTGTGGCGGAATGGCGATTGAGAGTGACCGGGTACCATGTACTGAGAAGGCCCATGCCGATATATGCGCCAGGCTGGATTTGGAATGTATTGCTTCCGTTGTCAAGTCCCTTTTTCTTATAGGGGTCCGGCTCACTGTCACCAAAATTGATCAATTGCGATAGAATAGCTTTTTTCTCCAGGATTGTACTCAGCTTGCGGGCGTCCGCCTTGTTTTGTCCTACGACTTTAAAGTGAATCCCATAAGAGAAAATAAAGTTGAGCGAAGTGCCGGGACGGTTGCCATGATAACCAAAACCATCTTTTGCTGCCGGACACATTACCGCTTCATCGCCCACATCATAGGTTTTTTGAAGGTAAACAACCCAACTGGCGCCGTTGTTCGGGTGCTGTGCGGGCATCATATAGTCATCGTTTTCGTTCATGTAAAACATGGCATATTGGCCTATGCCTTTCAGGTTGGACGTGCACTTGATTGATAGAGCTTTTTCCCGTGCTTTGTTGAGCGCGGGCAGCAGCATGGCGGCGAGGATTGCGATGATCGCGATCACGACCAGGAGTTCAATGAGCGTAAATTTCTTGTTTTTCATTTTTTTCACCTTATTCCTTTTTGGATAAATTTATTTAACCTTTAATGGTTAATTATTTTTACTGTTTCTCGCCCCAGAAGATCTTGCCGTCATTGCTCGTATTGTCCGGCGGGATCGCGGCTTGAGTCATGGAACTGCTGTGTCCGTCGGCAAAGAGGATGTTGGCACCTTTGTTGCTCATGTGGCGCCAGGTGGCGTTTACGCCGCCGCCGTTTTCATAACCCCAGGCGATTTTACCGATTTCAGGTGTTTTCCAGTTGCCGGAACCGGCCCAGTTCTTGTCGATATCCATAGCGAGCATACGGCTGCTGGCATTTGAGATTCTGCCGTACTTGAGAATTTCTTTGCTGCCGAAATAATTGTTGTCGGGATAGCTGACATAGGCATTCAACCCGTAATGACGTCCAATTCCATAGGGTCTGCCCAGATCCGGGGTGCTCGGGCAGGCAAAAACAGCTGCCGGACGCGAAAGAGTGTTATTGTCAGCACCCGGATAATGCATATTGTCGCTCAGGACTTCCGAGGGATTCTGGAGGTGATACAATCCATCCTGCCATTTGCCTTTTCCCGTATTATTGTGGGCTCCGTTAATCAGGCCGACGGCCGGCGGTATGATATCATTGCTGGTTTCCACATAAAGCACGATCAAAGTGCCGATCTGCTTGAGGTTGCTTAAGCACTTGACATCCCGGGCCTTGGCTCGCGCCGAATTCAGCGCCGGCAGGAGCATGGCGGCGAGGATTGCGATGATCGCGATCACGACCAGGAGTTCAATGAGTGTAAATTTCTTGTTTTTCATTTTGTTGTCTCCCCAATATTATTTTAACGAACTTACCGAGTTACGTTCTATTAATTTTACTTCAAGCTTGACCTTTTGCAGTTCCGACTGATTTTCGGATAATACCAGCTCCACGGCCTTTTCGGCAATGTCCCGCAGCGGGCTGTAAATCGTGGTCAGCGAGGGGCGCTGAAACTCGGAGAGGCCCGGGTTTTCAAAGCCCATCAGCGAAATATCTTCCGGAACACGCTTGCCGGCCAGCTCCTGGAGCAGCCAGTTGACTTCCAGCGCCTTCATGTCTTCGCCGGTTACCCATACCGCGGTACAGCCGGCGTCGATCAACTGTTTGACTGCCAGGTGGAGCAGGACGGAATTGGGGATCCGGACGAGATTCTTCGCCGGGTTGACTTTGCGTTCCCGCATGGCCGCGGCCACGCCTTCCACCCGGCCTTCGCCGGCGTAGTCGGGGTCATGGATCACGGCAATTTTCCGGTGGCCCTTGTCCAGCAGGAAATTTCCGGCGACTTTCCCCGTTTCCTGGCTGTCGATATAGACGGAGTGGAAATATTTCTCGTACATGTTGCTCAACCAGACGATCGGGAGGTTCTTCAGGTTTTTCAGGATATTGATGGTCCGGTCTTCCCAGGCCACCCCGATGATACCGTCGAACCAGCTGCAGGCCAGGTGGTCGATCCGGTCTTCCGTAATCATGGTCACGCCCACATCGGCGCGCGATAAAGCGTGGCAGATGTACTGCGACATGGTATTGGTATAACCGCCCATAATGGTCTTGTGGGGCATTTCGGTGACCAGCGCAATCTGTTTCTGGCGGACGCCGACCCGCGGGCGGAACTTCAGTTCGCGAGCCGCCGAGAGCACCCGGCTGCGGGTTTCGGCCGGAATATTGGTATTGTTATTGAATACCCGGCTGACAGTCCCGAGTGATACTTGTGCGTGGGATGCAACCTGGGCCAGTACATCGGAAGCGCTATTTCTTGTTCTTGTTTTTACGGCAGGCATTTGGCTGAGCCTCCTTTACTTTAATCATTGTCTATCATTAATTATAACTGAAACAATGAAAAAGTCAATACCTTTTGTGAGGTTTTTTAGTATTTTATGCAAAATTTGCATGAATAATTAAAAATACACTGTCCTTGCGGTGGTGGTATGGTTCAAGTGAGATGCGGACGGAAGTGGCCGGAACAGGCAAAAAAGCGGCGCTGCAAGGTGGGCCGCGCCATTGGCCATAAGGTTATTTTGTAATGGATGCGCTTCTTTCCTGATAAGGCTCCGAGGCATTAAACGCCGTGTAATTCCCTTCGGTATTCGCCTTGTTCATCCAATACGATTGCTGGATCTGAGCGGCGTGACCGTCCGCAAAGAGAGCCGAGCAGCCTTTTCCGTCGTGCACTCCGGGGCGATCGGCTCTGAAACTGCTTGACATAGCCTTTCCCGTCGGGCGGAAGAGGTATTTGTTATTCTGGTTTCCATTGGCTTCGATCATATTATCGATCAGCAGGATTTTTCCGGACACATCCCTGATGGTTCCGATTTTGTGGCTGCCGCTCAGGGTGGGATTCAAAAACAGGAAACCGTTGAACCATTTTCCGCAATAGAATTTCGTTGTCCAGACATCGACATTTTTCAGCCACGGACATTCCCACAGTTTATTGGTCTTTTCCCATTTGGTCGCGCTCTCCGTGCCTATATACGGGGCAACAACCGAGGGGATGGTGCCGCCGGAGAAACCGAGTTCGGCCTGTTCTCCCTTATCGTCGAGCCCCTCCTTGATAAAGGGCAGGTAGTCGTCATAATCCTGGCAGTACATCACAATGCCGACGCCGAGTTGTTTGGTGCGGCTGAGGCAATCGGAGCTTTTGGCTCTGCCCCGCGCCTTATTGAGTGCCGGCAGCAGCATGGCCGCGAGGATTGCGATGATTGCGATCACCACGAGGAGTTCAATGAGTGTAAATCGTTTGTTTTTCATTATTATTACCTCTCAAAGGATTTATTTTAATGAACTTACTGAATTGCGTTCTATTAATTTTACTTCAAGCTTGACTTTTTCCAGTTTCGTGAGATTCTCGGACAATACCAGTTCCACGGCCTTTTCGGCGATATCCTTCAGCGGGCTGCAGATGGTGGTCAGCGAGGGGCGCTGAAACTCGGAGATGCCCGGGTTTTCAAAACCCATCAACGAAATATCCTCGGGAACGCGTTTGCCGGCCAGCTCCTGGAGCAGCCAGTTGACTTCCAGCACCTTCATGTCTTCGCCGGTCACCCATACCGCGGTACAACCGGCGTCGATCAGCTGCTTGACCGCCAGGTGGAGGGGGGCCGAATTAGGAATCCGGACGAGATTTTTCTCCGGACTGATTTTATGTTCCCGCATGGCCATGGCCACGCCTTCCGTCCGGCCTTCGCCGGCGTAGTCGGGATCGTGGATCACGGCAATTTTCCGGTGGCCCTTGTCCAGCAGGAAATTTCCGGCCAGCTTGCCGGTTTCCTTACTGTCGATATAGACGGAATGGAAATACTTTTCATACATATCGCTCAGCCATACGACGGGGAGATTTTTCAACCCTTTCAGAATATTGATGGTCCGTTCTTCCCAGGCCACCCCGATGATGCCGTCAAACCAGCTGCAGGCCAGGTGGTCGATCCGGTCTTCCGTAATCATGGTCACGCCCGCGTCGACTCGCGACAGCGCGTGGCAGATATACTGCGACATGGTATTGGTGTAGCCGCCCATGACGGATTTATGGGGCATTTCGGTGACCAGCGCAATCTGTTTCTGGCGGACGCCGACCCGCGGACGGAACTTCAGTTCGCGAGCCGCCGAAAGCACCCGGCTGCGGGTTTCGGCCGGAATATTGGTATTGTTATTGAATACCCGGCTGACGGTCCCGAGAGACACCTGCGCATGAGATGCGACCTGGGCCAGTACATCCGAAGCGTTATTTTTACTTTTCGTCTTTGCGGCAGGCATTTAGCCGAGCCTCCTTTACATCATTTGGTTATCATTAATTATAACTGATAACGAGAGAAAAGTCAATACCTTTTGATGTGGCTTTTTAATAATTTATGCAAATTTTGCATGGGTGGTGGGTGATAAGTCTATACTACTGATGGTAATACGGTTCAGATGACGCCGAGCTGTTTCAAATGGGCCTCGAACCGGTCGGAGCTGAAGGCTTCGCCGGGGATCCACTGGCCGTTGTATTCCAGAGTCGGCACGACCCAGTCGTCGCCGCCGTTTACCTCGATGACTTTGTCCAATACTTCTTTTGGCTGTTCTTCGATTTCATGATAATTGAAAGGAATATTGTGGTCCTTGAGCCACTGGATGGCGGCGCGGCAGTGCGGACAGCGGCTCCATGCGTATACTTGCAGTTCCATAATTACAACCTCCCTGTTTGTGTTCCCATAATGTAACGGCCGGGGCCGGGAATTCAAACGTAATTCGTTTTTTTATTTTGCATTCTCGTATTTTCGGGAGTATGGTACCATCAGCATGGAGAACGAATTATGTGGCCTTTTTCGAAAAAAGCAAAAACCAGCGATGTCACACTGCCGGACGGTTTGCAGCTGCAGATCATCACATTGCCGGAAGAGCAGTACCGGAAAAAATACCAGGAACTCTCCAACCGGAAAGTCGAAACCGATATGGAAAAGCTCGAACAGGAATTCAAGAAGTTCCGCGAACTCCTGATCGGCGAATTGGGCAAAGTCGGCCAGGAATCGCCGTTCATGGAAGGGGATTACGCGGTCAGCGGCGAATTCCAGGAGACCTTCTTCCTCTGCGGCGCCATTTATACCAATAAAATGGTCTGTTCCCGCTATTTGAGTGCGATCCTGAACGCGGTTCAGCAACTGGCCCGGCCCGACCAGTGGATGTATCACACCGTCTGCGAAGTCTGGATGAACGAAGACGAGCCCCGGATCGGTGACGCCGAATTTTTTATCATCGACCATAAAATGTACGTCTCGATGGACGAACAGAATTACGAGGAATTGTTTGCACGATGAGAAGCGTACTGCTTTCGATGTTTCTTCTGCTGCTGGCCGGTTGCGCCCAGGTCGCACAAACTCCTCCGGCAAATACCATCGCGGACTATCCGCTGGAAAATCTCCACAAGGTCAGCAGCGACGTATATCGTTCGGGCCAGCCCGGTGAACAGGATTTTGCCGCACTGAAGGCGCTGGGCCTGAAAAGTGTGCTGAACTTGCGTCGGCACCACAGCGACGAGGACGAACTCAAGGGCATCGACCTGATTCTGTACGAACTGCCGCTCAACGCCGGTTCCATCAAGGAGTCGGAAATCCGTTCGGCACTGCAGATCATCCGCAACGCGCCCAAGCCGATTCTGATTCACTGCTGGCACGGCAGTGACCGGACCGGCGCTGTAGTAGCCGCCTATCGGATCACCGAACAAGGCTGGAGCGTGGAAGACGCCATTCGCGAGCTCAAACAAGACGAATACGGCCACCACCGTTTCATTTACCGCAACATCCCTAAGCTCCTGCGTTCAATCGACTGGGAAGCGATGAAATCCCGTTAATTTGCGTGCAAGTGTTGTAATGCGAGGAACGCGCAGTTCCTCGCATCTCAGGCGAGAATATCGGCTTCACCGTTTGACACGGTCAGGAAGAAGGGCGGGGCGGAGCCTTGCAGTTGCTGAATACTTTCGTGCAATTCATTGCGCTGGGCTTCGTCGTGGATATCGTAATACGGGAATTCGATGAAAACCAGTTCGGCCCGGGCCGAGTGGACGGTGAGGGCTTCGTGGATATTGAATTTCTCTTTGATTCTGACGATTTCCGCTGGGATGCGGGCGGCGTCCAGCAGTTTGCCGAGCTTAACGGGACCCATGGCGCCGGGCAGTACGAAAATCCGCAGATTGGTTTTGCGCCAGTCTCGGTCCAGTTGAACCAGATAACCGAGAATGGTCATTAGAGAGCCGCCTTTGCGGGTTTGCCACCAGATGTCGATGGTGCCGTCGCTTTCGCGTTGCGGCTGGAAGATGGTTCGGCGGCTCCCCAGTACCATGGCGTTCATGCCGAACTCGTCGACAAGGGTTCTGAGGTGCGAGAAGAAGGGACTGATCCGTTCCGCCTGATGCGGCCAGCCCATCATGATGATATTCGGTTTGATCGGGGCGAGGGAGTGGCTCTGCAGGAATACGCGCAGTGCGGCGTCGAATTCGGGGGCGACCACGACCTCGGGGAAGATCGGCCAGTTGCGGTTCTGGGCGGCCTGCTTGAGCTCATTCAGTTTTTCGTTGCGCAGCTCCATCAGGCGGTTGGTTTCGCTCGATTCGATGATCTGCAGCACGCTGAGGATGCCGCGGTGCTGGCTCATCAGGATCGCGTAATCCACCAGGTCGCCGCGGTAATTGAGGTCGCTGCAGAGGACCGTGATCGTGGGGCGCCAGTTTTTTGCATGAACCGGCAGGCTTTGGAGGACCAGCAGTTCTTTCTGGATGCGCGAATAAATAAAGCCGCGCCGAGCGTCGCCGAACGACATTTCCAGATTGCGGTACCGCGTCCAGGTATAGAGCACAGTGATGATGGCGAGGGCGATGACCGATAAATACCAATTGATCAGCAGCGCCGCCGCCATGGACATGATGATGCCGTAAAGCGCGATCGACCAATGGAAAAAGCGAAATCGCGGCCGGAACGATGGGTTGCGCCCGATCGATTCGACAAACGCCGCCATGTTGATGATCGCATAAGTCAGCAGGAAAAACAGCGAAACCAGTTCCGAAAGCGTGTTGATGGGCGAATCCCCCGCGTTGGTGGCCTGCCGTCCGGCGAAGCCGCCCCACAGCAGGATAACCGAAGCCAGCGCCACCGCGATCAGGATGGCGCGGCGCGGTTCGTTAGTGGGGCCGACGCCTTTGCGGAAGAAGCTGATGCCGGGCAGTACGTTGTCCACGCCGAGGCTCTGCAGCACTCGCGGGGCTCCGGTCAGCCAGCCCAGCGCCGTCGACAGGGTCGCCGCCTGTACCCCGGCCAGAATCATGAAGCCCAGCCCGAACAGCGCGTGATTGACCAGGATCAGATACGGCTTGTCGATCATTTCCTGACGGTCGAAGCAGCCGGCCGCCAGTACGACCTGAACTAGATATAGCAGGAGCGCGGTTCCCAGCGCGGTAAAGGTGCCGAGCGGGATCGAGCGGTGAGGATTGCGCAGGTCGCCCGACATGTTGACTCCGGCCATGATGCCGGTGACTGCCGGGAAGAAAATGGCGAAAAACATCATCAGCGAAATATTTTCATTCAGCGGTCCCCAGTTGGCGGTCAGGTTATCAAAGGAAAAATTCTGGATCGGCCCCAGCATAAAAACCACCACGGACAAGGCCAGCACCGCCATGATGAAATATTGAGCTTTGATCGCCCAGTCGGCTCCTTTCCAGACCACCAGACCGAGGAGCAGCCCGATGGCGATATTCAGGACCGGGAACCACGGACGCAATATCGGGTAGCCCATGACCAGCGACTCCGTGGCCCCCAGGATATTGAAAGCCACCGCAAACGTCTGCGAGACAAACAGCGTAAGCCCGATCGAGGTGCCGAACGAGGGGCCGAGTACCCGCGAGATCAGGAAGTAAGCGCCGCCGCCCTTCACGTCGGTATTGGTGGAGATCGCCGAAATCGCGAAACCAGTGGCCAGCGTGATGGTGCCGCCGATTACGAGAATGATTAGCATGGCCGCCAGCCCGACATTGCCGAGGACGTAATTGGTCCGCATGAACATGACCAACCCGAGGATCGTCAACAGCGCCGGCGTATAAACCCCGGCGAACGTACCGAACTGATAACCTTGCGCCTTGGGCGCGGATGTATTGCCTGCCATAGTTACTCCGAAATTCAGAAAACATACCGTTAAAATGCAAATAGTCAAATCGGCAGTTGATTATTTCAGGTTTTTCGCGGCTTCCAGGCGGGCGAGGTTGGCGCGGGATTCGGTGACGAACGGGTTGTTCGGCTCTCTGGTCTTTTGATGGAAGTCGAGGTTCAATTGTTCGATTTTGATCAGGATTTCCAACTCATCTTTGGGGAGCTTGCTCAGGCTGTTTGCGCCCTGCAGGAAAAATGGCAGCGTGGAAAGCGTGTCGTTGAGCTGAATGTTGGAGTCGTTCAGGGCGGCGCAGACCCGTTTGATCTTCATGTAATTCGCCTCGGCCAGCAATTTGTCGGAATTTGTTTCGATCCCGATACGGTAGTTCTGTTCGCTCTTTTCGGCTTTGAGTTTCAATTCCTGCTGCAGTTCGCGCAGGCGTTCTTTGCCCAGGGTAAATATCGCGGCCTCGGATTGACGGTAGATCGGCAGGCTTTTCACATAAGTTTTGTCGGAGGCCAGGGCATCGGTCGCCTGGGTCTTCCAGGCAATGTTGTAATCGTTTTTCAGGGTATCCAGAGTTTTCTGGGTGATTGCTCCGTCGCGCTCAAGAAAACTGCCGCGATCGATCCGGGCCTTGAGAAGGGGCAGGGCGGCGCTCAACTCGTTGGCATTCATTTTCAGCTGACCGGCTTCGAGGTTTGCAGGGGAGGGCATCGGGCCGTCGATGTTTCCGAAAAGCAGGGTGGTCAGGCATATACAGAGCGCTATCAATAACTTTTTCATATATCGTCCTTTTGCTGTTTGATAAATTGTAAATCTGCGGTCAGGTCGGCCAGTGCCGCGGCGTCTTTATTCATATCGATCATTTGGTTCAGCATCGCCATGGCCCTGTCCGGGGCGAGCCCGGCGAGGATGCCGCGCCGGATTTTCGCCGAACGCCCCGAATCGCCGACGGCATACCCCAACGTCTCCAATTCGGGCAGGATATTGACCGCGATCACTTCTTCAGCGGCCTCAACGATGTCCTCGATAACCTCATCCGCGAAAATTTCGTTGATGATTTCCGGGTCGATGAACTCGATTGTGTGATTCAGGACCCGCATCAGGTGCATTTGGGATTCGCCGGCGGAGAGCCATTCCTGGGACAAATCGTAATTCTGCGGCACGTAGCGTCCGTATTTAAACAGCGTGGACAAGCTTTGCTGAGCCTCGCTCACGTCCGCCTCGGCAGCGCACAGGAACAACGCCGCCGCCAGCCGGTAATCGCGTTCCACGCCCAGCCCCTGGTAATACATCAGTCCGAGTTTATAAGTTCCCTGCGGGCACTCCTGCCGCGCGGCGCGCCGGAAGCGCTCCGCGGCCGCGGCGTAATCGCCTTTCTCGCGAAGTTCATCCCCGCATCGATTCTCAAATTCAACATCAATCATTTTTGTTTAACCACGAAATACACTAATAATCACGAAACATATTCGGCATTCTGCCGAATATGAGGGATTTATTATAGTATCATCCTTCTGATTTGAACCTTGGACCTACTGCCGAAATTTATCAACAGTCCGATTCTGATGCCTGTAGCTTTCAGGTAATTCAGTAACTGAGCTTCGTGTTCAGCAGCTAACTCTTTCAATGATTTAAGCTCCAAAATAATTTTATTAAAGCAAATAATATCCGGTTGATAAGTCTGTTTCAAACAAACACCTTTGTAATGAATCTTTAATTCAGGTTGAGCGACAAAGGGTATTTCCCGGAATGCTAGCTCATGCTCTAAAGCTTCCTGATATACCGCTTCCAGAAAGCCATTTCCAAGTTTATTATAAACTTCAAACACAGCCCCCTGTATCAGATAGCATTCATCTTTAAACAGTACGTCCATTTACTTGAATTCCAAATATTCGGCATTTGCCGGATATTTTTTTCGTGAATATTTGTGCTTTTCGTGGTTAAATCTGCTTAGGATTTTTTGTGGAAGAAGCCTCCGGTCCATTCTTTTTCGCTCTGGCAGTATTCCATGGTCAGGCCGAGCTCTTCGAAGCCCGCTTGCAGTTCGGGGAATTCTTCGTGCAGAATGCCAGCCAGGACCAGGTAGCCGCCGGGGCGCACCCAGCCGGTGATCAGTTCACGGTGCGCCAGCAAGACGCGGCCGAGGATGTTCGCGGCCACCAGGTCGTAGGTTTTGGCCACGCGGTTGAACTGCGTCAGGTCGGCGGTCTGGTATTCGATGTCGCTGCGGGTGAAGCCGTTCTTTTCGGCGTTTTCGATGGCGATGCGGGTGGCTTCGGGGTCGTTGTCAAAGGCTTCCACCGGGGTGAATCCCAGCTTTTTCGCGGCGATCGAGAGAATGCCGGAGCCGCTGCCGGCGTCGAGAAATGAGTTCATGCCGGGTTGTCCGGCCATGCGGTCGATCATGCGCAGACAGAACGACGTGGTCGCGTGCTGTCCGGTACCGAAACTCATGCCGGGGTCGAGGTCGACCACCACCTGGCCGTGCTTCGGGGTGTATTCGAGCCAGCTCGGGCGGATGACCAGGCGGTCGGTCACGTGCTGGATGTTGAAAAACTTTTTCCATGCTTCGGCCCAGTCTTCACGTTTGATTTCGAAGCATTCGATGGCGCCGGGATACCAGCCGCATTCTTCCCAGAGGCTGCGGTTTTCTTCGAGGGCCCGGCGGGCGGAATCCGCTTCTTCGGGGGTATCGAAATAAAACGTATGGTAAGTGGTCTGGGCCTCGCGGTCCTCCCAGGTGCTGAAGTTGAAGCCGAGCGCGGTGAGAAGTTCATCGGCCAGGTCGATATTGCCGCTGTTGTCGTCGAGTTTGCAGCAGTAAAGAATATCACTCATAAAAATTCCCTTTCGGTTTATATACCGATTTACAATCCAAAGCTCGTAACAGCCTTGGCCTTGTGCCTCACAATTCCGGCGGCATTTACTGAATCTTTGGATTGTAAACCGGTATCAGTTGGCATAAGATAATACCATCCGAAAGGGAATTCAACAGGATTTGTGAATTTTATAATTCCATAATGTAAAGCGTGAAGTCTCCGCTAAGCTTGAAGCGCACCACCCGATTGAGCAAATCATCCAGATATCCCAACTGGAATTTACCGTTTTCATCGGGTTGAATTTCAAGTGACAACAAAACTTCTTCGCCGAAGGAATCCAGAATTTCGAGCTTGGGTTTATCTGACGGATTGAAGAATAAAGTCTGCGATTTCTCCAGAATCCGCCACGGCGGAGAAAGCAGCGCCCCTCCGCTCGCTTGACGCCCGAAAAGCTGAGGCATGGGGATGGTCGCCAGGCGGTTCCGTCTTTTGGGGCGCTCCTCCGTGTGTTCGCTCTGATTGTGCGAGACATTAACGGCGGAATAGGGCATATAGATGGTTTCGCCGTCCGTGCAAATGCTTGCCGCGGCGTAGATTCCGAACGCTTCCTCCGGGCTCTGGAGTGGGAAACAGCTGTCACGGAACGGGCGTTCCCAATGCGAACCGTTGGCCGAATAGACCAGTTCCAGATAGGTGCGCTGTTCATCCGCACGGTAGCGCCCGACAAAGCCGAAGCGGTAATTTTTGATTTCCAGGCAAGAGAGATAATAAAATTGCAGGTCCGGCGGGTCCTGTGCGTCGGGCGCCAGAATAACCTCGGGATCGCTCAGGTTTTGGCCGTCCGCGCTGGTCCAGCGCTGGAGGATCCGGATGCAGCCGCCGGCATGGTCTTTTTCGATATAATGCGGCGAGCCCGGTTTGACGAAGGTTTTGGCAGCCGAATAGAATTCATAGGTGCCGTCGTGGCGGCGATAGACGGTGGTCGCGTCGTTCGAGGCCTGCCGGGGCTTGCTCACTGATTCCGCGTCATTCGGGAAATGATAGAGCAGCGGCTCACCCGTCACCTGCCAGTTCAGGCCGTTTGAGCTTTGCGCCATAAGGAAACGGCACATATGAGGAGTGCCGCCGTGAATCCAGAAATACATCCGCCAGTCATCGTCCGCCAACCGGATAACCACCGGTTGAATCGGGCGGCTGTTCTTCGGCATTCCGGTCAGGGAGAAATAAGCGGCCGGGGCCTTGGAGAGCAAATATTTTTTCAGCTGGCCGCCGCCGTCTTCCGCCAGTACCATATTGGCGCTGTCTGCCTCCGATTGGTTCCAGGGGCATATGGAATAATAATAACGGGTTGCACCCTTCAGGCGAATGATCGAGGTCGGGAAGACTGTGGTGTCGTAATCTTCCCACGATTCGGTTTGCGGCAGGAAATGCTCTTCCCGTTGCCAGTTGCCGACGACATTTTTCGAGGTTCCGCCAAGCAATTGCCACTCGAACGGCAATAACAGTTTACTCATACTTGATTCCTGTTAATGATTGATAATGCAAGCCCGTAAGTAATTAATTATACAGCCCATGGAAAATTTGTCAATAACCCTTGCAGAGAAT